>NZ_CP094718.1:731759-1463518 GCF_025558425.1 Staphylococcus sp. IVB6240
CAGGTCGCGAAGGTCAGTTCGTAACAGCACGTCAAATCCAAGAACGTTTAGATACACAATTGGAAACAGATGTATCTCTTAAAGTAACACCAACAGATTCACCGGATGCATGGACGGTTGCAGGTCGTGGTGAGTTACACTTATCTATCTTAATTGAAAACATGCGCCGTGAAGGTTTTGAATTACAAGTATCAAAACCACAAGTTATCTTAAAAGACATCGATGGTGAACTTCATGAACCATTCGAACGTGTTCAAGCAGAAGTTCCAGAAGAATATGCGGGAGCAATCATTGAATCACTTGGACAACGTAAAGGTGAAATGGTTGATATGGTTACAACAGATAATGGATTAACACGTTTAATCTTTAACGTACCTGCACGTGGTTTAATCGGTTATACAACTGAGTTTATGTCAATGACTCGTGGTTATGGTATTATCAACCATACATTTGATGAATTCCGTCCACGTATTAAAGGTCGTCTTGGTGGTCGACGTAACGGTGTGCTTGTATCGATGGACCAAGGTAGTGCGAGTGAATATGCGATTTTAGGTTTAGAAGATCGTGGTGTCAATTTTATGGAACCAGGTACAGAAGTGTATGAAGGTATGATCGTAGGACAAAACAACCGTGAAAATGACTTAACAGTAAACATCACAAAAATTAAGCATCAAACGAACGTTCGTTCAGCAACGAAAGATCAAACTGAAACAATGAAAAAACCACGTATTTTGTCACTTGAAGAAGCACTTGAATTTATTAATGATGATGAACTTGTCGAAGTAACACCTGAAAATGTTCGTTTAAGAAAGAAAATTTTAAACAAAGGTCAACGCGAAAAAGAAGCAAAACGTATCAAACAAATGATGGAAGATAACGCATAATCCTTAACATCTAATGAATCATTTTTAACATACATGAGACTTATTTCAATCGAGTTTGAGTTCAAAAACTTGATTTAGAAGTAAGTCTCATTTACTATATTTCATATTGTAGATAGATAATTAGGAGGATGTTTAGCATGAATGAAAAATTTGCACCAATGTTCCAACCATTGACTTTTCCGAATGGTCAGTCAATCAGCAATCGTTTTGTACTGGCACCGTTAACGCATACGATTTCAAACGAAGACGGTACAGTTTCTGATCGAGAAGTGGCATATATGTCGTCACGAACAAAAGGACTCGGTCTTGCGATTACAGCGGCAAGTTATACAAGTGTGGAAGGTCAAGCTTTCCCTGGACAACCTTCTATTTCAAAAGAAGCCGATTTAGATGGCTTACGCCGTGTGGCTGAGGCAATCAAAGAGAATGGTGCTAAAGCAATCGTTCAAATTCATCATGGTGGTGTCAAATCATTACCACAATATGTGCCGAACGGTGATGTAAAGGGACCAAGTGAGATTGAAACATATGGATGGGGTGAAAAAGAACCTCACAGTGCACGTGAAATGACAGGTGAAGAGATTCAACAAGCCATCAAAGACTTTGGTCGTGCCACGTCTCTTGCGATTAAAGCAGGCTTTGATGGTGTTGAAATTCACGGTGCAAACCATTATTTAATTCATCAATTTTTCTCACCGTATTATAATCGTCGACATGACATATGGGGAGAACCATTACGTTTCCCAGTAGCTGTTGTGGATGAAGTGTTACGTGTTGCGGAAGAAGAAGGGCCTGAAAACTTTATTGTTGGATATCGTTTCTTACCAGAAGAAGCAGAGACACCAGGTATCACTATGGAACGTACAAAATGTTTAGTAGATACATTAATTGAAAAACCACTGGATTACTTACATGTTTCTTTAGGTGACATTCATTCATTAACAAGAGAAGGTGAATATGCAGGCGAAAAACGTATCTCACTGTTACTTGATTGGATTGATGGTCGTATGCCATTAATTGGTGTGGGCTCAATTTTTAATGGAGAAGATGTTCTTGCTGCACAAGAAACAGGTGCGCCTTTGATTGCGATCGGACGTGGCTTGTTATTTGATCCTGAGCTTGTAGAAAAAATTGCAGCAGGTCGAGAAGATGAAATTATTGACTACTTTGATGCTGAAAGAGAAGATAAACATTCACTGCCAGATGAGTTATGGAACTCATTCAAAACAGAACATTATTCATCACCTAAGAAAAATGATAGATAGAGAAAAAGTCATGATGCAAACTTACGCATCATGACTTTTTTCGTTAGACATCGCATGAGAAGGACGTTGTCTTGGTGTGTCTAAACGACTTTTACATTCGTCACACATAAATGTGCGAATGGGATTGTTTTTTAGACGTTTCGATAACAAAGTACTTTCATCAAGGAGCACTTCGGTATCACAGATGACACAAGTGACTTTTCGCATCTGCTATAACACCTCAATATGTGTAACGTGTTGGAATTTATATTGGTAACCTTCATCTTGTGTGTAAATGAAGCTATCTACACCGTCATCTTCATATAGACGTTTGCCGTCTTTAGCAAATTGGAAGAATAAGTATGGTAATAATGAAAATGGGATATCAATATGATCCGTTGCATTTGATAAACGAATAGTTGTAGCTGAATCATGTGGTTCTGCATTTTTGAAAAATGGTGTCATATTAATTGCAAAAGACCCCTTTAAGACAGCACGCTTTTTATATTCGATTTCTGAGTTAAGTGTTGGTGGGTTTGTTTGACCTTCAAGGATAGCTCTATTCCATTCACGATTGTCTTCAAACTTAATTGGCTTTTCGCCTTCAAAAACACCTTTTTCTAAATCTTCAATTGTTACTTTACGGTCATCAAATATCCAAGTTGTACTATCCAGTGTAATTGGAAATTTAACAGCACCTTTGATTTGAATCATAGATTATGCACTCCCTTGTTTTGAATAGTTCTATTTTAACATATATGAAACGTGTGGGCTTTGGAATTTACTTGCTTTTTACTATGGGATGAGATAGAATTTTTACATGAAGATAAATCAATAGGGGGAGTCTGTCATGAGCAAGCAACACGATTATAGAACTGCTGCATATGACCAATTGAACCAAGATGCAGAACGCATTTTACAATTAATCAAAGTTCAAATAGATAATTTAACAATGCCACAGTGTCCGTTATACGAAGAAGTATTGGATACACAGATGTATGGTTTACAGAAGGAAGTTAACTTTGCTGTGAATCTTGGCTTAGTTGATCAAGAAGATGGGAAGGCGTTAATGTTACGTCTTGAGAAAGAGTTATCAAAATTACACGAAGCATTTTTACGCGTATAACACCGATTGGGACAATACTATCATTTAACTTAAATGACGATTGTCCCATTGTCATGTTATCAGCAATAAATGTAACGAATTGGATGTTATAAATCAATGAACCGAATCAATCAATTTTTTCGATATATTTTGAGATCCTCTAAATATATCGATTTTCCATTATTACTTACTTATCTTGCGCTATGTCTCATTGGACTGACGATGGTATACAGTGCAAGTATGGTACCTGCAACGCGTGGAACATTAACGGGTGGGGTACCAGTTTCAGGTACATATTTTTACATGCGACAGTTGGTATATGTCATTGTTGGATTTACGATCGTTTTCTTTATGGCGTATATCATGGATGTACGTATTATTAAAAATCGAAATGTTCAACTCGGTATGATGGGTGTTCTATTGCTGTTATTATTTGCAACACTTGTTTTGGGTAGTGAAATCAATGGTTCTAAGAGTTGGTTGAACTTAGGGTTTATGAACTTACAGGCTTCTGAGTTACTGAAGATCGGTATTATTCTCTATGTGCCGTATATCATTGATCGAAAAAAAATCCAAATACAAAGAACACCACGCGTCATTACTGGGCCGATTATTTTTGTAGGATTTATCATTAGCTTGGTATTATTACAAAAAGATATTGGACAAACATTGTTAATTGGTGCCATTTTCTTCTGTATTATTGTTTACTCTGGAATTGGCATTAAAAATTTACTTAAGATTATGATGTATGCTGTTTTAGGACTCATCACGGTATTAGTGATTATTATCATTTTCCGTATAAACGTGTTACCTGCCTATTTAACAGCACGTTTTAGTGCATTAGAAAATCCATTCAATTACGAATCAGGGATTGGTTATCATTTGGCCAACTCATTATTGGCTATTGGGAATGGTGGCTTCTTTGGACGAGGACTAGGTAATAGTGTCATGAAGTTAGGGTACTTGCCTGAGCCGCATACAGACTTTATCTTCGCAGTAATTTGTGAAGAGTTAGGCTTTATTGGTGCGCTTATCATATTAATCCTTATTTATTCTATTGTGTATCGTGCACTGACAATGGCTGCAAAAACGAATTCATATTTTTATAAACTTGTCTGCGTCGGAATTGCAAGCTATATTGGTATTCAAGCATTTGTTAACTTAGGAGGCATATCAGGTTTGATTCCGTTAACAGGTGTGCCACTACCATTCATTAGTTTTGGCGGTTCTTCTATGATGAGTTTAAGCTTGGCGATGGGGCTATTGTTACTTATCGGTAAACAAATCAAATATGAAGAAGCCAGACAACGATATTATGAAAAACAACAAAGATAAATATAAACCAAAAAGGGTGTCACAAAGTAACGAGTACTTTGTGGCATCTTTTTTGATTAGTGAAATATCCTCAGAAATGTGCCTATAAAACAGTCCGTTAGAATAGATAATAAAATTTTGACAATAAGGAAATGGCGTTTTAAAATAAGGGTGTTGATTATTTAATATTATTAATAGAGATAACTAATTCTTATCATTAGAATAATCATTCCTTATCAACAAGTTAATGAACGTAACATGCACACTTGGCATACACATCAAATAGGGGGCTGATACTATGCAACGTATCAAAAAGATTTTAGTCGCAAACCGTGGTGAAATTGCAATTCGTATTTTTAGAGCCGCAACAGAGCTCGGTATTCAAACAGTAGCAATCTATTCTAAGGAAGATATGAGGGCTTTACATCGTTATAAAGCAGATGAAGCGTATTTATTAGGCGAAGACCTTGGACCTGCTGAATCTTATTTAAACATCGAACGCATTATCCAAATCGCTAAAGAAGCAAATGTGGATGCCATTCATCCAGGTTATGGCTTCTTAAGTGAAAATATGCAATTTGCAAAACGTTGTGCAGAAGAAGGGATTATTTTTGTAGGCCCTGAGCTTGAACATCTTGATATGTTTGGTGACAAGGTGAAAGCACGTGCGACAGCGATTAAAGCAAATTTACCTGTTATTCCAGGGACAGACGGCCCAGTCGCAAATTTGGAAGAGGCAGAAGCATTTGCTGAAACAGCAGGTTATCCATTAATGATCAAAGCCACAAGTGGTGGTGGCGGTAAAGGGATGCGTATCGTTCGAGATGCATCGGAATTATCAGAGTCATTCACACGTGCGAAATCTGAAGCAGAAAAGTCATTCGGTAGTAGTGAAGTTTACATAGAGAAATTTATTGATGAACCAAAGCATATTGAAGTTCAAATTATCGGGGACAAAGCAGGCAACATCATTCATTTATATGAGCGTGATTGTTCTGTTCAACGTCGTCATCAAAAGGTAGTTGAAGTGGCACCATCTGTGAGTTTATCTGAATCGCTGCGTGAAGAAATTTGTCAGGCAGCAGTAGATCTTATGACACAAATTCAGTATGTCAATGCAGGAACAGTTGAATTTTTGGTATCAGGTGATTCATATTATTTCATTGAAGTAAACCCACGTATTCAAGTAGAACACACTATTACAGAAATGATTACAGGTGTAGATATTGTTAAAACACAATTATTGATTGCAGATGGTGAAGCATTACATGGCGAACGTATCGCGTTACCACAACAAGCAGACATTCAATCAATGGGATATGCGATTCAATGTCGTATTACAACAGAAGACCCAACGCAAGACTTTATGCCTGATACAGGGCGCATTGTTGCATATCGTTCAAGTGGTGGTTTTGGTGTACGTCTGGATGCAGGAGATGCGTTCCAAGGTGCTGAAATATCACCATTTTATGACTCATTACTTGTAAAGATTTCAACACATGCGATTAGTTATAAAGAAGCACGTGAAAAAATGGCACGATCACTTCAGGAAATGCGAATTCGTGGTGTGAAAACAAATATTCCATTTTTATATAATGTGATTCAACATGAACAATTCGCATCTGGGGACTATACAACGAAGTTTCTTGAACAAGCACCTGAATTATTTGTAATCCAACCATCAAGAGACCGTGGTACGAAAACACTAGAATATATCGGTAATGTCACAATCAATGGTTTTCCAAGCGTTGAAAAACGTCCAAAACCACATTTTGAACCTGCAGAAATTCCTAAAGTGAATACACAAGAGATTGCGCAGTTGCGTGGTACCAAACAGTTATTAGATGAAGAAGGTCCGGATGCAGTAGCAGAATGGGTAAAAGCACAAGAGGAAGTGCTGATTACAGATACCACTTTCCGAGATGCTCACCAATCATTGTTAGCAACCCGAGTACGTTCACATGATTTACTACAAATCGCTCCTGAAACAGCACATGTCATGCAGGATAACTTCTCATTAGAATTATGGGGTGGTGCGACATTTGATGTGGCGTACAACTTCTTAAAAGAAAATCCATGGGATCGTCTCGCACACTTAAGAAAGGTGATACCAAATGTGTTATTCCAAATGCTTTTACGTGCTTCTAATGCAGTAGGCTATAAAAACTATCCAGATAATGTGATTCAAAAGTTCGTAGCAGAAAGTGCAAAAGCAGGTGTAGACGTCTTTAGAATTTTCGACTCGCTTAACTGGGTAGAACAAATGAAAGTTGCCAATGAAGCGGTGCAACAAGCAGGAAAAATTTCTGAAGGAACGATTTGTTATACTGGAGATATTTTAGATACAACACGTTCAAATGTCTATACTTTAGAATACTATGTTGACTTAGCGAAAACATTAGAACGTGAAGGTTTCCATATGTTAGCCATTAAAGATATGGCCGGCTTATTAAAACCACGTGCGGCATATGAGTTAATTGGTGAATTGAAAGCAGCTGTGGACTTACCAATCCATTTACACACGCATGATACTAGTGGTAATGGAATATTAACGTATAACCAAGCGATTAATGCAGGAGTGGATGTCATTGATACAGCCGTTGCAGCGATGTCAGGTTTAACAAGTCAGCCAAGTAGCAACTCACTATACTATGCGATGAGTGGTTTCTCACGTGATATTCGTATGGATATTGAAGGACATGAACGTTTATCACACTATTGGGATGCAATCAGACCATATTATGAAGACTTTGAAAGTGATATGAAATCACCACACACAGAAATCTATAAACATGAGATGCCAGGTGGTCAATATTCAAACTTACGTCAACAAGCCAAAAGTCTCGGATTAGGAGAACGTTTTGGTGAAGTCAAAGATATGTATCGACGTGTTAACTTATTATTTGGGGATATCGTTAAAGTAACACCGTCATCCAAGGTAGTTGGGGATATGGCATTGTATATGGTACAGAACGAGTTGGATGAAGAACAAGTGCTATCTGAAGGCCATAAATTAGATTTCCCAGATTCAGTGGTTTCTTTCTTTAAGGGAGAAATAGGTCAGCCAGTAAATGGTTTCAACAAACAGTTACAAGAAGTTATTTTAAAAGGACAACCAGCCCTTACAGACCGTCCAGGAGAATATTTAGCACCTGTTGATTTTGATGCATTAAAAGAAGAACTGCAAGAAAAACAACAGCGTGAAGTAACAGAACAAGATGTGGTCAGTTATGCATTGTATCCAAAAGTGTACGAACAGTATATCCAAACATTCGAACGTTTCGGAGATGTATCACTTCTAGATACGCCAACTTTCTTCTTTGGTATGCGCGATAATGAAACGATTAAGATTGAAATAGATAAAGGGAAAGTATTAGTCATTACGTTGCAAACAATCACACAACCAGATGATAACGGTATGCGCACAGTCTTCTTTGAAATGAATGGACAAGCACGACGTATTCAAATTAAAGATGAGAATATTCAAGCTGTGCATATGGCCAAACCGAAAGCAGATAAGAGTAATCCAACACATATTGGCGCGCAAATGCCTGGTACAGTTATCGATGTCAAAGTATCAGAAAATGAAGCGGTTGAAGCAGGACAATCACTTATTGTGACAGAAGCCATGAAGATGGAAACAACGGTTCAAGCACCATTTAAAGGAATAGTGAAAGCGATTCATGTACAAAGTAATGATGGTATTGAAACAGGAGATTTATTAATAGAAGTAGAAAAAATGGAATCATAAAGAAAAGAAAAACGCTTGTCATCCCGGAGGTGACAAGCGTTTTATGAATGATTATTGTTCGCCACGATTTGATCTTAGAATGAGTAAGATGAAGTAACTGATCAGGCCGAAAAGTAATGTGATAAACAACGCATGTAATAATGCGATAATCAGATTAACTTCCGTAATAATTGATAAAGCACCTGTTGTGACTTGTAAAATAATCAAAATAAAGCTAGCAGTATAACCATAGTGAATCGTACGGTTATCTGAATAATTTTTAACAGCGTGAATATATGTTAATAAAATAATTGTAAAAGCAAGTGTTGCCATAATACGGTGTGCGAGTTGCACCCAGTCGTGGACACCATGTGGTACGAGATCACCAAATGGTAAAGGCCAAGCGCCATATGCAAGACTTGATTCAGTATGACGAACAAGTGCACCTGTATAAATTGTAACGTACACAACAGCTGTCATAATAAATGTATAAATTTGTAATGGCTTTTTGATGTGTACAATATTTGCTTCGTATTTTTGATCAAGATCGAAAATAATGAGCGTGAGCACAAAGACAGATGCAAAACTAATTAATGAGATACCAAAATGTAATGCTAATACATAATCATTTTGTTGCCACATAACAGCTGCAGCACCTACTAAGGCTTGAATTAATAGGAAACCAACACTAATCTTACAAAGAGGTTTTACTTCACGGATATGTCCAATATTTTTCCATGCAGTGATGACAAGCCACGTTACAATTAAAAGTGATAAACCAGAAACAGCTCTATGACTCAATTCGATAATTGTTTCAATAGGTAAGTTTTCAGGAAGTAAGGCACCGTGACATAATGGCCAGTCTGATCCACAACCATCTTCAGAACCTGTTTTTGTAACGAGTGCGCCACCCAGTTGCACCCACATCATCATGAGTGTTGCTAAAACGGATAACCACTTAAGGTTGCGCTTTTTAAACAATGCTAAACACCTCGATATATAATATTTTTCCTGAGCAGCTGTCGGTCGCATTGCTGTATGAAAATAGTAAACTGCCCTCTATGGAATTCTTCTATATTATAGCAAAAAGAACTCTGATAATCTGTACTAATTTAGTCATGATTACCGAATGTCGATAAAGTGTCACAAAAATTTCGGAATAAAGCTAGTCAATTATAGGACTTTCATATATCATTGGTATATATGACAAAAAAGGGGGGTAAATCAATGTCGAAATCAGAAGTAGTTCCGGAAACTACTGGACGTATTTCATATAAAGAGCTTAAAGCAATCATTAAGTTAGGTCTTGTACAAGGAAACCTGATTCCCGCTTTTGCAGGTGGTTGGCTTGCTATCGTGATGACAAATAAATCATTTTTATCTTCTATGCCAGAATTGATTGTGATGATGCTAGGTTCGACACTTGTTATGGGTGGTGCGTGTGCCATTAACAACTATTATGACCAAGATATAGATCAGTTAATGCCAAGTAAACAAAATCGCCCGACAGTGAATGACCGTATTTCAGATCGTAATCTTATCATATTAAGTATGGGGATGATGATCTTAGGTGAGTTGCTCTTATTTATGATTAATGTCCCAGCTGGCGTCATTGGTTTAGCTGGTATTGTTGGATATGTTTCATTTTATTCAATATGGTCTAAGCGACATACGACTTGGAATACCGTTGTAGGTAGTTTTCCAGGTGCAGTTCCACCACTCATTGGCTGGGTAGCGATAGATGGTCAATTAAGTGTGATGGCTTTAGCATTATTTGCTGTCGTATTTGCATGGCAACCAATTCACTTTTATGCACTTGCAATCAAACGCAGTGATGAGTACAGCTTAGCAAATATTCCTATGTTACCATCCGTAAAAGGTTTTAATAGAACGCGTATCGGCATGTTCTTATGGCTGTTTGCGCTATTACCACTACCATTTGTGATGCAAGAACTTGGTACGACATTTATTGTGTTAGCGACAATACTTAACCTAGGATGGATTGGGTTAGGATTAACAAGTTTTAAAGCTACAACAGATGAATCTAAATGGGCAACAAAAATGTTTATTTATTCATTGAACTATCTTGTAGTATTTTTTGCACTTGTCGTAGTGATATCTTTAATTAAATGGATTTAGAAGACAAATAAGCGAGGATGAGAAGATGAGCTTACCTATTTTACCTACCATTAGTACAACATGTATAGTAATCAGTGCAGTGCTTGTAGCAATTGGTTGGCGTCTCATTTGGAAACGTCAAATCGAGCAGCATAAAAAAGTCATGCTGTGGGCAGCAATATTCGCCGTATTATTCTTTGCAATATACGCAAGTCGTACGATCTTTATTGGAAATACCGCTTTTGGTGGACCAGATTCTATGCGTATCTACTACACAATTTTCTTGGTATTCCATATTATACTAGCAACAATAGGTGCTGTATTTGGCATCATTCAGATCTTCACAGGTCTTAAAGACAAGTATGACGTACACCGTAAAACAGGACCTGTTGCATCTATCATTTGGTTTTTCACTGCCATTACAGGTGTAGCTGTCTATTTATTACTATATGTTCTCTATCCTGGTGGAGAAACAACATCATTAATTAAAGCGACATTTGGTTTTTAAGAAGATGATTATAAAACTGACTGACATTCATAAGAAATGTCAGTCAGTTTTTTTGAAATAAGAAAGATTTAAATTTAAGAATATGACAGATAAAAAATTAAGTAAAATCTTGATGACTGCTGGTAGAATAATCATTCATAATTTGATACGCTAAAGCTATGAATTTGTACGTTTAGTGTCAAGAGAGAGAGGCGATAACATGTTAAAAACAGAACGATTCCATGCAATCATGTCCCTATTAGAAAGAAGTGGAACGGTTAAGGTAAGCGAGATCATGGAAAAGCTTTCCGTATCTGATATGACAGTGCGACGTGATTTAGATGAGTTAGAAAAACAAGGACTGTTGGAACGTGTACATGGTGGTGCGAGATTAAAAAATTTATATCGCCAAGTTGAACTTTCCCATGATGAAAAACAAATTATGTATAAGGAAGAAAAGCAACGAATTGTTGAAAAAGCGAATGAACTCATTCATGATGGAGACACCATTTTTCTCGGACCAGGCACCACATTAGAAATGCTTGCAAAAGTGATTAGCGGTAACTCTTTACGCATTGTGACGAATTGTTTACCTATCTTCCAGGAGTTACAAAAAAATCACCAAGATAACCATAAAATATATTTATTAGGTGGGGAATTCCGAGAAACAACACAATGTTTTATTGGAGAGATTACGAACAAATCATTAGAGGATATGAATTTTCATAAGGCATTTTTAAGTTGCAACGCCTTGAGCGAACAAAAAATTATGACATCTACATTTGAAGAAGGACAAACACAGAAATTGGCACTAGATAACTCAGTAGAACGTTATTTATTAATTGATCATTCAAAGGTGGGTAAGAAGGACTTTTCTGTTTTTTATCATCTTCAAGATATCACAGCAGTTATTATCGATGATGATGAACAAAAGCATTATGAAAAAGTGGAAACAGAAGAAAAATATATTGTATAAAATTTTTAGAGTTACTGAAAATTTTATTTTGAATAGGCTTTTGAGACACCATTTGTTGGTCCTCAAAAGCCTAAATTTATGATGATACTTCAATTTTGGAAAAGGTGAAACAGCAATGGAAATGACTGTTTCACCTTAATAATTGTTATTCTGCTTTTGAGTATTCAGCGTTACGTTTTTTCATTTCATATGCGTACCATACAAAAATAAGTAGGTAAGCTGCTAATGCGAGTGCGGCATATAATACGAAAGTCAATTCACCTTGTGTCATATGACCAACAAGATAGCCTAAGAATTTTTCGATTGGTCCTTCCATTGTTGTGTGAGAGATCATGACAGATTCATTTAAACCAGAAGGGAATGCACCAACTGCTTTGGCTGTTTTCGTAACGAATGGTGCAATCAATGTGCCTGACCATAAGAAAAGTGGTAATTCCACGGCACCGATAACAATCATACGAATCAATTTGCCACGAGTCACAACTAATAATGCTGGTGTCACACCCATGGCAATAATACCACCAAGAGGTAATAGTTTATTACCTGGTAAGAAGATTGCTTCTAGTAACATAATAGGTGCTAATACATTGGCAGTTGCCCAAATTTCAGCGCGACCAGCGATGAAAGGCCAGTCTAAACCGATATTAATGGCACGGCCTTTAAGACGTTTGTTCGCAAAGTCAGTGATCCCTTGTGATAAAGGTTCAACAGCAGCGATAAACCATGAACCAATGAGTGAGAAGAGTTCTAAACAGACTGCCGCTGTAAATGCTAGTGTGAAGATTTCAGTAGGAGTTTGTCCAGCCAGTAAGCCTACAAATACACCTAAGTAGATACCGATTGCAAATTTTGAACCCCAGAAACCGATTTTGCTGTTCAATTTTGCAGCATCAAAATCATATTTGTCTAACCAAGGGAATACTTTGTCAAAAATTTTATCGAACACCATAATGATTGGGTTCATCATAAAGTTCATATGTGTTGTCGTCATAGGGTTTGTTGCAGGTACATTTAATAAGTCATTAAATGTCGGTTTCATTAAATCTGAATTCCAAATTTTTAATACACCAATAAAAAGTACTAATAATGTCGCAGTTAATAAGTTTGCACCACAGAAAATCGCAAATAACCCAACAATGGCTAAGTGCCAGATGTTAAAAATATCAACATCAAGTGTATCTGTTTTTTTCAATGCGAGCATTGCTATGTTTAAGACTACCATCACTAAAAGGAAATATAATGTATAAGGTGATCCCCATGTAATTGTTGCCAAAGGTGCCCAACCAACGTCTGTAATGTTTAATGAAATCCCAGTTCTTTCAACAAATGCTGTCATGGCTTCTGAAAATGCAGTTGTTAAAATACCGATAATCGCACCGATCCCTGTTAAAGCAATCCCAAGCTTAATCCCACCTTCAAGTGCTCGGGCAGGTTTAACTTTAAAAAATAATGCAATGATCGTCAGCACAATGGTCATTAATGGTGCTGCTCCCAAGTTAATAAGTGGGTTAAATAGACTATTTGCAATATCAATAATTGTATTCATTTTTACATCCCTTCTTTCGCTACCCCGTTTGTCAGTGTTCGAGGAGCAGAATTTTCGGCAGAATGTCGCAATTCGATAAAATTAAAAAGCAATTTTACTCATTGCTCTAATTCTGCTCAAATTCTAAGCACGCCTCTCACAATCTCGTTATTTATCCAATGACATAATGACATCTTCCATTTGTTGATAAACCGGTTCTGCCATAGCAGGAATACGATAAAGAATTGCACCTGCATCCACTACTGGAATATTCACGTCAAATCCAAGATCTGTATTCGCAATCTGTGCAAAAATATCATATCGAGATAACATCTCTTCATTGACATCCTTAATCATTACCGCATCACAAACAACTTGATAGCCACGATTTTTTAATTCTGTTTCCAATGCACTTTTGATTTGGTGACTTGAATTTACCCCCGCACCACAAGCAGCTAAAATTTTAATCATAATAAATCCTCTCCTTAAATAAACTATGATGTCATCTGTTTTTATACAGAATCTTCAATAGTAAAGTGTTTTTCTAAAAATTGATAAATCGTTTGCGTATTCTCTGAATCAAAAAATGTATTTAATGCCTCTTTATCTGTTGAGTTAATAAAATCCATAATCTGTGCCAACATCCCTGCTTGTGCTTCTCCATTTTCATTTAAAATCATAAACAAAAATGTCACTGTCAAAGTTGCATCAGGTGCAATCATATTATGGAATGTTAGGGGATGTTTTAACTTAATTGGAATAATACGTGACGTTTTCACATAAGTACTTTCCGTATGCGGGATTGCGATATTAGGTAACTCATGAGAAACGGGTGAAAGATCTAATCCAGTCGGATAGTTTTTTTCACGCTCCAAAATATTTGGTAAAAAAGCTTCAGTGACCAAATTTTTCTGTAACAAATCCTCATATACTTCTTCAAAAACTCCTGCTTGTGACTTTTTGTCAGAAATATACACGGTATCTTCAAAAAATAAGGTATTCAAACAGAACAACTCCTTTCTAAAGTTTAATTGTGTTTGCTTTCTTGTTTGCACTTTTAGGTTAACCGTTTACATAGTGACTGTCAACACAAAAACAAAAGTAATCAAACATAATATGTTGATAAATGTTCGATTATGATTTATTATATGTGTGTAACAAGGTTGGGTATTTTGAAATGTGATAAAAGTGATATTTATTGATGATTCAAGTCATTTTAACTATGAAAAGTATCCCAAATTTAACGGTATATATTTTAGAATATTATGTTTTGATGGCGATTTATACGACTTATTATTGTTTGTTTTTGTAAAACGAACAAAATAAAACGAATATCACTTTGCTTTTTAAAAATATCTACCTATAGGAGGACAAGTCTACATTTTAAAAATGTTCTCATTTAAACAAATACATTCAGGAGGCGTTGGTAATGCGTGTAGTAATTGGTTCAGATCATGATGGATTGAAGTTGAAGAATGCAATCAAAGAATATTTAACAGCACAAAATTTTACAGTTGTAGATAAAACCGAATCAGCAGCAGTCGACTTTGTTGAATCAACTTTAGTAATTGTAAATGACTTAAAAGAAAACAAAGATAGTTTGGGAATTGCGATTGATACATATGGTGTAGGTAGCTTTATTACAGCAACAAAAGTAAAGGGCATGATTGCGGCGGAAGTGTCTGATGAACGTTCTGCTTATATGACTAGAGAGCATAATGATGCGCGTTTAATCACACTTGGATCAGAAATTGTTGGAGAGCAACTTGCGTTAAACATTGTTAAAGAATTTTTAGCGGCAAATTATGATGGCGGACGTCATCAAATTCGTGTCGATATGTTGAATAAAATGGCTTAATAATCAATTTGAGAAAGGATGAATGAAATGAAAATTGCAATTGGTTGTGACCACATTGTAACAGATACAAAAATGGCAGTGTCAGATTTCTTAAAAGCAAAAGGTTATGAAGTGTTAGACGTTGGGACATATGACTTCACACGTACACACTATCCTATTTTCGGTAAAAAAGTGGGGGGAGCCGTGACAAGTGGTGAAGCAGATTTAGGTGTATGCATATGTGGAACTGGTGTCGGTATTAATAATGCAGTAAATAAAGTGCCGGGTGTACGCAGTGCATTAGTTCGCGACATGACTTCAGCTGTTTATGCGAAAGAAGCTTTAAATGCGAATGTTATTGGATTTGGTGGGTGTGTGACAGGTGAATTTTTAATCTGTGACATTATTGAGGCGTTCATTAAAGCAGAATATCAAGAAACTGAAGAAAACAAAAAGCTAATTGCCAAAATTGCACGTGTAGAAGCGGCGAGTGATGAACAAAATGATCCACACTTCTTTGATGAATTTATAGAGAAGTGGGAGCGCGGTGAATATCACGACTAAGTAGGTGAGAAGATGATTTTAACGATTACAATGAATCCTTCTATCGATATGGCATACTCGCTTAAAAATCTCCAACTCGACACGGTGAATCGCGTGACGGATGTACGCAAAACAGCGGGTGGTAAAGGTCTGAATGTGACGAGAGTACTCCATCAATTTGGTGCGGATGTCCTAGCGAGTGGATTAATGGGTGGTGTGTTAGGTGAAGCGATCACCAAAGATTTGGCAGCGCATCAAATTAACCACGATTTCTTACCCATCAGTGGTGAAACGCGTAATTGTATCGCAATTTTACATGAAAATGGGCAGCAGACGGAAATTTTAGAAAGTGGTCCCTTGATTAAAGACAGTGAGGCGCAATCTTTTCTTGTGCATCTTAAAAAGTTAGCTGAACAAGCAGATTTAATTGCGATTTCAGGTAGTTTACCTAAAGGAATGCCAACAGACTTTTATCAACAAATGTTAACAGTCTGTCAGGAAACGCCGGTTGTATTGGATTGTAGTGGTGAAGCTTTAGAAAAGGTTTTAAAACATGATGTTAAGCCATATTTGATTAAGCCAAATAACACTGAATTATCAGGTCTGTTGGGTCGTACAATTCATGCTGAAACTGATGAGCTAAAAGAAGCGTTAGCTGATCCACTGTTCAAAGGCGTGGCATGGATTGTTGTGTCACTTGGTGCAGATGGCGCGTTAGCGAAACATGGAGACACTTATTATCGAGTGACAATTCCTAAAATTCAAGTAGTGAATCCAGTGGGGTCTGGTGATGCGACAGTCGCTGGAATGGCTGCAGCAATAGAAAAAAATGAATCTGATGAACATATCCTAAAGCAAGGCAATGTTCTTGGGATGTTAAATGCACAAGAAGAGATAACAGGATTCGTAGACATGACGAATTATCAAAAATTATATGACCAAATTATCGTTGAAAAGGTATAAAAAGGAGTCGTAAAATAATGGGAAAAAGTGAAGAAAAGACGCAATATTTAAAGCAGTTATGCAATGATAAAGGAATTATCGGTGCTTTAGCCATTGATCAACGTGGTGCGTTAAAGAAAATGATTAGCAAAGTAAAGGGCACAGAAGCGGATGAAGATGAGATTGTGAAATTTAAACAATCGTTTCTTCAGAATTAACGAAATATGCATCTTCTATTCTGTTAGATCCAGAATATGGTTTGCCAGCAGCAGAAGATAGAGCGGAAAATACAGGTTTACTCTTAGCATATGAAAAAACAGGTTATGATGCCTCGACGCCTGGACGTTTACCAGATTTACTATCTGTGTGGTCTGTTAAAAGATTGAAAGAAGCGGGTGCAGATGCATGTAAGTTTTTACTTTACTATGATGTAGATGAGCCTGATGAAATCAATCATCAAAAACAAGCATTTGTCGAACGTATTGGGTCTGAATGTCATGCGGAAAATCTGCCATTTTTCTTAGAACTCGTATCATATGATGCAGAAATTGCTGATGCGACTTCTAAAGAATATGCAGAGAAGAAACCACATAAGGTCAACACAATGATGAAAGAATTTTCTGACTCACGCTATGGTGTCAATGTCTTAAAAGTAGAAGTGCCTGTAAATATGAATTATGTTGAAGGCTATTCAGAAAATGAACATGTGTATACAAAAGAAGAAGCAATTAACTACTTTAAAGAACAATCTGATGCGACAGATTTACCGTTTATCTTTTTAAGTGCGGGTGTGAAGGCATCATTATTCCAGGAGACATTAAGATTTGCTAAAGAAGCAGGCTCAACATTTAATGGTGTATTGTGCGGTCGTGCGACATGGGCTGATGGCGTAGAGCGTTATGTTTCAGAAGGAGAATCTGCAGCTGTAGCTTGGATGAATGAACAAGGGCGTCAAAATATTGAAGCATTAAATCGTGTGCTCGAACAAACCGCAACACCTGTTGAACTTCATTAATTTAAAAGTCGACTGAACATGGCAAACTCCATTTCAGTCGGCTATTTTTTGTTCTTTTAATTATTTTAATGAAATGTAAGTGAGAGTGGTTTATCTTTACTATACAAATAAGATAGAATAGATATTATATGGAATTTTGTGTAAAGGAGTGTGCTATGAAACGATATTTGATTAAAATAATAGGTGTCTTCATATTAATTGGATTTTTAGTTTATTTATTTTATGCACCACGTTTAGAATTTGATGTGCTAGAAAACCCAAATCACAATGAAGAACGCCGATATGAAAAGGCAAAACAACCTGCACAATCAACAACAGCAGAAAATCCAAAGTTAGAAAAAGGCTTAGGATTGCTAGTTGGTGAATCCATGACACAAGTGACCAAAAAGTATGGTCAAGCAGATCGTGTTTATCATTATTTACAAGGATACCAAACATATGTATTTAAGCGAGATAAAGCATATATGTTGATTACGACGAAAGATAACGAGGTTAAATCTGCTTATGTAACGGGTAAAACAACAGAATCAGAAAGTGGTCCTATTAAAATTGGAGAAGATGCCACAAACCTTTACAACAACTATTCTTTAAATACAGAACCACAATTTGATATTGGCGATAAGCATTATCACTTCGAACTATCTGATAAAGATGTGAAAACACAGGCGTTAATTCAATTTAATGATATCTTTGCGCAAGTTTTTATTGATCAGCAAAGCAACAAAATCATGGGCGTGCGCTATTTAGATAAGCAAGCATTAGTGGACATGAATCCGTATTCTAGTAATGAAATGGATGATAGCTTTACAATGTCACATGAACGTTCTGACAAGCGAAATCCGGATCAAAATGCCAACCAGCTGCTGACACTCTATGAATTGACCAATGAAATGCGTGAGTTGCATCATCGAGATCACTTAGAGGTGAATAGTACGCTTGAGAATGTTGCAACTGTTAATCTTTTTCAATCTGTTGATGATAGCTCTGCAGAATTTACCGAAAATAACTTAATGAGCTTAATTAATGAGACGCCGTTGAGTTATCAGTCTATCTCACAAAATGTAGGGTATAATTTTAGCGATGTACCCACACTGGTTAATAGTTGGATGAATTCAGATGCACACCGTTCAAGGTTGTTGAGTGGAAAGTATGATGAAATGGGTGGTAAAATAGACGACAATTACTTTTTACTAATCTTTTTAGAGCGAGGGGCAGATCAAGATGATGTTTGATGAGGCTTTTGTTGATGTGTTGGATGAGACAGATGCGTTAGCAAGTATGATACGTCAATCAGATGTTTTTCAAAACTATCGCAAAGCTAAGATGAATCTCGATCAAGATGATGTGGCTAAGTCATACTATCAAGCATTTATGAAAGAGAAAGAACGCTATGAAGAAGTTCAAAGATTTGGGCGTTATCATCCGGATTATCAAGAAGTGATGCTTGCGACACGACGTCAAAAACGTGCATATGAAACGCATAAGACAGTTGTCGCTTTTAAGCAAAGCGAGCATGATTTGCAATTGTTATTGGATGAAGTCGTGACTATTTTAGCATCAAGTGTATCTGAACATGTGAAAGTGGATGCTGGTACGCCATTGTTTCATCAATCCAGCTGTGGATGTGGATCAGGTGGCGGTTGTCAATGTCACGCATAATATAGGAAAAGGAGCAGTCGCTTGACTGCTCCTTTTTAGCACTTAATTACTTTGATAAAATGTTAAAAATTGTTTGCCGATTGTTGGTCGATCTGTCACTAATGTGTGAACACCTTTGTTTGCTAAATCGACCATATAGTCAACATTATTGACACCGTAAAAACCAGGTGCAATATTTTGTTGATTTAACCAAGAAATCAATTTACGTTGTGTCAGTACAAGTCCTTTATGAACGGTTGGCATTTGGAACGTATCGGCTAATCCTTGGTATAGATGACCTAATCCACTATAGCACTTCAAAATCCCTTCAGTAACTTCATGTTGGCTAGCACCAATGGCAATTTCATCTTGAATATCCAATGTGTGAAAACGTTCGATTTGCTCCTTATAGAAACTTGTCACAAGAACGCGTGATTCTGCATGATTTTCTTTAATAACTTTGTATAGACGCTCAGCCGCAATCGTTCCTTCATAACTATTTGGATGGTCCTTAATATCGATATTAACCAACTGATCTGGATAGCGTTGTAACAATGCTGCCATTGTCATAATTTTAGCTTGTGGATGGTTTTGATATGGTTTGCGGCCATTAATATTGGTAAAGCGATAACCGGCATCTAATTGTTGAAGTTCAGACAATGTATGTTGTGATACGGCACCTGAACCATTCGTTGTTCGATCGACTGTGGCATCATGAAATACAATGACTTGTTCATCTTTAGTGATACGAATATCTGTTTCAAAACCAGTCAAGCCCATAGCAACAGAGTGATCAAAGGCAAGTTCTGTCGATTCAGGACGTTCTTGCATTCCACCGCGATGGCTAAAGACATAGGGGGCTTTGTGCGTGAAGAATGGTTTGATTTCTCGCTTTTGAATCGATTTATTTTTATTAGTGATGTAGAGGGCACCACTGATCAAACTAGCAATCCCTACTAGAGAACCTGTGAGGACACGGTTTGTTTTTGTCATAAAATCTCTCCTTTAAAACTAATATTACTGCTTTTCTCTACAGTTCAACTCATGGTAGGATAAGTAGAGAGTGTGAGGTGAAGATGTTGGAAATCGTACAACGAGAAAAACTCATTGTCTATTTAAAAAACATGAAGCATGAACGACATATTCGAAAATATGGGCATATTGTTTACAGCAATAAACAACTTAAATATGTCTACATGTACGTCGACGCAGAATGTGTTGATGAGGTTGTAGACAAACTAGATAAATTAAAATATGTAACGCAAATAACAGGTTCCCCTTATAAACATTTAAAAAAGGTTTATGATAAAGAGAAACATGAAGGGGTTAACTAACTATTCTAATGGCGGAATCCAGTGCTGTAATCTGAGTACGCTTTTTAGATAATTAAAATAGAGGTCGAGTTCCGGATAATCATCTGGCGCATGAGCATCGATGCCCACCATTTCTATGTGATAAGGTGTTGCGAAAGATTGAATCATTGTAAACTTCTTATTACCTTCAGGGTATGGATAATTCATCGCATCCAACATGATATACATCGCTTGGAACTTACGATTAGGTGTTGGTTGCATGATGATAGCAACCGAAGAACGTTGATGTTTCGATTTAGGTGTATGGAAAAAGACGATACGCGAGATGCGTTCGTGATTGTGATCAATTAAAGCTTGAAATTCATATAAGTCTGTTAGGCCGTTGCCTAATACGATAAAAGATTGTTGCATCATTTTACCTCCTTAACCTAAAGTATAGTAAAAATAAAATGAGAATGGAAGTGTGAGAGAATGCGTGTCATCGCAGGCAAGCATAAGAGTAAATCTTTGGAAACACTTGAAGGTCGTAATACGCGACCGACAATGGATAAAGTAAAAGAAGGCATCTTTAATAGCCTACAAAACATAGATGGACTTGGACTAGATTTGTTTGGTGGAAGCGGAAGTCTTGGCATAGAAGCCTTGTCAAGAGGGATGGAGAAAGTGATCTTTGTTGATCAAAATAGTCGTGCAGTCAAGGTTATTCATAATAACTTGCAACGACTGGGTTTAGAGTCCCAAGCAGAAGTCTATCGCAACAATGCAGATCGTGCCCTTAAAGCATTAAGTAAACGTGAAATACAGTTCGATATTATCTTTTTAGATCCACCATATGAAAAAGGATTGATAGATAAAGCATTAGAACAAATTCATGCATTTGATTTATTAAAAAACAATGGTATCATCGTGTGTGAGTTTAGCCATCGTGAAGTAATTAAAACAGCACCTTTTGAAGAAATGAAACGTTATCACTATGGCCTGACTGACACATGTATTTTACGAAAAGAGGAAAACCATGGTTAAAACTAAAGCGGTCATTCCTGGGAGTTTTGATCCTATCACATATGGCCATATTGATATTATTGAGAGAAGTTCTGATAGATTTGATGAATTGCATGTTTGCATCTTACGTAATATGAAGAAGAGCGGCACATTTAGTGTAGAAGAACGTATCAAAATGATTGAAGATTCGGTAGCACATTTACCTAATGTGAAAGTCCATTCTTTTAGTGGCTTGCTCGTTGATTTCTGTGACAAAATTGGTGCAAACACGATTATTCGTGGCTTGCGTGCGGTGAGTGACTTTGAATATGAATTGCGTTTAACATCTATGAATAAAAAGTTAAACAGTCGTGTGGAAACACTCTATATGATGAGTTCTACTGAATATTCATTTATTAGCTCAAGCGTTGTAAAAGAAGTTGCCCAATATAATGCGGATATTTCAGAATTTGTACCGAAACATGTAGAAAAGGCGTTACTCTCCAAGTTTCAACAATAAAACTATAAAAGTGTGATGAGAATGGGTGTGGAGATCTTTATGTTTAGTAAAGACTTCGTAGTCCACGCCCATCACATTTTTTACTTCTTAATAAAGACAGGTGTATTAAAATCTGTTTGTGTTTGCTGGGTTAATAAATTATAAATATGTGTTGCTTTAATTTCATTTGTAAACAGGTGAGCATTACTTTGATTCACATTTGTGATGATTTGACGATCTGGAGAGGTTTGTTTTAACCATTTAAGATAAGCTTGTCCTTGGGTTGACATCGCTAGAACACGTGCGGCATCAATCGTATGAGAAACAGTATCTTTTGAAATGTTCAATAACACATTCATTAGTACACGTTGGATATGTGTGTATGTATAGCGCTTTGTTTTTAATTTTTGCATGAGATCATCATAAGAAGTTGCTGTTTTGATAGTTTTGATTAAACGATGTTCAAAGCCTTCTGTCATTGTATAGATGTTGCTGAGTGATACGGCATCTTGTTGGTAAATCGTTAACTTTAAAAAGTCGAATAAACGTTCATTATTAAAAAAAGGCTGACTCATAAGCTGTTGATTTTCCTTAGGTATCATATTTTGCCAAGTTATATCGTTATTGATTAGTGATTGACGAATTGCTGTTCCACTCGCAAATGTATCATGAGTGATATGATGGTGATGGTGGTGGGTATGTTGCCTTTGAATCGTCAAGGGTGTGATAGAACTATTTAACACTTGAAGTTGTTTCAAGTAGGCGATACCAAGGATGTTATTAGGCTCACTCATTAACGTATTATCTAGGTGGTCAGATGCGATACGTGCATACGTCTTACCTTCTTTGATGGCTTGTTGAAAAGATGTTTTTTCTTCAAGTGTTAGTAACTGCGTGGCAACTTGTTTTAATTTTTCGATATGACCAGATTCGCTACCAAAGCATAATGCATCAGCCGATAAAAAATCTGCCATTAAGACACCCATTTTTGCAAAATAGTCACTGGAAGAGAGCGAACCTATGAGTGGGAGTTCAATGACGAGATCCACACCGGCTAATGCCATTTGTGCACGTTGAAATTTGTTGAACATAGCCGGCATACCACGCATGACAAAATGGCCACTCATAATCGCAATTGTGACATCCGCTTGTGATAATTTTTTGGCTGTTTGTGCATGATAAAGATGACCGTTATGAAAAGGATTATATTCTGTGATTAAAGCAACACTTTTCATTTGCATTCTGTCCTTTCATATATCATTATGAGTATTGTACCAAAACTTAAGCATGTTAAGAAAAAATCTTGACAACTTGCCTAGCAAAAGTTAAAATAAATTTTGTGCTTGTTAGAGGTGAAGCCATATGAAATGGTCAATAACACAATTGAGAAAATACCAAGGACAACCTTTTAAATTTGATCAAACAATTGAATTTAACGATTTAGCGCGTCAGTTAGATATTATCGACTTGTCAGAAGTACAGGTTGACGGTGTGTTAAATGTTAAATCTACTGAGGTTGTAGCTGAAATGCGCTTACGTGGAACGTATACGATGCCATGTGCACGTACACTTGTCCCTGTAGAAGTTCCTTTCGATACTACAACGACAGAAGTGTTTGATTTAGATGGTTTGTACGAAGATGAGGACGATGAACACTATCATCTTGTCTCAGATGGCATGATTGATTTACGCAGTATTGCGGAAGAGATTGTCATGCTTGAAAAACCAATGCGTGTTATCGCTGAAGATAGCGATAAGATGTTAACTGGTGGTCGAGGTTGGGAAGTTATTGACGAAGATGATTTGGATAATGACCCATCTCAAGATGACTCAAATGTGCAAGTCGATCCGAGGCTTCAAAAATTACAAAAATTATACGATGAAAAATGATAACGCACACTAGCTTTAGCAGCAATGCGTCATAAGGAATCGAATAAAAGGGAGGATTAATCATGGCAGTACCAAAAAGAAGAACTTCTAAAACAAGAAAAAACAAACGTCGTACACACTTCAAATTAGCAGTACCAGGTATGCAAGAATGCCCAAGCTGTGGTGAATTAAAATTAGCTCACCGCGTATGCCCAAGCTGCGGTTCTTACAAAGGCGAAGAAGTCGTTTCTAAATAATAGTAAACACTTTTCGATATTTGAATAGTTGTTTTATGTCAAAGACTCAAAGTATACATGTTTACATGATGACTTTGAGTCTTTTACTATATTCTATAAAATAGATTTGTTGGCATGGGTGTGATGAACTGACTTGTATAATATATGTCAAGATTTAAATGGTTTCATAGTCAAGCTATTTTGTAGATGAAAAGAGGTTAGTTATGGAAGAAATTACATCGGTACAAAATGGAAAAGTTAAAAATTATAATAAGCTAAAAAAGAAAAAAGAGCGCGATAAGCAAGGGCTTGCGATCATAGAAGGATTTCATTTGATTGAAGAAGCGGTCGATAGTGGCATCATTGTAGAACAATTGTTTATGATGGACCCTTCACGTGTTTCTGAAAATTTACAAAATGCTGCGAAAGAATGTTACGTCATCAATCAAAAAGTCGCAGAAGCGTTATCTGGAACGGTGACACCACAAGGAATTTTTGCAGTTATCCAAAAAGCGACAGCAACGGTCGAACAAGCGAAACAAGTACTTATTTTGGATCGTATCCAAGATCCTGGGAACTTAGGAACGCTTATGCGTACGGCAGATGCTGCAGGATTGGATTTAGTTGTGCTAGCAAAAGGGACAGCAGATGTTTATCAAGAAAAAGTATTACGTGCGAGTCAAGGAAGCGTCTTTCATATTCCAACGATTGAAGTGGAAGATGTTGTCGACTATGTTAAAAACTTTTCAGGTCCAGTCTATGGCACTGCATTAGAAGACGCAGTTTCTTATCACAATGTGCCATCAAAACAGGAATCATTTGCACTTGTATTAGGTAATGAAGGGCAAGGAATGTCTGAGGCACTACTTGCTGCAACGTCGCAAAATGTCACGATTCCCATTTATGGGCGAGCAGAAAGTTTGAATGTAGCCATTGCTGCAGGCATTCTCATGTTCCATTTAAAAGGTTGACCCATACATTTGAGATGTATATAATAGATTTGTTAATAATTAAACATGTGCTAATAAAAAGACGAAAACTATTATCGGAGTTTGTTCAGGGAAGGACGATTATGACTGGGAGTCGTCCTCAACTTACATAGTTTGTTCACCTTTTTGGCTACTTAAAGAGATTTAAGTCGGGTGTTATGATCCGTTATCAACATATCTTCAGAGTGTATGCGTATATTTATGCATAAAACTGGGTGGTACCACGGCAAGGCTTCGTCCCATATTTGAGGGGCGGAGTCTTTTTTCGTAAAAAGGTACGTAACGAATCATAATGTGGCATGTAATGAATGGATATAAGGAGGCATTGTAATGGTGCAAACAGATGAAATGACAACAATCAAACAAGATGCATTGGAAGCAGTTGAACAAGCACAAGATGCACAAGCGTTACAAGCAGTGAAAGTACAGTACTTAGGGAAAAAAGGACTTGTCACTGGCTTGATGAAACATATGAAAGATTTACCGAAAGAAGAAAAACCAGCATATGGTCAAAAAGTGAATGAAGTGAGACAAGCGATTGAAGCAGCGATTGAAACGCGTCAAGTCACTTTAAATGAAGCAGCTTTGAATGAACAACTGGCACAGGAGTCAATTGATGTTACATTGCCAGGACGACCAGTTGCAAATGGTGCAGCACATCCACTAACAAGAACAATTGAGGAAATTGAAGACTTATTCTTAGGTCTAGGTTATGAAATTGTAACAGGTTATGAAGTGGAACAAGATTACTATAACTTTGAAGCATTAAACTTACCGAAATCACATCCAGCACGTGACATGCAAGATAGCTTCTATATCACAGAAGATATTTTAATGCGTACACATACATCTCCAGTGCAAGCGCGTACTTTGGAACAACGTAATGGTAAAGGACCAGTGAAAATCATCTGTCCAGGTAAAGTATATCGTCGTGACTCAGACGATGCGACACACAGTCACCAATTCACGCAAATTGAAGGACTTGTTGTCGATGAAAACATTAAAATGAGTGACTTAAAAGGAACACTTGAATTACTTGCGAAGTCATTATTCGGTGCAGACCGTGAAATTCGTCTACGCCCAAGTTACTTCCCATTTACAGAACCATCTGTAGAAGTCGATGTTTCATGTTTCAAATGTAAAGGGAAAGGTTGTAACGTCTGCAAACAAACAGGTTGGATTGAAATTTTAGGTGCCGGTATGGTACATCCAAACGTTTTAGAAATGGCAGGATTCGATTCTAAGAAATATTCAGGTTTCGCATTTGGTATGGGACCTGACCGTATTGCAATGTTGAAATATGGTATTGAAGACATTCGTCATTTCTATACAAATGATGTTAGATTCTTAAATCAATTTAAAGGTGTAGAAGATCGAGGTGAAACAACATGTTAATTTCTAAAGAATGGTTACAAGATTACGTTGCTGTAGATGCACCAATTGATGCATTAGCAGAGAAAATTACTCGCACAGGGATTGAAGTGGATGAAGTGATCGACCTAACTGAAGGTATTAAAAATCTTGTTGTCGGTTATGTTGAAAGTATCGAGAAACATCCAGATGCAGATAAATTAAATATTTGCCAAGTGAATATTGGAGAAGAAGTACCCGTACAAATCGTATGTGGCGCACCAAATGTAGATCAAGGTCAAACAGTTATTGTTGCAAAAGTAGGTGGGCGTTTACCAGGTGGCATTAAAATTAAACGTGCCAAATTACGTGGCCAAGTATCTGAAGGTATGATTTGCTCATTACAAGAAATTGGTTTGTCAGGTAATGTGGCGCCAAAAGAATATGAAGCAGGTATTTATAACTTTGCAACGGCTGTTGAGCCAGGTACAAACGCACTTGAAGCATTGCATTTAGAAGATCAGTTGATGTCATTTGATCTGACACCTAACCGTGCAGATGCGTTAAGTATGATTGGTACAGCTTATGAAGTTGGTGCATTGTATAACTTACCAGTTCAACGTCCAACAGCAACACCAACGGAACAATCAACTCAAGCAAGTGATGAGTTAGCAGTTACAGTTGAAAATGAAGATAAAGTGCCATATTACAGTGCGCGTATCGTTAAAAATGTAAAAATTGCACCATCTCCTGAATGGATGCAAGCACGTTTAATGAAAGCTGGCATTCGTCCAATTAACAATGTTGTGGATATCTCAAACTATATCTTATTAGAATATGGTCAACCATTGCATATGTTTGACCAAGATCAAATCGGTTCAAAAGAAATTTTAGTACGTAAAGCACAAGCGGATGAGAAGATGACGACACTTGACGATCAAGAACGTACATTGCTTGCTTCAGATATCGTCATTACAAATGGACAAGCACCAATTGCATTAGGTGGTGTGATGGGCGGGGACTTCTCAGAGGTCACTGACAAGACACAAAATGTCGTTGTTGAAGGTGCCATTTTTGATTCAGCTTCAATTCGTCATACATCACGTCGTTTGAATCTACGCAGTGAAGCATCAAGTCGTTTTGAAAAAGGCATTGCGACAGAGTTTGTAGATGAAGCTGTGGATCGTGCATGCTACTTATTAGAAACACTTGCGGAAGGTGAAACACTTGCAGGTCGTGTTGCAAGTGGTGATTTAGGTGAATTTGTAACAGAAATCAATATTACAGTAAATCGTATTAACCGTACAATTGGTTTTGACTTACCAAAGGCAGATATCATTGCAATCTTTGAACAACTAGGTTTTGAAACAAAAGAAAATGGTGACACATTAACAGTACGTGTACCATCACGCCGTCGAGATATTACGATTGAAGCGGACTTAGTGGAAGAAGTCGCACGTATTTACGGCTATGATATTATTCCTTCATCATTACCAGTATTTGAAGAAGTGACAAGTGGTGCATTAACAGACCGTCAACGTAAAACACGTGTCGTTCGTCATACACTAGAAGGTGCAGGGCTTTCACAAGCCATCACATACTCACTCGTTGATCAAGCGCGTGCAACAGCATTCACAACTGAGCAACGTGATACGATTTCATTGTTAATGCCAATGAGTGAAAGCTATGCAACATTACGTCAAAGCTTGATTCCACACTTAATCGATGCAACACAATATAATGTTGCACGTAAAAACAATGATATTGCGCTTTATGAAATTGGTAATGTGTTCTTCGGAAAAGAAGACAGCGCTATGCCTGATGAAGTGGAGTATTTAAGTGGTATTATGACAGGTGAATATACGTCAAATGCTTGGCAAGGTAAAAAAGAAGAGGTTGATTTCTATCTTGCAAAAGGAATTGTAGATCGTGTTGCAGATAAATTAGCACTTTCGTTTGAATATGAAGTAGGGCAAGTAGATGGTTTACACCCTGGACGTACAGCTTTTGTTTTATTAAATGGTAAACGCATTGGCTTCATCGGTGAACTACACCCAAGCGTTGCGAAAGATTATGACCTTGGACGTACTTATGTATTCGAATTAAACTATGACCATATCATGAAACAAGCGGTTGGTTATATTAATTATCAACCAATTCCACGTTTCCCTGGTGTGACACGTGATATCGCTCTCGTAGTAAATTCAGAAGTACAAGCAGCCGAATTAGTTTCAACCATTCGAGAAAATGGTGGTAAATTACTACAAGATGCCAAAGTATTCGATGTGTATGAAGGTGAGCATATGGAAGCAGGCAAAAAATCAGTAGCCATCCGTTTAGCATATTTAGATAAAGAACAGACGTTAACTGAAGAACAAGTTACAGAAGTTCACAGTAAGATTTTATCTGCACTTGAAGTAGAAGGTGTAACATTAAGAGGATAAAATAGAAATGCCCGTTCATCAGACACTGACTACAGTGTTTGTCGAATGGGCTTTTTACGCTTACAACATTGAATAGACTTAATGAGTATGTTATATTATAAAAAAAGAGAGACATGCTCCAACATGTCTCTCAGAGCCCGTTAAAAAGACGGTGACTTTTTAATTTGATGGTAATAACCATTTCATCTACTTTGTCAAAAGTTGGGAATGGTTATTTTTTTGACTATTAATTGAAACGACTACAATGCCAATGATTGTTAATACAACCATTAGCATTTCGTAATCAGTCATGTTGTTCCTTTCTGGGTGTTACAACTATAATCATAGGCATCACCCCTTTTAAAAGAGTTAGCCACCATCTATCCAACTTGCTCAGTTACTATTCTATCACAATTAAGTTTTATTTTTAATTATATTTCACACGTCTTTATTAAGAGGAATATCTAGGTTTAGTTCGATAGGATACTAAAATACATGAAATGACCATTCATCAGACACTGACTCAAGTGTTTGTCGAATGGGCTTTTTACGCTTATAACATTGAATAGACTTAATGAGTATGTTATATTATAAAAAAAGAGAGACATGCTGCAACATGTCTCTCAGAGCCCGTTAAAAAGACGGTGACTTTTCGAGAAAATGAAAAATAGCCATTTCTCCTACTTCGTCAAAAGTTGGGAATGGTTATTTTTTTTGACTATTAATTGAAACGACTACAATGCCAATGATTGTTAATACAACCATTAGCATTTCGTAATCAGTCATGTTGTTCCTTTCTGGGTGTTACAACTATAATCATAGGCATCACCCCTTTTAAAAGAGTTAGCCACCATCTATCCAACTTGCTCAGTTACTATTCTATCACAATTAAGTTTCGTTTTTAATTATATTTTACACATTTTGTTATGTGTGGTATTTAAGCTGATTTAATTCATTAAGATGATAGGATACTAAAATATATGGAATAACCATCCCTTAGACACTGACTCAAGTGTTTATCGAATGGGCATTTGCTTACACCATTGAATGGATTTTATGTGTGTTATATTATATGAACAAGAGATTAGCGTTAGAGCCCGTTAAAAAGACGGTGGCTTTGTTTATTGGTGAAATCATCTAGTATACTGACCAAAGTATATGCTAGATGGTTATTTTTTATAGAAGAAAGATAATGAAAAATAACTCATTTAGTTATTAATATCATAGTAATCGATAGACTGATATAAATGAACGATCTATCATAACTCAGTTTCTCTCAAAAGACGCAACGAAATCCAATTTCTGATTTCATTGCGTCTTTTATTACTTTTTGCGTTGTTCCAATATCTTCAAAGCTTTCTCCCGATTTTTAAAATCTTTTTTAGTAATACTGTCAACGACTTCAACACCATGTTTTGCCATGAGTTTTGCGGCAGCAACATCTACCTTTGGGCCAGCGCCTTTTAGAATAGTTGTACGGTACTGCTTGGAAAGGGCATCCATATGTTTGACAAATGCATATCGAGAAATGATACTAGCAGCGGCAATGGCCAGTGACTTAGATTCACCTTTTGTTTCATAACATGTTTTATTTTTCAAAGGAACGTCGCCCATTGCGTAACGTTCGTATGTTGGCCTTGGTGTAAATTGATCAATGACGATATAGTCTAATGCATTTTCATCAATTTTTTGTAAGACATTTTTAATACATTCATTATGTAAGACAGCTTTCATTTTTACTTGCGACCAATTCAATGCCTTACGTTCATTGTATTTTGGATTATCCAATACGAGTAGTGAATGGGGGAGGAATGTGACAAGTTGTTCTGCAAGTTCTACAATTTTAGCATCTGTCAGTTTCTTAGAATCATCAACACCTAAAGTTTTTAATACTTCTACGTGTTCTTTTGAGACGTAACATGCACAAACTGTGAGAGGGCCAAAGTAATCCCCACTACCTGCTTCATCGCTACCGATACAGTTATATGTATTGTAGTTAATATTTGTACTTTGGTTCGATGTGCTTTTTGATTTTTTAGATGGCGATGGGGTCACTCTACCGAGAAGTTCCATGGCTACTTTTTCATTATTTGCTCCTTGAAACATTGCTTTTTTTGAATTATATATACTGATGGTTACACCTTGATATTTAGAACGAAAGATCATACCAGGTGGATAGTTACCACGAACTGCTTTTAATTTTCCACGCAATAGAATCACTTCTTCTGTGGAAAGTTCCATTACAAGATTTGACATTGATTTCACCGCTTTCTAGTTGTGTCCTAACAAATAGTAACATATAAATAGAAAATAGATGAACTAACGAAGGAATCATACACAAAATAAATGAACTCGTGTATAATGTACCGTGATAAATAAATTTATTGATAATAGGCTAGGTGAATGTAGATGGGTGAGTTCAAAAACCGAATCAATGTAACGATAAATGACCAGCACTATACGATTGTTGGTGAAGATGATCCAGAACACATCCGCTATGTTGCGGATCTGGTAGACGGTAAAATTCGAGAGCTTGGACGCCGTAATGCAGGACTGGATTCAGTGAGAAAATCTGTTTTAACAGCAGTGAATGTGATGCATGAATTAGTACTTTTAGAAGAGGAAAATGCACGTCTTAGAGAAGAAGTTCAACGATTAAAACACCGAGGTAAATAGCATGTATTTGCTGTTTGTTTGTATCGTGTTACTACTATTTATGATGACAGGATTCCACCGTGGATTGATAGGGAGTCTTTTACATCTAAGTAGCACTTTGTTTGGTTTATGGGTGGCCATGCAGTATTATCAGCCATTCAGTGACTATTTGCGTTTGTTTTTACCTTTTCCTAAAACCTTGGCATATGATGCGCATTATGTATTGTCACTGAATCAACCAGAAGTCCGTTTTGATCGCGTATGTGGTTTTATTATTATCGTTCTCATTGTTAAAACGATGATGTATATGGTATTTAGTAGTGTGTCGAGGATATTTGGTTCACGACACCGAAGTTTAATATTACGCATATTAGGTATAGGAACAGGTCTTGTTTCTGGTGTTATTTTCTTACATTTTGTCAGCTATATTGCGGTGTTAATCCCGTATCCACAGTTACAAACGTATATAGCAGAGACACAACTAGGTCAATGGTTTGTGTTGAAAGTACCTTTATTATCGGAAATGACATTGCATTTATAAGCAAATCATTATAAGTACAGACAGGTTAATAAGTTATTGAAATATAATCAAATAATGGACAGCCAATGATTGACGATATTATATAAGTTACATTTGATATAGTATGTGGTTATCATGGCTGAAGTGGGACAAGATGATATCTTTACTTGAAGATGCGGTTTGTCCCTTTCCTTTTTTAATGAGGTGAAGATGTGTTAACGAAAAAAGATGTCATACGTTTATTAGAAGAAATTGCGACATATATGGAACTAAAAGGAGAAAATACATTTAAAATTTCTGCTTATCGTAAAGCGGCTCAAAGTTTAGAAACAGATGAACGCCCACTTGATCAAATTGAAGACGTTACTGCACTTAAAAATATTGGTAAAGGTGTCGGTGAAGTGATTAATACGTATATCAAAACTCAGGAAACACCTGTATTGGATGCGTTGAAAGAAGAAGTGCCAAATGGTCTTATTCCATTATTAAAAATACCAGGGCTAGGCAGTAAACGTATTGCGCGACTTTATAAGGAACTAAATATTACAGATAAAGCATCATTCCAAGCTGCTTGTGAAGCGGGAGATGTCTCTTCATTGAGTGGTTTTGGTAAAAAAACTGAGGAAAAGTATTTAGCAGCAGTGAAAGAACTAGGTGCTAAGAAAGAACGTTATCCAATTGATCAAATGATCGGGTTGAACCAATTGATTTCGGATTATCTCTCACAAATTTCAGAGATCCATCGTTTTGAAGTGGCTGGTAGTTTCCGTCGAATGAAAGAAATGAGTAAAGATTTAGATTATATTATTAGTACAGATCATCCTTTAAAAGTACAAGAACAACTATTGGCGATACCACAATTGGTTGAAAAAGTGGCAGTAGGTGAAACAAAAGTATCTTTAACGCTATCATATGACGATGAAACAATTGGTGTAGACTTCCGTATGATTGAACCTGCCGCTTTTTACCATACACTTCAGCATTTTACAGGTTCTAAAGATCATAACATTCGTATTCGTCAACTTGCAAAAGCACGTAATGAAAAAGTAAGTGAATATGGTATTGAACAAGCAGATGGTACGTTAATCCAATTAGATAGTGAAAAGGCGATTTACGAACATTTTAATACACCATGGATTACACCAAGTATGAGAGAGGATGGTTCAGAATTTGAAAAAGACTTGTCTTCTATTATTACATTAGAAGATATGCGTGGAGATATTCATATGCATACAACTGCAAGTGATGGTGCATTTGGTTTACGAGAAATGATTGAAGCGAATATTGCAAAAGGTTACGACTATATGTGCATTACTGATCATTCTCAAAGTTTACGTGTGGCCAATGGCTTGTCTGTTGAACGCTTATTAAAACAAAATGAAGAAATTCGTGCGTTGAATGAAGAGTATGATGAGATTGATATTTATTCAGGTATTGAGATGGATATCTTACCAGATGGCTCATTAGATTACGACGATGAAGTGCTTGCACAATTAGACTATGTCATTGCTGCGATTCACCAAAGTTTTAATCAAAGTGAAGAAGAGATTATGAAACGTTTGGAGACAGCTTGTCGAAATCCATATGTTCGACATATTGCACATCCAACAGGTAGAATTATTGGGAAACGTCAAGGTTATGAACCCAATATGGATGAGTTGATTGCACTTTGTCGTGAAACGGGAACGGTGTTAGAAATTAATGCTAACCCTAAACGCTTAGATTTGAGTGCAGATGTATTACGTCAACATCCAGACTTGATGGTTACAATTAATACAGATGCGCATCATGTTGATCATTTAGAATTTATGAAATATGGTGTGGCGACAGCACAAAAAGGATGGGTGAAGCGTGAACATGTATTAAACGCTATGTCACGTGAAGCTTTTAAAGCATTCATCACCAACCCTAAGCAGAGTAACTAGAGAATGAGGGGTTTTAATGAAAACAAAAACTTTAGATATATTAGAGTTTAATAAAGTAAAAGAAATGATAGAACAAGAAGCGGTTAGTGATTTAGGACGTGCCAAAGTGCAATCACTGACTCCGGCAAAGGATTTTGATACTGTAACATTTCAAATGGATGAAATGGATGAAGTCGCCCAAATTTATAATCAATATCGTATCCCTAGTTTGAGTGGATTATCAAGTGTATCTACTTATGTGAAGCGTGCGCAAATTGGTGGTACATTAAATGTTCAAGAGTTGAATGCGATAAAGCGATTGATACAAGTTCAAAATCAATTCAAAACATTTTACAATCAACTCGTGGAAGATGAGGAAGGTATCCATTATGAAATTCTAGATGGACAAATGCAACGTCTCCCGGTGCTAACGCCACTTTATCAATCAATCCATCAAACATGTGATTCACATGATTTGTTTGACTCAGCAAGTACAGAGTTACAAGCTATTCGTAGTCGTATTTCAAAAACAAATCAACGCGTGAAAGCACAATTAGACCGTATTGTGAAGTCGACAGGGAACCAAAAGAAACTGTCTGATGCAATCGTAACCGTGCGTAATGAACGCCATGTGATTCCAGTTAAAGCAGAGTATCGACAAGATTTTAATGGGATTGTTCATGATCAATCAGCATCTGGGCAAACACTTTATATCGAACCATCATCTGTTGTGGAATTAAACAATCAAGTGTCTCGCTTAAGAAGTGAAGAGGCAACGGAGATGAATCGTATTTTAATGGCACTAACGGCAGAAGTTGCTGCAGATGGAGATGGTTGCTTGATTGCAGAAGAAATTATGGGGCATTTAGATTTCTTAATTGCCAAAGCACGTTACGCAGCGAAAATTAAAGGGACAAAGCCAACATTCTCGGAAACACGCAAAGTATACTTACCAAAAGCATTTCACCCACTTTTGGATAGAGAAACAGTCGTAGCGAATACGATTGAATTTGAAGATAACATTCAAACCGTCATTATTACTGGTCCGAATACCGGGGGGAAAACCGTCACACTAAAAACGCTTGGTTTAATCATTGTGATGGCACAGTCTGGTTTATTAATTCCTACATTAGATGGCAGTCAACTGAGTGTGTTTGACAATGTCTTCTGTGATGTTGGTGATGAACAATCGATTGAACAATCATTATCGACGTTCTCTTCTCATATGAAGACAATTGTGGGTATTTTGGAAGAAGCCAATGCGAATAGTCTGATTTTATTTGATGAGTTAGGTGCCGGAACAGATCCTAGTGAAGGTGCTGCATTAGCAATGAGTATTTTAGACCACGTTCAATCAATTGGCTCATTAGTCATGGCAACAACGCATTATCCTGAATTAAAAGCATATAGTTACAATCGTGAAGGTGTGATGAATGCGAGTGTTGAATTTAATGTAGACACACTAAGCCCAACTTATAAGTTATTAATGGGTGTACCAGGACGTTCAAATGCCTTTGAAATTTCTAAACGTTTAGGACTTGGTTTGAAAATCATTAATCATGCTAAAACGATGATTGGTCAAGATGAACAAGAAATTAATGAAATGATTGCTTCATTAGAACACAATGCAAAACGAGTAGATGATCAGCGTATTGAATGGGAACGTCTCGTGCGTGAAGCGGAAACAATTCATCGTGACTTAACACAACAATATGAGAAATACCAAAACTTTGAATCACGTTTGATGGAAGAAGCGAAAGAAAAAGCGAACCAGCATGTGATTGCTGCGACTCAAGAAGCGGATGATATTGTAAAATCATTGCGTGACATGCGTGATCAAAAAGGTGCTGAAGTTAAAGAACACGAGTTGATTGATAAGAAGAAACAACTTGAAAGTCAGTATGAAGCGAAGTCAATCAAACAAGATGTGAAAAAACAGCGCTGGGATGAAATCAAAGCAGGCGATGAAGTGAAAGTACTATCTTATGGTCAAAAAGGTGAAGTATTAGAACTATTAGATGATGAAGAAGCAGTGGTTCAAATGGGTATTATTAAAATGAAACTGCCATTGAAAGACCTAGAGAAGAAGGAAAAAACAAAACAACAACCAAGTAAGATGGTGACACGTACAAATCGATTAACGGTAAAAATGGAATTAGATTTGCGAGGCTATCGTTATGATGAAGCGATGGTGGCTCTGGACCAATATTTAGACCAAGCAGTATTAAGTAACTATGAAGATGTTTATATTATTCATGGTAAAGGTACAGGCGCATTGCAAAAAGGTGTGCAACAACATCTCAAACGTCATAAGAGTGTTGCAGACTTCCGCATGGGTATGCCAAGTGAAGGTGGCTTTGGCGTAACAGTGGCCACTCTACGTTAATGAGCATTTAAAGTGAAAGGTAAGAATTGATTTGTTATAATTTGTTCATCATTAAAAATCGAGGAGGCTATAACATATGGCTATTATTGAAGCAACAGATGCAAAATTTGATCAACAAGTAGAAGAAGGCGTTAAATTAGTAGATTTCTGGGCAACTTGGTGTGGGCCTTGTAAAATGATTGCACCAGTATTAGAAGACTTAGCAGCAGACTACGAAGGTAAAGCAGACATCTTAAAATTAGATGTAGACCAAAACCAAGCAACAGCTGCTAAATTTGAAGTAATGAGTATTCCAACATTAATCGTATTCAAAAACGGTCAACCAGTTGATAAAATTGTTGGATTCCAACCTAAAGAAAACTTAGCACAAGTTTTAGATAAACACCTATAAGAGATAATTGACTACCCAGGCGTTTAAGGTTGATAGAGCAAACACTGGATCAATAATAAAAAGCCTATTCGCATGATTGCGGATAGGCTTTTTAATGCAATCATTTTACATAAATCCATATTTAATAAATAAAACGGGTATAGAAAAGTAGCAAGATATGAGCGGGAGGTGAATCTGTTTGGAAGAGGTGAAAGAGAAAATTAAGCAGAAGTTAAGTGTTCTACCAACAGAACCAGGTTGTTATTTGATGAAAGATCGTCAAGGACAAGTCATCTATGTTGGTAAGGCCAAACGTCTGCGTAATCGTGTGCGTTCGTATTTTACAGGGTCGCATGATACGAAGACAACACGGTTAGTAAGTGAAATAGTAGATTTTGAATATATTGTCACTTCTACTGAGACGGAATCATTATTATTAGAGCTGAATTTAATCAAAAAATATCAGCCAAGATATAATATCTTATTAAAAGATGGTAAAACATACCCTTTCATTAAAATTACAAAGGAACGTCATCCAAAATTAATTGTGACACGAACGGTGCGTAAAGGAAGCGGAAAATATTTTGGTCCATATCCAAATGCCTATTCAGCCTATGAGACGAAAAAACTACTCGATCGCATCTATCCATTCCGTAAGTGTGATAAAATGCCAAATCGTTTATGTCTCTACTATCATATTGGCCAGTGTCTAGGTCCTTGTGTCTATCCTGTAGCAAATGAAGAATATGAACGTATGTCACGTGAAATATCTGACTTTTTAAATGGAGAAGATAAGACGATTCTTAAACATTTAGAAACACGGATGCTTGAAGCAAGTGAAGAAATGGCATTTGAACAGGCGAAAGAGTATCGTGATCTAATCCAACATGTTCAAAACTTAACGAATAAACAGAAAGTCATCTCAACAGATCAAACAATTCGTGATGTCTTTGGATATAGTGTCGATAAAGGTTGGATGTGTATTCAAGTCTTTTTCGTGCGACAAGGGAATTTGATAGAACGAGAAGCAACGATGTTTCCTCTTCAACAAACACCTGAAGAAGAATTTTATACATTTATTGGACAGTTTTATCAAGTTAATCAGCATTTATTACCGAAAGAAGTCCATGTGCCTAAAGGGTTAGATACAGAGATGATTCAATCTGTTGTGGATACAACGATATTAACGCCACAACGTGGTCAGAAAAAACAATTGGTCGATTTAGCAAACAAAAATGCGCGTATTTCACTAGAAAATAAGTTCGAACTGATTGCCCGCGATGAATCACGTACGATCCATGCGATTGATGAGCTTGGAGAAGCGATGGGCATTCAAACACCGATTCGCATTGAAGCCTTTGATAACTCAAATATTCAAGGGGTAGATCCCGTTTCAGCAATGATTACATTTGTTGACGGTAAACCTGATAAGAAAGGCTATCGAAAGTATAAAGTTAAAACGGTAGAAGGACCCGATGACTATAAAACAATGCGTGAAGTGGTACGCAGAAGATATACGCGTGTCTTAAATGAAGGCTTACCATTGCCAGACTTGATTATTGTTGATGGTGGGAAAGGACATATGTCAGGCGTTATCGATGTGTTAGAGAATGAACTAGGATTAGATATCCCGGTAGCAGGCCTTGCCAAAAACGATAAGCACCAAACAGCAGAACTATTATATGGTAAGGAAGCAGAAATCATTCCACTTAAGAAAAATAGTCAGGCATTTTATCTTCTACATCGCATTCAAGATGAAGTACACCGTTTTGCGATTACATTCCATCGTCAAACACGCCGAAAGACAGGATTACAATCTGTACTTGATCAAATCGATGGCATTGGTCCGAAAAGAAAAGCCAACTTACTACAAAAATTTGGTTCTATTAAAAAAATGCGTGAAGCAACAGTTGAAGAAATACATGCAGCAGGCCTACCAAAACAGGCCGCAAACAATGTCTATCAATCACTTCACGAGCCTTCTGGATAAATTTGGTATGAGAATCATTCTCATACCCAAATTTGTCACAATTAGTGTTACAATATTAGTGAATTGATTTCTTTTTTTTAAACGTTGATGCAAACGTTTTCTATAATCAGGGCAAATATTAAAAGAAATCAAAAATTAAAAAGTATCGCAGGGGGGACTTCCTTTGACACAATCAAAGAACCAATTCTACCTAAGACGTTTACATTCGTTACTTGGGGTTGTGCCATTAGGTGCTTTCTTATTAGTACATTTAATGGTAAACCATCAAGCGACTAAAGGGGTAGAGGCATTTAACAAAGCAGCAGGCTTTATGGACTCATTACCATTTTTGTACGCCTTAGAGATCATTATGATCTACATTCCAATTTTATACCATGCGGTGTACGGTATTCATATTGCATTTACTGCAAGTCACAATATTGGTCATTACTCATATACGCGTAACTGGTTATTCTTATTCCAACGCTTATCAGGTTTATTAACATTTATCTTCGTAATGGTGCATATGTGGCAAACACGTATCCAAAAATTATTTGGACATGAAGTAAACTTCGATATGATTCACGATATCGTAACGAACCCATTGTGGTTGATTTTCTATATCGTTTGTATCATCGCAGTAGTCTTTCATTTTGCGAATGGCTTATGGTCATTCTTAGTGACATGGGGTATCTTACAATCACCTAAGTCACAACGTATTTTCACATGGGTTTCATTAGCAGTATTCTTAGTAGTATCATACATCGGTGTAAGTGCGATCTTAGCGTTCTTATAAGCGGTTTAATCATTTCAGGGGAGTGACTATTTTATGGCAGAGAAGAAAATTATTGTTGTCGGTGGTGGCCTAGCGGGTCTCATGTCAACAATTAAAGCGGCAGAACAAGGTGCACATGTAGACTTGTTCTCGATTGTTCCAGTTAAACGCTCTCACTCAGTATGTGCGCAAGGCGGTATCAACGGGGCAGTTAATACAAAAGGTGAAGGTGACTCACCATGGATTCACTTTGATGACACAGTATACGGTGGGGACTTCTTAGCGGACCAACCGCCTGTACAAAAAATGACTGAAGCAGCACCTAAGATCATTCATTTACTAGATCGTATGGGTGTTATGTTTAATAGAACGAGTGAAGGCTTATTAGATTTCCGTCGTTTCGGTGGTACATTACATCACAGAACAGCATTCGCAGGTGCAACAACAGGTCAACAATTGTTATATGCACTTGATGAGCAAGTTCGTAGCTTCGAAGTTGATGGACTTGTAACGAAATACGAAGGTTGGGAATTCTTAGGTGTTGTTAAAGATGAAGAAAATACAGCACGTGGTATCGTTGCTCAAAACATTACAACATCTGAAATCAAATCATTCGGATCTGATGCCGTTATCATGGCAACAGGTGGTCCTGGTATCATCTTCGGTAAAACGACAAACTCAATGATCAACACAGGTTCAGCAGCATCTATCGTATATCAACAAGGTGTACAATATGCGAACGGTGAGTTCATCCAAATTCACCCAACAGCAATTCCTGGTGACGATAAGTTACGTCTCATGTCTGAATCAGCACGTGGTGAAGGTGGACGTATTTGGACGTATAAAGACGGTAAACCTTGGTATTTCTTAGAGGAGAAATACCCAGACTACGGTAACTTAGTACCACGTGACATCGCAACACGTGAAATCTTTGATGTCTGCGTTAACCAAAAGTTAGGTATCAATGGTGAAAACATGGTATACCTTGATTTATCACATAAAGATCCACATGAGCTTGATGTTAAGCTTGGTGGTATCATTGAGATTTATGAGAAATTTACAGGGGATGACCCTCGTAAAGTTCCAATGAAAATCTTCCCAGCAGTTCACTATTCAATGGGTGGCTTGTATGTAGACTACGATCAAATGACAAACATTAATGGTCTATTTGCAGCTGGTGAATGTGACTTCTCACAACACGGTGGTAACCGTCTAGGTGCCAACTCATTATTATCAGCGATTTATGGTGGTACTGTAGCTGGACCAAACGCTGTAAAATATGTCCAAAACATTGAGAAATCATATGTGGATATGGATGATAGCTTATATCAAAAACGTGTTGATGAAGAGCAAGCACGCTTTGATAAGTTATTAAACATGAAGGGTACTGAAAATGCTTATAAATTACACCGTGAACTTGGTGAAATCATGACAGCAAACGTAACTGTTGTACGTGATAATAAGCGTTTATTAGAAACAGACAAGAAGATTGTCGAATTGATGCAACGTTATGAAAATATCGACATGGAAGATACTTCACAATGGAGTAACCAAGCTGTATTCTTCACACGTCAATTGTGGAACATGCTTGTGTTAGCACGTGTTATTACAATCGGTGCATATAACCGTAACGAATCACGTGGTGCGCACTATAAACCAGAATTCCCAAATCGTAACGATGAAGAGTGGTTAAAACACACATTAGCTGAATACAAAGGGCCACATGAAGCACCAAGCTTTACGTACAAACCAGTTGATGTGAGCTTAATCCCACCTCGTAAACGTGACTACACAAGTAAGTCAAAAGGGGGTAAAAAATAATGACAAGCACTAAAGAGCAAACGGTAGAACAACCAAATAAAAATTCAGATAGAACGGTTAAATTAATCATCAAGCGTCAAAAAGATGAAACGTCACAACCATATGAAGAGACATTCGTCATTCCATATCGTGACAACATGAACGTCATCGCATGTTTGATGGAAATTCAACGTAACCCTTACAATGATAAAGGGGAAAAAACAACACCTGTAACTTGGGATATGAACTGTTTAGAAGAAGTATGTGGTGCTTGTTCAATGGTCATCAATGGTCGTGCACGTCAATCATGTTCGGCAATCGTTGATCAATTAGAACAACCAATCCGTCTTGAACCAATGAGTACATTCCCAGTTATTCGTGACTTACAAGTTGACCGTACGCGTATGTTCGACAACTTGAAACGTATGAAAGCATGGGTACCAATCGATGGTACGTACGATTTAGGTCCTGGACCACGTATGCCTGAGAAAAAACGTCAAACAGCATATGAATTATCTAAATGTATGACATGTGGTGTTTGTTTAGAAGTTTGTCCTAACGTAACACGTAATAACAGTTTCGTTGGTGCACAAGCAATCTCACAAGTTCGTTTATTCAACCTTCACCCAACAGGTTCAATGACAAAAGACGAACGTTTAAATGCATTGATGGATATGGGTGGATTACAAGCATGTGGTAACTCACAAAACTGTGTACAAGCATGTCCAAAAGGTATTCCATTAACAACATCAATCGCAGCTTTAAATAGAGAAACATCATTCCATATGTTCAAATCATTCTTTGGTTCTGATCATTTAGTGGACTAATTATACAAAGATAGGGCTGGAACATCCTTTTGTTTCAGCTCTATTTTTATGGGAGAAATCATGTTTCAAACCTTTAGAAACAATGGATAAAAAATTGAGTTTCTAGCAAATGTAATCTCCCACATGTTAAAATGGTCATTAATAAATACAGAGAAGAGGATGAAAGCCATGGAAAGACCAATTGGTGTCATGGACTCTGGGGTGGGTGGACTTACCGTTGCTAAAGAAATTATGCGACAACTCCCCAATGAAACAATATATTATTTAGGAGATGTTGCACGTTGCCCATATGGACCAAGAAGTGGCGACGAAGTAAAAAAATTCACAATACAGATGGCTGAATATCTAACAAAATATAATATTAAAATGCTCGTAATAGCATGTAATACAGCGACAGCAGTTGCTTTAAAGCCATTACAAGAACAATTAAAAATACCAGTGATTGGTGTTATTGAACCAGGTGCTAGAACCGCTATTATGACGACAAAAAATCAAAAGGTTCTAGTGCTAGGAACAGAAGGAACGATAAAATCAGAAGCTTATCGCCATCAAATTACACGTATTAATCCCCATGTAGAAGTGACGGGAATAGCGTGTCCAGGATTTGTTCCACTTGTTGAAGAAATGAAATATAAAGATCCAACGATTACGAATATCGTCATTCATCAAACATTGAAAAGTTGGCGTCAACATGATGCAGATACCGTTATTCTAGGGTGTACACATTATCCACTACTATATCAACCCATTTATGACTACTTCGGAAAGCGAAAAGTTGTGATTTCATCAGGTCTTGAAACAGCACGTGAAGTAAGTGCGTTATTAACCTTTAGTCATGAACATGCCCATTATAATCCAGCACCACAACATCGCTTTTTCGCGAATGGAGATGTGACGCATATGGAATATATTATTAAAGAATGGCTAAAAATAGATACAAAAGTTGAACAAATACAATTAAGCTAGGAGGGATGTCCGATGACAGAAATTGTAATCGCAACATCTAATCAAGGAAAAATTAATGATTTTAAAACAATTTTTAACGAAACAGATGTTATTGGCATCAATGAATTGATAGAGGATTTTGATGTTGAGGAAACTGGTACAACATTTGAAGAGAATGCGCGCTTAAAATCTGAAGCAGCAGCGAAAGCATTAGGAAAAACAGTCATTGCGGATGATAGTGGGCTAGAAGTCATGGCGTTGAATGGTGAACCGGGTATTTATTCTGCACGATATGCCGGCGAGGAAAAAAATGATGGAGCGAATATCGATAAAGTATTAGAGAAGCTAGAAGGACATGAAGATAGATCTGCACGCTTTGTTTGTGTGATTAGCATGACAACTGCTGAAGGCGTCACGCGTACTTTTACAGGAACAGTTGATGGAGAGATTACATTACAACGTACAGGAGAAAATGGCTTTGGCTATGACCCAGTCTTCTTCGTGCCTGAAATGCGTAAAACAATGGCGCAACTCACAGCATCAGAAAAGGCTGAAATCAGTCATAGACGTAAAGCAATCGATCAATTACAAGCATATATTGAAGGTGGAGCGTAGTTATGAGTAAATGGATTGTTGTTAGTGATAATCATTCAGAAACAGGTATTTTATATGATATCTATCAACATCATGCTGATGCCGACGCATTTTTCCATCTCGGTGATTCAGAGTTTAAGTATGATGATACAGAATTAAGTTTGTATCATCGTGTGAAAGGAAATATGGATTTTTATCCGGAATTTCCTGAAGCTGGTATGGAAACGTATGATGGGGTTAAAATCTTCTACACACACGGGCATCTCTATGGTGTGAATGGTTCTAGAAATATGTTAGCAGAACAAGCACTGCAAAATGGAGCACAATTCGCTTTATATGGTCATACACATGTTGCACGTTATGAGAATATTAATGGTCTACATGTCATTAATCCAGGGAGTATTTCACAATCACGTAGCCCGATTGAAGAAACATATGCTGAAATTATTGAAGAGAATAAAAAATATAACTTGAATTTCCTAAATCGTCAGCATCAAATAATTGAAAGTATTAAATTTGAATAAAATAATAATATTGTTATACGATCTTAAATTGAATCAAGAAAAGATTTTCTAAAAGAATCTCTTAATATTCATATTGGAGTAAAACATTCTGCTTAAAACGAGCTATATGTTTTACTCTCTTTTATTAGAAAAAGTTGAGGAAATACTAATATTATCAATATTAATACTTATAATTATTTTACTTTATATTGATTGTATGATAATGTTTATATGAATTAATTGTGTAAATTATTAATTTAATATACGTATTTTATTAATAAGGAGGGATAATATTGGACGATAAGAAAAACATTTTAGTGATCAAGTTATCAAAAGAACATGACGAAAGTGATAAACCTCTTAAAGACAGAGTTTCAGGAAAATGGAAGATATCTCCTAAAAGACTAGATGATGTAGAGTTTGTTGTCGTTTTAATATTACAAGAAGTCGTTGCAACTTATCGTTTGGGTGACGAATTTAAATACAATCGTTCTACTGGTAGAGTTGAAGATTTAGAGTTAATTGAAGATGACACATATGAAAAATATATTGGGCAATTTGTAGATTATAAAACAAGTAATCCTGCTACATTATCTTCCGAGAGTAACTTATTTGATAAATAGAATATAGAAAAAATATAACAATTCAAAGTGCAATACCAACTTAACTTGAATGTTCAAGGTAAAAGGGTATTGTGCTTTTTTAGTATCTGCATAAATAAAGTGCTTTTTAAAAGATAATGAAAAAAACGATTATTCACGGTTAATAAGGTGTATCAATATAATTTATAGATGATTTTATAAACTATATTAATATTTGCATCTATATATGTTAGAATGTCATTACAAAAGCTTATACACTTACTAAGATTTTATAATCAACACAAATATGTATTTATCATAATTTTTTTCAGTCGACGATTTAGAGAGAAATATATCAGTTGGTTGTTTAAAATATATTCACTCATACATGAAAGGGGACATGTAAATGTCGAAAAAATTATTTGTAAGTACATTAGTCACAGGATTAGCAACAACAGCACTATTAGCTGGTGGACATGATGCTCTAGCTGCAGAAGAAACATCACCTACAACGAATGATGACCTCGATAATCAAGCGCAACCTCAACCTTCAAATCAATCTCAAACAGAAACGCCGCAAACTGAAGGTACTGCGACTGATAAAGAAGAACAGCCTTCTGAATCACAACCTATAGAAACCGCTACTCCGGAAGAAACACAACCTACAGCAAATGAACCTCAAGAAACACCATCTACAGAAAATCCATCAGACAATGAGCCATCTACGCAACCAGAAAAACCTCAATCAGAAGAACCTTTAGAAAAAGATGATGCACCAGCAGAAGTATCTAAAGAAGAATTAAAACAACAAGAAATTGAAAATGCACAAAATAATTTAAATACTGCGAATCAAGAAGTCAAAACTGCACAAACAGAAAAAGAACAAGCATTGAAAGAGAAGAATCATGCAGATCAAGCATTAAAAGCAGCACAATCAGTTAAGTCAACTTCCACAAAACAGATTAATCAACAAATCGATAATGAAACTAAAAAATTAGATAATACAAAGTCTAAAGTGAATGCTACTAAAGAACAGGTGAATCAAAAGTCTAGAGAAATTGCCGAAAAAGAAAATAAAATTAATAACCGAGAATTTCAAGTTTAAGTTAGCCACCTATAATGACTGAGGTGTACACAAGGGTTAACCGTATTCGAACCTGTTGAGGATTGATTGGTTTTAATCAATTAATACTCAACAGGTAACCAAAGCTAAGACTTTAGCTTTGGAAAGATCCATACAGATTGAGGTGCTTTAAACATTCTGTCATTTGATGATGAGCTGTGTTGTAATTTAAAGTCTTTCTAGGATAGTCATTCATATATTGTTGTATGGCTTTTATGAAGCGTTTTTGAACATTGGATAAATCATGTGCTTTTGGAATAAAACGACGAATCATTTTATGTTGGTTTTCACTTGTCCCACGTTCATATGATGAGAATGGATGTGTGAAGTATATTTCTATCATATGGCCAAATTCTTCATACAGCAATGCAAATTCTGAACCATTGTCAGATGTGATAGATTTAAAGATTTTTGGTGCTTTTTCGCCTAAGGAGTCAAATAAGTTTTTCAATGCGTGAGACACCGCATCAGCACTTTTACTTTCTATTATTTCTAGTATTTCAAAACGCGTTTGTCTCTCAACAAGTGTTAAGATAACTGGCTTTGACTTGTCTTTAGTTCCTATTACGGTATCTATTTCCCAGTGACCAAAAGACTGACGTGATTCAATTTCACTAGGACGTGTCTCAATACTTGGACCGAGCACTCGACTGTGTGGATGATTATGGTAGCTATTCTGAGTAGAGTGACGTCTTTTTAATTTTTCTAGTAGATCAATATTCTTAGTTTCCATGATTTGTTGATCTATCCAAGCATATACTGTCGTTGTTGAAGGGATTTCTTCTCTTTCAAAACATTGTTCCTTGTGAGCATATGCCACGACTGCTTCAGGTGACCAGCGTTTCTTTTTCATGAGGTGATCTGCCCATGGCATAAATAATGGGTTCTTCTTCCATAAGGGCTGAGCACCACATTGTTGTCTGTTTTGTCGATAACGTTGTTGACCTAGTGAAGAAAAATAAATTTGCGTCTCATATTCATAGACTTTATGTTGTTGTTTTTGTCGTTTAATTTGACGTGTTGTTCCTCGATGAATTTCGTTATTGATTGTTTGAGGTGCACGTCCTAATTCACGCGCTATTGCACGATTTGAAAAACCTAAATTTTTAAGTGTTTCTATTTGAACACGTTCTTCATAACTTAAGTGTGTTCCTTTATGGTTTGTCATGTTAGAATAAGTATGCGTCATGTGAATTCATTCCTTTATTGATTTGGTCTGGTAGCCTCAATAATAACATGAAATTCACGTGGCGTTTTTTTGTCTAAAGGTGGCTAAGTTGATTATAAAATCCACCTAAAATTAATAACTACAAACCAACTGTTAAAGAAACAGAAGTTCACGTCAATCATCCAGTTATGGAAGAAGAAGATAAGAAAGGTTTTTGGTCCAATTCATGGGTAGAGGATATTCAGTTTGATGGTGAACCACGAACTGAAACAATTAAGTACACAAAAGGTCGTTACGTTCCAGATATCGACAAAATTGGAGAATATTTTGTGGACTATATTAATGAATTGAAACGTATTAATGGTTTACCAGGTAAAGTGCATCTTACAGATAGACAAGAGCTTAAAGATTTTTCTGCGGGTAGAGCGGTAGAATTAGCTGATAACTTTGATCATATAACAAATTTGCCTCATCCAGAATTTATGAGTAGTGAGAACATTTCAGGCATGATATTGGAGTCTGATGCACCATATTCTGACAAAGAAATTGCATATAAAATGGCATTGTCATAGTTTTCAGAATACGGGAATTTACTTAAAAGTTATGGTCATCGTTCAAATCTCTTAACTTCTAACGGAGAAATAAGTATCGGTATTGCAGGGGATAAAGATAAAAGTTTTACGGATCATGATTATTATAATGTTGTGTATAATAGTCAATCTAATGACCTAGGATTATATTATAGTGTGACAGAGAATGAGAATAGCCAGGGTGTTGTTGAGTATAAAATAGATGGTAGAAAAGTTAAGTTTCTACCTAAAACTACTTTCCGATATGTTACAGAAGAAGTCGTTGACCATTCAGCTGATTTGAAACGTAAACTTAATCAATTGAAGAAAGATAAAGCAGCTTTAGAGTCTAAAATCGGACAGTATCAGAAAGATATTTCAAATATTGAGAAAAACATTCAAGACTTGAAGAACCAACGACAATTAATGGATGCTAGTAATGAAGAAAAAGAAAAAGCAATTCGTGATGCCAAAGCTTTAGTCGAACGTAATAATAAGGCATTAAAAGAAGCAGAGGCAAAACTTGCAAATGCTTTGAAAAATAAAGAAGCAGCTCAAAAAGCATTGGAAGATTTAACAAGAATTGATGAACCGACAAAACCAACAACGAATCATCAACCACCATCGACAACACCAAATGAAAATAATCCTACTCAACCAACAAACCCAAATGAAACAAAGCCTTCAGTAACACCACAACCAAGTGAAACAAAACCAACACAAAACCCAAATGAAACGAAACCGACAGAACCAAAAGTAACATCAACCCATAACCCAAGTAAAACGAAACCAACATCAACACAAAATCCAAATGAATCGAAGCCATCAGAAACTAAAACATCAACACCAGCGAAAAATGATGATAACGTAAAGCTATTACCTAATACAGGTCAAGCAGAGCGAGCAAACATATTTGCAGGCTTATTTGCATTATTAACTGGTATGATTACATTACGTGTCTTCCGTCGTAAATCAATGTAAGAAAAACAAAAGAGATCTCAGGTCTAACCTGGGATCTCTTTAAATATATTCAAATGATAGTTGTTTATAAAAATATACCATAGATGACTACGACATAAGTTTACGTTACTGCTTGTCAGCGTATAAGTTTCATCGATAGGATAAATGGCATGAATTATAGAATGGGATATGTAAAAATACACGGCACATTAACTGCAATGAACCAGAAAAGTTAAACTTTTCTGGTTCAATTACACTTTGACTGAGTAGTGAAGGTTATTTTAACCTTAAATAAAAAGTCACCGTCTTTTTAACGGGCTCATGGGGCATGTTACAGCATGTCCCTTTATATATTTAATATAGCATACTAAAAGTATTGGGACAACATTAAGAAATATATTAATTGAATAAAGTTTATTAGTAACAAAAGAAACTATGTAAAAAAGTAGATTGAAATGTGATAGAATAGAAAAGAGCAAGTTAAGTGGATGGTGGCTATCTGAGTATAAGGAGGTGATGCCTATGAATGTCATAGGTCGAATCTTTAAAAAGGAGAAGCCTGTATGATTTCTATTGCAGATGCATTAGTTCTAATGATAGGATTTGGCACATTCGTCATTTCCTTAATAGGATTAATGATAGCAATTGTCAAGTTATCTACAAAAAAATAACCATCACTCTAACTTTGATAACATTGTGATGATTATTTTATTACAATATAGTCACCGTCTTTTTAACGGGCTCATAGGGACATGTTACAGCATGTCCCTTTATATATTTAATATAGCATATCAAAATGATTAGGACAATGTAACAGCATACATTATATTAATATATTTATTAAACTGTATTAAAAACTATAAAAAGATTAGAGTTTAAATTTATTAAGATGAAACACGTGAATAGAGTGGATTCAAATGTTTGAACGATTTTATTGTTTGTTGGAAGAAAACACACATGTATTATTTAAGTAGCAAGAATGTAAGAAGGAATGACTATGTTATAAGCAGCGCTTCAAAAATACTAGATAATCATGTATTAGAATATCAATTCTATAAAGATACTGGTATATCAGTGTTAAAACTTTAAACACTGCCGAAAAACCTCCCAACTTTCAAAAGCAATTGGAAGATAAGTAGCCAAATCCCACTCATTAATTTGAGGAGGATTTAATGATATGTCAACTGACTCTTTCTTGACACGTAAAATAACAAAACCCCATTGAAACAACAATTTCAATGGGGTAATTAACGTCCTGGGAGGGATACTATAAAGCTTATAACAATGGCTTTTATAGGGTTTAGAGTCCCTAATGGGTCCCTAAAATCACATGACGCTAATTATTTGAATTGCTTTTTCATCTTCTTCTTTGTATGTCTCTTCAAGTAAATGTGAATAAACTTCGGTAGTTACTGATATATTCTTATGGCCTAATCTTTTTGAAATGTAGTGAATTGAAACACCTTTTGCTAATAAATACGAACAATGTGTATGACGTAGTGCGTGTGAAGTTATTTCTTTCATACCTAGATTGTTACAATAGATTTTCAACCGTTTGTTAACCGCATTATTTGTCAGATGACCAAATATAGAACCGTCTATTGCTCTAGGTAATTGATCAATTGATTTAACTATATGTTGAATATCTTTTGAGCTAACAGAAACATAACGTGGAGATGAATCTGTTTTACGTTCGTCAATATATATTTCATTTTTAACTTGATTGATATATTCACGTTTTAAATTTAAAGCGCCACTAATTCGACAACCAGTACAAATCATAATGAATAATGCGAGTGATGATGCATTGTTTTTTGTTATTAAATATTGTTTTAACGATTCATAGTCTTTCAGACTGATATACTTACTCTCTTCGCTTTTATTGGGGTTATTTGCTCGATAACTTATTTTAAAAGTAGGGTTCTTTGCTATAAGTCCTTCATAAACAGCATCGTCTAAAGATGTCCTAATATAGCCGTTTAGCTTTCTGATAGATTCTTTAGAATGCGTTTTTGAAAATTCATTAATAAAATCTTGGTAGTGATACCTAGATAAGTCTTTTAATTTTTTCTTTCCGATAGGGTGGTTATTGATATGTTCTATAGCAGAAGCGTAAGACTTATAAGTTTTAGGTGTCACAGTGGACTTCTTGAACGTTTCGCACCATGTTTTGAAATAGTCATAAAGTGTTAAATTAGGCTCATATTCAATGCCTTGCCTCAACTCATTTAACTTATCTAATCCCGCTGAATTAGCCTCACGTTTGGTCCTAAAACCTTTCTTACGATATCTTTTACCCTCGTATTTAAACTCATATTGCCACTTTTTCCCGTCATAACATCGTGTTTGCATACTATCCCTCCTCAAAAAAAGTAAAAAATAATAAGGGTACGTGGAAGGTACCCTGTATCCAATTAGATTAGTTAAAATATTCAAAAAGAGTTATAAAGTTATTTAAGAAATGAATAATTATAGCAACTTCTAATCTTTTAGTAATAAGATAAGATATACCAACAATAAGACCAAAATAAAAATAAGGGATATAGTCTATAAAAGTATTCCCTTCATGTAATAACGCGAAAATAATACTTGAAATAATTAACCCTATAAATAAATGTCCTCTAAAAACTACTCGGAGTAGAAATCCTCTTAAAATAATTTCTTCTACAATCGCAGGAATAATTGCGATACTAATTATTAGTAGTATAAAAGGTGTTCCTGAGAATTCATGAACAATTAATGTGTCGTTAGGGGATAGTCCGGGTTTCAAATATTCAAATATTTCATCGAAAGAGTACAATAGAATGAAACCTAGTATAGTAATTAATATATCTTTTCTGTTTAATGTTTTAAATTGCAATAAATTAAATTTTAATCTGTTAGTAGCCCACACTCCTATTATAATTATAATGATTGCAATGATTGCAAATATGTAGTTTTTTGTAACGTAATCACTTAATGCGAATGCATTATAAAAGATATAAGAGAGAAATAAAGCTTTTAATACAGCCTTCCAGTATACATCATTGTTGACTAAGTGGTTATCTTCAAATAATAATTTTAGTTTTTTCATAAGCAATCTCCTTAGATGTTTTAGTGTTTATATTTAAATTACATTAATAATTACTGTGTTGGCAAGAACATTTTATAAATAACATAAAAAGATAAGATATTTTATGTTTGAAATATCCCTATTTGCCCCTTTTCGAATCATCTAGGGATATTGGCGTTACATTATATTAACCTCAAATATATCTATCTCAAAAATTTGCCACTCTCCTTAGATTAATTTTTATTTATTAAACGCTTTAAGCGGTTTAATCAGTTACTATAAAACTACCTTACCAACAAGATTTATGACTTTATTGACGATTGTAGGTAGGCATTACCATAAAATATTGGATTGCTGAAACCACATCGATATGCTCACCAAATTGTGTTTTGAAGGCGGATAACGTAGTTTTCTGGTAAGTTAGCCACCATATGAAACATTTCAAGGAAGTGGTTCTCAGTTTCCTGTAAGTATAGGTTGTAGAAACTTCTGAATTCTTGTGAAAATCTATTTTTCTCTTTGAGAGAAGGTAATAAAATGGTAATTATTAAAGTCAATAAAAAGAAGCCGCCTGAATAAGTAGAGAATTCTTTTTTGTTCATGATTGAAGGTTTTAACATCTTCTCTAATAAAGTAAACTTTATTTTTTTATCACTAATATAATTTAACAATCTACCGCCGTGTGCTATAGAGTCCCTGAAATCCTTACAAAAATAAATAAGTTCGATGAATATCTCTATTTTATCTTTTACTGCAAATTGCTGGAATTCAGGCCATTCATTGATTATTTCAGCTTTATCGTCAGTATTTAACTCTTTGAAAATATTAAGAGTATCTCCTAAAGGTATATGCTTTAGATATACCCAAGGAGGGATGTCATTGTATTTATCTTTATAATGTTTTGCCGGAAGCTTATTGAAGTTTATATGCTTTTTATTTTCAATATTTTTAAAAACTTTTTTAGCACTGATATGATTTTTATAACTAAAGTGATTTTTATACTCATTTTCTGTCACACCAAATTTGGTAGCCATTAAGTATGACAAATGAGACTTTAAGGTAGTCTCTATTTTTATTAAATTCTTAAAAACCAAACTTTGAAGGTCGTTATCAAATTCTTTTAAGTGTACTAGATCATCTATAGAAACTATTTCGTGTTTCAGTGTCTCGGTCAAATCAGTTTTATAATTGTTAATTAAGTTAAAGTAACCGTAAGTTTTTAACAACGATATACAATGTTCATCAGAAATAATATTAATATTTTTCTCATTTTGTAAAATACTTTTTAATTCACAATATGTTTTAGACTCAATCAAGATATCAACTCCAAAAGAAAAACCCCCATTGTATGCTTTTAAACATACAGGGGGGCTATCACGCTGTGATATTAATTCTTTAGCCAACTATCAGTGAGGGCTCTTCCGTATGTTTAAATACTAGCATAATGTATTTGTTTTAGTCAAATCTAATTACGTCTCCAACTTTGATAGGTTCTTGTGTTGGGACATCCAATAAAGAAGTAGAATCTGTCCTTAATTTTTTCTGAGGATTACTAGCGAAGTTTATGTTACTGAAAATGTAACTGGTGTCATCTTTAGCTTTGCAAAAGGAAACTTTTTCCAATACTTTAACTACTTTCAATCTAGCTTTGCTTCTTTTCAATTCATGTAGTACCTCATCCGTGAACGGATCTCTAATTTCAATGATATTACTTGAAAGGACAGATAGTGAATCACCTTTGCTAACACCGTCTAATTTTCCGGCATTTATAATTATTGTGTATTCATCAAGTATTGCAGCTACACCTAGTCTTTTGCCCATTTTTAAACCTCCAATCTAAATAATAAAGGTACGGTGGTGCACCCATTTTATACTTACTCCTTCGCCCCAGAGTGGAGGGGGTTATAAAATCACTTTCCCCACCAGCTCTACGCTTTGGTTACTCAAATATTTGATAGTTATAAATCACTTTTCCAATTACTTCTATTTCATCAACAGATTCTAAATCGAATGAATTTGTTTTAAATTCATCTGAATAACTTACTGGATCTAAATGCAGCTTCGTTTCAGTTCATCTAACACGCTTTACTGTGTACTCTCCGCTTAAAGCACTCCTTTTATCTAAAAAGTCTTTGACTTGCCACGACACGACCAACTATTTTTACTTCATCATTTTTACCGTAAACTTGCGGATAGTGTTGTGGATTGTTTGATTCAGGTATCAATATAATTTGATCATTATTGTACCTAACGCGTTTTACAGTAGCATTATACCCGTTAATCATTACAACGCCGAGCTGACCATTTTCTACAACAGCATCTTTTTCGACTACTACAATATCGCCTTCTTGAAACAGTTTATCCATACTATCTCCAGACACATACAAACCGAATTCTTCTTTATTAGAATTGAGGTTTTTAGTAGCAAAATATATGTAATCAATTAAATTTTCCTCTGTATAAATAGGCATTCCTGCTGATATTTTAGAGAGAACAGGAATTTTTTTGACTGGTAGGGTATCTAGTTTAGGTTGTTCATTTTCAATCCCCATGATGTAGGACGGGGAAACTTTTAAAGCTTTCGCTAGTTTTACGATTTTGTCTCTCTTCATGTTTTCTATATCGCCAGTTTCCCATTTTCTAACAGTAGATTTTCCCACACCAACTATATTTCCAACTTGTTCAAGAGTTAAATTTAATTCCTTACGTCTACTTTTGATGTCAGGTTTCATATCAAACACCCCCCCTAATTAGTATGTATTGAATATAGCACTAAAGTATCATAAAAGCAACAATTATATAGGTAGATAAAATAAAAATGTATTTTTAGACACTTTAGTGTTGACTTTATGACTTGCAGCGTGTAAGATTAAAGTATCTTAAAAGACACAGGAGGTGTTAAGTGATGAACAAAGCAAAACTTTATTCTACTTTGGCTATCAAAGAAATGCATGTAAATGATTTTTTAAGGGAGCTAAATAAGCGAGGACTAAAACTTTCAAAAAGTGCATATTATAGTAGGATTAGAGGAGAGCAGGAATTTGATATTAAAGAAATTAAAGCTATCGTTAAAGTGCTTAATTTAACTAAGGAGCAAATGAATGATATTTTTTTTGAAGAATTAGTGTCGTAAAAGACACTTAGGAGGTATAGCATGGAAGAATTACAAATTTTCAATTTTGAAGAATTACCAGTAAGAACATTAACAGTAGACGAGGAACCATATTTTGTAGGTAAAGATGTTGCCGAAATATTAGGTTATGCGAGAACTGACAATGCTATTCGGAACCACGTTGATAATGAGGATAAGCTGACGCACCAACTTAGTGCATCAGGTCAAAATAGAAACATGGTAATTATAAATGAATCGGGTTTATATAGTTTGATTTTCGATGCTGCTAAGCAAAGTAAAAATAAAAATATTAGAAAGATAGCAAAAAATTTCAAACGTTGGGTCACTTCAGAAGTACTACCATCCATTCGCAAACACGGTATCTACGCAACAGATAGTGTAATTGAGCAGACATTACAAAATCCAGATTACATTATCAACGTTCTTACAGAGTTCAAGAAAGAACGTGAAGGTCGACTAGTTGCTGAACAACAAGTGAAAGAGTTGCAACCTAAAGCTACTTATTATGACTTAATTCTTCAAAATAAATCTTTATTATCAGTAACTAAAATTGCTAAGGATTATGGAATGAGTGCTAGAGGATTAAACAAATTACTTCATGAATTAGGCGTTCAGTACAAGCAAGGCGACATTTGGTTGCTATATGCAAAGTACCAAGATAATGGATACACGCACACAAGCACTTATCCATTAGATGAAGAGCGTTCAAAAGTTACAACTAAATGGACGCAAAAAGGTAGATTGTTTATTTATGACTTACTGAAACGCAACAACATCCTACCGGTGATTGAAAAACAACCAACATAAAAGAGGAAATACACAACACACAAAGAAACCCAGTCGCTTTAATGAAAGATAACAACAAAACATTTTAAAGAAAAAGGAGTGAGGAGCCATGAAAAATTATAAACACAATTTGGATTTAGCAGAAGGTGCAGTAGAACGTCAAATCTATCAGCTAATACATGAGTATAACTTATCTTACAAACAGGTCATAAGAATTTTTGAAGAAGTTAGTAGTAAATTATTGCATCACATTCAAAACACAGAAATTTCTAAAGCTAAAAGACCCCTTGATTTAACAAGAGGTCGAAAAGGTTAGGCGTCAAGGTCTAAATAAATATCAGAATTAATAAACAGAAAGTAGGGATTGAAATGTTCAAGTTTTTAAATGATGTAAAAACTTCTTTAGAAAACCACCCTTGGGGTTGGAAAGAGCACTTACCTTATTTATTGATGTTATCTCTGTCACTAATTGGTTTGATTCTCGGAATTCTCTCAATGATTCTATAACAACAGGTTTTGTGTAAGTACCTTTATTGGTTATGACTCTAATAGTTACATCCCATTGCCATATCACGGAATATTCATCAAGTAAAAACTTACATTCTAAGCTTTCGTAAGGACCTAAAGTAAATGGCATTGAATAGTTTTTATTTTCATAAGGAACAATTTTAAAAGTTTTCCGCTCTCCAATTGTGTTTTCAATATCAAATTCAACATCGATTATGGAAATCGGGAATTTTGTGAAGTTGACAAAAGTCATATCGTTATAACTAGATTTATCAGCTTGAAGATATGTAGAGCTTCTAGTAGGCACGACTTCGATGTTAAGTGTGTCCTTCATATAATCCAAATAGTATTTCAGAGCAGTTAACACAAAGCTGAAAATAGATACACAAATTGCAATTACACCCATAGCTATTCACCTCCTTTCACAGGAGATAAATAAATTATAACAAATAACAAAACGAATAACGTAAAAGGAGAGAGAAACAATGAACATTCAAGAAGCGACAAAATTAGCGATGGAGAAAGGTAAAGCTATTTATAGAAGAGACATGAGAGAAAAGGGGTTAAGAGGGGAGCTATTACCTACAAACGATGTACATCACGGAATGTTGTACACTGTTCCAGAAAAAAAGACTTACGCGCAGAGGTGACAACCTTCAGCAGAGGACTTAACGGCTAACGATTGGGAAGTTACCGGTCTAGGCAAAGACATGGATTACATGAAGGACTTTTAGAAAGAAGGTGTTTGAATGACACAAACTATACAAGTTTCAGTTTCAATCCCTGAATCTCACGTTTTAATAGAAAAATCGGAATATCTCGAGCTACTAGAGATGACGCTAGATCCAGTTTGGAGTATGGATGATTTAAAAAAGAAGCTAAAAATGGCTTCTGAAGTCACAATTAAAAAGAAGTTATTAGAAAACTCAATATTCGAAAAGGAATTGAGGAGAAAAGGCATTGTGCATTACCCTGATGAAAATTTTAATCGTTGGCGTTTTAACGCTAGGAAAATGAATCGTTTCATTGATGAAAATTTTGAAGAAATACTCAAGGCGAAAGGAGGTGGTTAACATGAGACAAGAATTAGTTGCGTACGCAATGGTTGTAGCAGTAAGCGCCATATTATCGACCATATTAATATTCGGCGGAGCGTATTTTACCACACTGATAGCATCAGTACTAATCAGTAGTGCAGTGACTTATCACGGCACACATTACATGTTAAATGCATTAAAAAAGACTGAATGCTAACAGCAATTAGCAAACAGTCAAGGGTTGAAATGTTGGAAATAGTTTCAGCCCTAATTATATCAAATTAGGAGGAACAAGCAAATGCATTTTGAAAAGGGACATAAATATGTGTCAACTATCGAAGTTGACGGCTTCAAATTTAGAAAAGAAGTCACTAGACGTGACTTTAATATTAGAGTGGCTATTAAGACTTTAGGTAATGAGCTTATCGATTACATTGACATCTCTGACCGTGATTATGTTGATCAAGTTGATGGAATTTTAGGGCAGTCAATTTATAACTACATTGAAAATAACGCTGATGATTTAGACAAAATCATGGCTCGCTTTATGAAAGGAGGGGGATTTTAGATGAGTAATTTATTCGAGATCAACGAACGTTACCTACAAGTCTTAGATATGTGGGATGACGTAGAACCTGGAATTATCCAAGATACATTAGACTCGATCGAAGCGGAAACGCACGAGAAAGTCGACAATATTATCGGCTTAAAACGTAGCGTTGATGGGGACGTTGGTGTAATCGATGCAGAAATCAAACGTTTGCAGAAAATGAAAAAACAGAAAGCAAACTTATCAGACCGTTTAAAAAGCTATTTGGAAGTTATGCTTGAACAACGTGGTTTGAAGAAGTACAAAACGCCTACCAACCACATTTACAAACGTAAGAATGCACCTAGCGTGATTATCACAAATGAAAGCTTAATCGACAAGGCTTACTATATTCCGCAACCACCTAAACTCAATAAAACACAGATTAAAGAAGATATTAAAGCTGGTGCAGATGTGGAAGGAGCCGAACTACAAGCAAGTGAAAGTCTGGTGATTAAATAATGTCCGAAAAATTAAACCTATATCAAAAGATAGCAGACGTGAAAGCTAATATTGAAGGTTTTACCAAAGATACTAAAGGGTTCAATTATTCATATGTAAGTGGATCTCAGGTGTTACACAGAATACGTTCAAAAATGATTGAGCACAATTTACTACTGGTTCCTAAAACAGTGAATGAAAACTACAAGCCTATTGAAGTAAAAAAATATAACAAAAAACTAAATAGAGAAGTTGTAACAACAGAATTTGTAGTTGAAATGCAGTTAATTTACGTATGGATTGATGCTGACAATCCTACTGATAGGCTGGAATGCCATTTTTACGCAGTAGGTCAACAAGATGACGTTTCTAAAGCGCACGGTACAGCTTTAACATATGCTGAACGATATTTTCTTATGAAATTCTTTAATATCCCAACAGATGAAGACGATGCAGACGCTAAGCAAAAACGTGAACAGTACACAAAACCTGATGCAAAAGCTATTGGAACCTTAAAACAAAAAATGCTCAAATTTAGCAAACTTATGCAATCACAAGGAAAGCAAGTGAGCGTAGAAGACGTGCAACAGAATTTAGGTATTAGCGACTTACAATCTTTGACTAACAGTCAAATCAGTACATGTATTAAAAAAATAGATAACTGGAGTAAGCAAGTAAAGGAGAATGAATAATGATTAATAGAGTCGTATTAGCAGGACGATTAACAAAAGCCCCCGAATTCAGAACAACGCAATCAGGCGTGGAGGTAGCAACTTTTACATTGGCAGTTAACCGCAATTACAAAAATAAAAACGGAGAACAACAAGCAGATTTTATAAACTGTATTGTTTTTCGTAAGCAAGCAGAAAATGTGAAAAACTATCTAAATAAAGGAAATCTTGCAGGTGTAGATGGCCGCTTACAATCACGCAGTTATGAAAACCAAGAAGGCCGACGTGTTTATGTAACTGAAGTCGTTTGCGACAGCGTGCAATTTTTAGAACCTAAAAATAATAGCCAATCTAACAATCAACCTAAACAACAAGGACAAGCGCAGAATAATCCTTTTGATAACAGTGATGACGAGTTCTCGGATTTACCTTTCTAGGACGTGATTAGATGCCTTTAATTACTAGCTACATCACTCAAGATGACGGCACTACAACTGTTGTCATCTCGGGTGTTGAATTAGGTGATAAGGAAACGTTGCTACTCGATAACGGGTTCGATGTAGAGGTTGATGTAAATGTCGTAGATCCATTCAAAATCACTGGCAAACAACGTCGTAAGATATTCGCCTTGTGCAACGACATAGAGGCGCATACAGGGCAGCCTATGGACTATATGAGACATATGTTTATCGAGTATGTAAGAACATACTACGGCTATGATGAACGTATTTCTCTAAGTAATTGCACAAGGATGCAGGCTAGCCAAATCATCGAAATCACACTTGATTGGACATTTCACAACGACATACCACTTAGCTACAAAACGAGCAATTTATTGAAGCAAGACAAATCATTCCTATACTGGTCAACTGTCAACCGCAATTGTGTTATATGTGGTAAGCCAAAAAGTGATTTAGCACATCTTGAAACGGTTGGACGAGGACGAGATAGAACGAAGATTAATCACTATGGTAATAAAGTATTAGCTTTGTGCAGAGAACATCATACAGAGCAACATAACGTAGGAATAGAAAATTTTGATGATAAATATCATTTACACGACAGTTGGGTCGATGTAGATGATCGTTTGAATAAAATGTTGAAAGGAGAAGTTGGCCAATGAGTAAAAAGGATCACATTATTTATTTATCGATAATCCTGCTAAGTCTAATAGGCGTCGTACTTTCACTAATTTCCCTTTGTAATTAGTTGTGTGAATACCTTTATTAGTATGAATTTCAAAATCATAACTATGTAATGGTCTTTGTAAATCGAAAACTATGAATATTTTTTCAGAACTTAATGAAGATAAATTTACAGGTAATTTACTACTCTCATTTCTAATGTTTTTAGTTTTTGTTAATAACACTTTACTTTGTAATGATTCAATTTTCATATTTTCAACGTTATCACATATTAAAATTTTAGTGATTGATACAGGGTTTTTAGTTTTATTAATTACATTTAGTTCAAACACATTACGGTAATCTGCAACATAATGATTTTTTAAATCGACTGTGATATTTAACTTATTCTCTTTATGATCGATCCAATATTTATAAATAGTCAAAGTTAAAGAAATTATTGAAACAATCAATGCTATAAAAGGTACCCAAACCATAGCTATTACCTCCTTGAGTTGATAGCTAAATTATAACAGAAAGGAGCTGTTGTTATGGCAACGTTTAGAGTTTTTAAAGAAAGTGGCAACTTTGTAACTGTGCACAAAAATTTTATTACTGATGCTTCCTTAAGTTGGAAAGCAAAAGGAATTCTACTTTATCTATTAAGCAGACCTGATGACTGGCAAGTCTATGAGATTGAATTACAAAAACATGCTTTAGATGGACGAGATAGTGTAAGAAGCGGAATGAAAGAATTACAAGATGCAGGTTACATTCATAAAGAGAGAATTAGAGATGAAAAAGGTCATTTCAAAGAATACGAATATCAAGTTTATGAACAACCAACCTATGTCGGAAATTCCTACTTAGGAAAAGCTTACTTAGGAAATTCCCACTTAGGGAAACCCGACACTACTAATAATAACTCCACTAATAATAACTTAACTAATAATGACAGTAATATATTGTCGGGCAACCCGACCGTGTATCCATATGAATTTGTAATTGGCTATTTGAATCGACAAACAGGCAAGCAATATAAATCAACTACTAAAAAGAATCAGACAGTCATACGTGCTAGAACAGATGAAGGATTCACATTAGATGATTTTAAAAAGGTAATTGATAACAAAGTTGGAGAATGGAAAGGCACAGACATGGAAAAGTACCTAAGACCTGAAACGTTATTTGGTACAAAATTTGAAGGTTATCTAAATCAAGAAGTAGCTGAACCAAGTGGTAATGTACTTGAACAATTAATGGTGGAGGATGATGTCGATGGCTATGAACAAGCAACAGGCTATTAGCATTCTTCAAAAGATTGATGATCTATACGATATGGGGTTTAACCAAAATAAGCAGAAAGCTATTACGTGGGTAGAAACGTTGATGCGTAATGGAGATTATGAGCAAACAATCATTAAGCTCAATAACTTTATGAAAGCAAGTAAGTTTAAACCTACTATTGCAGATGTTCTTGCTAGTAAACCTAAAGCATTCGAAATAGATGAAAAACCGGTTGAAGAGACACACCAATACAAGCTAGAACATGACCCTGCATATAGACAAGAGTGGGAAGAAACACGACGTAAGGCACGTGCGTTCATCAAGGAGTTGCGTAGTAATGATTGATCGATTAAGCACAGAAGAATCAATCTTATGCAACTTGATGAAGTGGCCTGACTTGTATGCAAAATTCAAATTAAAGCCTTACATGTTTGTTGATGAAGATGTGAGTAAGATTATTAGCTACATTGTTGAAGTCGGGAAAGTAAATCCCAATGAGATTTACTTCAAATGTCGTGACGAGCAAGGTTTTGTTAATGTAGACCGCTTCACACAGATTAGTAAGTCAAAGGGTACGGACCCATCATTTTTTATGAACGATCAAATCAACCTACTGAACGACTATGTGACGCGTAAAGCTGTAGAATACTCTCAAGGTTTTTTGAGTAATCCTAATCAAACAGAATACCTATATTTACTCGATCAATTAAATAGTCTTAAAGACATCGACATTGAACAAGGTAATAGAACAGATGAGTTTTTAGCAGAAGTCATGGAATCAGTATTGAGTGATAAACCAAAAGAGTTGATTAAGACTGGATACGGACTACTCGATTACAAAATATATGGCTTTGAAAAAGGACAATTGAATGTAATAGCAGCAAGGCCGTCAATGGGCAAAACTGGATTTGCATTAAACACGATGTGGAACATTGCGAAAGCTGGATATGAAGTATCATTTTTTAGCTTGGAAACAACAGGAAATCTTGTTGTAGAACGTTTAGTCGCAATGATTGAAGGTGTTCCATTGTCGGATATTAAGCGACCAACAGAATTAAGCACGGAGAATACCAACAAGGTCATGAACGCTTTGAATAAGATAAAGCAGTTTAATATCAATATTTATGACGAGAGCAATCTGACGCCGTCTATAATACGTAAGCAAGCTTCTAAAGAGTCAGATAAACCGCAAGTCATATTCATTGACTACTTGCAACTGATGACGTCAGACACCCCTTCTAATGACAGACGTGTGGACGTAGAGAAGATAAGTCGTGATTTAAAAATTATAGCGAACGAAACGGGTTGCGTGATAGTTCTATTATCACAATTGAATAGGGGCGTAGAGGCACGTAATGATAAACGACCAATGATGAGCGACTTAAAAGAATCGGGTGGTATCGAAGCGGATGCCAGCATGATTTTTATGCTATATCGTGATGACTACTATAACCGTGATGAAGTGCATGAAGATGATAAATCTGAATTAGAAGTTAACGTAGCTAAAAACAAAGATGGTTCAACTGGTGTTGTGAAATTTGAATACTACAAATCAACGCAGAGGTTCTTTACATGACGGTACTAGAATTCAAAGACTTTTTGAGACGCCTCTTCAGCGTTGAATACAGCCACGATACACGCATGAAATTATTTATGGTGCAATTGGGTTGGGCAGTCGATAGATTGCTTGTGAGAGAGCGTATAAGTCCATTTGACGACTATGATGAAGTTAGTAGATTGATTTTTGATGAATTAGATGTGAATCAAAGGAGCAGACATGAAAGAAACTAGAATAGAAATATTTTATTTGGAAAACGATAGAAATCTCGGAAATCCGAAAGGGTCATCAAGACCGAGATTTAGTGGTGGTGGGCATACTTATATGCCTGCACCATATGTGAAGCATAAAAAGTTTGTAGCTGATCAACTACCACATTTGATGATAGATAAGCCAATAAGACTGACGGTTGAATTTTACTTCAAACCTAGTAAGTCGTGGCCGAAGTATAAAAAAGAAGCGTGTATAGGAAATCATCACACTATAAAGCCTGATATTGATAATTTACTTAAGACGATATTAGATGCAGGTAACAATTTATTATGGGTGGATGATACACTTATTTATGAAATCAAAACATTCAAAAAATATGCAGAGACTGCGCGAACAGTATTAACAATTATAGAAGGTGATTAATATGCGAAAAGTAATAGCGTTAAAACGTAAATGAGAGAAAATAGCACAAACAGAAATGGATAAATTCGATAAATACAAATACTGGAGTTGGTAAATATGCGTAAAAATCCTAGAGCAACATATGTTTATTTAAATGGAGAACGTATTTCTATTAGAAGTGCAGCAAAAAAATATAACGTACCATATACTACTTTGCGTGGTAGATATAATCGAGGTTTAAGAGGACCAGAATTAATTTATGGCAAAGGAGTATATGATTATCGTGATTAATAATGAATTAGTAAAAAAAGAGCAACGATTAAGTAACGAAGAGCGGTACGGAAGATTATCAGAGAGAGAATAACGTCAGCACATGAAAGAGCATTGAAACGTAAAAGACGTGAGCAACGTATCGCAAGAGCATTTGATAATTGGGAGGAGAAAGCTGATGAGAAGTAATTATTCATCGGTAAGTAGTTACCGTTTATATGATAGAGAAGGTCATCCGGCATTGTTAGTTATACCAGGAAAGGAACTGGTAAATGTAATAGGTTATGGTCCTTATTACAAACGATACGATGGCATTTATTCAGAAAAAAAGTTTAAGCACATTAAACACAAAAGTGAATTATACACAGCGGAAGAGCTGGAGCAGTTCAATGCGTAATTTAACTAATAACGTTAATCAACGCTATCGTGTAAATACAACAGGCAAAACACCAACACAGTTACAAAAAGAACTAGAAGATAAAGGTGTAAAAGGTTTTGTTGTGAAAGTAAATCAAGACAGAGTAACGATGTTGGTCGATCGTGCAGATATTAAAAGGAACAGGAAGTGTGTAAGGAATGGCAGAAGTTAAGTTATCTATAAAAGAATATCGCAATGTTGTTAAGAGTTTGTACACTTTAACAGAAAAACTCTATGAGATGACAAAGAAATGTAACGATTATAAACGCCAACGTGATGAACTGATTGAAGACATTGCTAGAGTACGTGAAGAACGTGACAAGTTGAAAGCTGAACGTGACAACTACAAAGATAAGCTAGATAAGGTGGTTGATCTATTCGTCAGCCACATCAATTTAAGACACAAGCTAGATGCAATTTTATACAGTGAAAAGGAGAACAGATAATGACTAACCAATTACAAATCAAATTATTATCAGATAATGCAACTATGCCTACACGCAATCATAGTACAGACGCAGGTTTTGATATTTACGCAGCAGAAACCGTCGTTCTTGAGCCGCAAGAAAAAGCATTAATTGCAACAGACATTGCTGTCAATATTCCGAAAGGTTATGTGGGACTGCTGACATCAAGAAGTGGTGTGAGTAGCAAGACTAACCTTGTGATTGAAACAGGCAAGATTGATGCAGGTTTTCACGGGAATATGAAAATTAATATTAAAAACGATATATCTTTATTTTTGCCTAACGGTTATGGGACGCAGACATTGATTAACATTGAGAATAAGCATATTTACGATGAGTTAAATAGTCATAAAATCGGCAGCTATGTTATTAATAAAGGCGACAAACTAGCGCAACTGGTTATTGTACCTATATGGACGCCAGAGTTAGAAGAAGTAGAAGAATTTGATAGTGAAACTGCAAGAGGAGAAAAAGGGTTCGGGTCATCAGGATTCTAAAGACATACTAACTAAAGTGAAAGAGGTGCTGAGGAAGTGAAACAATTCCTAATCAGAGAATTCAAAGATAGCACAGGTCATGTGCATAGACATGTAGAAAGTCCTAGAGAGAATGAACGTATGACGTTGGTAGAGGCAGAAGATAGAGAGGAAGCTAAGAAGAAAGTGAGTGAACGGGATGATTAAACGCATACTTAAAGATTTATTCTTAATCGCTATGTATGAGTTAGGGAAGTATCTCACTTCTCTACTCATCACTATTTTAGAAAGCGAAGATGATATTGATACTGCACCGAATGATTACGCACTAGAAACGGATCAATTCGACTTAAATGATTTTAGAGCGGAGGTAACAGACTAATGATGTTAACTATAACCACAATTAACAATAAAACATATTATGCGTTTTATAACACGCGGTATGAACATATTGTATTGAATGATTTGAATAATAAAAAATTTATCAAAGTCATTGATTCTAATGGACATAAAAACTTTCTACAAACATCTGTAATTGAAAACGTCGAAGTTGATGCTAGTAAAGATGCGCTAGAAAAATTTGAGAAGCGTGCAGAGGTGTCAGACTAATGTGGATTATCATATCGGTAATATTAGGCATTCTGTTACTTATCGAAATGAGGATTAGTTCAAGGCTTAAAAAAGAGTTAGAGATTTATCGGAACGCTTATATTAATATGGCAAAAAACATCTCTAATATTGATAATAAAAAATTATAGATAATAGCTTTGATTATAACTAAATGTTATAATAAGTGTATATTACTCTTGGCGGAGGTAACGAATGTACACACCATCTGAAGTAAAGCAGTTAATAATGGATTATCATTGGATGCGCAGATTGATTGATCATCAAGTATATGAGTATGATAGTACATCAATCGGACAGTATGGTATTGAATCAGCTATGCCTAAAGGTCAGGGCAACACTGGAGATAAAGTATTAGTACGTGTGATACGTAATGACAAGGATAGACGTAAGACACAAGACTTAATAGACAAGGTAGCTTTCATTGATGAATATGAACACTTGATTACTAATGATAAGAACTATTATATCTTGCAGCTGCTTAAACAAGGAGAAAGTATAACTGCTATCGAAGTATTTATGAAGTCCAGCAGAAAGAATATATATAGCAGAATCAATCAGATAGTAGATGTATATATGAAAGTGCAAAGGTAACAGAATACACAGATTACACACTTTACACAGATTACACACATTTTTGTTTAGCTGAATTAATTTTATATAATTGAGTTACAACAATATTATCAATTTGCAAACATACGCGCGATCAATACTATATTATATTTAGGCATGGCACCTGGTGTCATGTCTTTCTTTATGGAGGTGAGCTTGTGGATATAATAATCGTGTACGGTCCACCAGCAAGTGGTAAGACTACATATGTTAAACAACATATAACTGACGGTGATATGGTCTATGATTATGACGCTATATCACAAGCGATAACGTTTAGTAGTTATCAACAACATATATCACAAGCTCATGATACTTGCTTGCTTGTACGCAATATGATGTTAGATTACGCACAACATATAGATGAAGGTAGATTGTATATCATCACTACCTACCTATCCACGAAGATAACTGACAGGCTATCTAACTATCATACAGTTAGAATGAGCACAGACATAGATACATGTATTGAACGTGTGAACAACAGTAACAGAACAAACAAAGAAGAGTTAAAGAAAGTTATTCGTGAATGGTTTAACGATGGTAAAAGCAAACCAGCTAGTGATCGTAAAGTAGATAAAGAAACGATGAGATTCTATAAGTCGAAGAAGTGGCGTGAGACTAGGGAGAAGGTCTTGAAGAGAGATAATTATGAGTGTCAAGAATGTAAAAAACAAGGCATTGTAAAAACTATCGATCACTCTAAACATAAATCGTTAGATGTTGACCATATAAAAGAATTAGACAGCTATCCAGAGTTAGCATTTGATATGGATAATTTAGTAACTTTATGTGTTAGTTGTCATAACAAAAAGCATAACAGATATCAAAGAGGGAAACCATTTCCTAAAAAAGAAACGAAATGGACTGGTGATGAATGGTGGTAACCCCCCGCCTAAAACTTTTCTAATAAAATAACTCATGGGGAAACGGGGCAGGGGAACTCTTCTCCCGACATTTATTGTGAATTATTCACATACGACCCTACCCCTGACAGAGAAAGGAAGTGAAGCAATGAGAGATGAGAAACAAATAAAAGAACACGAAATGCGTGTAGAAAAAGAAGTTAAACGTTTAGATAAAATATTTAAATCCATACCGGATGATAAAAAACGAGTTGCGCAAGGGTTGATTGTGCAGGCGGCGAGGTTACGTGTGTTACTTGATGATGCATGGACAGACATTCAGCAAAATGGAGACTACGAACTTTTTACACAATCTGAAAGTACACCTCCTTACGAGAGAGAAAGACCTATCGCCAAATTGTTCAACTCAAGAGACAATGCATATCAGAAAGTTATACAACAGTTGATTAAACTCTTACCAGACGAAGTGGAAGCGGCTGTTGAAAAAGAAGTTAAAGGATTGAGAGGTTTGTTAGATGCAAATAAATAAGCATGTTAAATGGTATATAGATAAATACAAGCATGGTGAAATCAGGCTTAATAGTGATAGGATAAAACTTATTGATCATTTAGAAAATAATGTCTTATACAGAGATGATTTGTATTTTGATAATGAACAAATTGAACTGTGTATCGCTTTTATTGAACGGTTTTACTTTAAATTACAACCGTTTCAAAAATTTTTGATTGCGTTTGTATTTCTATTTGATGAAGAAGACGAATTATACTTCGAACAATTCTTTTGGCTTGTAGCCCGTGGTGCAGGTAAAAACGGTCTGATTAGTGGATTGTCAACATACTTCATTAGCGAATTACATGGTATCGAAAATTATGACGGAACAGTTGTTGCAAATACAGAAAAACAAGCTAAAACATCATTTGAAGAAATGCATAGAGCGATTACTAAACATGGTTTGTATACAGGTTCTGTTAATGATGAAGAGGGTGCGGGAATATTTGATTTAACCAAGCTTAGAATCACTTCCACAAAAACACAAAGTAAGTTTGAATATGCTACAAGCAATGCAGGTAGTAAAGATGGTGGTCGTGAAGGATTTATTATTTATGATGAAATTCACAGATATGAAAACAACGATATTGTAGATGTATTCTCTAGTGGTTTAGGTAAAGTTAAGCACCCTAGAGAGTTTTTTATAGGTACTGATGGATTTGTACGTGAAGGCTTCTTAGATAAGATGAAAGAGCGTTCTAAAGAAATATTAGAAGGACGTGCGACTGATGACCGTTTGTTTCCGTTTATATGTCGGTTAGATCATAAAGATGAGAAGGACGACCCTTCTAAGTGGTCTAAAGCAAATCCGATGTTTGAAGAGCCTATGAGTGATTACGGCAAACGTCTTTTTCGTAAAGTATTAAACCAATATCACGATTTAAAACACAGTCCAAGTGGCTATGAAAACTTTATGACTAAACGTATGAACTTGCCCGAAGAAGATTCTAGTAAGATTGTCGCTTCACGTGATGAGGTACTTGCCACAAATCGTGATATACCACCACTAAAAAATAAAACTGCAATAGGTGGTGTTGATTATGCTAGTATTAAAGATTTTGCAGCTGTAGGTTTGTTGTTTAAACAAGGTGATAACGTTGTTTGGCTCTCTCACTCATTTGCGCGTAAAGAGTATTTGGACCAAGCACAGTTAAAGCCTCCTATCAAAGAGTGGGAGCGTCAAGGACACTTAACTATTGTTGATGAGCCGTCTATCAATCCTGCACATATAGTCAATTGGTTTATAAAAATGCGCGAAAAATATGCGATTCAAAAAGTCGTGGCTGACAATTTCCGTATGGATTTAATGCGTCCGCTATTTGAAGAAGCCGGATTTGAAATTGAAGTGTTAAGGAATCCAAGAGGTGTACATAGTAAACTAGCACCTCGTATAGAAACTTTATTTGCAAACCACAGAATTATATTCGGAGATAATCCTTTAATGCGGTGGTATACAAATAATGTTGCTGTTCAAGTTAAAAAAGATGGTAATAAAGAGTTTATTAAAAAAGATGAACACAGACGTAAAACTGATGGATTTCATGCTTTCTTACATGCTTTATATAGCATAGATGAAATACAAGAAATTGATTTAGATAAAGCTTTCGACTTGTTAGATCAACTTAACTTTTAGTAATAAAGGAGGTGGTGAATTGAGGTTTCTGGATGCAGTATTTAAACGCAATTTAGAAGTGAGAGATATGCTCGATTTAAAATTAGAGAACGACCCTGCAAGTCGTTCATATTTAAAACGTATGGCTCTTGAAACATCAATTAATTTTATCGCAAGAACATTTAGTCAATCAGAGTTCTGGGTTAAAGATGGCCAGGAATTAAAAAGAGATAAATTATATTATAAGTTGAATGTTAGGCCTAACACAGATTCAAGTGCATCAGATTTTTGGCACAAAGTTATTTATAGGTTGGTTTACGATAATGAGGTTTTAATCATTAAAACTGATTCAGATGATTTGTTGATAGCTGATGATTTTTACAGAGAAGAATTTGCGGTTTATGAAGATATTTTTAAAGATGTTGTAGTAAAAGATTTCAAATTTGAACGTTCATTTAAGATGAATGAAGTCATCTATTTGAACTATAACAACAATAAATTACAACGTTTTGTTGAAAGTTTATTTGCTGATTATGGTGAATTATTTGGTCGTATGATGGACACACAACTACGGATGAATCAAATAAGAGGTGTTGTAAGAACTACTAAAGGTGCTGGAGAATTAGACAACGCTAGTATGCAGAGAATGCAAAAATTTATTAACAAAATATATGGACAGCTTAATAATAATGGCACAGCAATTGTTCCTGAAATACCACCATTTCAGTTTGAAGAAATTTCTAAAAATAATTCATCAGGTAGAGATAACAGTGGTGAAAACTTGCAAAAAGTTAAGCGCATGATTATTGATGATGTCGCTAAAATTATAGGTATTCCATCGAATTTGATACATGGTGATGTCGCTGATTTAAGTAATGCTATGACTGCATATATTGATTTTTGTATTAATCCTTTAATCGCAAAAATAGAAGACGAGTTGAATAGCAAATTTTTTACAGAAACCGAATTTTTAAAAGGGAAACGTATAAAAGTTGTTGGCATCAATGCGGTAGACCCAATTAAGAACGCTGAAAAAGTAGATAAATTAATATCATCAAGCGCAGCTAAACAAAATGAAGTGAGAGAAATGCTCGGTCTTGCACCTGTTGACGGTGGAGACCGTTTTATTTTGACTAAAAACTATCAAACTGAAGATGACTTGAAAGGGGGTGAGAATGAAAATGGAGACGAAACAAGAGCTAATGAAAGCAACGTCTAAATATGCTTTTAAAAATGAAGTGAAAGACGATAAGATCGTTCTCACTCTTAGTGGTCCTGTTGCACAAGCCTCAATTTTTGCAGATGAAACCATTAACAGCCATGATATTGCAGAAGTGTTAGATGGTGTAGATAAAGATATTGTAATTCGCTTAAACAGCCCAGGTGGTGATGCTTTTCAAGGGATTGAAATTTATAACTATTTAAAGAATCATTCATCACACGTTACTGTTGAAGTGACTGCTTTAGCTGCAAGTGCTGCTTCTATAATTGCAATGGCTGCTGATGAACTTGTTATGAGCAAAGGTGCTTCGCTGATGATTCATGAAGCAGCGACCATCGCAATTGGTAATAAGGCAGACGTTAAGAAGACATTAAATGCTTTAGAAACAGTAGATGCATCGATTGTCGAAGTTTACAAAGATAAAACAGGGCTTGATGAAAAAGAAATTGAGCAACTTATGACTGCTGAAACTTGGTTTACAGCGAAAGATGCTGTTGATAAAGGGTTTGCGGACAAAACTAAAGATATGGTTGAAACACCTAAAGAAACCCAAGATGTTGTGGAAAACAATAGCGAAATGATTGCTATGAAAAATGAAATCGAGGGATTGAAAATTCAACTATCTAATTTCAAAAATAGTGAACATAAACCAAAGAAAAAACGATATTTATAGGAGGTATTTAAATGGTTGTTAAATTTAAGAATGATATTGAAAACAACGTAGATAAATTGAAAAATGAATATTTTGAGGCAGTGCGTAATGACGCTGACTCAGAAACGATTGAGAATAAGTATGCAGAATACATGGCTGCTTTCTCATCTAATTTGCATGACAATATTTTAAAAGATGCACGCGAAGAGGCTTTAAATGCTAATACAGATGAACAAGTATTAATGAAGCGTGGTCAAAACGTATTAACATCTGAAGAAAAACGATTTTTCACAAATTTAGTTGAAGATGATGCTAATTTAGACACTTATAAGGAAGAAATCATTTTACCTGAGACGACAGTTTCTCGAGTGTTTGAAGACATGCAAAGCGAACGTCCTTTGTTATCTAAAATTAATTTCCAAATCGCAGGTATTAAAACGCGTATTATTGCAGGTGATCCTGATGGAGCTGCAATGTGGGGTGAGATTTTCGGTAAAATTCAAGGACAAATTCAAGCTAATTTCCGTGAATACACATTCTCTCAAAACAAACTAACAGCGTTCGCGATTGTACCTAAAGATTTATTAGACTTTGGTCCAGAATGGGTAGAGCGTTATGTTCGTTTACAACTAGCAGAAGCTATGGGAGCTAAATTAGAAGAAGGTATTGTAAAAGGTAATGGTCCAGTACAGAACCAACCTGTTGGATTAATTAAAGATATGGTAAAAGATGACAGTGGTAATATTACTTCTGTTAAAGATAAAACAGAAAAAGGAAAACTTACGTTCGCTGATGCTAAAACGACGGTGACTGAATTATCAAATCTTATGAATTCGTTATCTGTTAAAGAAAATGGTAAGCGTATTAACATTTCAGGAAAGGTGTCATTACTTGTTAACCCTGACCAATTATTTGCAATTCAAGCTAAATACACGATTCAAAACGCTAATGGTCAATGGGTTACTTCATTGCCTTTCAATTTAGATATTTTACCATCTGAGTTTGTTGAAAAAGGTAAAATTATTGCTTTCGTTCCATCGCGTTATTATGCGATGTATAAAGGGGCTACACAAATTCGCGAATACGGCGAAGTATTAGCACTGGAAGATGCGAATGTGTATATTGCCAAACAGTATGCACACGGTATGCCAGATGATAACAAGGTAGCTGAGGTTTATTCTTTTAGTGATGTTGTAGCATCTGACTCCGAAGAATCAGATGTAGGTGCATAATTGAAAGGGGTGGTTAAATGATCACTCAAAATCATGTTGAAGAAATGAAGAGACGATTAAAAATTTTTCATATGTTCGAAGATGAGCATATACAATCATTACTCGAACAATCTTATGAAGATATTAAATATCGTTGCCAAGAGTTTGACATGAATGAGAATAACCGTGGAGTTGAGCTTGTTTATGAGCGTACAAGGTATGCATATAACGACAGTTTAGAATTTTTTCATGAGAACTTTTTAGGACAAATCACATCTTTCGCGTTAGAAAACATGAAGGAGGTTGATTATGAACAAGAATTATAGACCACCTAAAATAAGTAATGGGGACTTGAGAGTTCCTGTTACTTTTTTTCGTATGGTGGAAAACGACGGTCCTTTTCCTGGAAGTAAAAAGAAAGAAAAAGCATTTACGACACTTTGCGAAGTCTATGAAAGTTCAACAAAAGATTTAGAAAAGACAAGCGGTGTCACTGGTACCCATAAAATCACTATTAATTTTAGAAACCCACATGTCGATTATCATATCAATCATTCAGACACCTTTGAACTCATTCATGGATTGTATGAAAATTCAACGTTTAAAGTGATTGATTTCGCGCCCAATTCGAGCAATAAAGAAATGATTAAAGTGGTAGGTGTTGCTAATGGCGAATAGAGTCAATGTCGAATTAAAAGGTATGAAAGAGCTAGAACGTGAACTTGAAAACCTTTACGGTAAAACGAAAATGAAACGCATTATTGATGAATCTTTAAAGGTTGGAGGCAAGGTGGTTGTCGAAAATATCAAGCGTAACTTTGAGGATTCCAAAGATACAGGTGCAAGTAAGGCTGAAGTAAAACTATCTGCACCCTTCACTTCAAATGGAGTACGTATTATAAAGATTTATTGGGAAGGCCCTAAAAATCGTTGGAGAATCATTCATTTAAACGAGTTCGGCACTATTAAAAACCCTAACCCGCGAGGTAAAGGTGCAGTTGAACGCGCCATGAGAAGCGGTCAAGAAGCCTATGTCCAAGCTATTAAACAAAGGTTAAAAAGGGGTTGATACGATTGAGAGATATTTTAATGGATATTTATAACATCCTTATTAAAGATACGTTAGTGCAACGATATGTTGATAATCGTATTAAGTTCTATGAATACCCTGAACCGTCAGATATGACCAAGCCATATATTGTGATGAGTGAAATTGATGACACATTACCTGTCGAATACGCAGACAATGACAACCTTGCATTAAGCTACCTCGTACAAATTGATGTGTTTGTGCCTGAATCCGAGGAGTATCAATCATATTTTGTAAGGAATAAAGTTAGCTATCACATTTCACGGTTAATGAAAGAACAATTGAAAATGGAAAACACATCAAATGCAAAACCGGAATATGACGAAGAATTAAAAATGTACAGGTCCGCTCGTAGATACGAGGGGACCTTTTATCGTACTGAATTAAATTTATAGGAGGAATTAAGAATGGCAAAAAAATACAATTCGTTTACAGGTATTACAGGATTTTACTATATGCCTTTGAATACAGAAGAAGTTTCAGGTGTAACTGACCCTGAACGTATTAAATATTTACAAGAAATTCAGGTATCAAAAGAACAATCTATTGAAAAAGCACATGGAGATAATAGTGTTGCTGAACTAGCAGTATCTAACGGAACAGTTGAACTAGAATCTACATTCCATCATTTACCAATCGAAGATAGAGAAGTATTATTTGGACTTGATAAATCAAGTGATGGTGTGATTGGTGTAGGTAATAATACGCCACCATATGTTGCGGTTATCTTCGAAAAAACAACAGAAACTGGCGCGTCTGAATATGTTGGATTGCTTAAAGGTATGTTCACGTTTCCTGAAGTTTCTGGTCAACCTAAAGAAGATGGTGTTGAATTCTCTCAAGACAAATCTACAGCTGAATTCATGTCTGCTGAAGTTGAAGGCTTTGAGAAAGAACAAACTATGCTTCTCGGTCGCGATGAAAAAGGTGTAACTGTCATGCGTGATACAATTTGGAAAAAAGTATTTGGTAAAGAACACCCTAGCAAATCAGTATCCGAAGACACAGAAGAACCTGACATTGGCGCATAATAAGGAGGGCTATATCAATGGCTAAATATGAAGTATTAAAAACTTTTAAAGATTTGCAGGACAATGACAAGTTATATAAAAAAGGGAACACATTTCCGCGTCCAGTGAATAAGAAAATTGATGAAGAACGTATTTTAGAACTTTCATCAAGTGACAATCGTCAACGTAAACCACTAATCAAAAAGATTGAAGATTAATTTTGAGGGCATTGCGCCCTCTTTTTATTCGCAAATAAAAATTATTATATTAAAAGGAGTTTTAAACATGGCTAAAAAAATCAATTACATTAAATTAGTAGTATTAGATAAAGAAGGTAACGCTAAAGAGGATAAAAACGGTAATTTCGAGGTTGAGACGCATTTCACACCTAACTTTATCCCATTCCGTAAAATTTATGAAGCGACTGACATTATGGAAGGTACGTCTGAAGACGGTAGCGAACTAACAGAAAAAGAAATGTTTAAACGCATGACTGATTTTGTTGTTGATGTGTACAATAATCAATTCACAAGTGACGATTTATTAGATCGTTTACATGCACCTGATGCGGTTGAAGAAATCAAATCACAAGTGCAATTCATCGCACAAGGCCAAATGGACGAGCAAAGAAAAAAGCAATTAGCGAAGATGATTTAAATAAAAAAGTCATCACATGGGCTGAACACAAACAAAATTTAAAAAAAGTAGCATACGACATGATGAAAGAGGGCGGTAAGGATATTAACGACATCCTAGACATGCCCTTTTCTTTTTTTATGGATGTTATTGAAGACGGTAGAAAGCCCGTCAAACAAATTGATAAGAAAGACAGTATGTTAGATGCATTCACCAATTTATAAGTAAGGAGGTGGAAATATGGCAGAAAGAATTAAGGGTTTACAGATTGACCTATCTATGCAAGATATGGGGATTGGTTCAACACTTAAAGGTATTAAGCGTAGTTTTAGGCAACTCAACTCTGATTTGAAATTATCAAGTAACAACTTTAAATACTCAGAAAAGTCAATGGCGAGTTATGAGAATAGAATACATGAGTTAGATGCTGCGACGAAACAACAACGTAACAATGTTAAAGAATTGCGCAAGCAATATGAACAAATGGTTAAAGATAAAGGAGCGAATAACGCTGCTGCTGTTAGGTTGCGTACAGAATATAATAAACAAGCTGATACATTAAATAGACTCGAACACGAGCTAGACCAAACTGTAGATGGTTTCAAAAGATTCCAAAAAGAAGCGCAAGAAGCAGCTAGAGTCTCTAATAGTAGTTTTGGTCGATTAGGTCAAAAGTTTACAGATATAGGACCAAAACTTACTAGTGTTGGTGAATCGATGAAAAGTGTTGGTCGTTCAATGTCTATGTATGTTACTGCTCCGGTTGTAGCAGGCTTTGGACTTGCCGCAAAGAAAAGCATAGACTTTGATGACTCAATGCGTAAGGTTAAAGCGACATCAGGTGCTACGGGTAAAGAGTTTAATTTATTGAGAGACAAAGCACTTGAAATGGGTGCTAAAACTAAATTTAGCGCTAGTGAATCGGCTGACGCTCTGAATTTTATGGCCTTGGCCGGCTGGGATACCAAAGAAATGATGAGTGGTATTGACGGTGTCATGCAGTTAGCGGCTGCATCTGGTGAGGATTTAGCGCAAGTCAGTGATATTGTTACGGATGGATTGAGCGCATTCGGCTTAAAAGCAAAAGACAGTAGTCATTTTGCTGATGTATTAGCACAAACGAGTTCGAAAGCCAACACTGATGTAGCAGGTTTGGGCGAAGCATTTAAATATGTAGCACCGGTTGCAGGCTCATTCGGATTCTCTGTGGAAGATACATCAATAGCACTGGGGTTAATGGCTAATTCAGGAGTTAAAGCATCGCAAGCTGGTACAGCTTTAAAATCCATGATGACTAAATTGGCAAAGCCGACTGGCGAAGCTAAAAAGACGATGGAAAGCTTAGGTATTTCAATCACTGATAGTGAGGGCAAAATGTTGCCTTTCAGGGATATCACGGATCAATTAAGAGGTAGTTTAGGGGGATTATCTAAAGCTCAGCAATCTGCCGCTGTTAAAACCTTATTTGGTCAAGAAGCAATGAGTGGTATTTTGCCTATAATTAATGCGTCAGATGAAGATTATCAAAAGTTAACTAAGTCTATTGATAATTCCGCAGGAGCAAGCAAACGTATGTCAGATGAAATGGAAGGTGGCATAGGCGGGTCTATCCGTAAAATGAAGTCAGCTATCGAATCAATGGCGATTAGTATAGGTGATGTTCTAGCACCACATATACGTAAAGCCGCTGATTTTCTTGCAATGTTAGCTGATAAGTTTACAAATATGCCTGGTTGGGTGAAAACCGGAGTAGTAGGATTAGGTATATTCGCTGCAGCTTTAGGTCCTTTAATCTTAACCACAGGTGCGTTTACCGCAGCACTAGGAAGTATTATGACTACAATAGGTCCTGTGATGACAGGTATCACAAAAGCTGGTGGTGTAATGAACTTCTTAGGTACCAAAGCACCATTTGCAGCTAAAGGTTTAACTCTTGTAGGTGGAGCATTTAAATTCATGCTTGGTCCAGTAGGATTAGCAATTGCAGCAATAGTAGCAATCGGTACAGCATTTGTAATTGCTTATAAAAAATCTGAAACATTTAGAAACATTGTACATGCAGTTATAGACCCCGTTATTGACGGATTCAAAAAACTTTGGGATGTAGCTAAAGAAGTTTTCAACGCTTTAAAAAATCTTTTCTCAGGAAATACTTTGCCTACAGTTGATTTACTTTCAAAGATTATGCCTAAAGCTGCCGCGATTAAAGTAACAACAACATTAATGCAAATCAGACAAGCGTTTATTGATGCATTTAATGCGATTTGGAAATTTGTACAAGACATAGGTCGGAAGTTAGTTCAGTTTTGGAATAAAAACGGAGACACGATTGTTCAAGCTCTAATAAATGTATGGGATACTATTGTCACAGTATTTACAGAAGTTAAAAACTTCTTATGGCCAATACTACAAGAATTAGGCGGCGTTGTAAAAACAGTGTTTATGAATGTGATTGTTCCTGCAGTAAAAATAGGTATGCAGATTATCTGGGGAGTCATGAAATTCTTATGGCCACTAATCAAAACTTTGATTGTGGATACATGGAATAATATCAAAGGTATTATTAATGGAGCTTTAGATGTCATACTAGGTATTGTCAAGATATTTAGCGGTATTTTTACTGGTCAATGGGGCAAAGTTTGGGAAGATGTTAAACAAGTCTTTAGTGGTGCGTTGACGCTTATTTGGAATTTAGTTCAGTTATGGTTTATCGGCAAGATACTTAAAGTCGTAAAAATATTCGGTGGATTCTTCAAAGGTGTTATTAGTAAAGCGTTTAATGGTGTTAAAAGCATTATAGAAACTGTGTTGAAGTTTATATGGTCAATTATTAGTTCTATATTTAAACGTATATTATCAATCACAAAATCAATTTTTAACGGGATATGGACATTCATTAAATTTGTATGGAATGGTATTAAAAATGCTATATCGAATGCAGTTAAGTTCATATTTAATGCTGTGAAGCGTTATTTTACAGCAGTTAAAAATACAACTAGCACTATCTTTAATGCAGTTAAAAGTTATATTTCAAAACTTTGGACAGGTATAAAGAATAAAGTTTTAAGTATTGTAAGGTCTTTATGGTCTTCCGTTAAAAACATATGGAATGCCCTTTATAGTGGAACAAGAGGTATTTTTAACAAAGTAAAATCATGGATTACAAATTTATGGAACTCTATAAAAAGAACAGTATCAAAAATTGCTTCAAATTTATGGAGCTCAATAAAAAGAACTTGGAATTATTTGTGGTCAGGAACTCGAAATATTTTTAATCGAGTGAAAAATAGTATTGTAAATGTTTGGAACTCTATAAAACGTTCAGTGACAGACATTGCCTCAAGATTATGGGGAGGTGTTAGAAGAACATTTAATAACATGAAGAATGGATTGAAATCCATAATTGATAGAATTAAAAGTCATATTGGCGGAATGGTAAGTAAAATTAAGAGTGGTTTAAATAGTTTAATTAGAGGATTAAACTGGGTAGGTTCAAAATTAAGTTTACCTAAGATCCCTACACTTTCAACTGGTACGGTCCATAATCAACAAATCAATAGAAGTGTTAAAACTACATCTGATGGTCGTATGAAACAAGACACAATGGCTATTGTAGGAGATAAAGGACCAGGTAACGGTAAAGGTCGTGATGGTCGCCGTGAGTTGATTCAATATCCGAATGGCCGAACTGCTTTAACACCTGCAAAAGATACGCCAACTATCATCCCTAAGGGTGGTCGTGTTATAAGCGGTGGCGTGCGTCAACAAATGACTGGTGAACTTCCAAGGTTTAGTATGGGTACATGGTTTGGTAAAGCTACAGATTGGATTGGTAGCAAAATGAGAAGTGCTGGTGATTGGTTGAAAGACCGATTGGGCGACGTCTTAGATTTTGTGGGCAAACCTAGTAAACTACTTAACAAACTTTTATCTTCATTAGGTATTGATTTTGGTAGTTTAACTAAAGGAATGGGTATTGTTGGACAAATAACACGTGGCGCTTGGAACAAAATTAAAGATGGCGCTATTAAATGGTTGAAAGGCGGGCTTGATTCAGCCGGTGGAGACATCAAAGGTGGTATTTTAGATCCTCGATTGATTAACTATCACTACGGTAGAACAGCTGCTTATACGGCAGCTACTGGACGTCCATTCCACGAAGGCGTTGACTTCCCGTTCGTTTATAAAACCATACGTACACCTATGGGCGGTAAAGTAGCAAGACAATCATTTATGCACGGTGGATATGGTAACTGGGTAAAGGTTATAAGTGGTGCAATGGAAATGATATTTGCACACTTGAGAGATTTCAGTAAAACTCCACCTAGTGGTAAAACTGTTAAGGCAGGAGATGTTATCGGTCTTACTGGTAATACAGGATTTAGTACAGGACCTCATTTACATTTAGGTATAAGAAAAAACGGTCGAGATGTAGACCCTGAACCTTATTTATGGAGGGCTCAAAGACAAGGTCGATTAAAAGTAAGTGGAAAAGGTGGCGGTGGTTTAGGACGCATTACTGAAACTGTCAAAACTGCATTAAATCAAACTGGGCTCCCTACAACTAAACGATTTGTCGATTTTTGGTCAAAGAAAATTAATAAAAAAAATGGCACAGGTTTATTAGATATTAGTAAATCTACTTTCGAAGCATTTAAAGCTAAAGGTTACGGTAAATATAATAACACTTTAGATAACTTAATGGCGGGTATGCGATATGCCAAAGTCAATCATGGAAGTTCTTTATTGGACAAAGCTAAGCGCTTTGCTAGTGGAGGACTTATCAAAAACGCCGGTTGGTATAACCTGGCAGAAGGCGGTTATCCTGAATATGTAATTTCAACTGACCCTGCTTTATATAGCGATTCGATGAAGTTACTTGCTTTAGCGGCGCAAGATATTAACAATGGTAAAACATCAAATAATAAACGTCCTGGGCAACTACCGAATATAACAGGCGGTTCGAACGACACATCGTTACTCCTACAAATGATTCAGAATCAACAAATACAGATTGACCAGCAACGCAAACAAATGGAATTATTGCTTGAAATTGCAGCTAAAGAATTAATTGTTGATGAGGATTCAATGGAACGTGCGCATAACAGATTTCAAGACAAACGTGAGCGTCTAACAAATAAATTGAACAAGTATAGAGGTGGTGCATTCGCGACATGACAAACGAAACGATTATTGTAAATGATAAAAGGATAGATTGGCTTATTGTTGAACGAGGGTTTGAAATACCCTCGTTTCATTTTGTCACAGGTGTTGAAAATGTACCTGGTCGTGCAGGTACAGTGAAAAAGTTTAGAGAGTTGGAAGGCTATGAATTTGAATTACCTTTAATTGTACGTAACGACTATTTGGCTGGACGTAAAACGCATGATGAGATATTAAACGAAATAGTTAAATTCTTTGATTATGATGAAGCGGTTAAGCTACAACTTTCTAAAAAAGATTGGTACTGGTATGCCTATTTTGATGGGCCGATTGAATTAGCAACAAATACGCAAGGTATTGTATCTTTTAAAATCAAAGTCATATTAACAGACCCTTATAAATATTCAGGGAAAGTCTATACAAACACGGCTATCAGTGATTCTGTTTCAGTCGTTAATCTAGGTACTGCACCAACACCAATTACCATTGAAGCACGTGCATTAAAAGATAGCACGAACTTTATGATCGCCAACGGAGACAAAGACTATTTTATGGTTGGTAAGTCCGAAGATGCTGAAAAAACAACGAAAGATGTGTCGCCGTACCTGTTTAATGACGAATTTAATAAAAACGGTATTGGCAATTGGGCGTACATGCCGAATGATACAAGTTTCGGTCCGTTTTTAGATGGCGGAGATGCAATGGGCGGACGCTTCAAGGTAATGGGGGGAAATGAAAGTATATACCCGTCGGTTTGGGGTAGTAACACCAAAACTGGGTGGCATGGCGCTGCTATTTATAAGTCATTAAATCGATCAATCCAGGATTTCAGGATACGTTTTAAACTGTCTGTACGGCAATATTTAGGTATTGGTACTAGCAAATCAGTTGCTTATTTAGTGGATGAAAATAACAGAACGCAATTTAGCATTGTGTATGTCAATACAAGTGCAAATAGTAATAACTCAAAAATTGTTGTTTTTGCTTATGATGAGCATGGAAGCGCCAGAAAGATATATACACGTGACGTGCCTACCACATACAAAAAACGTAAATATATTCATCCGTTTATGTTTTTAGAAAGAAAAGGCAATAATTTGAAGGTTACTAGTTTTTTTTATGATTTATACAAAGACCCTAAACGAAAAAAACCACTCGGGAAAGATGAACGTGTGATTATTGATCGTGGTAATTTGTACCAACGTAAAGTACGCATAGCACGTTTGTATTCCGGGAAATATGCTAAATACGCTAAAAGTTTATATGCTTCTTTGCTAGGGTTTAGTATCCAAGAATTGTTACCGAACAGCGAAGATATTACGCCTATCGTAATCCGAAGTGGCGATGATATTATGATTGATACACGTCAGAAGTTAGTAACAATCAACGATGAAAACGCATTACATCTCAAAGATTTGGGTTCAAATTATCTTAATATTGATGCGGGCACATCTGAACTAGTCATATATCCACCTGAAACTTTTGACACAACAGTTAAATGGCAAGATAGATTTTTATAGGAAGGGGGGAATAACTTGATTCATGTTTTAAATTACAGTGGTCACATTATTGATTTTTTTAGCAAAGCTGATAATGCGATTATTAAAGCGATGTATAGTCGAACAGCTGATGCAGAAACGCTCAATTTGATTGTTTTGAGTTCTAAAGCAATCAACTTTAAAGAGCGTAATCGTATCTTGATTCAAGACCAGATGGATAATTATCGTGAATTTATTGTCGACCATATTGAAGATAGTGGTCAGTATACAGAAGTTGAATGTACAGCTTCTTATCTAGTCGATATTAGTACATCTAAACCAATTCCAGCTGGTCAATACGAGAAGATGACAATTAATCAAAAGTTATATGAAACGTTGCGAGATAGTGGCTGGTCTGTTGGTGATTGTGATTATGCAGGTATTAAAACAAATTCGTGGACATCCGTCAGAACGCCTTTGGAGATGATTAGTCAACTTGAAACAGCGCATGACGTTGTTGCCGATTATGAAATCATCATTGATGGCTATGAAGTGGTAAAGCGTTTAGTTAATATGCATAAACCAACGCCTTTATTTAAAGGTAAAGAAATAGTTTATGGAAAAGACTTGTTAAGTATGAAGCGCAAAGTCGACTTTTCAGAAGTGAAGACGGCACTTTTTGCTTTTGGTCCAGAAAACGAGAATGGTAAGCGTATCAGTTTGGTTGTACATGATGATGAGGCACAACAACAATTAGGGTTACCACAACGTTATATTTGGGGCTTATATGAGCCAGAAACGCAAGAAGACAATATGACTAGACAGAGACTTGAAACACTTGCTAGAACAGAACTGAATAAGCATAAATCGGCTGCGATTTCGTATGAAGTAAGTGTTGTCAACATCGAACAAGAATACCCACATGAAACAATTCGTTTTGGTGACTTGGTTAGAATTAAAAACACTGACTTCACGCCTAGTTTATATGCAGAAAGCGAAGTGATTGGCTTTGACTTAGATTTAATCAGTGGCGACTGTACTTACACATTCGGTAAAATTGTCGAGCATAAAGAAAGTGACTTACGACGCTATTTTGAAAGTAAGCTTGGTTATATACAACAAAAACTGAATGATCAATTTACAAATGTGAATACTATCGTTGCTGATATGGTTGAGGGTAAGCTTGAGTATTTCGAACGTAAGATTATCAAAGGTGTTGAACCGCCAGAAAATCCAGTTAACGATATGTTGTGGTTAGATACAAATAATCCTAAAGTCGCAGTTTTGCGTCGTTATTGGGAGGGGCAATGGATTAATGCGACGGCAGAGAAAGCTGAAGATATAGGTGGGATAACACGTGAAAAAGCACTGTATAGCGAATTAACTAATACCTTTGTTAACCTATCCATTCAACATGGCAAATTATTAAATGAAATGCATGAGGTTATTAATAGTGAATATTTAGTGGACTTTGATTTGAAAGATGAGTTAAATGCTAAACTTGACGCTACCGTGTCAGTTTATAATAACATCAAAAATAACCTAGACGGTATGACAGATGAAACTGCTACGATAGGCAAGTTAATAGATACTCAAGCATTATTTCTTACTTATAGAGAGAAATTACAAACTCTTTATAATGTAGTGGAAAATGCTAAATTATCAATCAACGAACGCTTTAAATTACTACAGTCGCAGTATACTGATAAAAAGTTTAATGACGCTATGAGTAAAGTTGCTGAAACGATAGGTGGACGTTGGGACTCGACGAATCAAACTTTAACATCTAATATCCCTGATGAAAATCGTATTAGTGAAATTACAAGTATGCTTTTGAATTCTGCTGTTGAAGGTATGCATCAATCTGTTGTAGAAGTTGGCGAAAGACTAGACAACACTATGCAAAGTTTGAATAGAAGAATAGAAGCTGAAAGTCTTGATCTAAAACGATATGCTGATGCGTCTGCATTGAATTTGAAAAATGAAGTTGATAACACGTTTAAACTAACAAAAAGTGAGTTGTCTAATTCGATAAAAGCAGTGAAAGAAGACGTTATAAATGACGTTACTAAGCCATTAAATATTCGCTTAAATACTGCTGAAAGTAACTTACAACAGCTACAAGATAGTCTACAATACACAGCTACAAAAACAGAAGTAAATCGTATGCTTAATGATCAACTACAACCATTGCAAACACAAGTCAATGAACAAAAAGCGCAATTAGATGTGTTACCTGCACAAATCAATAGTAAAGTATCGCAAACAAGTTACGACGCAGACCAAAATAATATAGTCACGCGTTTAAACAGCGCAGACACGCAACGTCAACAATTAAGTAATGCGATTAATGACCGTGTGACCATCAAAGAATATACAGATAACAAAGCTGCAACAACAAATCAAATTAATACAGCAGTGAACAATGTGCAAGTCGGCGGCAGAAATTTATTAGAAAACAGCGTAAATATCAAAAAGGCTATCAATGATACTTCGAACAATTATAATCAGTATTGGGATACTTTAATCACAAGTGCACATAGTAAATTACAGTTGGGCGAAATCATAACGATAAGTTTTGATGTGCAAATGGAACGCGGTGAAATACTAAAAGTATATGATGCTTTAACCAACTTTGATTTCAAGTTTGGAGGAACGGTATTTAAAAATATCGGCAATAAAAAACAAAGGCTATCATTCACTTTACCATTAGTATCAACAACTAAAACGGGTACATTATGGAAATTGAGTTTCTACAACAATAACAACGGAGACCGTTTTACAATTGAAAACATCAAAATAGAAAAAGGCAACAAAGCTACGGACTGGACGCCTGCGCCTGAAGATGTCAAAGCAGATATTGATGAAACAAAAGCAGAAACTAATAAAACGCTTGATGTTATGCAAACACAGATTAATCAGAATGGCACTGACATCAATGCACGTACAACTTCGGAAGAATTTAATGCGTCACGAAAAACGTTATCTCGTATTTTGGCTGAATTAACAATTAATACTACAACCGGTTTAAGTTTTAGATATGATGAAAATGGTAGCATTCAATCACATACTGTTGGACCTGATGGTATTATGTTGAGGGGTGACCGTGTCAATATCAATGTGAACAAAGATTTTCAAGTGTTAGCTGGTAATGTAAATAATAAAGTCGGTAAAGATGAAATCATTAACCGTTTAAACTTATCGCAGGAAGGTTTAGACATCAATGTAAATAATATTGGTATCAGAGGGGGGGACAGTATAAATTATATCAATATTAAAAATGATACCTTAGAATTAAATGGTCGATACGACAGAGTTTGGAGAGAAACTAGTTCAACCAATACAGTTAATACCGTTATGAAAAATGGTTATTTATCATTTTCTAATTATGAGAAGCAAACAAAATTGTCTTTTTCTGATTTTGGTATATCAACATTCTTAGACGGGTCTGGTGATGATTTAACTTCTGGTACAATCGAATTTTTCTCAACAGAATACAGCGATGTCAGAGGTTTAACTTTATTTAGTTCTGGTGTATTAGGTTTACAATCAAATCTTAACAAAGTAATGATTGATTCATATGCGTCAGTAAACATTGAAAGTAGGCAGTCGCCTATTTATTTTAGACCTTATAAACTTAATCGCCCCGGTCATAATACATTCGCATTAACGGTTTCTAATGAAACATTGGATTATAAAACAAATGGTTATATCTTATATGGCTCAGATGTTAATGGTTTTGGCTCAGGTTTGAGATTTTACAAAGCCTCATCTAATCCACGTGTTGAAGTGGTAGACGGCAGCAGCACTGGAGGTGGAAATACGACGATTGAAGCTGGTGTTGGTGAATTCAACCTAATTAAACGTCGTGCTGGAAATGGTTATATAGGTATGCAAAGTCAAGACATTCTAATTGCTGGTAGTGACTCAGATGGCGACAGATTAGCGTCTAAGGCGGTTTACAACAGAACTTATTCCTATGGCGCAAATGTTTATGTCACTACATATGGAACACTAGGACGTGCGACATCAGCAAGTAAATACAAATTAGATATTGATAACCAATATAAGACAGAAGATGAACAACTGGAACATTCGAAATCAATATTAAATTTAAACGTAAAACATTGGTTTGATAAGGCAGAATCAGAAACTTATGCGAAAGAAATAGAAGCAGGTAAAAGATTGAGTGATGACTTTTTTGTTATAAAAAGACATTCTGGATTAATTGCAGAAGACGTTGAAAATGTTGGACTTTCTGAGTTTGTAACTTATGATAGTAACGGCGAAATCGAAGGTATTCAATATGATAGATTATGGGTTCATTTAATACCTGTGATAAAACACCAACAAAAACAAATCAAACAATTGGAGGAACAAATAAATGAATCAAAATAACCAACTACAAGCAGACCCTAACAAAGTGATTAACAACTTATTAAACAGAATCGCCGAGTTAGAAAAAAACAATGCAATTTTGCTCGCACTGTATCAAGAGGAATTAGAAAACAAACAAAATACCGATGAAAATGATAGTGGTGTAAGTGAGTAACTTATACCACTATTTTTATACCAAATTTTAGGAGGTTTTATTATGGAACAAATTACAGAATTTTATTTAGTCGAGGTTAATCCGCAAGGAGAAGAAAGCCCACTTATGCGGAATTTTAGCAATGGTTTTACACGTGGCGTATCGCCCGACAATGCATTTAAATTTGAAACAGAGGACGAAGCAAAACAAGCGTGTGGCTTACAAAATATGCTTGCTAAAATCTTCAAAAACAATACGAAAACGTACTATGTTAAGCAAAGCATTGAACGTACTAAGTTTGATGAAAATGGCGAACTGTATGTTGAAAAAGATGTCGAGGAGGCTACTGAATAATGCTTGGTGCAGTTACAGTAAGCTTTACTGAAAGTGAAGCCTTTAAAACGTTTATCTATGCCGGTGAACTTAGGTTACTATATTTCTTAATGATTTTGATGGCTGTTGATATTTTCACAGGCTTAGCTAAAGCATTAAAAAAAGACAAGCTATGGAGTCGAAAATCACTGTTCGGTTACGCTCGTAAGCTGTTAATTTTTTGTATTATCGTACTTGCGAATATCATCGATCAAATTTTAGGGACTAACGGTGGAATTTTAGTAATTACAATCTTTTTCTACATTGCCAACGAAGGCTTATCCATTGTGGAAAACTGTGCTGAAATGGGCGTTTTTGTACCGCAAGAAATAGCTGAAAAATTAGCAGTTATCAAAAAAGAAAAAGGCACATCTGTCACAACTGAAATCAAAGAAGAATTTTCAAGCAAGCATTCTCGTGATCTTGAAGGTGACACAGCAGAAATGAATATCAAAATCGAGAAAAAGGACTGACTTATGTCGGTTCTTTTTTTATTGGAGGGAAATAAGTGTTAACAGCTATTGACTATTTAACTAAAAGAGGTTGGAAGATATCATCTGATCCACGCACATATGATAATTATCCTAACAATTATGGTTACCGTAACTATACAGAGAATGGCATTAATTATGATGAATTTTGTGACGGTTACCACCGTGCATTCGATTTATATACGAATACAACAAATGATGTGCCTGCAGTCACTAGTGGCACTGTGGTTGAATCTAATGACTACGGTAACTTTGGCGGTACTTTAGTGATTAAAGACGCCAACGAAAATGATTGGATATATGGTCACTTACAGCGTGGTTCATTGCGTTTTATTGTTGGCGATAAAGTCAATCAAGGTGACATTGTAGGGTTACAAGGTAGCAGTAACTATTGCGACAATCCAATGTCTGCACACATACATTTACAACTTAGACCAAAAGATTCGCCTAAAGATGAAAAATCGCAAGTGTGCAGTGGATTGCCGATGGAAAAGTACGATATTACTAACTTAAATAAAAAGCAAGATAAATCTAAAAATGGGAGCGTGAAAGAATTGAAACATATTTATTCAAATCATATTAAAGGTAATAAGATTACAGCGCCGAAGCCCAGCATTCAAGCTGTGATTATCCATAATGACTATGGAAGCATGACACCGAGTCAATACCTACCTTGGCTTTATGCACGTGAAAACAATGGTACACACGTTAATGGGTGGGCGAGCGTGTATGTCAATCGTGATGAGGTACTTTGGTATCATCCAACAGATTACGTTGAATGGCACTGTGGTAATCAATGGGCAAACGCAAATGCTATTGGTTTTGAAGTGTGTGAGTCGTATCCTGGTAGAATATCAGACAAATTATTCTTAGAAAACGAAGAAGCGACATTAAAAGTAGCTGCGGACGTGATGAAGTCGTACGGATTACCAGTTAATCGCAACACTGTACGCCTGCATAACGAATTCTTTGGTACTTCTTGTCCACATCGTTCATGGGAGTTGCATGTTGGTAAAGGAGCACCTTACACAGCTGCAAATATTAATAGAATGAAAGACTACTTCATCAAACGCATCAAACATTATTATGACGGTGGAAAGCTAGAAGTAAGCAAAGTAGAAACGGTTCAACAATCTGACGTTAAACAAGAAGTTAAGCAGCAAGAGAAAAAGCAAGTGGTTAAAAAGACTGATTGGAATAAGAATAAATACGGTACATGGTGGAAGAATGAACAAGCCACATTCAAAAATGGAAATGAAGAAATTCAAGTGTGGAAAGAAGGACCTTTCAGAATCAAGGGTAACAAAGCAGGCAAGCTTCAACCGGGTACCACTATTAATTATGATGAAGTAATGTTACAAGATGGTCACGTGTGGGTAGGTTATGATAGCTTTGAAGGTGAACGTCTGTATTTACCAGTTAGAGAGTGGAACGGCGTCGCACCGCCTAATCAGATATTAGGTGACTTATGGGGAGAAATCAGTTAATATATAATTGTGGTATTATTTCTACATACTTTATTTAACATTTCTCTCTCAAGTTGAAATTGTGAGTAGTAGGCAGGTACTTCGGTACTTGCCTATTTTTTATGTTATAATTACATGCGTATATAGTAGGAGTGGACTATATAGCCCGGCAGAGGCCGTATATCTGACTGTTGGTCTCACAGGAGACATCTTCCTTGTCATCACTCGATACACATATCTTGATAACATAGAGTTGTTACAGTCGCTACACCACCCATACTAGTTACTGGGTGGTTGTTTTTTATGTCTAAAAATCGTTATAAATGCTACAATAATGCTATACATGTAATAAAATGAGGTAATATAAATGAATGAAAAAACTGGTATAGATCAATTTATAAGAAAAGAAATTGAAAGTTTAGGCGTAAGTTACGATGAACAACAAAGCAGTAATGTTGAAATAGCGGAAGCGCTAAAAACGGCAAGTAAAAGTTTAAATGGAAAAGTAGGTAAACCAGAGTTTTTATTTTTTAGTGATGGATTTTTAGTTGTTGTTGAAGATAAAAAAGATATACATAAGCATGAAATGAAATCAGAAGGCGACGAATTAATTTTAGATTCACCAGAGATATTGAAAGATTATGCTGTTAATGGCGCAGTGCATTACGCACGACATATTATTAAACATACAAATATAATTGATAAGGTTTTTGCTGTTGGCGCATCTGGAGATGGTCATTCGAATAAAATTAGCATACATTACGTAGATAGTAAAAGCTATAAATATATTTCAGATATAAACAACTTAGAGGATTTAAAAGAAGAAAATATTGAAGAATTTTATCGTGTTTCTGTATTAGGAGAGTTACCTAAAGAAGAAAGAGAATTAATAGAAGTTAATAAAATTGCTGCAGATTTGCACGAGGATTTAAGGAACTACGGTTCGCTTGAAGGCGAAAAGAAAGCTTCTGTAGTGTCCGCAATTTTACTAGCTTTAGAAAATGAAGAAGTGATTTTTAATGTGGATAAACTACAAGGACTTCAAGGTGAGGGTGTTAAAGATGGTGAAATCCTCTTTGATGCTATTGATAAATATTTAAGAAATAAAAGTTTAATGCCTCATGCTAAAATTGGTGAATTAAAAGACAATTTCACTTTTATACAGAACGATTTGACGTTAAATAGATTAAGAGAAGATTTAGGGATGACACCATTAAGATATTTTACTATCAAGCTAAGTAATAAATTAAAGAAAAATATCAAACACTCTGATATGGATATACTAGGTAATTTTTATGGAGAATTTGTAAAATATGGAGGAAATGATGGCAATCCATTAGGTATAGTCTTAACACCTAGACATATTACAAACCTGATGTGTGAATTAATTGATATTGACGAAAACGATTATGTATTAGATCCGTGCTGTGGTTCGGGTGGTTTTTTAATAGCTGCCATGAATAGAATGTTAGGAAAAACAAGTGATGAAATTAAAAAGGCTGAAATAAAACAAAAACAATTACATGGAATTGAATTACAACAAAAGCTATTCGCTATAGCAACTACAAATATGATTTTACGTGGTGATGGTAAAAGTAATCTAAAACGTGATGACATATTCCATGTTGAAAAAGGACTATATAAAACTCAAATTACTAAGGCATTAATTAATCCTCCATATTCACAAGCTAAAACGAAAAACTTAAGTCACTTATCAGAAATTAGTTTTATCAACGAAACATTATCACTAATGAAAAAGGACGCTAAGTTAGCCGCTATCGTTCCTCAAAGTACAATGATTGGCAAAACTAAAAATGATAAGGATTACAAGCGTGAAATACTAGAAAAACATTCATTAGAAACAGTAATTACGCTTAATAAAGATACCTTTTATGGCGTGGGAGTAAATCCATGCATAGCAATTTTCACTGCAGGTATTCCACAAGACAACAAAAAACGTGTTAATTTTGTAAACTTTTCTGATGATGGTTATATAGTGCGTAAACATGTGGGATTAGTTGGAGATGGTACTGAGAAATCAAAAAAAGATTATCTTTTAAACGTGTTAAATGATTATGAAGATGCGGATACTAACTTTTTAGTTAAATCCCCTATTACTTGGGAGGATGAATGGTTACATAGCTTCTTCTACTACAATGAAGAAATACCTACTGATGAGGACTTTGAAAAAACAATTGCTGATTATTTATCATTCGAATTCGACATGAAACTGCACGGCAGGGGGTATTTATTCGATGATGAAGATGAAACTGAGTGATAGAGAATGGAAGGCGTTTACAACTGATGAGTTATTCAGTATTAAATCTGGGACTACGTCTGACTTTTCAAAATTGAATTTAAAAAATGATTCAAAGTTACCGTGTATAGGGGCAAAATATAAAAATAATGGTGTGGTAGGTTTCGCTAATAATGAAGAACTGAAAGTAGAAGGAAACGCTTTAGTTTTTATTAAAACTGGAGAAGGTTCTGTTGGACTAACTCTTTATAAAACAGAAGATTTTATACCGCACAAAAATGTTTACATAGGCTATAACGTAAGCTTAAATAAATATATAGGCTTGTTTATTGCAACTATGTACAATAAACAGAAATTTATATATAACTATGGTTATGGTCTAAACCAATTAAGAGTAAAAAGACGTAAAATATTGCTTCCTTCTAAAAATAATAGTCCTGATTATGACTTCATGGAACGCTATATCAAAGAAAAATATTTTAATATAAAATCACAAGTAAAAGTGAAACAAAAACACAAAATTTCTGATTGGCGAGAGTTAGATGAGGTTAGGTGGGAAAACTATTTTATAGAATCTCTATTTCTAATAAAGTCTGGGAAAAGACTAACTAAAAATGATTTCGTAAGAGGTTTGACCCCATTTATTGGATCAACTGATAGCAATAATGGAATTACTAACTATGTCAGCAACACAAATTCTAGTGAAGATTCTAATGTTTTAGGAGTTAATTATAATGGCAGTGTTGTAGAAAATTTTTATCATCCATACAAAGCCATATTTTCAGATGATGTTAAAAGATTATCGTTAAGGAACAAAGGCAACAAATATACTTATCTGTTTATAAAAAATATGATATTAAAACAGAAAGAAAAATATCAATACGGTTATAAATTTAACGCTAGACGTATGAAAAAACAAATAATCAGCCTCCCCACTAAAAACAATCACCCTGACTATGAATTTATGGAGCAATACATGAAACGAAAAGAAAACGAAATATTCGACAGATTATAAACAAATATTTCGTTTTTCAGGGCAATTTAAAGCTGATACGATTGATAACGCAATTCAGTCTGTTATTAAGTCGAATGTCGGTCAAATTCGGGGCGTGACAGGGCGTAATGACCTTTTGAATGCAAATGTATCGGCTGAAATTAATGTCAATTATAGGCTGGCTGAACTGGGTTTTATTACAAACAAAAAAGACATGGACTATATCAAGCAGAACTATGATAAGTATGCTAAAGATATTGCAGGTGCAATTCACGGTAAACCAATTGGAGGCGTACCAGCAGGTAAAAAACAAGTGCAACAGATTGCTTGGAATTGGGGCGGTGTCTTTTATCCAAATACAGCAATAAAGGTTAGACGTTCGCCTGGATTGAGCGGAGAAGTGGTTGACCAGGCATCATGGCTTTACAATAAAAATGATTGGGTTAAGTTTGACCAAGTCATTAAAAAGAACGGCTATTGGTGGATAAGATTTAAATATCAAGCACCTGGTGCAAGTAAAAAGCATTTTTATTGTGCTGTTTGTAAAATTACAGATAAATACGAAAGAATTAAAAGTGAGAAATACTGGGGTTCTATTGAATGGGCGTAAATTTTAGGGTGGCTGTAACGGTCGCCCTGTTTTTTGTACTATAATACATATAGATTACCGGTAACTAATCCGGCTTTATTTACCGCCACCTATGCTAGTTAAAAGTGTGGTGTTTTTATGATATAATGGATTGAAAATTACTGTAGGGAGGTGGGAATATGGATTATCTAGGTTTGGTAAGTAATGTTGCCGGAGTTTTAGGAGCTTGTTATGGTGTTTTCTCCTTTTTTTACTACAGAAAAATAAGGTTTTATATGTTTGTTTCTAAGATTTTTAAATTTGCTAAAACGACTGAAATAACATTAAGTTATCGGTATATTGGTGAAAGTGATATAAATTTTAAAGGTATAAAAGAACTTTTAAAAAAAGAAAACTATGTTGTTATGAATGCTAATACTAATAACATCATCATAAATATGAATGATTTTATAATTCAATTTAAAAAAGATGACTTTCCTACCGATGAGTATGGAGAAAATTCATTTGTACGTATGACTTTGACTAGAACTTATTATAAACAAGCCAAAAAGGCAATTGATGAGTTTATCAATATATGTGAGGACTTCAATAATCGCAATTTAAATAATGAAGGAACCTATAATTTAAAGATAATCTACAACAATATTAAAAATCCATATTTGTCTGCTTCTACGCATAGAATTAAAGAAGAGAATGTAAAGAGTATGATTCTTCATGTAGATACAGCGTTTTTAATCGATGACTTAAATGAAGAAGTGATTATTAATAAAAATAGTTTATCTTATACAAGTAAAAGTTCGAAAAATATATATAAAATTGCAAATGATTTTATGATTGTTTAAGGAGAAGAGATAAATGCAGTCAATATGGGTATTTGAGTCAGAAAACCACCAAGTAGAAATTAATAATATAACAACAACTCGTTATGAAGTTTTAAATGATGTTGAAGAAGAATTGACAACAGAATTGTTTATCAATGAGGAGATTGGAGAGTATATTAGATGTAATTTAGTCGTTGACGAACCAAAATCTATACAAGTAAGAGCACTAGGTAAGAATTTGTCTAGTGTTATTGTAAGGAATAGATATGAAGCTTTTTATAGGTTATCCGATGGTAATCTAGTAGTATATGCTAACAAAATTGCTGCCCACATTATAAAAGATGTTTTTGATGAGCAATTTAATTTGAATTATAGCGCAAGAACAATTGATTTAGATGAAATAAAAAATAGATCTAATAACGTTAGAAAGGCACAGTTCAAAAATGTTACTATAGAAACTGTAACTGGTGGAATGTTAAATGGAGACCAGGTTCATAACACTGAAATTTATGGACTAATGGATAAATCAGGAGATCTTTCCACAGTTGCTGTTGTATATCCGTTTTTAGACAAAGAGATTAGTTTTAGTGTTTCTAGATACGGGAGTATAGTCCTTTATACAACTATTACATATGAAGAATGCTTGGAATTAATAAATGATTTGTTTGATTTGTAAAATAAACGAAAGCATATACCACTAGTCAAATTAAAACAACGAGACACATCTGTGGAGTGCACTTGAGGTTAACCTTTCACCGTACCTTAACTGGTGCGGTTATTTTTGTGCAGAAAAATAGAGAAAAGTTGAGAAAAAGGGTTGAATATATTCCGTTTGGGTAGTATAATTATATATGTAAGTTAGTTAATGACTTACACACTTCAAGTGAAGGGAGGGTAAAACCTTGGTTTACTTGATAGAAAAAGCGCTAGAACAACCGGCATCGTTGTTGATACTAGTTCTTCCAGCGCTATTAAAACAACTTAGAATGTGGCACCTAGGTTATCTGGGGACCAAACAAGATAACCAAGACAAGTAATCTAATGGAGCCTTTTGGCTCCTCCTACACTTGAAGTATATAATAATTTATGGGGGTTTTCAAACATGACAGTACAAATGTATTTATCACTAGTTGTATTAAGCCTACCATTATTGTTGTTTGTTGGAAGGAAAACACACATTTACTTTTTAAAAAGAAAGAATGTGAGAAGAAATGACTGAGTTTAAATTAACGATTCAAAAATTACTAGATAGTAATGTATCAGGCTACCAAATTCATAAAGATACGGGTATATCACAGGCACGCATATCAGATTTAAGAAGAGGCGTTAGACAACTTGGCGGTATATCTTTAGAAACTGCCGAAAAACTATACAACTACCAAAAGCAACTAGAAGAATAATAACCAAACCCCACTCATTAATTTGGGTGGGGTTAATTATACAAGTTTGGGTCCCTAAAAAGTCCCTAAAAATTAGTGAGATATGGCATGTAATTCTAAACAAAATAAAGAAGAACCCCGTGTTTACGGGATTCTTAAAATTAAAATGTCTTTAAATTTCTATAAGTAACGTCCTGGGAGGGATTCGAACCCCCGACCGATGGCTTAGAAGGCCATTGCTCTATCCAGCTGAGCTACCAGGACTTTTTAACACAAAACTTATTATATCTAAGTCCATGCAATAAATCAACAGATTACTCAATAAATTTCTTTCCATTTAACTCATATGCAGAAATTTTACAATTCATATATGGTGTTTAAATTAAACTGTTAATCAAAACATTATATAGAAACTTGTATAAATACAAAAAAATACTGAGACATCTGCAGTGTGTCTCAGTATGATATCAATATCTTATTTTGCGAATGTGTCGACTAAACCTTTAATTAATTTTACAATACCTAGAATGATACTCGCCCAAGTCATATTAGCGACCTCCTCTTTGAATGATTTAATGATAGTTTAACGAACATCACTGTAGAGGAGTGAGATAATGCGTAACTCATAACTATGGTTTCGCAGCTGTCTTTTTTTCAAGAGTTACTAACAGTTAGGCATGCCTATGTGTTGTAGAGAAATGAGTTCTGATATTAATGCAGCAATATACTTATTGCAATTAACAGTTAGGCAACGTAACTGTTAAAATAACATTATCTTTTAACAGTTATGAATGAAATATAACGACTTAGGGAATATCGGACCGATACGGTAAAAGATAAGCTATAGTGTAGTTAACAAAGCGAAGTCATCAATTACGATGACTTGGTTTTGAAATAGTCTTATTTAAGGAGTGTACATATTTATGTCAGAATTTATTAATGCAATTAAAGATACGGTACAAGCAGGTTTAGATCAAGACTGGGTAACAATGGGAATAGGTATTGCTGATATTTTAGCACAAGGCATTGGTCTTATCTCTGGTTTCTTCGGCTAAGTTAAGTTATTGAGCTATTGTCGAAACAAATACTAAAGTAGTTGTATAAAGAAAAGCGTCAAATCGTATGATTAATAAGTGATTTAATCTATAAGTGCGATTTGTTGAATTTCAAGTTTTTTAGCAAGTTTCCTCTAAATGAACATAAAATGAAAGCTAGGAACACACCTTATGATGTGCTTCTAGCTTTTTTTCTGTCATTAATAAAAAAGATTGAGACATTATATAATTTGCGCTTTTGTCTCAATCTCTCTCGCTTTTATTTCTTATTTGGTGCCCATACGAGAATGTCATGCCCATCATCATTTTTAGCCTCTAAATCTTCAAATCCATTTTTTACAAAGAAGCCTTTTGATTCAAAACGTGCAATTGCTTTGATCGGATGGCCGAATGACTTCGCGAATTCTAGAAGATCAGAACCATATCCTTTCCTCCAATAAGGTTTTAGCACTTTAACTTTCCATATAACAAGATAGTCTTCGTAATCAGGGAAGTATGTTTCTTCCACTTCTCCTTTACGATAGAGTGCCATGCGCGCTACAAGTTTCTCACCGACAAAAATACCGTAAAAAGGTGAGTCAGAACTTGCATCAATCATTTCACCATGTAATTCATCTACTAAGTATAAATCTTTGTTTCCAAAATTTTCACGAAATGCCGCAAACAATTCTTCAGTTTTATAGTTAATATCCAGGTGCGTTACCTTTGCCATTGGATGACCCCCTTTGTTGACTTTCTTCTATTATAACGCAATTCTGAAAGTTATTGAAGTAAGCCGTAAAATTGTCAGATAGACGTGTAACCCTTATACTGGTAATGATTACAGTATAAGGAGATACAAGCATGGATTGTTTAAATATCACGATTAAAGAAAATGATTCATTTATTAAAGAATACACGAATCATAATGCGGACATCCTACAATTTTTTACATATGATCCCAATAAAGATGAAAGCTACAAACAACGTATGGCATATAAAAGTAATGGGCGAGAGAAAGAAGTAGCTAATGTTGTACGTGAATACATGTCAGACTTAACACTGACACAGGCGCAATTAGAAAATATTGCTGCTTTATCTGAAGGTGCAAAAGTTGTTGTTGGGGGACAACAAGCTGGATTATTTACTGGGCCACTTTATACATTTCATAAAATTTTATCAATTGTAACGAAGGCAGATGAATTATCTACAGAATATAAAGAACCTGTGGTACCGGTATTTTGGATTGCAGGGGAAGACCATGACTTTGATGAGGTGAATCATACGTATGTGATGAATCAACGAATCGGTCAGTTGAAGAAAGTAAAATATCATACGATGACACCACCTGAAACAACCGTTTCTCGTTATGCTCCAGATCGTGAGGCATTACATGATACACTTGTGCAATTTTTTGAATCGATGCCTGAAACAGTATATTCAAAGCAATTGTTTGATGAAATTGACCGCATGATACAACAGTCAGAGTCATGGGTGGATGTTTTTAAACAAATGATCCAATTGTGCTTTGGTGAACGCGGTATTTTATTGATAGATGCACAAGATACTGCATTGAGAAATTTAGAGATGCCTTTATTGAAAGAAATTATCCAGCGACATGAAGAAGTAGATCAAGCTTTTCGTAATGCTCAAAGCCAGACGACTGAAGCAGGCCTAACAGCAATGATTCAAACGGATACGAATGTCCATCTTTTTCTTCATGAAGAGGATCAACGTCAATTACTTTCATATGTAGATGGGGAATTTAAGTTAAGTAAGAGTGATAAAACTTATTCAAGAGAGGCATTGTTATCACTTGTAGATGAAGCACCTGAACGCTTTTCAAATAATGTTGTCACACGACCTCTAATGGAGGAATGGCTATTTAATACAGTTGCCTTTATAGGTGGACCAAGTGAAATTAAATACTGGGCAGAATTAAAAGGTGTGTTTGAATTATTTGATGTTCAAATGCCAATCGTTTTACCACGTATGAGAATGACTTATTTAACATCAAATACTGAAAAATTATTAAAGAAATATGATTTAACATTAGAAGAAGTGATGGAAACGGGCACACAATCGGCACGAGACCGTTTTATTCGTGCGAATGCGTCAGAAGTAGTGCTTGAACAAATTGAAAAAATGCATGAAACGCAGCAAGCATTTTATGAAACAGTAACTGCAGAAATGTCTGATACAGAAGATAATAAAAATTTAGTGAAGAAAAACCAAGAGATTCAAATGTATCAATTGGAATACCTTAAGTCACGTTACTTAAATAATATTGCAAGAGAAAATGAAATTAGTATGCGTCATTTTGAAGTGTTAACACAAACACTTCATCCAATGGGTGGTTTACAAGAGCGTGTATGGAATCCATTACAAATTTTGAACGAAAATGGGTTAAATGTGTATGCATCTACCACTTTCCCTCCACTTCCTTACACTTTTGATCAAATCATTATCAAACTATAGATATATCAACCTTTTGAGGGTGATTCGCTATATGCGTTTCACTCTCTTTTTTTGATTTTAAGATAAAATTTTATTAATTTTACAGAATTGGTGGAGGATAGTGGTGAGATGTGGTAAATTATAAATAAGGTGAGGTGAGAAGAAATGTTCATGGGCGAATACGAAAATAAGCTTGATGCAAAAGGGCGAATGATCGTTCCGTCTAAGTTTCGATATGACTTGAATGAACGTTTCATTATCACACGGGGCCTTGATAAATGTTTGTTTGGTTACACACTAGAAGAATGGCAAACGATAGAAGACAAGATGAAAACCTTACCTATGACGAAACGTGATGCGCGTAAATTTATGCGCATGTTCTTTTCAGGAGCCATTGAAGTGGAGATAGACAAACAAGGAAGAATTAATATTCCAGCAAAGTTACGAGAATATGCCAATCTTGATAAAGAATGTACCGTTATAGGTGTTTCTAATCGTATAGAGATTTGGGATCGTGCAACATGGAATGATTTTTATGATGAATCCGAAGAGAATTTTGAAGAAATTGCTGAGGATTTAATAGATTTTGATTTTTAATATAACGGAGGTTATGGCGTGTTTCATCATATTAGCGTTTTACTAAGAGAAACAGTCGATCAACTGAATATCAAAGAAGATGGTGTCTATATTGACTGTACACTTGGTGGCGCTGGACACTCGCAATACCTTTTGAGTCAACTATCTGATGAAGGGCGTTTAATCGCTATTGATCAAGATACAACAGCCATAGAACATGCACAGGAAAAATTGAAAGATGATTTGCATAAAGTCACTTTTGTGCACAGTAATTTTAGACATTTACAACAGATATTAGATGATTTAGAAATTGAAAAAGTCGATGGTATTTTATACGACTTAGGTGTTTCAAGTCCTCAATTGGATATACCAGAGAGAGGATTTAGTTATCACCATGATGCAAGACTTGATATGCGAATGGATCAAACACAAGACCTATCAGCATATGAAGTTGTAAATGATTGGTCGTACGAAGACTTGGTTAAAATCTTTTTCCGTTATGGAGAAGAAAAGTTTTCAAAACAAATCGCCCGAAAAATTGAGGCGAGACGTGAAGCACAACCTATCACGACGACATTAGAGCTTGTTGAATGTATTAAAGAGGGGATTCCTGCTAAAGCACGACGTAAAGGCGGACATCCTGCTAAACGTGTATTCCAAGCAATTCGTATTGCAGTAAATGACGAGCTGGCAGCATTTGAAGACAGCCTGGAACAAGCGATTGAATGTGTGAAAGTGGGTGGACGTATTTCTGTCATTACTTTCCATTCTTTAGAAGATCGTTTATGTAAACAAATGTTCCAAGAATATGAAAAAGGTCCAGAAGTACCAAGAGGGTTGCCTGTCATTCCTGAAGAATATACACCTAAGTTAAAACGTGTGAATCGTAAACCAATCGTCGCAACTGATTCTGACTTGTCAGATAACAATCGAGCAAGAAGTGCAAAACTACGCGTTGCAGAAATACTAAAATAAAGGAGATTATTTATGGCTGTAGAAAAAATATATGAACCGTATCACCAGCACGTAGCAGACCCGCAAAATGAACCTAAAATATCGACTCCTGAGAAAAAAACAATAAAAAAGCAAGTAGTAGTCAAATTTACACGATTTGAAAAACTGCTATACATATCTATGATTGCATTAATTGCTGCAATTAGTATCTTTATGTTGTCTCTTAAAATGGACGCCTATGATACAAGGGGTAAAATTGCAGATTTAGATCAAAAAATTGAACAACAATCAAGTCAAAATAGCGCATTGAAATCTGAAACGATGAAAAATGCTTCATATGAACGCATCTATAACAAAGCTCAAAAGCAAGGCATGAGTCTACAGAATGAGAATGTAAAGGTAGTGCGTAACAATGGCGAAACGAAAAATTAAAATCAAAAAGAACAAACTAGGAGCAGTCCTCCTGACAGGTGTACTCGGGCTGCTCTTTTTTTCATTGGTTTTGAGATACGGATTTATAATGATTTCCGGTCATTCCTCGGGTGAGGATTTGATTATGCGAGCCAACCAAAAATATTTAGCACAATTAGATCAATCTGCTGAACGTGGGAAAATATATGATCGTCATGGTAAAGTTCTCGCCGAAGATGTAGACCGTTTTCGTTTAGCGGCAGTTATCGATAAGCGGGCGAGTGAGGAGTCTAAAGAACCAAGGCATGTTGTCGATAAGAAGAAGACAGCAAAGCAACTTGCTAAAGTGATTGATATGTCAGAAAAAGATATTGAAAAACGATTGAAAATGAAAAAGGCATTCCAAGTAGAATTTGGGAAAGCTGGTCAAAATTTAACTTATCATGATAAGGAAAAAATCGAAAATATGAAATTACCAGGGATTACAATGTATCCTGAAGTGCAAAGATTCTATCCTAATGGTAAATTTGCATCTCATTTAGTGGGTATGGCACAAAAAGACCCTGATACTGGCGAATTAAAAGGGGCTCTTGGTGTTGAAAAGATCTTTGATAGTTATTTATCAGGAGAAAAAGGTCATGCTTCATATACTAAAGATATTTGGGGATACATCATTCCAAATTCAAAAAATGAAGTAGCGCCAAAACGAGGCGACGATGTCCACCTAACAATCGATTCCAATATACAAGTGTTTGTAGAGGAAGCATTAGATAAAATGGTAGAACATTATAAACCGAAAGACTTATTTGCAATCGTGATGGATGCAAAAACAGGAGAAGTACTGGCATATAGCCAACGACCTACATTTAATCCAGAAACAGGAGAAGACTTTGGAGAAAAATGGGCGAATGATATGTATCAAAACTTGTATGAGCCTGGTTCGACATTCAAATCGTTTGGCCTTGCCGCGGCGATACAAGAAGGTAAGTTTAAACCTAAAGAAAAATATGAATCAGGATATCGAGATATTGAAGGGTCACGTATTTATGACTGGAATAAAAAAGGTTGGGGAGAAATTCCGATGAGCCTCGGGTTTACGTATTCATCTAATACATTGATGATGAAACTCCAAGACCTTGTGGGTGCAAGTAAGATGCAGTCATGGTATGAAAAGTTTGGCTTTGGTAAGTCGACTGGCAGTTTATTTGAAAGTGAACAAAGTGGTAATATTGCATGGGAAAATGAATTAATGCAAAAAACAAGTGCATTCGGTCAATCGACGACTGTAACGCCTGCACAAATGTTGCAAGCACAGTCAGCATTCTTTAATAAAGGGGAAATGGTGTGCCCATACTTTATTTCATCAGTTATGAATCCAGTCACAGATGAAACCTTTGTAGAGGGTAAAAGAGAAGTGACAGGAAAACCAATAACACCAAAAACAGCCAAGAAAGTGGTAAATGAACTAGATAAAGTGGTGAACAGTAAAGAGAGCCACGCATCACATTATCAAGTTGATGGCTATCGTGTTGGAGGTAAAACGGGAACTGCACAAGTAGCTGACCCTGAAAATGGTGGATATGTACAAGGTCCTAACCCATACTTTGTAAGCTTTATGGGACATGCCCCGAGTAAAAATCCTCGCGTTATTGTATATGCAGGGATGAGTTTGGCTCAGAAGAATGACCAGGAAGCTTATGAAATGGGTGTAAGTAAAGCATTTGTACCAATCATGAAAAACACATTGCAATATTTAAATGTGGGTGAAGAGGGTATTAATGAGAAAATATCCATTGAAAAAGTGCCAGATGTATCTGGGAAAACTGTTGAAAAAGCAGAACAAGCATTGGAAGATAAGTCGATGAATGCAATCATCGTTGGACAAGGCGAAAAAATTGTAAGTCAAAGCCCGACATCAAATACAAGATTGCTTCCAAATAGTAACGTAATGTTATTAACAGATGGAGATTTAACAATGCCGGATATGACTGGTTGGACACGAGATGACATCATTGCATTTGAATCTCTAACAGGTATAAAAGTGAAAGTGAAAGGCAGTGGCTTTGTCACTTCACAAACAGTTGGTGTGCAATCGCCAATTGATAAAAATACAAAAATAGAAGTTGAAATGTCTTCACAAGAGGAATCTTAAAAGAGATGTGTATTTTAGTGGTTGCCAATGAGATCGTGTTGTCTAAATAGACGTGACATCTTGTTGGTATCACTTTGTCTGTATCTTTAAAGTCTATTAATATAATCAGTCTTAAACAGAATGTCAGTGTATTAGGAGAAAGTCTTTCGATAGCGTCAAAAATAATTTTCTGATTGACCTAACGCTCTTAAATTTTAAATACGCCTCTAACAATTTCATATTTTTAATGATGTTTCAAAGGCAGATTTGTTCGCAACGCTGTTAAAGTTCTATGGAATTTTGTCCACTCTCTGGAAATTAGCATCAAAATATACGAATCAAAAAGGAGTTTATTATGGCTATTATTAGCGCAATTATCGCATTTGTAATCACAGCAGTTTTAGTGCCGATTTTAATTCCGACATTAAAAAGAATGAAGTTTGGTCAAAGTATTCGAGAAGAAGGACCACAGAGTCACATGAAAAAAACAGGAACACCAACTATGGGAGGGCTAACTTTCTTAATTGGTGCAATTGTAACTACAATCATCGCAAGTATCTTTGTTGATCAAGCAAGTCCGTTATTATTGTTACTTTTTGTGACGATTGGATTTGGTCTTATTGGATTTATTGATGACTACATTATTGTTGTTAAGAAAAATAACCAAGGTTTAACAAGTAAGCAAAAGTTTCTAGCACAAATTGTAATTGCAGTGATTTTCTTTATTGTTGCAAAAGGATTTAATGGTGTTGAATTCTCAACAGATATCAACTTACCATTTACTGAAGCAGCAATCCCATTATCTTATGCTTATGTACTGTTCATTGTCTTTTGGCAAGTTGGGTTTTCAAATGCTGTGAACTTAACAGATGGCTTAGATGGTTTAGCAACAGGTTTATCAATTATTGGTTTTACAATGTATGCAATTATGAGTTTCGTGCTGGAACAACCAGCAATCGGCTTATTCTGTATCATTATGGTTGCTGCACTTGCAGGCTTCCTACCATATAACATTAACCCAGCGAAAGTGTTTATGGGTGATACAGGTAGCTTAGCGTTAGGTGGTATTTTCGCAACGATTTCAATTATGCTAAATCAGGAACTATCATTGTTATTTATTGGTCTTGTATTTGTATTAGAAACATTGTCTGTTATGATTCAAGTTACTTCTTTCAAGTTAACAGGCAAACGCGTATTTAAAATGAGTCCATTACACCATCACTTCGAACTTGAAGGATGGAGCGAATGGAAAGTCGTAACAGTATTTTGGACAGTTGGTTTAATTACAGGTCTCATCGGATTATGGATTGGAGTGAGCTAATTGATTAACTATACAGGGTTAAAAGGCAAAAAAGTACTTGTACTTGGTATGGCGAAAAGTGGTTATGAAGTGGGTAAACTTTTACATCGTCTTGGTGCAGATGTAACAATTAATGACGGTAAAGATTTATCCCAAGACCCACATGCAAAAGATTTGGAAGCATTAGGTATTAATGTGGTAAGTGGTTCTCATCCCCTTGCTCTATTAGACGAAAATCCTATTATTGTGAAAAACCCGGGTATTCCATACAGTGTCCCTCTATTGCAAGAAGCCCAAGCACGTGGTTTAAAAATTCTTACAGAAGTTGAATTAAGTTATTTAATTTCTGAAGCGCCGATCATTGGTATTACAGGTACAAATGGTAAAACAACCGTGACATCACTTCTTGGGGACATGTTTAACAAAAGTCGTGAGGTGGGTCATTTAGCAGGTAACATTGGCTATGTTGCTTCTAAAGTTGCTCAGGATGTGCGTGCTGATGAGTATTTGATTACGGAATTGTCATCTTTCCAACTTCTAGGTATTGAACATTATCGTCCGCATATCGCGATTATTACGAATATCTATGAAGCACATATTGACTATCATGGATCATTGGAAGAATATCAAGATGCTAAAAGACAAATTTTTAGAAATCAAACGGGTAGCGACTATTTAATCTTTAATTATCAGCAACGTCATTTGATTAATCCAGCTGAAATTAAGTCTAAAATTTTATATTTCTCTACAGAACAACCCGTTGATGGTATCTATGTAGAAAATGATTATATTGTATACAAAGGGATTCATTTAATTCATTTAGATGATATTGTGCTACCAGGGAAGCACAACTTAGAAAATATTTTAGCAGCTACATTGGCAGCGATTTTAGCTGGTGTATCTGTAGGTGCAATTATTCAATCATTGACAACTTTCTCAGGAATTGCACATCGTCTCCAATACATTGGAAATAATAAAACAAATAAATATTATAACGACTCTAAAGCAACAAATACGTTAGCAACACAATTTGCATTAAAATCATTTACACAACCAATCATTTGGTTATGTGGTGGATTGGATCGAGGAAATGGATTCGATGACCTCATTCCTTATATGAATAACGTACGTGTCATGGTTGCCTTTGGTGAGACACAAGATAAGTTTGTTAAACTAGGGGAGAGCCAAGGGAAGTTAGTAATTCGTGCAATTGATGTTGTTGATGCTGTTGAGAAAATTCAAGAAGTTATTGAACCGAATGATGTCGTTCTACTTTCACCAGCATGTGCAAGTTGGGATCAATATGATACATTTGAACAACGCGGTGAAATGTTCACTGAGGCTTTTCGCAATCAATTGCCATCACATTAAGGATGTGGAATGAATGACTGAAAAGATTGATCAAACATTTCTTAAAGAAAAGCGGATGCGCGAATTGAAAAAGCGTCGTCGTATACAGCTTAGTATTGTATTAGGTCTTTTGCTTATAGTTGTGGCTATTCTGTTATATATGTATACACCTATCAGCATTGTAAAAAGTGTGAACGTAGAAGGGAACCATTATGTTGCAACTGATAAAATAAAAAAAGATTTAAAGATTAACAATGAGACGAGGGTCTATTCTTACGACAGTGATGAAGCAGAAAGACGTATTGTAAAACACCCATTGATTAAACAAGTAGATATTAATAAAGGGCTTTTTAATACGTTGCAAGTGAATATTACTGAACATAAAGTTGTAGGTATCATGACAGTGAAAGGGAATGACGTACCGGTTATTGAAAATGGGCGTATCCTTAAAAATTTTGAAGAAACCTTACCAAACGAGGCACCTTATTTAAAAGGCTTTAAAAGGACGGAAAAACAGAAGTTAGTTGAAGCGCTAGAAAAAATGGACCGTACAACTCGTACACAAATCTCAGAAATTGTCTATGAACCTAAAAAGAATCAACCCCACCTGATTCGTCTTTATATGCGTGATGGTATTGAAGTATTGGGAAATACAAAAACAATTGCACGAAAGCTTAAATATTATCCAAGTATGTCACATGCGTTAGAAAAAGATGAATCTGGTCAATTAAAGCAATCTGGTTATATTGATTTGTCAGTTGGTGCAACGTTTATTCCATATGGCAGTGATGCAAATGGAGATGACGAATCGGCAAGTTCACAACAAGTCGTCAATAAGACCGAGTTAGAAGATGAAGCCAAAAATGAACTTCAAAAAGCGTTAAATAAAATCAAAGAACATGAGCAAGATGAGAATTAAACGTGAATTGATTAAAACACCCATCATTTAAGATAACTCAAGTTATTTCGTAGCGCTTGAGACAGCATCATTAGTGAGTATTGTATGTTGTTTCGGCGCTTTATTATATCCGTATCTATAATACTTTTAAAAAAAGGGGATGATAGAATGAGGATAAGAGTGGTATAGAGGTTGAAATAGCGACATCACATTATCAAATCACGATTCAATGACATTTCTCCCTAGATGAGTGGCTATGATTTTAGTATATTAAATTAGTTTAAAAAAGTTAGAATTTCAATAGGTTTATAGTTCACATTAGTAGAGTGTTATTGTAAACTTATAATAGTGTAAATATGTAAACAACTGTCAGGAGGTGCCTATCTATGGAAGAGCATTATTATGTGAGTGTAGATATTGGCTCATCAAGCGTGAAAGCGATTGTTGGTGAAAAATTTCATAACGGAATTAACGTGATAGGTACAGGGCAAACCTATACGAGTGGAATAAAAAATGGCTTGATTGATGACTTTGATGTCGCAAAACAAGCTATTAGAGACACAATTAAAAAAGCTTCTATCGCTTCGGGAATAGATATTAAAGAAGTATTCTTGAAATTACCGATTGTTGGAACAGAAGTGTATGATGAAACAAACAGAATTGAGTTCCATGAAGACACTGAAATTGAAGGAACACATATCGAAACAGTTCTTGAAGGCATCCGTAATAAAAACGATGCCCCAGACACAGAAGTTGTGAATGTCTTCCCAATTCGATTCATTGTTGATGAAGATAATGAAGTAACAGATCCAAAAGAACTGGTTGCACGTCATTCATTACAAGTGGATGCAGGTGTGATTGCAATTCGCAAATCTGTACTTATTAACATGATCAAATGTGTAGAATCTAGTGGTGTTGATGTATTAGACGTATATTCTGATTCATACAATTATCGTTCTATTTTGACACCAACTGAAAGAGAATTAGGCGCATGCGTCATCGATATTGGTGAAGATTTAACACAAATCGCATACTATGAGTGTGGCGAGTTAGTAGATGCCGACGTGGTTCTAATGGCTGGACGTCACATTACAGATGACATTGCACAATTTTTAAATACAACATACGAATCAGCTGAAAAGATTAAACAACAGTATGGTCATGCTTTTTATGATTCAGCGTCAGATCAAGATGTGTTTACCGTAGAGCAACTTGATTCAGAAGAAGTTGCTCAGTATACACAAAAAGAATTGAGTGACGTGATCGAAGCACGTGTTGAGGATATTTTCTTTGAAGTCTTTGACATTTTAGAAGCACTTGACTTAACGAAAGTAAATGGTGGTTTTGTTGTAACAGGTGGTTCAGCAAACTTACTAGGTGTTAAAGAACTTTTACAAGATATGGTGAGCGAAAAAGTGCGTATTCACACACCATCACAAATGGGTGTGCGTAAACCAGAATTTTCTTCAGCAATTTCAACAATTTCTAGCAGTATTGCTTTTGATGAGTTATTAGATTATGTTACAATTAGTAATCATGATAACGAGGAAGTTGAAGAAGAAGTTATTGAAAATGATGTAAAATCACAAGAAACAAAATCAGGTGGATTTGAATCATTCTTTAAGAGAAAACCGAAAAAGCAACCTCATGAACAATCTTCTGAAGTGATTGAAGAAGATGCGAGTGGAGACACATATGTTGAACACACAGACGCTGAAAACGGTGAACCAAAACAAGAAGAAAGTAAATTCAAAAAAATTATGAAATCTCTGTTTGATTGATTGGCTACAAAGATTAGGAGGAAAATTAAATGTTAGAATTTGAACAAGGGTTTAATCATTTGGCGACACTTAAAGTTATCGGTGTCGGTGGTGGCGGTAACAACGCTGTTAACCGTATGATCGATCACGGTATGAACAATGTTGAATTTATTGCAATTAATACAGACGGCCAAGCTTTAAACTTATCTAAAGCTGAGTCAAAAATCCAAATCGGTGAAAAATTAACACGTGGATTAGGTGCAGGTGCAAACCCAGAAATCGGTAAAAAAGCTGCAGAAGAATCACGTGAACAAATTGAAGATGCAATCCAAGGTGCAGATATGGTATTCGTTACTGCTGGTATGGGTGGCGGTACTGGTACAGGTGCAGCACCAGTTGTAGCCAAAATTGCAAAAGAAATGGGTGCCTTAACAGTTGGTGTTGTAACACGTCCATTTAGCTTTGAAGGACGTAAACGTCAAACACAAGCAGCTGCTGGTGTTGAATCTATGAAAGCAGCAGTTGATACATTAATCGTTATTCCTAACGACCGCTTATTAGATATCGTTGATAAGTCTACACCAATGATGGAAGCATTCAAAGAAGCGGATAATGTATTACGCCAAGGTGTTCAAGGTATTTCAGACTTGATCGCTGTATCTGGTGAAGTAAACTTAGACTTTGCAGACGTTAAAACAATTATGTCTAACCAAGGTTCTGCCTTAATGGGTATCGGTGTATCTTCAGGTGAAAACCGTGCAGTAGAAGCAGCGAAAAAAGCCATTTCATCACCGTTACTTGAAACATCAATCGTTGGTGCACAAGGTGTGCTTATGAATATCACAGGTGGAGAATCACTTTCATTATTCGAAGCACAAGAAGCGGCGGATATCGTACAAGATGCAGCTGATGAAGATGTGAACATGATTTTCGGTACTGTCATCAACCCAGAATTACAAGATGAAATTGTGGTTACTGTTATTGCGACAGGTTTTGAAGATAAACCATCATCTCAAGCGCGTAAGCAAGGACATTCAGGTTTCGGTGCAAGCGCAACACAAACAACTTCTAAAGAGTCTAGCTTTGGTGGCGGTAGTGTAGCGGACAAAGAAGCTGATTCTTCACGTGCACATAGCACAGCTGAAGATGATATTCCAAGTTTTATCCGTAACAGAGAAGAACGACGCTCAAGAAGAACACGTCGCTAAACTTTGACGTCATTATAAATAAATTGGTTACTGTCTAGAGATAGTGATCATACTCAAATTTGAGTAGAAAAATGCTAGGGCAAATGTCATTACTTCATTGTCCTAGCATTTCGTTTTTTAACGGTTGGTCAAGTTTAGCATTTGAAGATATGTCGTTGAGACGAAGGGAGTGTAAGGAATGGAACAATTTTTACAACGCAAACACTATTTATCATATGAAGCCGCACTGGATCATGGTGTAACACTTGGATTTACAACCCGACAAGGGGGTGTCAGCCCGTATCCAAACAATGCATTTAATATGGCCCGTTATATTGATGACATGCCCGAAAATGTGACGCACCATCAAAATATACTTGCTGAAGAGATTGGCATACCGCGTAATCAATGGGTCTTTCCGATTCAGATGCATGGCCATGAAGTAGTAGAAGTCACGCGTGCAGATCGTGGTAAAAATATTGATAGATTATCGGATGATGTCCTTCATGGAATAGATGGGATGTATACGTATGATAGTGATACAGTACTAACGATGTGTTATGCGGATTGTGTTCCAATCTATTTTTATAGTCCGAAACATCATTTTATCGGATTGGCTCACGCTGGCTGGCGTGGCACGGTACAACAAATTGTAAATGAAATGATTGGACAGTTTCCATATGATTTACACGACCTTTATGTTGTTATTGGACCAGCGACATCCAACTCATATGAAATTAATGACGACATTCTATCTAAGTTCAAAAATCTACCAATAGATGTTACACCTATGATTGACACACGTGATCTAGATAGGCATGGTATTGATTTAAAAGAAATTAATAAATATTTATGTATTCATGGTGGTATACCAGAATCAAATATTTATGTTACAAAGCATGCCACTTCTGAAGAATTAGATCGATTTTTCTCATATCGTATTGAAAAAGGTAAAACGGGACGTATGCTAGCCTTCATATCCCAATCAAGCGAAGGAGCGATGAATGAAGATGTCAGTTAAAGAAAATTTGCAAGTAATTGAAAAAACATTAACAGAACACGTATCGAAAGCGAAAGATGCAACATTACCAAACGTGATTGCCGTTACAAAATATGTTACAATAGAGCGAGCTCAAGAGGCATATGATGCTGGACTTCGTCATTTTGGCGAGAATCGTCTTGAAGGATTTTTAGAGAAGAAAGCGGCGCTACCAAGTGATGTTACAATGCATTTTATAGGTTCGTTACAATCACGAAAAGTGAAAGATGTCATTAATGAGATCGACTATTTACATGCTTTAGATCGAAAAAGTTTAGCAAAAGAGATTAACAAACGTGCTGAACATGAAATTAAATGCTTTGTTCAAGTCAATGTTTCTGGTGAAGAGTCTAAGCATGGTGTCAGTCTTGATGAAGTGATACCATTTATTGAGATGCTAGAGGAATATGAACACATCCGTGTTGTTGGTTTGATGACAATGGCACCTTATACGGATGATCAAGCTTATTTGAAATCAATTTTTAAACAACTTAAACATAAACGTGATGAGATCCAAGCACGTCAATTTACACATGCACCATGTACGGAATTATCCATGGGAATGAGTAATGATTATGCTCTGGCAACAGAAGAAGGCGCAACATTTGTAAGGATCGGCACGCGTCTAGTAGGAAAAGAGGAGTGAACTCATGGCAATTAAAGATTTGTTCAACAATTTTTTTACAATTGAAGAAGAAGAGGAAACGTTTGTAGAGGAGCAAGAAACACGTAGACAGCCACAAGCGGAGTCGGAGCCAGCACGTACTACAAAACAAGCTACCGAACGTCCTCGTGCGATTCAATCAGTTCCTAAAAAACAACCGACACGTATTAAACCACCAAAGAATGAAAGATTGCATCAAGTGCCTCAACAATCGAACAATCAAGGGCAAGGGAATGTGGTAAGTATGAATCAAACTCAAGAAGTTGAACAACAAAGAAGTTCAAAAATGTGCTTATTTGAACCACGTGTATTTTCAGATACACAAGATATTGCAGATGAGCTCAAAAATCGTCGTGCAACTTTAGTTAACTTACAGCGTATTGATCAAGTATCTGCCAAACGTATCATTGATTTCTTAAGTGGGACAGTCTATGCGATTGGTGGGGATATTCAACGTGTAGGTGCGGATATTTTCTTATGTACACCTGACAATGTAGAAGTTGCTGGAAGTATTACGGATCATATCGAATCTATGGAGACGCAATACGAATAAGGAGATAAACATGAGTTTAGAATTATTAACAACCATTGTACAATTTATATTATTTATCGTACGCATCTATTCAATCGGCATGATTATCTATATTTTTATGTCGTGGTTACCTGGTGCGAGAGAGAGCATAGTTGGACAATATATGGCAAAAATTTATGAACCATATTTAGAGATATTTAGACGTTTTATCCCGCCACTTGGTATGATTGATTTGTCACCAATTGTAGCGTTTATTGTCTTGAATTTATTTTCACAGGGAATCGTTGCGATATATCAATTTATTATTAATCAGTTTTACTAAAATAAAAACTATCGACGAAATGAGATGAAGCTAATGCGTCATCATTTTCGAAGCCCGCTGTTTTTGGGTGACAAGGTTGTATGGATAGTTGCTTAAATTTAGGTCCCGTCTTAAGGCAGTGTGTCTTATTACGGGATTTTTCGCATTACATGTTATATGAGAGGGAGTGTCTTAAATAGATATCTATCAACATTTTCGAGCTGAAGAACGTCCAACGATAGATAGTTTGTTGGATAAAGTACGAACAGCATCTGAACAATATGCACCAGTACTTACACATTTTTTAGATCCACGAGGACAATACATTCTTGAAGTCATTGTTGGAAGTTTTCCAGATATGAAAGTTCATTTTAACGGTGGCTTAAATGCTGAGAGATGTCGTGCCATTGTTGCCCCTGACTACTATGTACCAGAAGAAAGTGATTTTGAGTTGAGTGTTATTGAGATTCAATATCCTGAGAAGTTTGTAACACTAGAACATCGTCATATTTTAGGGACAATTATGTCATTAGGGATTGAAAGAGAACAAGTAGGTGACATCATTGTTGGTGAAAGTATTCAGTTTGTTTTGACAAATCAGTTAGAATCTTATATCATAATGGAATTAACAAAGATTAAAGGTGCATCAGTTAAACTACATGTTGTTTCCTTACAAGATATGGTACAATCAAAAGCGTACTGGCAAACAGTAGATGCAACAGTGAGTGCATTACGTTTGGATGTTGTGTTGAAAGAAATGATACATAAATCTCGAACGATTGCAAAAGAACTTGTTCAGCGTAAGCGTGTGAAAGTCAATCACACTGTAATCGAAGCTGTCGATTATCAATTGGAGCAGGGAGACTTATTATCCATTCAAGGATATGGAAGAGCGCGCATAACTCATATTGGTGATCGTACGAAAAAAGATAAATTGAGAATAACCTATCAAACATTATTTAAATAGTGTATGATGGAGGAGGACACTTATCATGGCTTATACACCAAGTGAAATTAAAAATAAATCATTCACACGAATTAAAAATGGTTTTGAACCGACAGAAGTAGAATCTTACTTGAGTGAATTATCACGTGAGATTGAACGTTTAAGAGAAGATAAAAAACAATTAGAACAATTTTTAGCTGAACGTGACTCACATATCAAATCATTCAAAGAAGTTGAGAAATCAGTTGGAGAAGCGTTAGTAAGTGCACAACGCGCTGCAGATGAAACGAAAGCAGCGGCACAAAAAGAACAAGAAGCGATTATTGCTAAGGCGAATGCAGAAGGTGAACACATTGTAAATGATAGCCTTGAAAAAGCAAGACGTATTTCATTCCAAACTGAAGATATGAAACGTCAATCTAAAGTCTTTCGTTCGCGTTTCAAGATGCTTGTTGAAGCACAGTTAGACTTGTTAAAGAATGATGATTGGGATTACTTACTCAATTATGATTTAGATGCACAACAAGTGACTGAAGAAAACTTCAAACATCTTAATGAAAAAGACATTACTGAAGCTGAAAAAGAAAAATCAAAAGAATCACCGGAAAAAACTGAACAAAAAGAAGCAGACAAGCAAGAAAAATAATTCATCTCTATAGCGAGCCAGGGGTGGTGAGAGCCTGGTAGATGACCTTTTCTTGTATCACTGACTTTTTAAAAATCCATAAATGTTAACGAGAGAACTCTAAGCTGAGTTAATCAGGGTGGTACCGCGGTATAGCCGTCCCTGTAATTGAGCTTAGAGTTCTTTCTAGTTAAAGGAGTGTAAAGTAAATGGAGTACAAAGACACATTATTAATGCCAAAAACAAAATTTCCAATGCGTGGGGGACTACCAAACAAAGAACCTCAAATCCAGGAAAAATGGCGTGAACAAGATTTATACAATAAATTATTAGCGAAAAATGAAGGGAAACCACATTTCATTCTACATGATGGCCCACCTTATGCGAATGGTAACTTACATATGGGACATGCGCTAAATAAAATCTTGAAAGACTTTATTGTCCGTTATAAAACAATGCAAGGTTTTTATGCACCATATGTTCCGGGTTGGGACACACATGGTTTACCAATCGAACAAGCCCTAACGAAAAAAGGCGTTAAGCGTAAAGAAATGTCTACAGCTGAATTCCGTAAAATGTGTGAAGCATTTGCGATGGAACAAATTGAAAATCAAAAAGCAGACTTCCGTCGTTTAGGTGTGAATGGCGACTTTGATAATCCATATATCACATTAAAACCAGAATATGAAGCAGCACAAATTCGTGTGTTTGGTGAAATGGCTGACCGTGGATTAATCTATAAAGGTAAAAAACCTGTTTACTGGTCACCATCAAGTGAATCATCATTAGCAGAAGCAGAAATCGAATATCACGATAAACGTTCAGCATCTATTTATGTTGCATTTGACGTGAAAGATTCAAAAGGTGTCGTAGATGAAGATGCGAAGTTCATTATCTGGACAACAACACCTTGGACATTACCAGCAAACGTTGCGATCAGTGTACATCCTGAATTGACATACGTTCAAATGAATGTAGAAGGTACAAAATACATTGTTGCTGAAGCGTTAGTTGATGAAGTTGCAGAACAACTTGGTTGGGATAAAGAAACAATCGTACGCGAAAAAGAAGTCAAAGGTTCTGAACTTAAATATGTAGAAGCACAACACCCATTCATCGATCGTGTATCACTTGTGATCAATGGTGAGCATGTAACAACAGATGCAGGTACAGGTTGTGTACATACAGCGCCTGGACACGGGGAAGATGACTATATTGTAGGTCAAAAATACGACTTAGAAGTTATTAGCCCAGTTGATGCAAAAGGTGTTTTCACAGAAGAAGCAGGCCAATTTGAAGGTATGTTCTACGATAAAGCGAATAAAGAAATTACTGAGCTCTTAACAGAAAAAGGTGCACTTTTAAAACTAGACTTTATTACACATAGTTACCCACATGACTGGCGTACGAAAAAACCAGTTATTTTCAGAGCAACACCACAATGGTTTGCCTCTATTTCAAAAGTACGTCAAGATATCTTAGATGCCATCGACCAAACAAAATTCAAAGTTGACTGGGGTAAAACACGTATCTACAATATGATTCGTGACCGTGGCGAATGGGTTATTTCTCGTCAACGTGTATGGGGTGTACCACTTCCAGTATTCTACGCTGAAAATGGCGACATTATCATGACAAAAGAAACTGTTTACCACGTGGCTGACTTATTTGAAGAACATGGTTCAAACATCTGGTTCGAACGTGAAGCGAAAGACTTATTACCAGAAGGCTTCACACATCCTGGTAGTCCAAATGGTATCTTCACAAAAGAAGAAGACATCATGGACGTATGGTTCGACTCAGGATCTTCACACCGTGGTGTATTAGAAACACGTCCAGAATTGAGCTTCCCAGCAGACATGTACTTAGAAGGTAGTGACCAATATCGTGGTTGGTTCAACTCATCAATTACAACATCAGTTGCAACACGTCAAGTATCACCATATAAAATGTTATTATCACATGGTTTCGTTATGGATGGCGAAGGTAAAAAGATGAGTAAATCACTTGGTAACGTGATTGTACCGGATACTATCGTAAAACAAAAAGGTGCAGACATCGCACGTTTATGGGTAAGTTCAGTAGACTACCTTGCAGACGTTCGTATCTCTGAAGAAATCTTAAAACAAGTGGCAGATGTATACCGTAAAATCCGTAATACTTTACGTTTCTTACTTGGTAACGTGAGTGACTACAATCCTGAAACAGATAAAGTAGTTGAAAGTGACTTATTAGAAGTGGATCGTTACATCTTAAACCGTCTTCGTGAGTTCACGAATAGCACTTTAGAACACTTTGATAACTATGATTACTTAGATATTTATCAAGAAGTTCAAAACTTTATCAACGTTGAATTAAGTAACTTCTACTTAGATTATGGTAAAGATATTTTATATATCGAAGCACAATCAGCGCACAAACGTCGTAGCATGCAAACAGTACTTTATGAAATCTTAGTAAACATGACAAAATTATTAGCACCAATCATTCCTCACACAGCGGATGAGGTTTGGTCACATATTGAACAAGAAACAGTTGAAAGCGTTCATTTAACAGATATGCCTAAAGTTGCAGAAGTAGACCAAGCGTTATTAGATAAATGGTCACAGTTCATGGCATTACGAGACGATGTGAACCGTGCCTTAGAAGCAGCACGTAATGAAAAAGTTATCGGTAAATCTTTAGAGGCGAAAGTCCTTATTGGTAACAGTGAGTCATTTGATACAGTTGAATTCTTAAAAGACTTCAATGACTTAAATCAATTATTCATCGTTTCTCAAGTGGAAGTGGTAGATGCACCAGCTGGTCAAGCATACCAATACGCAACAGTTGAAATTGCAAAAGCAGACGGTGAGAAATGTGAACGTTGCTGGAACTACAGTGACGATTTAGGTGCAGTAGGCGAGTTAACGCACTTATGTCCACGCTGTCAACAAGTTGTAAAAACACTTGGATAAGAAAAAATTAAAATTAAAGATTAATAAGGGGCTCCTTTTGAACAACGTATTGTTTAAAGGGGCTTCTTTTAGTTAGAAACAATGTTAAAAATGACATTTTTTACATGTATAAAGGAATATACGAATGATTGATAATTAGTAAAAATAAATTAATAAAAATTGAATTTATAATATTATTAAGTTGTTGTTGACGCTGATATTGGCTGAGTATATTATCTTATTAAGTACTTAATAAAATTTGTGTTAATACAAAATTTTGGAGCTGAATGGTATAAAGCTAATTAGAAAAATTTTCATTGTAATAATAGTTTCTTTTTTAGTTGTAGAAGTAATCGATTATTCAAGGGAAGAGAAATTGGATCGCAATGTCACTTCTCTTAAAGCTATCAACCATTTTAATTTTGAAAATACTGCACAGGCAAGAGGGAAAATTAAAATGGGCAGAGAACTTAGAAATAAAGCCAGACAAAATGGTAGAGTAAAATCCACCGGTAAATATAGAAATGGTCGAAAAACTATAAAACACACACCTAGTAAAAAACATAAAGTTGGAAAAAAACAAGAGGATCTAACAAAAAGAGGAAATAAATGATTACTTTAACCAAACATATAGAAAAAAATATGCACATTTTATTAAACGAATAGATGACTATATCAAGTGGCTTAATCTTCATCGTCAGTTTAAAGAACCAATAGAAATAATTGTTCATGACCATCTTATTCTGTCATACGGCTATTTATATGATTGTCATGTAGATATGAAAGATAGAAAAATTTATTATTCTTTATATGATATCGAACGAGATATGAAAAAGAAAAAAGAGTTAGAGCAGGATGTATTCATATCAATTATTTTTGATGTACTAGGAGACTTAGCTTTACAAATTAGTAAGTTTTATGTAATGGATCAAGAAGATTGTGATGCTCAAGAATACATTCGTCAGTATTCACAATATGAAAAAAGAATGTATCAAGAAAAAGAAGCGATGTTTCATCAATATATCTTTATGACACCTATGTATCAAAGACACTTAAAACATGGGTTGAAAATTAAATATAAAAAAGACATGCCTAAGAGAATTATTAAAATGGTGCAATTGTTTGAAACGTTTTTGGACCAACAATTGAAGTTCCCAATTCGTTTGACGATTACATTTACAAAGAAAAATTTAAAACATTGTGATGGTTATATTGAATTACCACATCGTTTAGCAATGTACCCTAAAATAAAAGTATCATTGCAAGATTATCGATGTATAAAGAAATCACATGGAACTCATGCTGCTGTGTTAAATATATTAGAAATTTTAGCTCATGAAATAGGACACTATCATGAATATATTAATGGTATGTGGTTTGAAGATGAACTTCAAAGTGAAGATTATGCGAATGACTTTGGACAGAAAATATTACAATTATTTTTTGATGACTTTCATGACCTAATTTTTAAAGAAAAGTAAAACAGTGACTTAAAAATATGAAATAATATTAAATTAAGACAGATAAGTGAATGCAGAAAAACACTTATCTGTCTTTCTTTATGGACTTAATACGCACCATTAACCATCCACATATCATTTCATACTAAATATATGTGGAATAAAGTAAAAAGTATTGGAAATTTGGATAAATACTATAATTACCGAGTTACAATATTATTGTGAATTTAGCTTTTATATTAATTACATTTATTTTAATGATGTATAACAATTAAAGAAAAAATTTTTGGTTCTACGTTTTCGTATGCATGATTGTATATGATAAGTACCTTTCTTCTTTGCCAAATGGTATAATATAGCAATGAATCCATATAGAAAGGATTAATTTGGATGAAACGACACTATTATATCGGGCTATCGCTTACAATACTGATCATCGTATTAATCGCAGATCAGTTGACAAAATGGGTAATTGCGACACAAATGACGATCGGTGAATCATTTAATGTGATTCCCAACTTCCTGTCTATAACGTCACATCGTAATGACGGTGCTGCTTGGGGCATTTTAAGTGGACAGATGTACTTTTTCTACCTGATTACGATTGTGATTATTATCGCACTCATTGTATTTTATATTAAAGAAGCTAAAGATCATATGTTAATGCAAGTTGCAATCAGCTTATTACTTGGAGGCGCCATTGGGAATTTTATAGATCGACTATTAAATGGCCAAGTGGTGGACTTTGTAGATACGAATATTTTTGGTTATGATTTTCCGATTTTCAATATTGCTGATGCGAGCTTGACAATAGGGGTAGTAATTCTTGTCATTATCCTATTAACAGATAAATCAAACGATAAGAGAAAGGTGTAATTTATGGAACAACATCAATTTAAAATTGAAGATGCGACACATCATTTACAACGTATTGATAAAGTGTTACCGAGTTTCAATGGTGACTGGTCGCGTAGTCAGATTCAAGATTGGATCAAAGAAGGTTTAGTGGCGGTAAATGGTAAGCCAGTTAAATCAAACTATAAGCTGAAGTTAGACGATCAAGTCGTTGTAACAGAAAAAGAAGTGGTTGAAGCAGATATTCAACCTGAAAATTTAAATTTAGATATTTATTATGAAGATGAAGATGTTGCAATTGTATACAAACCAAAAGGAATGGTGGTACATCCATCAGCAGGACATTACTCAGGAACACTTGTGAATGGTCTGATGTATCAAATTAAAGACTTATCGGGGATCAATGGAGAGATTCGCCCAGGTATTGTTCACCGTATCGATAAAGACACGTCTGGTTTATTGATGATTGCGAAAAACGATGTTGCACACCGAGCACTTGTAGAGCAATTAATGGCAAAGACAGTTACAAGAAAATATACAGCACTTGTACATGGTCATATTCCACATGAATTCGGTACGATTGATGCACCGATTGGTCGTAATAAAAATGACCGACAATCAATGGCTGTTGAAGATGACGGTAAGCCAGCAATCACGCACTTTAATGTTTTAGAAAACTTTAAAAACCATACGTTGGTATCTTGTCAATTAGAAACAGGACGTACGCACCAAATTCGTGTACATATGAAATATATTGGGTATCCATTAGTTGGAGATCCAAAATATGGTCCAAAGAAAACACCTGAGATTGGTGGACAAGCATTACATGCCGGTGTGATTGGCTTTGAACATCCACGAACTGGTGAATATATTGAGCGTACTGCACCGCTTCCTGAAGAATTCGAAGCGGTCATTGAACAAGCGCGCCGTGAAGAAATCTAATAATAATTATGAGGTTCTATGAAAGGCATGTGTCCTTAACTTAGAACTTCTTTTTTCATAGTCGTAGTAAACGAAACGGGTGACCGTCTATACTTTACCGAGCACTAAATTTTAATATTTTATGATTTATTTGTAATGTTTTCTCAAATCCTTTTGACAAAGCACGCGAAAAACGATAAGATAGTACCAGCAAAACAAACAAAACGATAACGTCTTTAACTGGGAGTCCAGAGAGGCTCAAAAGACATGAAATATACGAATTGAAGCAATGGCTAATAGTAGATTGACGTACGAGAGACGGATATCTATACATATAGAGCGATTGTACTTTGAGTAAACTCATGTCTGATAGGCGTGAGTTTTTTTGTATGCCAAGGAGGGATTACGGTGACAAGTCGGATCATTTTAGATGAATCTGCAATTAATCGTACGTTAACACGCATTGCTCATGAAATCTTAGAGTATAACAAAGGTCCAGAAAACCTTGTATTATTAGGCGTGAAAACACGTGGTGAATTTTTGGCGAATCGCATTCAACAAAAAATCCAGCAGATTGAAGATGCACATGTGCCAACAGGGACAATCGATATTACGAGCTTCCGTGATGATAAACACACGCGTCATGTGGTTAATGACAAAACATATCAAATTGACACAGATTTAACGGATCGCGTTGTCATTATTGTGGATGATGTGTTGTATACAGGTCGAACAGTTCGTGCTTCATTAGATGCCATTTTATTACATAGCCGTCCACAAAAAATTGGTTTGGCGACACTTGTAGATCGTGGCCATCGTGAGTTACCGATACGTGCAGATTTTGTAGGAAAGAATATCCCAACGTCACGTGATGAATCCGTGAATGTTTATTTAACAGAAATAGACGATCGCAATGCGGTTGAAATTACATAGAACCTTTTAATTCAGTACGAGAGACTGGCAAAGGTATGCGACGACAATTGAAGGACTATCTGAAATCATTGGAAAGCCAGATTTGGAACATCTGTATCCAAATCGATGAAGGCAGATACATACCTGACAAATTCGTCCAGCCCCAGTCTCTTAACGAATCAAGTTAAGGGACTTTTTTTATAACGAAAGGAAGAACAACATGGAAAATGAACAAATGTTTGAACGAACAGTCACACCTGTACTGGATGTGAATGAAAAACCAAAGGCAGGTCAATGGGCATTTTTAAGCTTGCAGCACTTATTTGCAATGTTTGGGGCAACAGTCTTAGTACCATTCCTAACAGGCTTACCTGTATCATCAGCATTACTCGCTTCAGGGATTGGGACGCTACTTTATATCTTAATTACAAAAGGTAAAATTCCAGCGTATCTCGGTTCAAGTTTTGCATTTATTACACCAATTATTACAGGGCTAAGTACAAACAGCCTAGGCGATATGTTAGTCGCACTCTTCATGAGTGGTGTGATGTATATCATCATTGGTATTGCCATTCGATTTAGCGGTACGAACTGGTTGATGCGTTTGTTACCGCCAGTTGTAGTTGGACCAGTCATCATGGTTATCGGATTAAGCTTAGCACCAACAGCAGTCAACATGGCCATGTTTGAAAACTCAGGAGCTATGGAAGATTACAACTTAACGTATGTGGCTGTTGCAGGGATTACATTGTTTGTAACACTACTTGTACAAGGATTTGCGAAAGGATTTTTCTCGCTGATTCCGGTTTTAATCGGGATTGTCACAGGTTATATTACAGCAATTATTTTCGGAATAGTTGATTTCAAACCAGTAGCAGAAGCAAAATGGTTCCAATTCCCAGATATCTACATTCCATTTGCTGACTACACACCATCATTCCACATCGGACTGGTTGCAGTCATGTTACCAATTGTGTTTGTAACAGTGAGTGAACATATCGGACACCAAATGGTTATTAATAAAATTGTTGGACGTAACTTCTTCAAAGATCCAGGCCTTCACCGTTCAATTATTGGTGATGGGGTTTCAACAATGTTCTCAAGTATTATTGGTGGACCACCAAGTACGACATACGGTGAAAACATCGGTGTACTTGCGATTACAAGAATTTACAGTATCTACGTCATCGGTGGTGCTGCAGTGATTGCCATTATCTTAGGATTTGTTGGTAAGTTTACAGCGCTTGTATCCTCTATTCCAACGCCAGTTATGGGTGGGGTTTCAATCCTCTTATTCGGTACGATCGCAGCAAGTGGTTTACGCATGATTGTTGAGAGTCAAGTGGACTTTGCGAAAAACCGTAACTTAGTGATTGCATCAGTCATCTTAGTTATCGGTATTGGTAATATGATGCTGAATCTAACAGACGTTGGTGTGAGCCTAACAATTGAAGGTATGGCATTATCAGCTACAGCGGGTATCATCTTAAACTTAATACTTCCAAAAGGTAAGAATTAAAGGAGGATCCATCATGAAACATCTTGTCTCAATGGCAGACTTATCAATTGAAGAAATGCAGCATTTGATAGATACAGCTATCGCATATAAAAACGGTGATCATCAACCCGACTTAAAAGGGAAATACATTGCAAACTTGTTTTTTGAAAACTCAACACGTACGAAATGTAGCTTTGAGATGGCAGAGCAGCGACTCGATATGAAGGTCATTAACTTTGATACGGCGACATCATCTGTAAATAAGGGTGAATCATTGTATGACACGTGTCGTACATTACAAAGCATTGGTTGTGATGCACTTGTCATTCGTCATCAAGAAAATGATTACTATAATCAGCTGTTAGAAATGGGAATTCCAATTATTAATGCAGGCGATGGAAGTGGTCAGCACCCAACGCAGAGCCTTTTAGATCTGATGACCATTTATGAAGAGTTCGGGCGTTTTGAAGGCTTGAAAGTTGTCATCTGTGGTGATATTAAAAACTCACGTGTTGCACGTAGTAATTATCACAGTCTGACAGCACTTGGCGCAGAAGTTGTTTTCTCAAGTCCAGAGATTTGGCAAGACGATCAGATGCCAGGGGAATATGTGGAACTTGATGATGTGATATCTGATGTTGATATTGTGATGCTATTGCGTGTACAACATGAACGTCATGATGGTGGTTCACAAGGATTTGAAGCAAGTACGTATCATGAGCAGTATGGCTTATCTCAAGCGCGTTACGAACAAATGAAAGAGAAAGCCATCATCATGCATCCAGCGCCAGTCAATCGAGATGTTGAAATTGCAGATCATCTCGTTGAGGCACCAAAGTCGCGCATTTTTAAACAAATGGAAAATGGCGTATACGTACGCATGGCTGTATTAACTGAAACGATACAATCTTAAAGGAGCGAAAAAACATGAAATTAATTAAAAACGCACAAATTTTAGAAGCAGGATCATTAAAAAAGGTAGATGTCTTGATCGAAGGTAAAAAAGTAAAACAAATTGCACCAGCGATTGAAGCAACAGACGATATGACTGTGATTGATGCGAAAGGTCAATTTTTAGCACCAGGATTTGTAGATGTACATGTTCATTTAAGAGAACCAGGTGGCGAACATAAAGAAACAATTGAAACGGGAACACTTGCAGCAGCACGTGGTGGATTTACAACAGTATGTCCAATGCCAAATACAAAACCTGTTCCAGACTCAGTTGAAAATATGGATAGATTGAACCAATTAATTTCAGATAATGCGCATGTTCGTGTATTACCGTATGCGGCGATTACAGAACGTCAAGCGGGTAAACAACATGTCGACTTTAAGGCATTAACAGAAGAAGGTGCCTTTGCCTTTACTGATGATGGGGTCGGTGTACAAGAAGCAGCGATGATGTATGAAGCGATGCAAAAAGCAAAAGAACAAGGTAAAGCCATCGTGGCACACTGTGAAGACAATAGCTTGATCTATGGTGGGGCGATGCACGAAGCTAAGCGCAGTGCAGAGTTAGGTATTCCAGGAATTCCGAATATTTGTGAATCTGTTCAAATTGCTCGAGATGTCTTACTCAGTGAAGCGACAGGTTGTCATTACCATGTTTGTCACGTTTCTACAAAAGAAAGTGTACGCGTGATTCGTGATGCGAAACGTGCAGGTATTCATGTAACTGCAGAAGTCACACCACATCACTTACTTTTAACAGAAGAAGATGTACCTGGAGATAATGCAATGTATAAAATGAATCCACCATTGCGTAGCCAAGCGGATAAAGAAGCGTTAATTCAAGGCCTACTCGATGGCACAATTGATTGTATTGCAACAGACCATGCACCACATGCTGCAGATGAAAAAGCTCAAACAATGACACGTGCACCATTTGGTATTGTCGGCAGTGAAACAGCATTTCCGTTATTATATACACACTATGTGAAAACAGGTGAATGGACATTACAACAATTGGTCGATTACTTAACAATCAAACCAGCGGAAACATTCAACTTACCATACGGGTGCTTAGCAGAAGGTGAATTGGCTGACTTAACTTTAATCAACTTAGAAGATGAATTTGAAATTAAAGCAGAAGATTTCTTATCTAAAGCATCAAACACACCATTCTTAGGCGAAAAGGTATACGGAAATCCAGTGCTAACAATGGTAGAAGGCGACATTCGATATGAGGGGGAACACGCATAATGTTTGAGAAACGTTATATTGTTCTAGAAGACGGTACATTTTATTCAGGTTTCAAGCTCGGTTCAGATACCTTAACAAAAGGCGAGATTGTTTTTAATACAGCAATGACAGGATACCAAGAAACCATTTCAGATCCGTCATATACTGGTCAAATTATTACATTTACGTACCCACTAATTGGTAACTATGGTGTGAACTATGATGATTTTGAATCATTAACACCGACATTAAATGGGGTCGTTGTAAAAGAAGCGTGTGCATATCCAAGCAACTTCCGTGCACAAAAATCATTTGATGAAGTGTTAAAAGAATATGACATTCCTGGTATCAGTGGGGTAGATACACGCAGTATTACGAAAAAAATTCGTGAACATGGTGTGTTGAAAGCAGCATTTGTTGACAATAAAGATGAAATAAATGAAATGGTTGAAACATTAAAAGCAGTTAAGCTTCCAAGAACAGAAGTACCAACTGTATCAACGAAAACACCATATGTATCAACAGGATTTGATAAACGTGTGGTACTTGTTGACTTCGGTAAAAAACAAAATATCGTTCGTGAGTTAAATGCACGTGGTTGTGAAGTAACAGTTGTCCCTTATGACACTACAGCAGAAGAAATTTTAAAAATGTCTCCGGACGGCGTGATGTTATCAAACGGCCCTGGAGATCCAGATGATGTAAAAGTTGCATTAGATATGATTAATGGTATTCTCGGTAAAATCCCATTCTTTGGTATTTGCCTAGGACATCAGTTATTCGCACTATCACAAGGTGCTACATCATTTAAGATGAAATTCGGTCATCGTGGTGCTAACCATCCAGTTAAAGATTTAGCAACTGGCAAAATCGCTTTAACAAGTCAAAACCATGGTTATGCGATTGATGAAGCATCGATTGCGAATACAGACTTAGAAATTACACACATTGCATTGAATGATGGAACGGTTGAAGGCTTAAAACATAAAACATTACCAGCCTTTTCAGTTCAATACCATCCAGAAGCATGTCCAGGTCCAACAGATTCAAACTATTTATTCGATCAATTCATCGACTTAATGGAAGAATACAAACAAAAGGAGCGCGTTCACAATGCCTAAAAGAAATGATATCAAAACAATTCTTGTAATTGGGTCAGGTCCAATCATTATCGGTCAAGCTGCAGAATTTGACTATGCAGGGACACAAGCATGTCTTGCATTAAAAGAAGAAGGGTATCGCGTTATCTTAGTTAACTCTAACCCTGCAACCATTATGACGGATAAAGAAATTGCCGATAAAGTCTATATCGAACCGCTAACACATGACTTTATCGCACGTATCATTCGTAAAGAACAACCAGATGCGTTACTTCCAACATTAGGTGGACAAACAGGTTTGAACATGGCCATTGAACTACATGAAAGTGGCGTGCTTGAATCTAACAATGTGCAATTGTTAGGTACAGAGTTATCATCAATTAACCAAGCGGAAGACAGAGAATTATTCCGTACATTGATGAACGACTTAAATGTACCTTTTCCTGAAAGTGACATTGTTAATACATTAGAACAAGCCTTTGCTTTCAAAGAACAAGTGGGTTATCCATTAATCGTACGTCCTGCCTTCACAATGGGTGGAACAGGTGGCGGTATTTGTCATAATGATGAAGAGCTACAAGAAGTGGTATCGAACGGTTTGAAATACAGCCCAGCCACACAATGTTTAATTGAGAAATCAATCGCTGGATATAAAGAGATTGAGTATGAAGTGATGCGAGACAAAAACGATAACGCCATTGTTGTATGTAACATGGAAAACATTGACCCAGTCGGCATTCATACAGGTGATTCAGTTGTTGTTGCACCGAGCCAAACATTGTCTGATGTGGAATACCAAATGTTACGTGACGTATCATTAAAAGTCATTCGCGCCTTAGGTATTGAAGGGGGATGTAACGTACAACTCGCCTTAGACCCACACTCAATGAATTACTACATTATCGAGGTAAACCCACGTGTATCACGTTCATCAGCGCTTGCATCTAAAGCAACAGGCTATCCAATTGCGAAATTAGCTGCAAAAATTGCGGTCGGCTTAACATTGGATGAGATGAAAAACCCAGTAACAGGTACATCATACGCAGCATTTGAACCAAGCTTAGACTATATCGTATCTAAAATCCCTCGCTTCCCATTTGATAAATTCGAAAAAGGTGAACGTGAATTAGGAACACAAATGAAGGCGACTGGGGAAGTCATGTCGATAGGTCGTACGTACGAAGAGTCATTGCTCAAAGCTATTCGCTCACTGGAGTATGGTGTGCATCATCTCGGCTTACCAAATGGCGAATCATTCGACCTTGACTACATTAAAAAGCGTATTGAAGCACAGGATGACGAACGTCTCTTCTTTATAGGAGAAGCGATTCGTCGAGGGACAACATTAGAAGAACTACATGAAATGACTAAAATTGATTACTTCTTCTTAAATAAATTCAAAAATATCATTGATATCGAACATACCCTTAAAGAAAATAAAGGGGATATTGATTACTTGAGATTGGCCAAACGTTATGGCTTTAGTGACCGTACAATTGCGCATCGCTTTGAAATGACAGAAGAAGCGGTTGCACAATTACGTCAAGAACATGATATTCACCCAGTTTACAAAATGGTTGATACATGTGCGGCAGAATTTGAATCTGCAACGCCTTATTACTATGGTACTTATGAAGAAGAGAATGAATCGATTGTTACTGACAAAGAAAAGATCATCGTTTTAGGTTCTGGTCCTATCCGAATTGGACAAGGGGTAGAATTTGACTACGCGACAGTACACGCTGTATGGGCCATTCAAAATGCAGGTTATGAAGCCATAATCGTAAACAATAACCCTGAAACGGTATCAACGGACTTCTCAATTTCAGATAAATTATACTTCGAGCCACTGACAGAAGAAGATGTTATGAGCATTATCAACCTCGAACAGCCTAAAGGTGTGGTTGTTCAGTTTGGTGGACAAACAGCGATTAACTTGGCAGATAAGTTAGCAAAACATGGTGTGAAAATTTTAGGTACATCATTAGAAGACTTAAACCGAGCGGAAGACCGTAAAGAATTTGAAGCCTTATTGCGTAACATCGATGTGCCACAACCAAAAGGTAAGACAGCAACATCAGCACAGGAAGCACTAGACAACGCACGTGAAATTGGTTACCCGGTTGTCGTACGACCTTCATATGTACTTGGTGGACGTGCGATGGAAATTGTCTATAATGATGATGAACTTCATAACTATATGACAGAAGCGGTAAAAGCAAGCCCGGATCATCCAGTCCTTGTAGACCGTTACTTAACAGGTAAGGAAATCGAAGTGGATGCCATTTGTGATGGGGAAACAGTGATTATCCCAGGTATTATGGAACATATCGAACGTGCCGGTGTCCATTCAGGAGACTCAATTGCAGTATACCCACCACAAACATTGTCACAAGAAGAAATTGATACACTGGAAGCATACACAGTGAAGTTAGCAAAAGGGTTAAACATTGTGGGCTTAATCAATATCCAGTTTGTTTTAGCACACGATGGCGTTTATGTCCTAGAAGTAAACCCACGTGCCAGTCGTACAGTACCATTTTTAAGTAAAATTACAGGCATTCAAATGGCGCAATTGGCTATGCGTGCCATCATGGGAGAAAAATTAGCAGATCTTGGATTTAAACAAGGGGTTCAACCATATCAAGAAGGTGTCTTCGTTAAAGCACCAGTATTCAGCTTTAACAAGTTGAAAAATGTAGATATCACACTTGGACCGGAAATGAAATCAACAGGTGAAGTCATGGGACGTGACTTAACACTTGAAAAAGCCTTATTCAAAGGTTTAACAGCATCAGGTATGACGGTTAAAGACTACGGTACAGCACTGATTACCGTAAGTGATAAAGATAAAGATGAAATGGTAAAAATCGCGCAAAGATTGAATGCGGTAGGTTATAAAATTATCGCAACAGCAGGGACAGCGCAAAAACTAGCAGATCATGGTATCAAAGTAGAAACAGTTGGCAAAATTGGTGGACAAGATGACTTGATCTCTAAAATCCAAGGTGGCGACGTGCAAATTGTAATTAATACAATGACAAAAGGTAAAACGATTGCACGAGATGGTTTCCAAATCCGTCGTACTTCAGTAGAGAACGGCGTACCATGTTTAACATCATTAGATACAGCGAATGCATTAACAAACGTTATTGAAAGCATGACATTCTCAATGCGTAATATGTAGGAGGGACGAAAGCGGTGGAAAAATTAACAGTCATTTCAAATGAACAGATTGCAGATCGTATTTATGAATTGAAGGTGGCTGGACCGGTTGTTGCATCTTTAAAACAACCGGGTCAGTTTGTACACATCAAAGCAGGGCAAGGATCACAACATATGTTGAGACGTCCGATTTCAATTTGTGAGATTGATCCAGCAAATCAAAGCTTTACAATGTTGTTTCGTGCAGAAGGGGCAGGGACACAGAAAATTGCAGCATTACGTGAAGGGGATGCGTTAGATATTCTTGCACCTCTTGGTAATGGCTTCCCAGTCGAAAAAGCAAAGAAAAAAGCACTGCTTGTTGGTGGCGGTATTGGTGTGCCACCGCTTTATGAACTCTCAAAACAACTTAATGCACGTGGTATTGAAACGGTACATGTATTAGGTTTTCGTTCTAAAAAAGATGTCTTCTATCAAGAAAAATTTGAAGCGCTAGGTGAGACACATATCGTAACAGAAGATGGATCACTGGGTACACAAGGCTTTGTAACTACAGTCATTGATAAATTACCAGTAGATTATGATATTTACTACACGTGTGGTCCAAAACCGATGTTAAAAGCATTGACGGAATTGTACACATTAAAAGATGTTCCTGGCTACATTTCACTAGAAGAGCGTATGGGATGCGGTATTGGTGCATGTTTTGCATGTGTATGCCATGTACCGGAGAGTCCAACAGACTATGTCAAAGTATGTACAGATGGTCCAGTATTTGAAAAAGGAACGGTGGTACTATGAGTCGATTGAATGTAGAAATCCCAGGTTTATCACTTAAAAACCCTATTATGCCAGCAAGTGGATGTTTCGCTTTTGGGAAAGAATATAGTCAGTTTTATGATCTGTCAGAACTAGGTGCAATCATGATTAAAGCAGCTACAAAAGAAGTTCGCTTCGGTAATGAAACACCGCGTGTAGCTGAAACAGATAGTGGCATGATCAATGCGATTGGCTTACAAAATCCAGGGGTGCATCATATTTTAGATCATGAACTTAAAGCATTAGAGCAATATGATGTACCGATTATTGCGAATGTCGCAGGTTCTGTTGAAGAAGACTATGTATATGTCGCTGAACATATTTCAAAAGCACCGAATGTAAAAGCACTTGAACTAAATATTTCATGTCCGAACGTTAAAGAAGGCGGCATGCAGTTTGGTGTCGATCCACAAGTTGCAGCTGAACTCACACGTAAAGTAAAAGCTGTTTCTTCTGTGCCAGTATATGTGAAATTATCACCGAATGTAACAAATATTGTTGAGATGGCAACTGCCATTGCAGAATATGCAGACGGGTTAACGATGATTAATACACTTGTTGGATTACGTATTGATGCGAATACAGGTAAACCGATTATTAACAATGTAGTCGGTGGTCTAAGTGGCCCAGCGATTAAACCTGTTGCATTACGCATGGTTTATGAAGTGCGCAAAGCCTTACCAGATATACCGATTATTGCAATGGGCGGCGTGCAAGATGAACAAGATGTCATTGACTTTATCTCAGTCGGGGCAGATGCGGTTGCCGTTGGTACAGCTAATTTCCAAAATCCAACAGTGTGTAAAGATATTATCGATGCCTTACCAGCACGCTTAGATGAATTAGGTGTGACGCATATCCATGATTTGAAAGGTCGGACACAAGGAGGGCGTGGATAAATGAAACAGACACCGATTATCGCATTAGATTTTGCGACAAAAGAAGAAGTGATGACATTTTTAGCCAAGTTTGATACACCTTTATTTGTAAAAGTAGGTATGGAGCTATTTTATCAAACAGGCCCTGCATTACTTGAAGAAATCAAAGAACAAGGACATGATATTTTCCTAGACTTAAAACTTCATGATATTCCAAATACAGTTGGAAAAGCAATGGAAGGCTTAGGTCGATTGAATGTCGACTTAGTTAATGTGCATGCAGCAGGTGGTTCAGTGATGATGCAACGCGCAGTTGAAGGATTAAGACGTACAAATCCTGATACGAAGATTATTGCAGTCACACAATTAACTTCAACAACAGAGCAACAACTGCATGATGAACAGAAAATCGATATGACAATGGAAGAAGCGGTATGTCATTACGCGAAACTTGCACAGGATTCTGGATTGGATGGTGTAGTTTGTTCACCACTAGAAGCAGCACCAATTACAGAGCACTGTGGGAAAGACTTTTTAAAGGTAACGCCTGGTGTACGTCCAGCAAACACTGCTGTGAATGACCAGAAGCGTGTCACGACGCCTGAACAGGCAAAGGCACTTGGTTCGACGCATATTGTAGTAGGGAGACCGATTACACAAAGTGATGATCCGGTCGCAAGTTATCAACAAATTACAGAAAGTTGGTTAGGTTAATGGTAAAAGCAATTGCACAATCATTATTAGATATCGAAGCAGTCTCATTGTCACCGAATGACATGTTTACATGGAGTTCAGGTATTAAATCACCTATTTATTGTGATAATCGAATTACATTAGGATTCCCAGAAGTACGTGAAGCGATTCGTGATGGTTTAGTAGAATTAATCGAAAAACATTTCCCAGATGTAGACATCGTATCAGGTACTGCAACAGCGGGTATTCCACATGCAGCATACGTGTCAGATAAAATGAACTTACCAATGAACTATGTCCGTTCAAAAAGTAAAAGTCATGGTAAGCAAAACCAAATTGAAGGTGCAAATAGTAACGGGAAGAAAGTCGTTGTCATTGAAGACTTAATCTCAACAGGAGGTTCTTCAATTACAGCTGTGGAAGCATTGCGTGAAGCCGGCGCTGAAGTTTTAGGTGTTGTTGCCATCTTTACTTATGGCTTACAAAAAGCAGATGATATGTTCGGAGAGGCAAAAGTACCATTCTATACAATCAGTAACTATGATGAATTGATTGAAGTGGCAGAAGCACAAGGTAAAATCACTTCAGAAGATATTGATACATTGGTGTCTTGGAGAAATCAATTATAATTAAATAAATGACTCTTTACCTTTGTGGTGGGATGGCATGAAATGCTATCCCGCCTTTTTTTATATTTTGAATCATTTAGCTATATACAAGATTTATCAGACCGTTCAGCATGAAAGTTGAATGTTTTTTCTTATTAAATTGTAATGTTTGACATATAGTACACCTAGGTGTGCTATATGTCAAAGGAGGTTAGGTATGGATCAATCCACCTTTGAAGAATTTAACAATATGCATTTAACATTTATTAAAGTGAATCAACTTATCAATGAAGTGATTGAAGAACAGAACATTGATATCTCTAGGGAACAATTAGGTGTTTTTAAATTATTACTCAAGCACAAACAGCTTCCTTTAAAGACTATTGCGGAGAAACAAGGTGTTTTTAAAACAGCCATTTCTAAAAGAGTGAAAAAATTAGAGGAAAAAGGTTTTGTGACACGAATTAGTTCATCAGATAAAAGAGAAAAAGTGATTACACTAACAGATGAGGGCATCCGTTTTTATGAAGAAAGACAACGCATTCTTTATGAATCATTCATGAAGAAATTAAATTTAGACAAAGTACAAGCAGCTGAATTTTTTTCAAATATGCGTGAAGTTGACCAGTTGCTAAAACAAGGAGAGAAAAATATATGACAAACGACATCAAGATACATGTATTACACACAGGAGAAGTCATTGTTGACGAAGCACTTCCATTCGGCTATGAATCAAACAGACCACTTGCTTGGACAGGGTTATTCCGTTCAAAGAAACATCAGATTAGTATTCCAGTATCTGTATATTTAGTTGAACATCCAAAAGGTTGAATATTAATTGATACAGGCTGGCATACAGATAATAGAACGAAACAAATTAGAAACTTACTCTTCCAATATCCGGTCAACAAGGCTGATTTACCTGAAGGACAAGCAGTACATGAACAATTAAAACGATTGGGATACGAACCGAAAGACATTGATTATGTGTTAATGAGTCATATGCATTGTGATCATGTTGATGGTTTAAGACATGTTAAAGATGCTAAAAATATTTTATTAAGTGAGCCTGAATTCAAAGCGATTAAAAAGGATAAAATGCATTATCTTTCTCATGAGTGGAAGGGTGTTACGCTCAAATCATTCCCATTATCACATACTGGATTAGGTCCAAAAGGTTATTCATTTGATTTATTTGGTGATCAAACAGTTCAAATGATATGGTGTCCGGGGCACAGTAAAGGATTATGTGCAACGATGATAAAAAAAGAAGATGATGACAAATTCGTATTATTAGCAGCTGATGTTGGCTATGCAAATAAATCTTGGGAAGAAAATATTTTACCAGGTGTATTAGATAACAAAGAAGAAGCGCGTGCATCATTGAATTGGGTGAAAAAGAAAGCAAATGATGAAAATTGTATCGAAGCTTTAGCAAACCATGATGCGAATACAAAACCGCATGTCATTACATTATAAGTGTGAAGAGCCAGAAAAAAAGACCTCCAAGTGAGGTCTTTTTTGCGTTATTTTTGCTTTTCGGGTAAGGCGAGTTGGAAGTTCATACCAAACTTGTCTTGTACCCAAGCGAATTCGCGATATTGAGGCGGCATTGCTGTTTTAGGCATTAGAATCGCGCCACCATCTTTTAAGCCATTGAAGAGACGTTCCATTTCAAAGACATCTTTTACAGTAATATAAAGTGATGTGGCAGGTGTCATTTCGATTGGTGTACCATTGATATTGTCAATCGCCATGAAAACTTGATTGTTCAAAGTAAAGATGGCGTGTTGTACTTTGCCAGCTTGTTCTGGTGTTGTTTCATCGTATTTGACCATTGTAATGATTTCGCTGTCTTCAAAAAGTGATGTGTACTTTTTAATGGCTGCTTCTGCATCGCCATTAAACATTAAAAATGGTGTGATTTTAGGAATTTGCATTTGTATTAACTCCTTTGCAATATAATTTTAAACTTACTATTTACAGAACTTGCATAGTCTTACACTTTTACTTCTTTATATAACCAGTTACAATAAGAATAAATCATATGTGGAGGTTATTATTGATGATTAGCATGAATTTAGTGATTCCAATATTAGCAATGTTAGCCATTCTTGGTTTAGGTTGGCTATTCTTACGTTGGTATTTAAGATAACACTTATTTAGACTCTGATTGTTTTAAAGATTGAATTTTATCATAATCCGGTGTGGCATAGCGTGTTTGTTGATGATCATATGTCACAAACCCAGGCTTTGCACCACTCGGCTTATGGACATGCTTAATCTGTGTAAAGTCTACAGGAATTTGACCCGATTGACCCGCTTTTGAAAAGTATGCAGCAATCATCGCAGCTTCATCTATTGTTTGATCAGAAGGGGCATCGTTTAAGATAACGACGTGACTGCCCGGAAAATCTTTTGTATGGAACCAATAGTGTGATTTTTGTGCACGTTTATTTGTTAGGTAATCATTTTGTTTGTTATTTTTACCGACAAGAATGGTATCGCCATCTGTAGACTGATAGGCTTGTAATTTGATTGCGCCTGATTTCTTTTTCTTATGCTGTTTACGTTGGCGAATAAAGCCTTGCTCAGCTAATTCCTCACGAATTTCATCTATATCGTCCACTGTAATATGTGCCAGTTGCTGCTCAATATTTTCGAAATACTGTATATTTTCCTCTGTTAAGGTTAATTGGTGTGTGAGCTCGCGTTCGCGTGTTTTCATACGATTATACTGCTTATAGTAGTATTGCGCGTTTTCTGCTGGAGACTTTGTTGGATTCAACGGTATCGTCACTTGTTCCCCCGTATAATAATTGAGCGCCTCTAACGATTTATCTCCTTGTTTCAACTGATAAATATTTGCTGTAATTAATTCTCCGTATAGTTGTTGTAACTCTTTTTCTTGTGTGCCTTGTTGTTCATCTAATAACTTGCGATATTTATTTTGATACTTCTGTAATAGTTGTTGAACAAGTTTTACGAGGTCATTGGCACGTTGTTTGACACGTGCGCGTTCACCACGTGCATCATAAAAGCGATCTAGCAATTCGTGGAGAGATTCATAACGCACAACGTCATCATCAAATTGTGATAATGCCATAAAGTAAAAATCTTCTTTACCTGTCTCATGATTTTTATGAAAAACAGGTACATCTGCTTCATCAGTCTCAGCCATAACTTCATCAAATGCTTCAGGCAACGTATGTGCTGTCATAAAGTGACGACGTGACACAATCTCTTTTGTAATTAAAGGAGAGAAACCTTCAAAAGCCTGTAGCAATTGTCGGTCGATACGTCCTGCATTAAAATCTACAAACTGTAATACATCTTCACCACGATAGTCATATGGATTGTTTTTATTTTGAGCAGGGGGACCTTCATACTGAAAGCCTGGCATCACGGTACGATATTGATTGGTATTTGGTGTGAGGTGTTTAAAACCTTCAATAATTTTATATTCCTCATTAACTAGAATAAGATTACTATGTTTCCCCATAATTTCTAAAATAACGGTTCTATGAATTGTATCGCCAATCTCATCTTTACTTTCAACATCTATTTCCACACGACGGTCATTATCAATTTGACGTATGGCACGAATGATGCCACCTTCAAGATGTTTACGAAAGACACGTGCGAACATGGGTGGCTCAAACGGATTATCGTACTTTTTAGTTGTAAGATGAATACGTGCAAAGTTAGGGTGAATGGATAACAAGAGCTGATGATTTTTACGATTTTGTCGTATGACCATCAAGATTGTATCATTCTCCGGTTGGTTAATTTTATGAATACGACCGCTGACTAAACTTTGTAAATCAGCAACCATTTTTCTCGTGAAGAGGCCATCAAAAGCCATATTTCATTGCCACCTTTCTATTCATTCATTTCATTATTATAACATACACAAATAAGGGATAGAGATTGTACGAATTGAGAATAGGAATAGACAACATATTTAATAAAAGATAAAAAACGAATATAGTTTATTGCTGGTTAAACAGCCTGCTTATGAATTTAGGACGTGACATTTCGTTCATTTTATAATTATGTCGCATGCTTTTTTATAAAAATGTATTTCTAAATAACGTCACTTACTGTAAAATATGAAGTGTTGTAATACTCGCCCTATACAAGGGAAATCAACTTGTGTTAAGATATGATAATAACTAGAAGAATAACGTAGAAAGGTCGTTAGGCATGGATACTGAAAAAGGCTTACTTATCGTTCTTTCAGGTCCCTCTGGTGTTGGGAAGGGAACTGTAAGAAAACGTATATTTGATGATCCGCATACATCTTATAAATATTCAATCTCGATGACGACACGTGATATGCGTGAAGGCGAGCAAGATGGCGTTGATTATTTCTTTAAATCACGTGAAGAATTTGAACAACTCATTGAACAAGATGCTTTTATCGAATACGCAGAGTATGTAGGGAACTACTATGGGACACCGGTTCAATATGTAAAAGACACTATGAATGAAGGTCATGATGTATTTCTTGAGATTGAAGTAGAAGGTGCGAAACAAGTGCGTAAAAAATTTCCTGATGCATTGTTTATCTTTTTAGCACCACCGAGTCTTGATCATCTAAAAGAACGATTAATTGGTCGCGGTACAGAATCATCTGAAAAAATTCAACGACGTGTGGATGAAGCACGCAAAGAAGTTGAAATGATGAATCTTTATGATTATGTCGTTGTTAACGATGAAGTAGACTTAGCAAAAGACCGTATTCAATCAATTGTGGAAGCTGAACACCTGAAGCGTGAACGCATCGAAGCAAAATATCGAAAAATGTTATTGGAGGCTAAAAAATAATGTTATATCCACCGTTACATCATTTACAAGATAAAGTGAACTCTAAATACCTCATCGCAACGACAGCAGCTAAACGCGCAAGAGAAATTCAAGAAGACCCAGAAGGATTATTACTCGATGATTATACGAGTAAGAAGACGGTAGGACGCGCATTAGAAGAGATGGCTTCAAGTAAAGTTAAGCCGAATGTAGACTTAAAAGACTATTAATAAATATTGAATGAAGACTTGGCTCCGAGTGAGACTGAGTCTTTTTTTCATAGATATATTCAGCAAAAATAAGCATAAATATATTATAATGCTCATAAGAGTATAAAAATCAGGAGTGACATTATGAAAAACATTTTATTAGCGGTGACTGGTGGAATCGCAGCCTATAAAGCCATTGATTTAACGAGTAAGTTAACACAAGCAGGGTACGATGTTCGTGTGATGTTGACTGACAATGCGCAACAGTTTGTAACGCCATTATCGTTTCAAGCTATTAGTAGAAATGCTGTATATACAGATACATTTATTGAACAGAATCCAGAAGAGATCCAACATATTACATTAGGCGATTGGGCAGATGCTGTGATTGTTGCACCCGCTACAGCGAATACCATTTCTAAGTTAAGTCACGGCATTGCAGATGATATGGTGACAACGACACTGCTTGCTACGACTGCACCAAAGTTAATTGCACCGGCGATGAATGTGCATATGTATGAAAATCCGCGTATACAAGAAAATATGAAGACACTGAAAACGGATGGCTATCATTTTCTTGAGCCAGGCGAAGGGTTCTTAGCGTGTGGATATGTCGCAAAAGGGCGTATGGCAGAGCCGTTAGATATCATTGCTTCGCTCAAACAGCTAGGAGAAACAAACACACAGAAAAATATATTAACTGACACATATTTTACAGGTAAAAAAGTATTGATTACAGCTGGTACAACAATTGAAGAGATTGATCCAGTGCGCTATGTGTCCAATCGAGCATCAGGAAAAATGGGATATGCTTTAGCAGAAGCACTCGTTAGTCGAGGAGCAGAAGTAACATTAGTATCAGGACCAACTCATATTGAAGTTCCACAAGATGTGACATTTGTTCCAGTAACAAGTGCAGAAGATATGTTTGAAGCGGTTGTTTCACGTTTTGATGCACAAGATATTGTGTTTAAAACAGCTGCCGTATCAGATTATACGCCTGTGTCAAAATTAGAACATAAATTAAAAAAACAAGATGGTAACTTAACGGTTGAATTTAACCGTACGAAAGATATTTTAAAATATTTAGGAGAACATAAAACACATCAAAAATTAGTCGGATTTGCTGCTGAGACACGTGATGTGGCACATTATGCAAAAGATAAATTAACGCGTAAAAAAGCCGATGTAATTATTGCGAATAATGTTGGGGACCGTTCGATTGGTTTTAATTCGGATCAAAATGAAGTGACATTATACTTTAAAGAAGGAGATGCCCAACCAATTGAAAAAGGGCCAAAGAAAGAACTGGCATATAAAATTTTAGGTACATTAGAAAGTAGATGGCATGAATGATTGCACAAGTTATTGTGGATGTTGCAGCTAAAAGTGTTGATAGAACGTTCGATTATCTCATACCGGAAGATTTACAGAATGTTGTACAACCTGGTGTGCGTGTACTTGTTCCATTTGGTCCTCGAAAAATTCAAGGCTATGTGATGCAAATCGTACCAGATGAACAATCAGATATTGAGATACATCGCTTGAAACCCATTTATGAAGTAAAGGATATTCAACCAGAATTGACAGAAGAACTCGTTAAATTGAGTGAGTGGTATAGTCATTACTTTGTGTCAAAACGTATCTCCATTTTAGAAGCGATGTTGCCCAGTGCCATTAAAGCAAAATATACAAAAGCATTTAAGATAACTGAAGCTGAAAAATTACCGGAATATTTATTACAAAGGTTTAATCAAGAAGGTATTTACCCATATAAAGCTGCACAAGCAAATGAAGATGTGAATGACTTATTAGCTTATATGAAACAGGGTGCGGTGCATGAAGTGACCCTGTTGTCACAGCATACAGCCAAAAAGAAACAACGTGCTGTGCGAGTCATTCAACCAGACATGGGCGATAGTATTTTAATGGATTTAGAGAAAAGACCTAAACAGTACGATGTGCTGGCATTTTTATTAGATGAACAGCATCGCCCTGTCCGACTGCGAGAGTTGAAGGAAATGGGTTTTTCAGAATCAGCAATCAATACGTTAGAACGTAATGGTGTGATTGAAAAATACGATGTTGTCGTTGAACGTAATCCTTACGAAGGACGTATTTTTGAAAAAGAAACAAAGCGCCAACTTACGAAAGAACAGCAAGTTGCTTATGATCAAATCAATCATGCAGCAGAATCAAAACAAGCTGAGACATTTTTATTACATGGTGTCACAGGTTCTGGTAAAACGGAAGTATATTTGCAAATCATTGATCAAGTGTTAGAACGACATCAAGAAGCAATGATGCTCGTGCCAGAGATTGCATTGACACCGCAAATGGTACAACGATTTAAAGGTCGCTTCGGTGATGAAGTGGCTGTTCTACATTCTGGTTTATCTCATGGAGAACGATATGATGAATGGCAAAAAATTCGAGATGGACGCGCAAGAGTAAGTGTTGGTGCCAGGTCAAGTGTTTTTGCACCATTTAAAAATTTAGGTGTGATTATCATTGATGAAGAACACGAAGCAACCTATAAACAAGAGGATTATCCACGTTATCATGCCAGAGAAATTGCAGAATGGCGTAGTCGCTATCATCAATGCCCACTTGTATTAGGTAGTGCCACACCAAGCCTGGAAAGTTATGCCCGTGCTACTAAGAATGTCTATACATTGCTTTCTATGCCAACGCGTGTGAATAATCAACAATTACCTGAAGTTAAAATACGTGATATGAGAGAGGAATTGGCAAGTGGCAATCGTTCTATATTCTCAGAAGATTTGGCAAAAGCAATTGAAGACCGATTGAATAAGCAAGAACAAGTGGTATTATTTTTAAATCGCCGTGGTTATGCGTCATTTATGCTTTGTCGTGATTGTGGCCACGTACCACAATGTCCGAATTGTGATATTTCAATGACCTATCATAAAACAACACATGAACTGAAGTGTCACTATTGTGGTTACCATGAACCAGCGCCATTCCAATGTCCAAGTTGTGGGAGTGAACATATTCAACAAATGGGTACAGGGACACAGCGTGTAGAGGAATTGATTCAAGAGCGTTTTCCTACTGCTCGAATTATTCGAATGGATGTTGACACAACGAGTAAAAAGGGAAGTCATGAAAAATTATTAAAAGCTTTTGGTGAGGGTAAAGGAGATATTCTACTTGGTACACAAATGATTTCGAAAGGCTTGGACTTTCCGAACATAACATTAGTAGGCGTATTGAATGCAGATACCATGTTAAATCTACCTGATTTTAGATCGAGTGAGAGAACTTACCAATTGTTGACACAAGTAGCAGGTCGTGCTGGACGACATGAAAAAACAGGTGAAGTGATTATTCAAACATACAATCCAGATCACTATGCGATTCAAGATGTACAAGCCAACGATTATCTGGCCTTTTATGAGAAGGAAATGCAGTTTCGTCAGTTAGCGAAATATCCACCATACTTCTTCTTGATTAACTTTACGATAACACATGAGAAAATGAAAGTTGCATTACAAGCAGCGACCCACGTGCATCAAACTATATTACAACATGTGACAGATAAGTCATTTATTCTTGGCCCTGCACCTGCAGCATTGGCACGTATCAATAATGAATACCGTTTTCAAATTTTATTAAAATATAAAAGTGAACCTGAATTAATTAATGCGTTACGTTATTTAGATGATTATTATCATGAACGTTACGAACAAGATAAACTTGCACTTCGTATAGATATCGGTCCCTATATGATGATGTAAAAAAATAAAAGCTACGATTCATTACAAAATGTAGAGAATCGTAGCTTATTTTGTATAAAGAAAGAGGGGACGCGCCCCTCTTTTTTTAGATATTACTTATTTTCTTCACGTTTTTTCTTACGCCCGAATAGAAGTAATGAACCAATAGCAGCAAATAATGCACCAAATGATGTTGTATTTGCAGTGTTTTGACCAGTTTCAGGTAAAGCTTTCAGATTATGTTGTTGATCTTTTAAGTTGTTATCTGAAGATTTACTGTTTGAACTTGTTTGTGTTTCATTTTCTGATTCAGTAACAATATCTTCATTGATACTATTGTCAGAGTCACTATCTGCATCAGAATCACTATCCGAGTCAGAATCGCTATCCGAGTCAGAATCGCTATCCGAGTCAGAGTCGCTGTCAGAATCCGAGTCGCTATCTGCATCAGAATCGCTGTCTGCATCAGAATCGCTGTCTGCATCAGAGTCACTGTCAGCATCAGAGTCACTGTCCGAATCCGAATCGCTGTCCGAATCCGAATCGCTGTCCGAATCAGAGTCAGAGTCTGAGTCACTGTCAGAGTCAGAGTCGCTGTCAGAGTCAGAATCGCTGTCCGAATCAGAGTCACTGTCAGAATCACTGTCCGAATCCGAATCACTGTCCGAATCCGAATCGCTGTCCGAATCAGAGTCACTGTCGGAGTCAGAGTCACTATCAGAATCCGAATCGCTGTCCGAATCAGAGTCACTATCAGAGTCAGAATCGCTGTCAGAGTCAGAGTCGCTGTCTGCATCAGAATCGCTGTCTGCATCAGAATCGCTGTCTGCATCCGAATCGCTGTCTGAGTCAGAATCGCTGTCGGCATCAGAGTCACTATCCGAATCAGAGTCGCTGTCCGAATCAGAATCACTGTCTGCATCACTATCTGAGTCTGTATCTTTATCTGGATCTGGTGTTGTTGGATGTTCTTCTGTATCTACATCAGGTGTATTAGGATCAGTGGCGCCATCAGTATCTACATCAGTTGTTGGATCTGGTGTTGTTTTATGGAATCCAGAGTCAATTGTTTCATCGTCATTTTTAAGTGTTACAGTTACAGATGTACCATCCGAGTCTTTATCAGTTTCAGTTGTATTTACTGGGGATGGTGTATAACCTTCTGGTGTTTCAAATTTCACAACATACGTACCTGGTGGTAATTCATCAAAGTGATATCCACTGTTTTCATCAGTTGTTGTTTCTTTAATGACTTCATCGTTTTCATTTGTTAAAGTAACATGAACTCCTGATAATCCTGGTTCGTTAGGATCTTGAATGCCGTCTTCGTTTGTGTCTTCCCAAACTTTATCACCGATTGTAAATAATGGTATTTTATAGAAACCAGAATCGATAGTCATGTTATCATCTTGTAAGTCAACTTCAACTGATAATCCATCAGAATCTTTTGTATCATCGCTACCTTGGTTTGAAAGGGTAGATGTGTATCCAGCTGGTGTTTCGAAATCAACTGTGTAATGACCACGAACAAGTTGTTTAAATTTATAATTACCATTTTCGTCAGTTGTAGTACGCGCAACTTCAGTGCCATTTGCATCTTTTAATACGACTGTAACATTTGAGATACCTTGCTCATCTGGGTCTTGCATACCATCTTTATTTGTATCTTCCCAAACTTTATCACCAAGGGTTACATCATGTGTTAGAACCGTATAATGATTGAATTCACTGCTCTTCAAGTCAACTGGGATTAAAAGACCTTCGTTAGTTACTTTCCATTCATCTGGTATTTCCACATAATCTATACTATTCGGAACAATACGGTTGTATGTTGAAAGGCGATAGCCTTCAGGTGGGATAATTTCAATTGTGTAATGACCACGTTTTAAATGAGGGAATACGTATTGGCCTTCAAACCAATAGCCATCCACTATTGCATCGCCTGAGCTCTTTGGATTTTCATGTGTATTTGTCGTTGTACGAGCAACTTCAACACCGTTTTCATCTCTTAAGATGACAGTAACATTTTCAGCAAACATGTCTGGGTCATCATGTTGTCCGATACCATTATAAGTACTTGTACCGTTATCATTCATGTCGATGGATACCATACCATGTAACATGAAATCATTCTTAACAAATCCAGAATCAATCGTTAAGTCATCGTTTGTTAAGTCAACAGGAACAACTAAACCGTCTGAATCACGTGTTTTGTCAAGTTCTGGTACTTTGTCATCCCATGGTCTCTTTGGTGCATGGTGTTCCGGTGTTGGTACATAACCATCTGGTGCTACAAATTCAACTGTATAGTGACCTGGATCAAGATTATCGAATAAGTAATGTCCTTCAGCATCAGTTGTTGTTCTATTAATTTCTGAACCAGAAGCGTCTTTTAAAATGACTGTGACGTTTGCAATAGGATTTTCATCTTCATCTTGATAGCCTAAATCTGCATATTCTTCGTTTTCAGCCGCAAGTTCAATACTTTCAATATCTTCCCATACATAGTTACCAATTTTATATTTTGGTTTTTTATGGAAGCCAGAATCAATTGTTTCATCATTATCTGTGACATGTACTTCAACAGTTGTACCATTAGAATCTTTCTCTGGATCTGTACCTTGATTTGGTTTTGTTGGTTCATAACCATCAGGTGTAACAAACTCAACTGTATAGTCACCAGGAGGAACATTAGGGAAATGATATTCACCATTCTCATCAGTTGTTTTTGTTTCTACTGGATTACCATCTTTATCTTTTAAGATAACTGTGACATTTGGAATACCTGGCTCATCTTCATCTTGGATACCGTCATTATCTGTATCATCCCAAACTTTGTTCCCGATTTGATATGTTGCTTTATAGAAACCAGAGTCAATTGTTAAGTTGTTATCTTGTAAGTCAACAGGTACAACAAGACCATCAGAATCTTTTGAATCATCGCCTTGATTAGTCGTTGTTGCTGTATAACCATCTGGCGTCACAAATTCAACAGTGTATTTACCTTTTTCAAGTTCATCAAACAAGTAATGTCCTGTGTCATCAGTTTCTGTACGAGTAATTTCATTACCTTGAGCATCTTTAAGAATTACAACGACATGACTAATAGGGGACTCATTGTCATTTTGGACACCGTCTTTATTCGTGTCTTCCCATACATAGTCTCCCAATTGATATTTTTTCTTGTAGAATCCAGCATCAATCGTCATATCGTGATCACTTAATGCACCGTCAACTGTAGTGCCGTCAGAGTCTTTTGAATCATCAGAGCCCTGATTTGCTTGTGTTGGTTCATAACCATCTGGTGTAGTGAACTCCACTGTATAATGTGCAACTGTGACATTTTTGAAAATATAGTGACCGTTCTCATCTGTTGTAGTTGTTCTAATAGGATAACCTTCATCATTTTTTAATGTTACTTTTACACCAGGAATTCCATGTTCATTTTCGTCTTGGATACCATCTTTATTTGTATCTTCCCAAACATAATCACCGAGATCTAGCTTTGGTACTTTGTAGTAACCAGAGTCAATCGTCATGTCATCTCCAGTAAGATTAACATTTACAAGGTAGCCATCAGAGTCTTTTGAATCATCAGTTCCTTGGTTATCTTTTGTTACGGTATAGCCTTCAGGTGCAAAGAATTCAACAACATAGTTACCTTTTTGAAGTTGATCAAATAGGTAATGACCTGTTTCGTCTGTTACTGTACGTTTAATTTCTTCGCCGTTATGGTCATATAAAATAACCGTTGTATTTGGTAGGGGTGCTTCATTTGCATCTTGAATACCATCTTTATTCTCATCTACCCATACGTAGTCACCAATTTTGTATGAGTGATTTGTACGATAAAAACCTGAATGAATCGTATGATTATCTTCATCAAGTCGAACAGGTACAATTAAACCATTAGAGTCTTTTTTACCGGTAATATCTTGATCAACTAAAGTTGGTTGGTAGTCATTAGGTGTAACAAATTCAACAATGTAGTTTCCGTTACTTAAATGATCAAATTGATAGTGACCCGTTCCATCTGTAGTAGTACGTGTGATTTCATGATTTTGACCATCTTTTAAAATAACAGTTACACCTGCAAGTCCTGGTTCATTACTGTCTTGAAGTCCATCTTTATTGACATCTTCCCAAACGTAGTCGCCTAGAACGAGCGTAGAAGGTTTTTTATAGAAACCAGAATCGATTGTAACGTCATCATCATCTAATTCTACCTCTACATAGATACCATCCGAGTCTTTTTCATCATCGCCACCACGTTCAGCTTGAGTTGGTTTATAATCTTTTGGTGTAACAAACTGGATTGCATAGTGACCAGGCTCTAAATCTTGGAAAATATAATTACCATTTTCATCAGTAACTGTACGAGCAATTTCCATATCTTCTGAATCTTTTAAAATAACAGTGACACCTGGTAAAGGTTGTTCGTCTTCTCCTTGAACACCATCTTTATTTTTGTCTACCCATACATAGTCACCGACACGAACAGTGTCTGCAATTCGATAGAACCCAGAGTCGATAGTGACATCATTATTTGTTAAGTGAACTTTAACTTTTAATCCATCAGAATCAATATCATCATAGTAATTACCACCAATATTTGAGATAGTTGGTGCATATGCATGCGGTGTGACAAATTCAACAATATAGTCATTAGGATCTAAGTTGTTGAAGCTGTAATCACCATGAGCGTCTGATACCGTACGTTTTAATTCATTACCATCTTTATCTCTTAAAATAACAGTTACGCCACCAAGACCTTCCTCATGCTCATCTTGAATACCATTTTGATTTTCATCTTTCCAAGTTTTATCACCAATATTGTATGTTGGTGTAATTTGATAGAATCCAGAGTCAATTGTTAAGTCATCACTAGATAAGTAGACATTTGCTGTTGTTCCATCAGAGTCTTTACTATCGTCAAAGCCACGTCCAACTAGTGTAGGGCGATAACCTCTCGGTGTTTCAAATTTTACAGTGTATTCGCCAGTAGGTAAGTCAGTAAATGTGTAGTAACCATCTTTATCCGTTGTAGTACGGTTGATTTCTTCACCATACGCATTTTTTAATACAACTGTTACATCACTAATACCTTGTTCTTCATCTAAATCTTGAATACCATTTCTATTTGAGTCATTCCATACCATATCACCTAGTTTATGCAAACGAATGACTGGTTTTGGTGGTGGAGGCGGTGGAGGTGGTGTACCACAACCACAACGTCTAGGATATATATATGTCGTAGGTTGGTAATAATATCCCGTTCTAAACCCTGTACCTGGTGTTAGTATTGCAGCAAAATATTTTTCATTTGTTGGAATGTTACCTGTTGGAATTGAATTCGTGCTGATGTCTTCAAATGATGGAGTTAGAATTAAGTTTTGTTTTGAAGTGGGTTGTTCTGGTTGTGTATCTGCTGGAGTTAATGTGTTCTCAACAGCTGTAGCATCTATTGTATCAGTATTTGATTCTGGTTGTGATGCTTCTTTCACTGCTGTAACAACTTCTGATGTTTTCACTGCATCTTCTTCTTTTACAGAAACCTTTTCCTCTTTAGCTGGTGTAGTTTCTTCAGATGCCTCTTTTAAATCTGTTGCAGTATTTTCTGTTTCGATACTTGGTTTCACCGTATCAACTTTTGCATCTGTCTTAACATTTTCCTCTGCTACTGTTGATTCTTCATTTGTTGTTTCAACTTGTGTGTTTTCTACTGTGTTGATCGATGGAGATTCTACGCTGTTTTCTTCTGTGCTAAGTGTTTCTTCACTTGACACATTTTCGTTGTTCAGAAGGGCTGCGTCTTCTGTTTGTGCATCGCTATGATCATCTGTGTCATCATCGTTTGCGACTGCTGTTTCCTGTGTTTCAATTTCATCCGCTTTGGCGTCATCACTTAATTCGAAAAGTAATGTTGCACCAACTAAAATTGATGCCGTGCCGACCGTAAATTTTCGAATAGAGTACTTATTCAACCGATTCGGAATAAAATCGTACTTATTGCTCATATTTACACCCCTATACATATAATTTAGCGTATATTCATACTGCTAAAGAAATTATATGCTAACATTTTTATAAAAACAACATCGAAATTTAATACAAAAATTTATTTTATTTCTATTTTACGATACTAATATTTAGGAATGCGTACTATTGTTTTTAGCTATTATTGTCGTTTTGAAATTATTAAATTTATAGAATGCCAAAAATATTGATATAACAGGTTTTAAAAGTGAATAAAAATTGTGAAACTATCGTTTAACACAGATTTAAGCTATAATGAAATGATGAATTTCGAAAGAGGAGTGTGCATTATGGCAGTGAAAAAAATTTTAAATTATCGCACATCCAATTTGCGACAGAAGACTGAGCCGGTGTCTCAATATGATGAAAAATTAACTTCATTAATAGAAGATTTGGAAGATACAATGTATGAGATGGGGAGTCAGGCAATTGCGGCACCACAGATTGGTGTCAATCAACAAGTAGCACTTATTGATATGGGGCAAGATGGTTTACTACAACTGATTAACCCAGAAATTAGTTCAGCAAGTTCAGAAATGGCGACAGAGCTTGAGGGCTGCATGAGTGTACCGGGACGTTATGGTGAAGTTGAAAGAAGTCGTATGATTGTTGTGAAAAGTAATGACTTAAATGGAAATCAAGTAGAGTTGACAGCTTATGATGATATCGCACGTATGATTTTACATGAAATGGATACACTTAATGGTATTTTGTTTATTGATAAAATGCATAAAGAAGTAACGGAAGATGAATTGGAGGCGTATTTAGAGGATGAGTAAAATTATTTTTATGGGAACACCCGATTTCTCAACAAAAATATTAGAGATGTTAATTGAAACAGAAGAAGTGATTGCTGTTGTTACACAACCAGATAGACCTGTAGGAAGAAAAAGAACACTGACACCGCCCCCTGTGAAAAAAGTAGCAGTGGCACATGATATTCCTGTTCTCCAACCCGAAAAGCTTATAGGGTCTGAAGAGTTAGAAACACTATTAAATATGCCGTGTGATTTAATCGTCACTGCAGCTTTTGGACAATTATTGCCAGAATCATTACTTTCACACCCAACATATGGTGCTGTTAATGTGCATGCGTCTTTACTACCTAAATATCGTGGAGGTGCACCAATTCATCAATCTATTATCGATGGTGAAGCAGAAACAGGTGTCACAATTATGTACATGGTAAAACAATTAGATGCTGGAGACATTATTTCACAACGTGCCATTCCAATAGAAGAAACGGATAATGTAGGATCAATGCATGATAAGTTAAGTGATCTTGGAACAGCGCTTTTACAGGAAACGCTGCCAAGCATTTTAAATGGAACGAATGCACGTACGCCGCAAGAATCTGATAAAGCAACTTTTGCTTCTAACATTCAACGAGAAGATGAACGTATTGATTGGACAAAAGATGCACGTGCTATTTTTAACCATATTCGTGGCTTATCACCATGGCCAGTAGCTTATACAAAGCTGGATGATAAAGTGATGAAGCTATACCAAGCACAAATTGTTTCAGATAAAAAAGGTATGCCAGGACAAATCCTTGAAACAACAAAAAAACAAATCATTGTTGGAACAGGTTCTGATGATGCGATTGCGTTAACTGAAATTCAACTCGCAGGTAAAAAGCGTATGCCTGTTGCAAACTTCTTAAGTGGCTATCAAGATGCATTAGTAGGAAAGGAACTACATTAATGAGTACTGTACGAGAACTAAGTTTCGAGACATTAGAAGCGGTCTTAAAGGATGGCGCATATAGTAACTTAAAAATGAATGAAGTTTTACAAGAGCATGAGTTGAGTCCTGCAGACCGAGGGTTGTATACAGCACTTGTATATGGGACATTAAAACGAAAACTGACATTAGATTTTTATCTAAAACCTTTTATCAAGACAAGAGTTAAAGGTTGGGTAAGAAGACTTTTGTGGATGAGCTTGTATCAATTTGTTTATATGGATAAGATTCCGACACACGCAATTATTAATGAAGCAGTTGAAATTGCAAAGCAACGTGGCGGCAAACAAACAGGTAACACAGTGAATGCCATCTTAAGACAAGCAACAACACAACCATTGAGAAATATTGATAGTGTTAAAAATAAAGATGAACGCTTGTCTGTTCGTTACAGTTTGCCGACATGGATTATCCGACATTGGAAAACGCACTTTGGTTTAGAAACGACAGAAGCTATTGCAGAACAAATGCTATTGCCTGCTGTTCAGACAGTGCGTGTAAACCGTACAAAAATATCAGTTGCATCTGTTGTTCAACAATTGGAAGAAGAAGGATATCACGTACAGCAAGATCGTGATATCACACATTGTCTGATTGTCGAAGGAACTGGTGTGATGCAATCTCAACTATTTAAACAAGGTAAAATTAGCATTCAAGATAAAAGTTCTATGTTTGTAGCTGAAATGATGAATCTACAACCTGGTCACAATGTGTTGGATTGCTGTAGCGCACCAGGTGGTAAGTCATGTCATATGGCTGAAATTTTAGATGGTTCAGGTCATATTTTGGCAACTGATATTCATGACCACAAAATTGGATTGATTCAGCATAATATCAATAAATTAGGACTCTCTGGTATCGAAGCACATCAACATGATGCAACGGTGCCATATGAAGGTGAATTTGATCGTATTTTAGTCGATGCACCATGTAGTGGACTAGGTGTTTTACGTCATAAACCAGAAATTCGATATACGATGACACAAGAAACGGTTGATGAATTGGTTAAGATTCAATTACAAATCCTTAACAATGTTGCTCAAAATTTAAAAATAGGTGGCGAGCTGATCTATTCAACCTGTACAATAGAACAAATGGAAAACGAGAATGTTATTTATACATTTTTGAAAGCACATCCAGAATTTGAATTCGTAACGATAAAAGATCCAAGAACAGATCAACAAGTTAAAACATTACAACTTTTACCACAAGATTACGATGCAGACGGCTTTTTTATAACAAAGATTAGAAGAAAGGATCAGTGAGATGATTACAGCAGAAAAGAAGAAAAAGAACAAATTCTTACCTGATTTTGAAAAACAATCCATCTATTCAGTTCGCTTTGATGAAATGAAAGATTGGTTAAAAGAACATGGACAACAAAGTTTTAGAGCGAAACAAATATTTGAATGGTTATACGAAAAACGTGTTGATCAGTTTGAAGAAATGACAAACTTATCAAAAGATCTACGTCAATTGTTAGCCGATAACTTTACAATGACAACATTAGAAACAGTTGTTCGACAAGAAAGTCGCGATGGAACAATTAAATTCTTATTTGAATTACAAGATGGCTATACGATTGAAACAGTTTTAATGCGACATGAGTATGGCAATTCAGTCTGCGTAACAACACAAGTAGGTTGCCGAATTGGTTGTACGTTCTGTGCCTCAACACTAGGTGGCTTAAAGCGTAACCTTGAAGCAGGTGAAATTGTTTCACAAGTATTAACTGTACAAAAAGCATTAGATGAAACAGACGAGCGTGTATCATCAATCGTTATCATGGGGATTGGTGAACCATTTGAAAACTACGATGAGATGATGGACTTCTTAAAAATCGTTAATGATGACAATGGTTTAAATATTGGTGCACGTCATATTACAGTATCTACTTCAGGTATCGTTCCACGTATTTATGACTTTGCGGATGAATCATTACAAATCAACTTTGCAATTAGTCTACATGCCGCAAATAATGAAATTCGTTCACAATTGATGCCGATTAACCGTGCCTATGATGTGAAAAAGTTAATTGAAGCGATCGAATACTACCAAGAGAAAACAAATCGTCGTATTACGTTTGAATATGGCTTGTTCGGTGGTGTGAATGATCAGTTAACACATGCGCGTGAACTTGCAGCATTGATTAAGCATCTAAATTGTCATGTAAACTTAATTCCAGTGAACCACGTACCAGAACGTAACTATGTCAAAACGCCAAAAGAAGATATCTTTAAGTTTGAAAAAGAACTAAAACGTCTCGGCATTAACGCAACGATTCGTCGTGAACAAGGTGCAGATATTGATGCAGCATGTGGTCAATTGCGTGCAAAGGAACGAGAAGCAGAAACGAGGTAGAAAGCGATGTTAAACGCAGAACTTTATTCGATAACAGGAGATTACCGTGATCAAAACGAAGATGCTGCTGGTGTGTTTTATAACCAGACAGATCAACAGTTACTTGTCATGTGCGATGGCATGGGTGGTCACTTGGCAGGTGAAGTGGCGTCGCAATATGTCTTAGAATCACTACAAACACGATTTGAACGTGAAAACTTAATCGAAGCGGATCAAGCAGAAGCTTGGTTGAAACGCACATTACAAGAGGTGAATCTTGAACTTTATACATTGTCTCAGGAAAATGAAGCATATAGAGGAATGGGAACAACTTGTGTTTGTGCCATTGTGTTTGATAATCATATTATTTTCGCTAACATCGGTGATTCACGTGCATATTTAATTAATAGTAGAGAATGTAATCAAGTGACGATGGATCATACATTTGTGAATCAACTCGTCATGCTAGGACAAATAACCGAAGAAGAAGCTTTTCAACATCCTAAACGTCACATTATTACAAAAGTAATGGGTACGGATAAACATGTAAAACCAGATATTTATACAAGACGTACTCATTTTTATCAGTATTTATTGATGAATACGGATGGTTTGACAGACTATGTGACAAAATCCGAATTACAAGAAATCCTTAATGAAGATGCAAATTTGTACGATTTAGGTGAACGTTTATTGGCAAGAGCTGAAGAGAATGAAGCGAAAGACAATGTAACGTTTATTTTGGCAGAGATTGCGGGTGAACCGGTATGATGGGTCGTATGATTGATGAACGCTATGAGATTCAAGAAATCCTAGGTGGCGGCGGTATGTCCAAAGTGTATCGTGCTGTTGATACGATTTTGGATCGCAAAGTTGCTATCAAAATGATACAGATTCCAGCAAGTGAACGACAAAAGACAATTGACCGTTTTGAACGCGAAGTTCAGAATACGACGCAATTGTCTCACCCGAATATCGTAGGTGTATTGGATGTCGGTGAGGAAGATGATTGTTTCTATTTTGTGATGGAATATATTGACGGCATGACTTTATCTGAATATATAAAATCACATGGCCCGATTGCGCCTAAACAAGCGATCGATTTTGTTGAACAAATTCTTCAAGGTATCCAACATGCACATGAGCAAGGCATCGTTCATCGAGATATTAAACCGCAAAACATCATGATTGATCCACAAAATACATTAAAAATTGTTGATTTCGGTATTGCAAAAGCATTAAGTGAAACAACGATGACACAAACCAATCATGTGATAGGGACTGTTCAATACTTATCACCTGAACAAGCAAAAGGCGAAAAAACTGGAGAACGTTCTGATATATACTCGATTGGGATTGTTTTATACGAAATGTTAACTGGTGAGCCACCGTTTAGTGGTGAAACAGCAGTTGGTATCGCAATTAAACAAATTCAAGAACCTGTTCCTAATATTACGGAACAACAATCAGAAATCCCACAAGCTCTGAGTAACGTTATTTTAAGAGCCACAGAGAAAGAACCGGCTAATAGATATGTAACCGTGTCAGAAATGGCACATGATGTTGCGACAGTATTAGAACCAAATCGTTCAAACGAGCCTGTTTATAAAGCGGATGAGGCAATTACTAAAACAGTTGCTTTAGATAAAAGTGCATTAAAACAACAACAGGAACCAGCAACGAACCAAACAGCGCATATTCCAATTGTTGAAACAGAAAAGAAGCAACCTAATCCAACACCACCGCCGCGTACGCATCGAGCAGCGATGGCCGGAGCATATGCAGGAAAGCCAAAGCGTTCACGTAAGAAAAAAGTGTTTGCAGGATTGGTATTATTATTGCTGTTTTTAGGATTATCCTTTTTTGTAGCTGCTGCAGTGATGGGGAATAAATATAGTCAAGTACCAGATGTGTTAGGTCAAACGGAACAACGTGCGACAGACACACTAGCAGAAAAAAATCTTAAAGTAGGCAAAGTGTCTCAGACTTATAGTGATCAATACGCAGAGGGGCAAGTAGCATCTATTAACCCAAAAGCAGGTTCGAAGGTTAAACAAGACAGTGCTGTTGATCTGATGATTTCTAAAGGTGAACATATCGAAAAAATGCCGGATTTAGTAGGGAAATCAAAGTCTGAAGCAGAAAAAATATTGAGCGATTTAGGTTTTGAAAAAGTGAGCTATACAACAGCATATACACAAAATGAGATTCCTAAAGGTCATATTGAAGGGCAAAGTATTACGCCTGGATCAGAAGTATCTGTGAAGAAAGAAGCTGTTCAGATTACAGAGTCTCTAGGTAAACGACAAGTGTATGTAAAAGATTATACGTACAAAGATATTTCCGTTGCGACAGCTGAACTTGAGGCAGAAGGTTTAAAAGTGACAGTGACTGATGAACGTGAAGATAATAAGGTTAAAGAAGATCATATTATTCAACAAACGCCGAAAGATGTTGAAGTGGATGAAGGATCAGAAGTAAAGTTTATTGTATCTAAAGGTGCATCTAAAGCAGACAAGCTGAAAAATAAACCGAAAGAGAATTCATCTAAAGACGTATCCAAATCATCAACAAAAGAAGATGATGATTCAGAAGACGAACCAAAATATGATAAGACGTATACGCAATCATTAGTCATTCCATACTCTGGAAAAGATAATAAACCACAAAAAGTAGAAGTATATGTGAAAGATAAAAACAATGATGGCAAAAGTCCAAAAACATTTGAAATTAAAAACAGTACATCACAAGTTTTGAACTTTACGATTGAAGATGGTGGTAGTGCAAGTTATCGTGTCGTTGTAGACGGTAAAGAAGTAGATAGTAAAGAAATTAAGTATGATGATTTTTAACGAATAAATGTTGCGCATCCAGGATGTCGAATCTAATCGGTATTCTGGATGCTTTTTACTTTCATGAATATCATGAGCTTTGTGAATTGCAATTTACAACGCAAAATCCTATGTGCTTTTGACCAACCCTCTAGCTGTATCCCGTAGCATATTTTGATATAATGAGTATAATTTGAAAATGAAAATTTAGAAGAGGTGTGAATTTGAAAAAAGGACAAATAATTAAGTCGATCAGTGGTGTTTACCGAGTGGATGTGGAAGGTGAACAATTTGATGCAAAACCACGTGGTCTTTTTAGAAAAAAGCAAATAACACCCGTTGTTGGTGATATTGTAGATATTGATTTTGAGACACATGCTTCTGGCTATATTCAACATATTCATGAGCGTAAAAATGAGCTTAAACGACCACCAGTGAGTAATATCGATGTACTCGTGATCGTAATGAGTGCTGTAGAACCAGACTTCTCAACACAACTGTTGGATCGTTTTTTAGTGATTGCACATTCTTACAATCTATCACCGCGAATTATCATAACGAAAAAAGATTTAGCTTCCGAAGCGCAACGTGAAAAAATTAAGCAGTTTTTGGAAGTTTATCAACAAATTGGTTATGAAACGCAATTTGTGGGTGAAGATGATGATGTCCAAGCGGTATTTAATGAATGGGAACCGGGCATTGCCGTGCTAAGTGGTCAATCAGGTGTCGGTAAGTCTACATTGCTGAATCGTTTCCGTCCAGAATTAGCAATAGAAACAAATAGTATCTCACAATCTTTAAACCGAGGTCGACATACGACACGTCATGTTGAACTATATCCACGTGCAAATGGCTATATTGCTGATACACCTGGCTTTAGTGCGCTTGATTTTGATCATATAGAAAAGCAAGATTTAGGTGATTATTTTATAGAAATAAAAGAGGCGAGTGCGCTGTGTAAGTTTAGGGACTGTTCGCATACGAATGAACCTAAGTGTCATGTGAAAAAGATGGTGGAAGATGGAGACATCGCTGAATTTAGATACCAACATTATGAACAACTATTCCAAGAAATATCTAATCGAAAGGTACGATACTAATGACAAATATTTTTCCTTCTTTACTTTCAGCAGATTTTTTAACTTTAAACGATGAAATTGAGGCGCTTGAAAAAGCGGGTGTTGATGGATTACATTTTGACGTCATGGATGGTCAATTTGTTCCGAATATCTCAATTGGTTTTCCTATTTTAGAAGCAGTGAGAAGAGGTACTTCATTGCCAATTGATGTGCATTTAATGGTTGCCAATCCAGAACCTTATATTGATGAATTTTGTCAAAAAGGGGCTGATAAAGTCTCTGTTCATGTAGAAGCAACACCACATATTCACCGGGCAATTCAAAAAATTAAGGCGAATGGGAAAGAGGCTGGGGTTGTAATTAATCCTGGCACACCAGTTTCAATGATTCAGCCATTATTAACCGATATCGATTTTGTTCTTGTGATGTCTGTAAATCCAGGGTTTGGTGGACAAGCGTTCATTCCTGCAACACTTGATAAGATCCGTGAGCTTAAAAATGTGCGTTCAGCACAAAACTTATTATTCAAAATCGAAGTGGACGGCGGTGTCAATGCTGAAACCGCACAACAAGTTGTTGAAGCAGGAGCTGACTGGTTAGTTGCCGGCTCATACTTCTTTAACCAAGAAGATTATGCAGATGCTGTAAGTCGTTTAAAAGGGCAGGCGTAAGCATCATGCCAAAACGAATTCAGTTATTATGTAGTGATCGTGGACTCCCGACAGATGTGTTTGTGAACAATCAGGATGGAGTATGGGGCGGCGTTGATCGTGGTACGAAAATTTTATTGGAACAAGGCATTCAGCCTTATTTAACAGTCGGTGATTTTGATTCAGTTTCCGATGAAGAACGACGATGGATTGCAGAACGTACAGATATAGCTCCAGTTCCAGCTGAAAAAGCAGATACTGATCTAGCATTAGGGGTCGTAAAAGCAATTGAACAAGGATTTGAAGAAATTGATATCTACGGTGCGACAGGTGGTCGACTCGATCATTTTATGGGTGCAATGCAGTTATTGAAAGCACCAGAGAATCAAACATATCGAATTCGGTTATTAGACGACCAGAATGAAATTTCACTGCTTACAGAGGGAGAACATGTAATAGACCGACTTCTTTGTTATCCATATATCTCTTTTGTTCCTGCGACAGATGCGGTTACTTTATCACTGAAAGGGTTCAAATATAATTTGGATCAAGAAGTGTTAAAAATAGGTTCAACGTTAACCATTTCAAATGAATTTCAAGATAAAGCGGGGACCGTTTATGTACACCGAGGCATGGTGTATCAAATGAGAAGTCGAGATAAATAGAATTAACTAAGTAAGGATAAGGCATTATTCAAAACATGAATAATGTCTATTCTTTTATTAAAAAAGGATACAAAAAAACGAGACTGCCACATATAGTCTCGTTTGATTCTTATAATATTAAAATTATACGCGTGTTACTTTACCTGATTTTAAAGCACGTGCTGAAACCCAAACTTTTTTAGGTTTACCATCAACAAGAATTCTCACTTTTTGTAAGTTCGCATTCCAACGACGTTTCGTTGAGTTTAATGCGTGTGAGCGTCTGTTACCAGTTGATGCTTTACGTCCTGTTACGAAACATTCTTTACCCATCATCGTACCTCCTTTAAGAAATACAAATACACTTTGCTACTACATACTACGGTAATATATCATAATCACAGAATATGTGCAATAAAAAGATAGAGATATTCATAAATTACTTTGTGTACGCATGAGTTTCTGTTATAATTTACTATTGTGATTACTTACAAGGTAGGAAATAAGGCTGAGACATAATGCATTTATAGGTTGGAAAATTGATGAATAGTGTTTTAAAAGTAGTGTCCAACTGCTTTATGTCTGTGTCCAAGAAGTCGAATTCTCAACAGTTACAATTCAACAAAACAAAAGAGCTACTTTAAAAACTGCTTGAGTTTTGCTCGAATTCAAAACACTTCTTTCACACCCTCGTTTACTATCTTCATTTATTCATTATAGTAGCGTACGTATTCTGTAAATAGTAAAATATTTGTAATATGTACCTTAGTATTTTAAGATTAAAACAATCAATTTGAATAATGAACTTTAACACTTTAGATGAATGAAACGCATTAAAAGAGAATGGGAGGCGTAACGATATGGCATTAGAAATTACAAATGATTACGGTAGTATCGATATTTCAAATGAGGTGATCGCTTCTGTAGTAGGCGGCAAAGCAGTTGAATGTTACGGAATTGTTGGTATGGCATCTCGTCAACAAGTACGCGATGGTATTGCTGAAATATTAGGTCATGAAAATTACGCAAGAGGGATTGTTGTAAGAGAAAATGACGGTACTTTAGATGTAGACATGTATATTATCGTCAGCTACGGCGTTAAGATTTCAGAAGTCGCACAAAATGTACAATCAACAGTAAAATATACATTAGAACACACATTAAAATTAAAAGTAAACTCAGTTAATATATTCGTACAAGGCGTACGTTTTAACAATGACGGGAACGACAAATAGGAGGACATTTGCATGGTTACGAAAATCAACGGTAATTTATTTGCCGATATGATTATACAAGGGGCTCAAAACTTATCAAACAATGCTGATTTAGTTGATTCACTCAACGTATATCCAGTACCTGATGGAGATACTGGGACGAATATGAATCTATCTATGACTTCAGGTAAAGAGGAAGTACAAAACAATCCAACAAGTCATATTGGTGACTTAGGTAAATCTTTCTCTAAAGGTTTATTGATGGGGGCACGTGGTAACTCAGGTGTTATCTTGTCACAAATCTTCCGTGGTTTTTCAAAAGCACTTGAAGAGTATAATGAAATTGATGCAAAACAATTCGCAAGTAGTTTCGAAGCAGGTGTCAAAACAGCTTACAAAGCAGTTATGAAACCAGTTGAAGGAACAATTTTAACAGTTGCAAAAGATGCTGGGAAAGCGGCAGTTGAAGCGGCTGAAAAAACAGATGACTGCTTAGAAGTCATGACAGCAGTATATGAAGCAGCACAAAAATCACTTGAAAACACACCTAACTTATTACCTGTATTAAAAGAAGTAGGTGTTGTCGACAGTGGTGGTAAAGGTTTAACACTTGTTTATGAAGGCTTTATTAAAGCGATGAACGGTGAAACAATTGAATCTAAAACACCAAAAGTAGACAAAGAAGAATTCTTCAACGATGACCATGATTTCCACGGTGTCATTAATACAGAAGATATCGTTTATGGTTACTGTACAGAAATGATGGTTCGTTTCCAATCAGGTAAAGCGCCATTTGATGAAGCAACTTTCAGAGAAGATATGAGTGAATTCGGTGACTCATTACTTGTTATTAGTGATGATGAAATCGTTAAAGTTCACGTTCATACTGAAACACCAGGAGAAGTCTTTTCATTCGGTCAAAAATATGGTGAATTAATTAAAGTAAAAGCTGAAAACATGCGTGAGCAACACCGTGAAGTATTGCGTAAAGAAGCTGGAAAATCTGATAAAGAAGCAACAACAGGACCAGCAGCTACTGAAAAAGTGGAAACAGCGATTATTACGATTTCAATGGGTGACGGAATCACGAAGCTCTTTAAATCAATGGGTGCAACACATATTATTAGTGGTGGTCAAACAATGAATCCATCTACTGAAGATATTGTGACAGTCATTCAAGAAAGTGGTTGCAAACGTGCCATTATCTTACCGAATAACAAAAATATTCAAATGGCAAGCCAACAAGCCGCTGAAATTGTGGATGTAGAAGCTGTTGTTGTACCGACACGTACAGTGCCACAAGGTATTGCAGCGATGTTTAGTTATGACACAACTGCTTCATTACAAGATAATGCTGACGCGATGACAGAAGCATTAGCGGACGTCACATCAGGTTCTATCACATATGCAGTACGTGATACGAAAATTGATGGTATCAACATTGAAAAAGATGCTTACATGGGCTTAATTGAAGATAAGATTGTTGTAAGTGATCGTGATGTTAACGAGACATTGAAACAAACTTTAGAAGCTATGCTGAGTGAAGATAGTGAGATTTTAACTGTCATCACTGGTGAAGAAGCGACTGAAGCACAAACATCATTTATTAAGTCATATGTAGAAGAACACTTTGAAGATGTTGAAATTGAAATTCAAAACGGACAACAACCAATTTATCCATATTTATTCTCTGTTGAATAAAGTGATAGATTGTAGAATGTAATAGACAAGTGGGACATTTTTTCTTAATTACTTTGAGAAGACTGTCCCACTTTTTGTGCGTGTATTATGTTAAATTGATGGAAATCAAGAACATTTTACAAAGAATTGGGTATTGTTATAATGGCAATAGAAATAATGAAAATCAGGGGGAAGCTTATGAAATTTAAAAGCATATTCGATATTATAGGACCAACGATGGTGGGGCCATCGTCATCGCATACTGCGGGGGCTGTGCGTATTGGTCTTGTTGCTAGATCACTATTTGGAGGGCAACCTGCACAAGCAGATATTTACCTATTTGGTTCATTTATGGAAACTTATAAAGGCCATGGAACGGATGTCGCATTAGTAGGTGGCTTGTTAGGGTATGACACGGATGATAGTCGCATCGAAACAAGCTTAGAAACTGCAAATGAGCTTGGTATGCGCGTGAACTTTATTGAAATGTCTGAAGATCGTTCACATCCAAATACAGCCATTATTGATATGACTGATGGTGAAACAACCATTTCAGTAGAAGGTGTCTCTATTGGCGGTGGTAAAATTGAAATCGTCGCAATTAATGGATTCCCAATCAATATTAGTGGTAACTACCCAACATTACTTGTTTTCCACAAAGACACATTCGGTACAATCGGGAAAGTAGCGAATATTCTGGGGGTAAATAGCATCAATGTGGGAAGCATGCATGTTTCACGAAAAGAAAAGGGAGATCAGGCACTGATGACTTGTGAATTAGATGAATCAATCAGTGACGAAATGATTGAAGAAATACGAGATATACCAGGTATTATCACAGTATCACTTATGGGTGAAGATTGATTGGAGGGGTTCGAATGTTTAAGAGTGTAAAAGAATTAATTGCTAAATGTGAAGCTGAAGGGAAAGCCATCTATGAAGTGATGCTTGAACAAGAAATGTCAGTGTCAGGTTTGACGAAAGAAGAAGTTTATATGCATATGGATCGCAACTTAACAACAATGGAAAATGCTGTTGCAGAAGGACTCAATGGTGTTACTTCTAAAACAGGTTTGACAGGTGGCGATGCCGTTTTAATGCAACAATATATGGCGAGTGGCCAAGCATTAGCTGGCAACTTAGTTTTAGATGCAATTAGTAAAGCTGTTGCGACAAACGAAGTAAATGCTGCAATGGGTAAAATTTGTGCGACGCCAACTGCAGGATCTGCGGGTGTTGTACCAGGTGTGTTATTTGCTTTAAAAGAGAGACTGCAACTAGATCGACAAGGCATGCTTAACTTTTTACTCACATCAGGTGCTTTTGGCTTTGTCGTTGCAAATAATGCTTCTATTTCAGGGGCTGCCGGTGGTTGCCAAGCTGAAGTAGGTTCAGCGAGTGCCATGGCAGCGGCAGCGATTGTCGAAGCAGCAGGTGGGACGCCACAACAATCAGCAGAAGGATTTGCTATTTGTATGAAGAATATGTTGGGATTAGTATGTGACCCAGTTGCTGGACTTGTAGAGGTTCCATGTGTTAAGCGAAATGCTGCAGGTGCATCTAATGCGATTGTCTCTGCAGATATGGCATTAGCAGGTATTTCATCTCGTATTCCGACAGATGAAGTAATTGATGCCATGCACCGTATCGGTCAAACAATGCCTGTTGAATTGCGAGAAACTGGACGAGGTGGTTTGGCAGGTACACCAACTGGAGAACGTTTAAAACAACAAATATTTGGTGATTAAAAATGACAAAAATAGCGATAATTGAAAATCCTTATGCACTGAAAGACATTAAAGGTCTTGGACCAAAGCGTTTAACCTTGTTAAATGAAATGAATATTCATACGGTACAAGACTTAATATTATATTTGCCAACACGTTATGAAGATAATTCCATTGTAGATTTGACACAAGCAGAAGATGAGTCAACAGTTACTGTTCAAGGGCAAGTTTATTCTACACCGACTGTTGCCTTTTTAGGACGAAATCGCTCTAAACTTACAGTGCATATGATGATCAATGATATTGCTGTAAAAGTTGTATTTTTTAATCAACATTATCTTAAAAACAAAGTCCAATTGCATGATACTGTAGTTGTGAAAGGCCGTTGGTCACGTCGTAAACAAGAGATTAATGGGCAAAAGATGTTTACGGATATGACACAATTGGCTGATGCGCAATTCACACCTGTATATCGTGTGAAAGAAGGCATCAAACAGAAAAATTTACGAGATATGATTCAAGCAACGTTAAAGGATGTTACGATTCATGAATGGTTACCCGAAACATTACGACAGAAATACAAATTGGAATCATTGCATGATACGCTTCACACATTACATGAGGCTCCGAGTCAAGAAATGATTTTAAGGGCAAGACGTACTTTTGCGTTTACTGAATTTTTTATGTTTGAGTTAAGAATGCAGTGGCTGAATCGCTTAGAAAAAAGTTCGGATCAAGCCGTTGCAGTGCAGTATGATATTGAATTAGTCAAAGCCTTTATCAATGATTTGCCGTTTGAATTGACAGATGGTCAAAAACAAAGTATCAATGAAATATTTAGAGATTTGAAGGCGCCTATTCGAATGCATCGTTTACTGCAAGGAGATGTTGGATCGGGGAAAACAGTCGTTGCAGCCGTTTGTATGTATGCTTTAAAAACTGCGGGGTATCAGTCTGCCTTAATGGTACCTACAGAAATCTTAGCAGAACAACATGCTGAAAGTTTAACGTCACTTTTTGGTGATCGAATGAATGTCGCATTACTAACAGGTTCTGTTAAAGGTAAGAAGCGACAACTTCTTTTGGAACAATTAGCGAATGGAGAAATCGACTGTTTGATTGGTACGCACGCACTCATTCAAGATGATGTTGTTTTTCATGACGTAGGTCTTGTGATTACAGACGAACAACATCGTTTTGGGGTAGAACAACGTCAGAAATTACGTGAAAAAGGTGCGTTGAGCAATGTGTTATTTATGACAGCGACACCTATTCCGAGAACATTGGCAATTTCTGTATTTGGAGAAATGGACGTCTCCTCTATTAAAAGTATGCCTAAAGGACGTAAGCCTATCATCACACATTGGGTGAAGCATGAGGGCTATGATCGTGTACTTGGTCAAATGGAACAAGAATTAGCAAAAGGGCGTCAAGCCTATGTGATTTCACCGCTTATTGAAAGCTCTGAACATTTAGAGGACGTGCAAAATGTCATTGCATTGTATGAGAACTTAAAAATGCAATTGCCAAATCGTCACATTGGTATATTACACGGTAAAATGCGTCCAGATGAAAAAGATGATGTGATGCAACGCTTTAGCGCTCATGAGTTGGATGTTCTTGTATCAACAACTGTTGTTGAAGTAGGTGTTAACGTTCCGAATGCCACATTCATGATGATTTATGATGCTGATCGTTTTGGTCTTTCAACACTCCATCAATTGCGTGGCCGTGTGGGGCGAAGCGATCATCAAAGTTATTGTGTTTTAATCGCCTCTCCTAAAACGGAAACAGGGATTGAACGGATGACCATCATGACACAAACAACAGATGGTTTTGAATTAAGTGAGCGTGATTTAGAAATGCGTGGACCGGGCGACTTCTTCGGTGTAAAACAAAGCGGCTTGCCAGATTTCTTAGTTGCAAACCTAGTTGAAGATTATCGTATGTTAGAAGTCGCGCGTGATGAAGCGGCGGAAATGATTCAATCCGGCCGATTCTTTACAGAAGAATTTGATCGCCTAAGAGAATTTATCGAACGAAATATGTTACATCAAAGCTTTGATTAGGGAGCACTACAGAAATCTCATGCGAAGCAAAGATTTCGTCGTAGTGCCCCGGCAAGGATGACTAGATGTGAGACGAGCGTTAGGTGAAGTCACATATCAGTCATCTACTGCCATCAAGGCTTTTTAGTGTATAAAGAAATAGGAATAAAAAGCGAATATAGCTATGAACAGAACAAAATGATGAGCAAAATTGCTTTTCAAATTTTGCCGAAATCGTGGTAGTTCTGCCGAAAATCCTGCTTTTGGGACACCGTTTATCAGTTTACCAGCATATAAAATGAATATGTCTGAGACTGATATATAGTGCCCCGGCAAGGATGACTAGATATGAGACGAGCCGTTAGGTGAAGTCACATATCAGTCATCTACTGCCATCAAGGGTTTCTAATATTTAAAAAAATTAAATAATGATTTGAGGCAGGGATAATGAAAACTTTTGTGAATATAAGTTTTCATTATCCCTGCTTATTTATATACTCAAACACAATGGATTATTTTTACTTTAGAAATGACTATATTAAATCATTTTGAAGATAAGTAAGAACGTGTTAAAATATACAATAACCAATTATGACTTGGTACTAAATGATGGTGGCGATGAAGTGAAACGAAATAAAAATGAAAGACGAAAGTTAATTCAACAAACGATAGAACAAAATCCTTTTATAACCGATCAAGCATTAAGCGAAATGTATGAAGTGAGTATTCAGACCATTCGCCTTGATCGTAATCAATTACATATTCCAGAATTGCGTGTGCGAGTAAAACAAGTTGCTGAAGAACAGTATCCGCATATTAGTTCTTTGGAGAATCAAGATATTATCGGCGATATTATTGCGTTAGAACCTAATCAATCTGCCAAGTCATTACTAGTAATATCGGGAAATGATGTCTTCTCTCGAAATAATATCGCACGTGGTCATATTGTGTTTGCGCAGGCGAACTCATTATGTGTTGCCATGATTAAACATGGTTTTGTTTTAACGAAGGAGAGTCATATCCATTTCGTAAAACCTGTACATCTCGGTGATAGTGTGATGGCTGAAGCAAAAGTTGCACATCATGATGATAAATATTATGAAATGACTGTCAGCTCATATGTAGGTGACGAAAAGGTTTTTGAAGGTATTTTCAAAATGTATTATATAAGTGAGGATGAATAACATGGTAAAAATAGCTGTAGATATGATGGGTGGCGACGATGCACCACAAATCGTCTTAGAAGCTGTAGAAAAGGCAATCAATGATTTTGAAGATCTAGAAATAATCCTATTTGGTGACGAAGCGCAATATACGTTAAACCATCCACGTATTACATTCCGTCATACTTCAGAAAGAATCACAATGGAAGATGAACCGGTTCGTGCGATTAAAAGAAAAAAAGATAGTTCAATGGTTCGCATGGCAGAAGCAGTGAAAAATGGTGAAGCAGAAGCCTGTGTTTCTGCTGGGAATACAGGTGCGTTAATGTCAGCTGGATTATTTGTTGTTGGCCGATTACCAGGTGTTGCAAGACCTGCGCTTGTTGCGACGATTCCATCTGTCAGTGGAAAAGGAACGGTGTTATTAGACTTAGGTGCCAATGCAGATGCCAAAGCAGAACATCTTTATCAAAATGCTGTTTTAGGTCATGTTTATGCTAAAAAATTACGTGGTATTGAAAATCCAAAAGTTGCATTGTTAAATATTGGGACAGAAGCGCAAAAAGGCAATAACTTAACAAAAGCAGCATATAAATTAATGGCAGAAACATCACAATTTAATTTTGTCGGTAATATTGAAGCGAAATCAATTTTAGAAGATGAAGCAGATGTTATTGTGACAGATGGCTTTACTGGTAACATGATTTTGAAAAACTTAGAAGGTGTTGCAAAATCATTTGGAAAAGTCATTAAGCAAAATATTTTATCAAGTGCTAAAAATAAATTGGCAGCACTTGTATTGAAAAAAGATATTAAAGGCATCGCGAAACAAATGGACTATTCGGAATACGGTGGTTCAGTGTTGCTTGGACTAGATGGCGTTGTTGTAAAGACACATGGTAGTTCGAACGCCAAAGCATTTTATTCAGCCATCCGCCAGGCAAAAGTCGCATCTGAAACTAAAATTGTAGATAATATGCGTGAAATGGTTGGTGAAGCGAGTGAGTAAAACAGCTTTTATGTTTCCAGGTCAAGGGGCACAAAAAGTAGGTATGGCTAAAGATTTATATGAAGGAGATACTTCAGCAAAATCACTTTTAGATACTGCAGAGACTAGTGTGAACTTCGACTTATTGGAAACAATGTTTGAAGATACCAAGGGTGTTTTATCACAAACAGAAAATACACAGCCTGCATTATTAGCTCATAGTGCAGCACTATATACAGCAATGGGGCAACCTGAAGCAGATTATGTAATAGGACATAGTCTTGGAGAATATTCTAGTCTTGTTGCGAATGGTGTACTAGCATTTGAAGATGCTGTTAAGATTGTCCGTCGTCGTGGAGAGTTAATGGCACAAGCCTTTCCAAGTGGTGTAGGGAGCATGGCTGCTGTCCTTGGCTTATCACTTGAAGAAGTAAGAGACATTTGTGATAAAATTTCAACGGATGAAGCAGTGGTAGAACCTGCCAATATCAATTGCCCGGGTCAAATTGTTGTATCAGGTCATGCAACGGCGATTAATCAACTTGTTAAAGAAGGAAAGTCTTTAGGTGCGAAACGTGTGATGCCATTGCAAGTGTCTGGTCCATTCCATGCGTCAATGATGAAAGTCATTGCAGATGATTTTTCAGATTATATCAATCAATTTGACTGGCATGATGCAAAAGTACCTGTTGTTCAAAATGTTCATGCACAGGGTGAAACAGATGCAGAAGTGATCAAAGCACATATGATTGAGCAATTGTATTCACCTGTACAATTTATTGATTCAATAGAATGGTTGATTGCACAAGGTGTCACACACTTTGTAGAAATTGGTCCTAATAAAGTGTTATCGGGTCTTGTAAAGAAAATTAATAGAGATGTTAAAATAACTTCGATTCAAACACTCGAAGATGTAAAGGAATGGTTAGCGAATGACTAAAGTAGCATTAGTAACTGGTGCATCACGTGGTATTGGACGTAGTATCGCATTACAACTCGCTGAAGAAGGTTATCATGTTGTTGTAAACTATGCAGGTAATAAAGAAAAAGCAGAAGCAGTCGTTGCAGAAATTCAAGATAAAGGGCAAGAAAGTATCGCCATTCAAGCAAACGTTGCCAATGGAGATGAAGTGAAAGCGATGATCAAAGAGGTTGTTCAAACTTTCGGTTCAGTGGATGTGCTTGTAAATAATGCAGGTATTACGCGTGATAACTTACTGATGCGTATGAAAGAACATGAGTGGGATGATGTTGTTGATACAAACTTAAAAGGTGTGTTTAACTGTATCCAAAAAGTAACACCTCAAATGTTAAGACAACGCCAAGGACGTATTATTAACTTAACAAGTGTTGTTGGTGCAGTTGGGAATCCTGGTCAAATTAACTATGTTGCAACAAAAGCAGGTGTGATTGGGATGACCAAAACAGCAGCACGTGAATTGGCATCGCGTAATATTACAGTGAATGCTGTTGCACCAGGATTTATCGTATCAGATATGACAGATGCATTGAGTGATGAGTTGAAAGAGACAATGAAAGGTCAAATTCCACTCGGTCGTTTTGGACAAGATACAGATATCGCACATACTGTTGCGTTTTTAGCATCTGAAAAAGCAAGTTATATCACTGGTCAGACGATTCATGTCAACGGTGGTATGCACATGGAATAAATCTGCTATATGGCAGGATCCATGCTATAATATAAAGGAAACGCCTTGTTAAGAAAACACACGATGACGTGGCTTGTAATTCTGACAATATCATGGCAAAATATAACAGTCGGGTATGATCAGTTAAAAGAATCACTACAGTCGACCAAGGGTGTATCCTTGAATCTTTAAAGGAGGTGACAGACTGTGGAAAACTTCGATAAAGTAAAAGACATCATCGTTGACCGTTTAGGCGTAGATGCTGATAAGGTCACTGAAGGTGCATCATTCAAAGATGATTTAGGCGCAGATTCACTTGACATCGCAGAATTAGTGATGGAATTAGAAGATGAATTCGGTACAGAAATTCCGGATGAAGAAGCGGAAAAAATCAATACAGTAGGCGACGCTGTTAATTTCATTAATACACTTGAAAAATAATTAATTTCATCTGAGTCGATGTTTGTCGGCTCAGTTTTTTTACTAAAAGATGTTTTTATACCATTAATTTGCAATAAAAAAAGGAGGCAATAGAAATGGCTAAGTTGAGCAAAGAAACACTGGTTGAAATATTTAGAGAAAAATTCGATCAAAAAATGAAAGAGCTAGGGTTACCTTACAATAACGTAGACATATATCAACAGGCATTTTCACATTCAAGTTTTATTAATGATTTCAATATGCCACGCTTAATGCACAATGAGCGATTAGAATTTTTAGGTGACGCGGTATTAGAATTGACGGTATCACGCTATTTATACGATCAATATCCTCATCTACCTGAGGGGAATTTGACAAAGATGCGTGCAACAATTGTGTGTGAACCCTCACTTGTAATATTTGCGACGAATATTGATTTGAATCCATTAATTTTGTTAGGTAATGGCGAAGAAAAAACAGGGGGGCGTACACGTCCAGCCTTAGTTTCAGATGCATTTGAAGCGTTTGTAGGGGCATTATATTTAGATCAAGGGTTAGAAGTTGTGCGACAATTTGCGGAATATGCGATTTTCCCACATATTGAAGATGAGACATTGATGGGGGTTGTTGATTTCAAAACGAAACTTCAAGAATATATCCATCAATATCATTTAGGTGAATTAACCTATCGTATTGCAAAAGAAGAAGGCCCTGCGCATAACAAACAATTCACATCTGAAGTATTGTTAGATGCAAAACCTATTGCAGTAGGTCAAGGTAGAACAAAAAAAGAATCAGAACAAAAGGCAGCTGAAAGAGCCTATGTAAAAATGACCAATAAGGAGTAAGCGATGGTGTATTTAAAGTCTATTGATGCATATGGTTTTAAGTCTTTTGCAGAACCGACTCAAATACAGTTTGATAAAGGTGTCACAGCAATTGTAGGACCAAATGGTAGTGGAAAGAGTAATATTACCGATGCGATCAAATGGGTATTAGGTGAGCAATCTGCACGTTCATTACGTGGTAGCAAGATGGAAGATATTATTTTCTCAGGTGCTAAACATCGAAATGCACAAAATTATGCAGAAGTGCAGTTGAAGCTTGATAATTCTCAACGTATTCTTAATATTGATGCGGATGAAGTTGTTGTTACACGTCGATTGTATCGTAGTGGAGAGAGTGCATATTATTTAAATAATGATCAACAACGTTTAAAAGATATAACAGAGCTTTTTCTTGATTCTGGTTTAGGCAAGGAAGCTTTTAGTATTATTTCTCAAGGTCGTGTTGATGAAGTATTAAATGCAAAACCGATTGATCGACGTCAAATTATTGAAGAATCTGCTGGTGTTTTGAAGTATAAGAAGCGTAAAGCGGCATCATTAAATAAACTTGAACAAACAGAAGATAACTTGACGCGAGTAGAAGATATTCTTGTTGATTTGGAGGCACGTGTAGAACCTTTAAAAGAAGAAGCGGCGATTGCCAAAGAATATACAGCACTCTCTGAAATTTTACAGGAAAGTGATGTCAAAGTAACGGTGCATGATATTGACGCTTATAAGGCACAAATTGCAGAACACGATGAAACGCTTAATGATTTGAAGGGCGAACAAGAACGTGCGCAAAGTAAAAAACATCATTTGATGCATACCATTAAATCAAAAAAGGGAGAGCGATTTGATCTTGATAGTCAGTTAGAACAACTCAATGCAAAACTTATAGAAGCTACAGAGCAAGTTGAAAAACTGACAGGCCAATATCATCTGATTGAAGAGCGTCAAAAAAACCAATCTCAGACCAATGCCAGAATAGAAGAAGAGCAGTTGGATTTGAACGCACAACAAACTGATGTCGATCAAGAATTGTCAGAAGTGCAGGAACAATTTGCTGCGTTGAAAAAACAAAAACAACAACTGACACAGGAAGTTCATGAACTCGAAACGGCATATCATGACCTACAGTCTATTAAAGATGAGGATGTAGAAACGTTAAAGGATCAATATTATCAGTTAATGACTGAGCAATCTGCTATTAATAACGAGATTCGCTTTTTGACACGTACACTTGAAGAACATCAAAAGAAACAATCACGCTTAGATTCACGCATGTCTGAGTCTTATGCCAAATTAAATGAAGCTAAGACAGAACTAGCACGTGTTAAATCAGAACAGCAAGAAAAACAAAAACAACTTGAAAGTGTCACAACGAGAAGTAAAGAAACAGAATTGGCACTCACTGAAGTGACACAGCTACAATCTGAGTCTGAAGAAAAGTTACATCAAGCCTATCGCTACAATGATAAATTGAAGTCACGTATTGATAGTATGAAAATGCGAGAAGATGATTTGAGCTTTTTCTATCAAGGTGTCAAAGCAGTGCTAAAAGCGACAGATACTTTGAAAGGGATTCACGGTGCTGTAGCACAGAAAATTGATGTACCTTCTAAGTATACGACTGCGATTGAAACGGCATTAGGGGCAAGTATGCAACACGTCATCGCAACAGATGAAGCATCGGCACGCCAAGCGATTCAATATTTAAAAACGAAGCGACTTGGACGTGCAACATTTTTACCACTGAATGTCATTAAATCTAAACAAATGGAGCCGTATTTGGTTCAAAAAGCACAACAACATCCAGGTTTTATCGCTGTAGCGAACGATGTAGTATCAACTGAACAAGTATATCAACCAATTATGAATCATTTATTAGGTCGCATACTGATTGTAGATGAACTTAAGCATGCCAATGAAGTGGCACAAATGATTGGTTATAAAGTACGTATTGTTACATTAGATGGCGACGTTGTTAATCCAGGTGGTTCAATGACAGGTGGCGGTACCGCACAACGTCAATCGTTATTACGTCAAAAAGATGAAGTTCATCAGTTAGAGGAACAACTTGCAGATTATCTAGAAAAAACTAAGCAACTAGAACGTTTCTGTGCTGATAAAAAGGCAGAGCAGACACGATATAGTGATGAATATGTGAAGTTACAACAACAATACAATCACTTAAAACAAGTACTACATGACTTAGACTTGGAACATGATCGATATCAAGAAATCGTACAACGCCTTCAACATGATCATGAAGCATTTGAATTTGAAAAAAATGATGGCTATCAACGTGATAAAGGTGAGGCAACACTTGCTGAACAAGAAAAGCGCAAGGATGAAATTGAAGCGCAACTTACTACTTTGGATCGCCAAATTAAGCAATTGACAACAGAAACAAAAGCAGGGAAAGCACAACTTGCTGAATGTCAGCAACAGTTACATCAGAAACAATCTGACTTAGCCGTGTTAAATGAACGTCTGCGTACACAAAAACAGACAGAAACACGATTAAAACAAACGCATGATCAAATCAAAACACAACAACAAAAATTAAAAGAACAATTAGCCATTGTGAATTCTGATGAAGTAAATGATGATACGACATTGAAAAAGTTAGAAACAGAAATCCAATCGACGCAATCACAAAAAGACTTGTTGATACAAGAACAGGATGAATTGCGCATTAAACGTCAATCGATTGAACAATTGATTGAATCAAATGAACATGCATTGGAAGATACACATCAACAACTTCTAATGGTTGAAAATCGCTACCAAGAAATAAAAGGGGCGCAATCACGTTTGGATGTTCTAATTGATCATGGCCTTAACCATTTGTCGACGCGCTATCATATGACCTATGAACATGCTGCCAAAACCTATCCTGATCATGGACAAGAGATAGAGGCATTGCGACAAAAAGTAAAATTAACACAAATGTCTATTGATGAATTGGGGCCTGTCAATATGAATGCAGTCGCACAATTTGAAGAAGTCAACGAACGCTATACATTCTTAAGCGCACAACGTGATGATTTGCGAGAAGCAAAGGCAACGCTGGAACAGTTGATTGATGAAATGGACCAAGAAGTAGTCACACGCTTTAGTGAAACATTCCATGCAATTCAAAAGCATTTTTCAGAAGTATTTCAAACGCTTTTTGGTGGCGGACAAGCAGAATTGCTATTGACTGAAGATGATTATCTTACAGCAGGTGTGGATATTAAAGTTCAACCACCGGGCAAGAAGTTACAACACTTGTCATTACTCAGTGGGGGTGAACGCGCGTTGAGTGCCATTGCATTATTATTTGCGATTTTACAAGTACGATCAGCACCTTTTGTTATATTAGATGAGGTGGAAGCAGCACTTGATGAAGCAAATGTCATGCGTTATGCATCTTATTTAAAAACACTCTCTGAACAAACGCAATTCATTGTTATTACACATCGTAAAGGGACAATGGAAATGTGTGATAGACTGTATGGCGTAACCATGCAAGAACTGGGAGTATCTAAATTAGTCAGTGTGAATTTAAATACAATTGATGAAGTGATGAAGGAGGAGCAACAATAACATGAGCTTTTTTAAACGATTAAAAGATAAGTTTGCAAAGTCTGAAGAAGTGAAACCACAAGAGGAAAATGTTGAAACACAAACAGAACTAAGCAGTGATGAAGAAGATTCGGCCCAAAAAGTAACATCTGACGTATCACAAACGTCATCAGCAACAAATGACGATTGGTCTCATCAAGACTTTGATGATGACTTAATTTCAATTGAAGAATTTGAAGAAATTGAATCTCAAAAAATTGGTGCGAAGTTCCGTGATGGACTTGAAAAGTCACGTGAGAACTTCCAAAATCAATTAAATAATTTATTAGCCCATTATCGAAAAGTTGATGAAGATTTCTTTGAAGCATTAGAAGAAATGTTGATTCAAGCAGATGTTGGCTTTAATACGGTCATGGAATTAGTAGATGAGTTACGTATGGAAGCAAAACGTCGTAATATCACAGAGACCGTCGACTTACGTGAAGCCATTGTTGAAAAAATTGTTGAAATCTATCATCAAGAAGACGACAAATCTGAAGAGATGGCAATTGAAGATGGACGTTTAAATGTCATTTTAATGGTGGGTGTCAACGGTGTAGGTAAAACAACAACAATCGGTAAACTAGCGCATCGTTACAAATCACAAGGTAAAAAAGTAATGTTAGCAGCTGGTGACACATTCCGTGCGGGGGCTATTGAACAGCTTGAAGTATGGGGTGAACGTGTCGGCGTTGAAGTCATTCGCCAAGGTGAAGGTGCGGATCCAGCAGCAGTGATGTACGATGCGATGAATGCAGCGAAAAATAAAGGTGCAGATATCTTAATTTGTGATACTGCAGGTCGTTTACAGAACAAACAAAACTTAATGAATGAACTTGAAAAAGTAAAACGTGTAATTGGTCGTGCGATGCCAGATGCACCACATGAAGTTTTATTATGCTTGGATGCAACAACAGGTCAAAACGCGTTAGCACAGGCAAAAGCATTTAAAGAAGTAACGAATGTAACAGGGATTGTATTAACGAAATTAGATGGAACAGCTAAAGGTGGTATTGTACTTGCAATCCGTAATGAAATGCATATTCCAGTTAAATATGTAGGACTTGGTGAGCAAATGGATGACCTTCAACCATTTAATGCAGAAAGTTACGTGTATGGTTTATTTGCAGATATGATTGAAGAAAATGTTGCGGATGAAGAAACACAAACAGAAGAGGCAGACAGTGATGGCAGAGAATGATTTAATCAAAACATTACGCATGAATTATTTATATGATTTTTATCAATCATTACTCACTGAAAAACAACGTAATTATTTACGCTTATATTATTTAGAGGACTATGCATTGAGTGAAATAGCAGATACATTTGAAGTGAGCCGCCAAGCCGTGTATGATAACATAAGAAGAACGGGTGAGCTTGTAGAAGATTATGAAGAGAAGCTCGGCTTATACCGTCGTTTCACTCGGCGCCAAGAGTTATATCGTGCGTTGCGTGATCATATTCATGAACCAGAAACACTCGAACAATATATACAAGAATTGGAAGAATTAGAATAAGGAGGGTCACTTTATGGCGTTTGAAGGATTATCCGATCGTTTACAAGCGACAATGCAAAAAATTAAAGGCAAAGGTAAAGTGACTGAAGCTGATATCAAGACAATGATGCGTGAAGTACGACTGGCTTTACTTGAAGCAGACGTTAACTTCAAAGTAGTTAAAAACTTTGTTAAGACAGTTTCAGAACGTGCACTTGGCTCAGATGTCATGAAATCACTCACACCTGGACAACAAGTCATCAAGATTGTTCAAGAAGAATTGACAACGTTAATGGGTGGAGACAACAGCTCGATTACAATGGCGAAAAAGCCACCAACAGTTGTGATGATGGTTGGTTTACAAGGGGCAGGTAAAACAACAACTGCAGGTAAGTTAGCACTCTTAATGCGCAAGAAATACAACAAAAAGCCACTATTAGTTGCTGCTGATATTTATCGACCTGCTGCCATCAAACAATTACAAACGGTGGGTAAGCAAATTGATATCCCTGTTTATTCAGAAGGCGATCAAATTAAACCACAACAAATTGTTGAAAATGCTTTAAATCATGCCAAAGAAGAACACTTAGATTTTGTGATTATCGATACAGCAGGTCGTCTGCATATTGATGAAGCATTGATGAATGAATTGCAAGAAGTCAAAGAAATTGCAAAACCAAATGAAATTATGTTGGTTGTAGATGCGATGACAGGTCAAGATGCTGTCAATGTAGCTGAATCATTCGACCAACAACTTGATGTAACAGGTGTTACTTTAACAAAATTAGATGGGGATACACGTGGTGGTGCAGCGCTATCTATTCGTGCCGTCACACAGAAACCAATCAAGTTTGTCGGTATGAGTGAGAAAATGGATGGATTAGAACTCTTCCATCCAGAACGTATGGCATCTCGTATTCTTGGTATGGGTGATGTTTTAAGCTTAATTGAAAAAGCGCAACAAGATGTTGATGAAGAAAAAGCTAAAGATCTTGAGAAAAAAATGCGTACTTCATCATTTACATTGGATGACTTCCTAGAACAATTGGATCAAGTGAAAAACTTGGGCCCATTGGATGACATTATGAAAATGATTCCTGGTATGAACAAAGTAAAAGGCTTGGATCAATTAAATATGAGTGACAAGCAAATTGATCATATCAAGGCGATTATTCAATCAATGACATTAGACGAAAGAGAACATCCAGAAAAATTGAACGTATCTAGAAAACGTCGTATTGCGAATGGTTCAGGTCGTTCATTACAAGAAGTCAATCGTCTTATCAAACAATTTAATGATATGAAGAAGATGATGAAACAATTTACAGGTGGCGGTAAAGGTAAAAAAGGCAAACAAGGCCAATTACAAAACATGTTGAAAGGCATGAACTTACCGTTCTAGAAAATGATTTACAAGAAAATAAAAAGGTAAAGTATTTTCTCTTTACAAAGGTTCTATAACCTGTTATTATTATTTCTTGTAGATAACAAAACTTATGACTTTGAAGGAGAGAATTATAAATGGCAGTAAAAATTCGTTTAACACGTTTAGGTTCAAAAAGAAATCCATTCTATCGTATCGTTGTAGCTGACGCACGTTCACCACGTGATGGTCGTATTATCGAGCAAATCGGTACTTACAACCCATCAGCAGTGAATGCACCAGAAGTTAAAATCGACGAAGAATTAGCTTTAAAATGGTTAAAAGACGGTGCGAAACCAACTGATACAGTTCACAACATCTTATCACGTGAAGGTATCTTAAAAACATTTGACGAACAAAAACGTTCAAAATAATACGAAACACACTTAAACAGTGGGACAAATCAAATAGTGGTTTTGTCTCACTGTTTTTATTAGAAATAAAGAAGATATGAAAGAAGCGTTTTAAATTCGAGCAGAACGGAAGCAATGCGCAAAATAGCTTTTTTATTTTGTTAAATTGAGAAGTTCTGCCGAGAATTTTGCTTCTGGAATACGGACATAAAGAAGATATGAAAGAAGCGCATTCGTAATAGAAAAATTGTAAGGAGGTAGTTTGTGTGAAGATTGAAGTAGGTACCATTGTGAATACACATGGTATTAAGGGGGAAGTGAAGGTAAAATCTGACTCTGACTTTACAGATGTTCGCTTCCAACCAGGTGAAGTCCTGCAAGCAGAATTAAAAGGGAAAACAACAGACCTCACTGTCAGAGGACATCGCATGCATAAAGGCTTGCACATGCTCACATTTGAAGGTATCCATAACATTAATGATATTGAGCATTTAAAAGGGGCTAAGCTCACTCAGGAACGTGATCATGAAGAGATAGAATTAGAAGAAAATGAATTCTATTATTCTGATATCATTGGCTGCACAGTGTTTAATGGGGATGAACCAATAGGTCGTGTGACAGAAATTTTTGAAACAGGTGCAAATGATGTCTGGGTCGTTAAAGGCGAAAAAGAGCACCTTATCCCTTACATTGCAGATGTTGTACAAAGTGTAGATGTCGATGCGAGAAAAATCGTGATTACACCAATGGAAGGATTGTTAAATGAATGAGAATTGACTATTTAACACTATTCCCTGAAATGTTTGAAGGTGTATTAAATCAATCTATTTTGAAACGAGCGCGTGAAAAAGGTCAGCTATCCACACAAACGATTAATTTTAGAGATTATGCAAACAATAAACATAATCAAGTGGATGACTATCCGTTTGGTGGCGGTCAAGGAATGGTATTAAAACCAGAACCGATATTCAATGCGATGAGAGAGCTAGAGACGACACCAGAGACACGTGTGATTTTAATGACACCACAGGGACAACCATTTAATCAAAAGCTTGCAGAATCATTGTCTGAAGCAGAGCACCTTGTTTTTATTTGCGGACATTATGAAGGGTATGACGAGCGCATTCGTAAGCAACTTGTTACTGATGAGATTTCGGTAGGTGACTACGTTTTAACAGGTGGGGAACTACCTGCTATGGTTATGACCGATGCAATTGTCCGTTTATTACCGGATGTACTTGGCAATCAAGTATCACACGAAGATGATTCATTTTCAAGTGGCTTATTGGAATATCCGCAATACACACGTCCAAGATCATTTGATGGTCATGATGTACCAGATGTATTGTTATCAGGTAATCATGCACATATTGAAAAATGGCGTCATGAACAATCGTTATATCGAACATTTACAAAGCGTCCGGATTTATTAGCATCTTATCCATTAACGGATGAAGATAAAAAAATTATCGAACGTTTCAAAAGATGATTGAATTATAATCTGAAGTATGCTAGTATATTTTAAGTGTGAAAGCACAAATAACACTATGATCCGCTGCTATTTATTGTCAAGGCAAGAACATAGTTTGAAGGAGAGAATAAATAATGACAAACCACAAATTAATCGAAGCAGTAACACAATCACAATTACGTGATGATATTCCATCATTCCGTCCTGGTGACACTTTACGTGTACACGTACGTATCGTAGAGGGAACTCGCGAACGTATCCAAGTATTCGAAGGTGTTGTAATTAAACGTCGCGGTGGCGGTATCTCAGAAACTTTCACAGTTCGTAAAATTTCTTCAGGTGTTGGTGTTGAACGTACATTCCCTGTACACACACCAAAAATCGAGAAAATCGAAGTGAAACGCCGTGGTAAAGTACGTCGTGCGAAACTTTATTACTTACGTAGCTTACGTGGTAAAGCAGCACGTATCCAAGAAATCCGTTAATCATATCGTACATCCACAGTGCGATACTAACATAAAAACAGGCTTGATATCTGATAATCAGATATTAAGTCTGTTTTTTGATTTTATGCAATTTGCCGTTACAATGTTAAGCATATTGACCCTAAAGAAAGATAAAAGCAATAGAAAACAAACCAAAAAGAATCGACAGCCCCATAATAGAAAGGTTGTCGATTCTTTAAATTTATATTTTGCGGCGTAACCACCCACGATATATAAAGGCACTGACTAATCCAATTATCGTTAAGGCAACGTAAATACGCCAATAAGGTAGTTCGTAGCTGAGTATTAAACTACGATCTCCTTTTTTAACTGGAATCACCGTTTGTAAGCCATTTCCTTGCTTTACAGGTCTTGCTTCTCCATTCGCTTCTGCTTTCAATCCATTACGGTATGGAAGCGGAAGTACAAGATAAGAAGATGTCTTTGGATGCAAATCAACGCGCATATGTCGTTGATGTTGTGTGACTTTAACAGGGGTCACATCTTGTTGTGCTTGTTTTAAGGTTTCGTAGTTTTCACCATAAATTCCTTTAATTTTCACACGATATGTTCCTTTTTTGAGTTTAAGCTGCATCGTTTCTTTAGCAGGAACCCTTACTGTGATATGTGTAACAAAGCGTTTATATTTATAATCTAATCTCGTACGACGTTGATGGAAATCATCGACTTTTAAATAGTGTGCTTGATCTGGACTTAGCAATTCGACGTCCATCTCTAAGTAATAGTCTTTATATTGCTTTTGAGCATTTGCTGGCATTGAAATATCGAGGCCACCAAGTGTCTTCTTAACTTTTAAGCGATTACCATCTTTTTCAGCATCACGGGGTGTTATCGTCGCTGTTTTTAAAAGATTAGGGTTGGCTTTAAATGTCGTATTCTTTGATTCCCCATTTAATACAACACCTTGTAACATGGCATGTTCACGATCAAGCGGTGATTTTAAATCTTTCTCATCATATACTTTAGAAGTAAGATGAGTAGCGGGGTAATGAAAAGTATTTTGACTATGCAACCATGTCGTATTGCCTTCTTGAATCTGTTCTTCAGGTTTCATACCAAAAGCAATAGATGGGTCATCTCCTTTTTTAATTCGGTCAGACACACCCCATAATGCATAGAGGTTCGCACGATCACCGAGTAGACGATATGTACTGTTACTATCATATTCCATATTAATCTGCATCTGTTTATCATAGTATTCTAGAATTTCACCATCAAAGATACTTGAATAAAGTGCAACACCGTTAAAACCATAAATCATACTTGAATTAACTGCATAGTTACTCATGTAATCAATGCGTTCAAGAGGTGATTGTCTATCTGTGATTTCATCTATTTTTTTCTGAAGTTCAGCGCTGTGATACTTCGCTGAATGAAGCCTTGATGTGTCCGCTTCATGCGGGATGATATTATTTGTATGATAGTTTAATAATAATAGAAACTGCTGAATCACAAATAAGCCAGCAATGAGATACATTATTTGTTTAGATATTGGCTTTCGATAATATACATAATAGGCTAGTATCATCAAGATGAGAGCACTCGCAATCATCCACCACATACGACCTTCAGAAAAGAAGAGAGTTGCAAATCCTAAAGGAATCAATGGCGATAGAGAAATTAAATAATCTCGCCATGTGAGTTCGGTAATGTATCGCAACCATATTGAAATAAGAACACTCGTTGATAAGATGAGTAAGTAACCCCAACGTCTTTGCGGGTATGAAAATCCATTGAACATGCTATCAAAATAAGGTGTAAGTGCACCGAATAATAATACCCAAGTTAATATTGCGAACATGCGATAGTAATAATAGCGGTAAAACTTGAAAGTGAACAATGCGACCAGTGCTATAAAAGTAATTGTAAAATAAAAGCCGTTTGAAAAAATATGATATTTTTGTGAGAAATCAATGACGGCTGGAATTTCAAAATCATTCAGCTGTCGGTCATTATTTGTAAATGAGTGAACACCTGTTAAAAAACCGAATGATGCAATACATAAACTCATCAGCACAGCTGGAATGAGTAACCATAATTTTTTCCAACGTGTAATGACGTCATCTGGGTGTGTGAAAATCATACGATAGATTAAATAGGCACCCAGCGCCAAAGCTTCATAGTAACTAAAATAAAAGTTAGAAAATAATGTAAATGCTATGGCAACAATAAAAAGCCCAATCTTCCGTTTTCTAAAAAAGCGTTCCATTGCCCAAATAGAAAGGGGTAAGAATAGCATGATGTCACCAAAAAATGACCAAGTAAAGTTAAAATAATATAAAATTGTTGATGTACTATACAACATCGCTCCTACAAAACGATAAGGGTTACGCAAATTAAACTTTTTAAACATACCGTACGTCACTAAGAAAGTTAAAACACATTTGAAATACGCAACAAAAATTTGATTTGCGGGCCAAAAATCAATTTGTGATGGATCTATAGAGGCAAACATTTGAAAAAGTTTGATACATAGGAAGTTAATATACATTATAGGAGAGGTTGTGTAGTAATAAGATAAATCTGTAAAATAATCTCCGCCTAGTCCTAAACCAATATCATAAAAAGAGGATAGGCTAGACATACGTTCATATAGGAAAAGTTGGAACGGCATCATTTGTTTGAAGCCGTCTCCTTCTCCGCTATGAATGACACCGTGTGCAAGGAAGCGATAGAGTACCGGGGCGTACACAATCGCACCTACAAAAAATGCAAGTAGTACAATTTTCATCCGACCTCGGATGCGGTAGTTATTCTTCAATTTCTTTCACTCTTTCTTCTTTCACTCAAAGGCTAGAAGCGCTTCGTTAAAATAAACTTTGATAAAACATATGTGATTGGAATTGTAACGATAAGCCCAACAAATGGCGCAATCGATTCATTGAAATCCAAGAAGTCTACAAATAGATAGATGAGCAATGTTTGAACACCCATATTGACGACTTGTGTAAGTGGAAATGCTAAGAACTTTTTAAGTGTTGGTTTCACCTTGTAAACGAAATAACAATTTAAATAATACGAGATGATAAAAGCTACAATAAATCCAATAATATGACTGATTAAATATTGTATATGAAATACGTGTAATAACAGTAAATAGACAATGTAATAGTTAACTGTATTTAATCCGCCTACAATAATAAAACGGATTATTTCAAAAAGACGTTCGTTTTTCATCTTTATAAATCCTACTTTCGTATATGATACTAAGCACAATTGTACTTAAAGCATAAAACCTACTGATAAAATATACCATAAAACATTCTTCATAGGTTATCAATTTTGTGTCGGTAAATGGATAATTACTAAGGAAATCATCCTTAAGCAGAAGCTGAAAAACATAAATGGCTGTTCTAACAAATATAAGTTTATAAAATAATGAATTAAAAAACGATAATTTGATGAAATGTATGTATTATTCAAACTCATTTTTGTAGTTTAATTTATTTTTTCAAATCAAAATAGTATCATCAGTGTATCAACAAGGAGAACACACATGAACTACATCAAATATTTAGATACCGCTATATTTATTTTGGCCACGAGCTTATTTATCTTTTTTCAAAATATGCTTTTGTTCGCATCAATCATAATCATCATACTATTTATACGCGTAATAATTGGTTTCCGTTACCAAGAAGGAATTGTCATAAAAGGTATAGCGCTTATTTCAATAATAGGAAATGTCCTACTTGTTATGTGGCAAAGCTATCCAGTAATGACCATTTCTATACTGATAACAGCGATAGGTAGCTTAATTCGAATATTTTATGATATACGAACATACAGACCTCAAAAAACAAATATGATTCAAAAATTGATTGCATTGTCAGGTTATATGTTTTTGATTCTGTTACGCGTGATTTTAATGGGACTGACATATAACGCATTTTATCCCGACACATTAACACGTGCATCCCAGGATATTATAGCCGGAAAATTGACTGGTAAAACACAAAAGTCAGAAAGTAATGACGGGACGATGTATTACAAAAATATTGTTTATGAACAGCACCAAGATAATACAGTATTAGATATTTATACCTCACCAGAACCTAAAGGCACTTTATTTTATATTCATGGTGGAGGATATGCTTTTGATGACAAAACTTATCGTGAACAATCTTTATATCAATTTGTGAAACAAGGTTACAATGTGGTCAACATCAACTATACTTTAAGCCCTGACGCACATTATCCTGATACACTTGTTCAAGCCAATCAAGCACTTTCATATGTGATAAAACATGCTGAAACATATGGTATAGATCCAAGTAAAATGATCTTTTCTGGTGACTCAGTGGGTGCGCAAGTCAGTGGACAGTTGGTATTGTTACTTACCAATCAAAGTTATGCTAAAGAATTGGGAATTGTACCTGCAAATGTAGACAATCACATGGTACCTAAAGGCTTTATTTCAGTGAGTGGCCTATTAGATACCCCTGAAGTAGGGAATACACAACTATTTGCGACAGATTGGTTATTCGAAACGCTGATTCGTTCTTATTTCCAAACGAATGATGTAGCGCATTCGGAGGAAGTGATGGAATCTTCTATCTTAAATAATGTAAATAAGCAATTTCCACCAACTTTTATGAGTGATGGGAATTTTGGTTCATTTACAAAACAGGCACAGGCACTTCATCACAAATTAAAGCACTTAGGTGTAGACTCTCAACTCGTCGTATTTGATCAATCAGAAGCATTACTTTTTCATGTATTTGAACTTAAAGTTGAAAATTCGTATGCACAAAAAGTACATACAGCACAATTGGATTTTATGGCGTCTGTGTTGGAACAATAATTAAAAAGAAACCTGATTTCTTAATAAGGAACTAAGATATAGTGCTCAGCTCATTCCTTTGAATATAGAAATAAGTTAAATAGCAGTGAGTGTCTGAAGTGAAAAACTTCTAGTCACCTTTTCTAGGGTGGGACGAAAAAATCTTTTAAAGTGACAAAGATTTTTTTGTCCCACTCCTTTTTATGTCAAAACTTGATATTAAACAATTTTTTTCTACATATCATGTACTATCCTTAAATTAACAAGGAGGTCATCATATGCAAAAGCTTATCTTAAAATATAAGAATTACTTACTACTCATTGTTACATTGTTATTAGTTGTGGCAATTGTTACACATATCACCTTGGGCAATACAATGATAGTAGAAGGACTTTTAGTTATTGCTTCTATCTTCGGTGGGGCGCCGATCTTTGTACAAGCAATACAAGCATTGAAAGTGCGAATAGTCAGTATTGATTTACTTGTCTCTATTGCAATCATTGGGGCATTATTTGTTAAAAATTTTGAAGAATCTGCTGTCGTGGCCTTTCTATTTTTATTAGGGGCTTATCTAGAACAACGTACATTAAATAAAACACGGTCTGCGATTCAAAATTTAGTCGCATTATCACCAGAAACAGCATTAAAACTAGAAAGTAACGGAGAGTTCGTTGAAACAGACATTGATGAGATCGACGTCTCTGATACGATACTTGTAAAAACTGGAACAAGTGTCCCTGTTGATGGTGTCGTCACATTCGGAGGTGGGACCGTTAATGAAGCGAGTATTACAGGTGAATCCATCCCTGTTTCTAAGGAAGTTGGCGACAAAGTTTTTGCAGGAACAATGTTGGAAGATGGCATGTTACATGTTAAAACAGAACGAGTCGGGGAAGAAACGACATTCGGTAAGATTATTGAGTTAGTGGAAGAGGCTCAAGACTCAAAATCTGAAGCGGAACGATTTATTGATCGATTTGCAAAATACTACACGCCATTTATTTTAGTATTAGCCATTGTCATTTGGATGGTTACGAAAAACTTAGAACTCGCTGTGACAATTCTTGTCCTTGGATGTCCAGGTGCATTAGTTATTGGTGTACCCGTATCTAACGTTGCAGGATTAGGAAATGGTGCGAGAAATGGCATCTTATTGAAAGGCAGTGAAGTCATTCATCGCTTAAGTCATATTGATACCATTTTATTCGATAAAACTGGAACTTTAACTTATGGGACGCCTCGCGTAAATGAAGAAATCATCTATTCAAATATGCACAAGAATGCGATTAACTATTTGGTGAGTCTGGAGTCTTCATCAAACCATCCACTCGCCAAAGCGATTATCGATTATTATGATGTAGTTGAAAAATATGAAGTCACTGATTTAAATGTAGTCAAAGGTGGCGGGATGACTGCGACAATTGATGGCCAGCAAATCATCGTAGGTAACCGTCAAATTTTAGACCAATTTGAAGTTGAAATCACAGAAACAATCAACAATGATATTGTACGTCTTGAAAGTGAAGGGAACTCAATTGTCATCACAGTAGTGGATGGCACAATCGCATTGATCCACGGCATACAAGATCAAGTTCGAGATGGACTAAAACAAGATCTAGAACGATTAAAAGCATTAGGTGTCAAAAAACAAATTGTCTTATCAGGTGATAACCAAGGGACAGTGAATCGTGTCGTCCAAGCATTAGCGTTAACGGAAGGCCGTGGCAATATGCTGCCTAATGATAAATCAGCTTTCGTTAGTCAATTACAGAAAAATAATGAAACTGTTGCTTTTATTGGGGATGGTATCAATGACAGTCCATCACTTGCACTTGCTGATATTGGTATTGCAATGGGTTCTGGAACAGATGTTGCTATTGAAACGTCCAATGTTGTTTTAATGAATGAAGATTTCCATCATTTGCCACACGCTATTGGGTTAGCCAAAGCGATTAGAAGAAATATGATTCAAAATATTGTGATCGCATTGCTCGTTGTCGTCGTACTTCTGTTAAGTATTATATTCAGTAATTGGATGAATATGGCAATTGGCATGTTTGTCCACGAAGCGAGTATTTTAGTTGTTATATTAAATGGTATGCGCCTAATAAAATATAAACAAAAAATATGAAAAACTTAATAGATATCAATTTCTAAAACGTTATAAATTGTTACGATAAAACTACCAAATATGAGAGGAAGATTATTATGAAAAACGCTACTTTAAAATTAGAAACACTCACTTGCCCATCATGTATTCAGAAAATAGAAGCTGCAATGAAACGTTTAGAGGGTGTCAATGCAGAGACTGTCAAAGTGATGTTCAATGCCAGTAAAGTAAAAGCAACATTCGATTCAGAAAAAGTAAACTTAGATCAAATTGTGAATACGATTGAATCAATGGGATATGAAGTTTTAAAAGCAACGGAAAAGTAAGGAATACCAACGGAATCATCAGCATCTGAGAATCAGATTGTTTAACTTAAAAATCTGATATCAAATAGTTCAATAAAAGGTTTGGGTACGTTAAACTGAAGGTAGAATAACAAGCTCAGAGGAGGGATTTGATGTCAGAACATTTGTGTGTGTCGTTGGTCCCATTATTCCATCAACTCGACAAAGAAGACCTGGAAAGAATTAACGAACGTGCTAAGGTATCCCATTTCCAAAAAGGCGATGTCATCTTTCAACCAGGTGATGAGCAACTCTATATTGTTGCCCAAGGGAATATGAAAATCTATCAATTATCGAGTAATGGCAAAGAACAATTATTACGTGTTGTTGAACCAGGAAATTATGAAGGGGAAAGCCAATTATTCGGTGTTGAAAATGAGGCGCGTTTTGGAGAGGCTTTAGGGAAAACAACAATTTGTTCAATTAGCAAAAAAGATTTTAATGAGATTTTGGTAGAACACCCACATCTTTCTATGAAATTACTAGAGTTCAACATGCAAAAAGTGGCACAGTTAGAGCAACAAACACAATTTCTTTCAATGGAGAAAATTGAAGAACGACTCGTATCATATTTATTAGATCTTATGACAGCTGAGGAAAGTGACAAGGTGGTTATCCCGATGTCTATGAAAGACTTAGCTACTTTCCTAGGGACAACACCAGAAACATTATCAAGAAAGTTAAAATATCTTGAACAATTGGGTTACATTGATAGAAAAGGACGAAATATTTCAATTTTAGATGTTTCAGGTTTAGAAAATATATGAATAACTGATGAGAGGTGTTAGATCGTTTGCATCATATATGTGAGTGATGATGGCACCTTTTTTCATGTTCTTTTTTATAAAATATTTAGAGGATATCTATCATAACCATTACGGAGTCATCTATTTAAAAATTGAAACAACGTTCATAAAAAATCATGTTACAATATAGAATGGTTTAAACAATCAGAAATATATAGAACACATCGTGATAGCGTGTGATGTTAAGATAAAAAATTTTGAAACATGTATTTTTATGGTGAAAGGAAGATAAATATAATGGCAACAATACAATGGTTCCCTGGACATATGGCAAAAGCAAGACGTGAAGTGACTGAACAATTAAAAAAGGTTGATGTTGTATTTGAATTAGTGGATGCACGTATTCCATATAGTTCACGAAATCCGATGATTGATGAAGTGATTCAGCAAAAACCACGTGTCGTTATTTTAAATAAAAAAGACATGGCAAATGAACGTGAAATGTCAAAATGGTATGCGTTCTTCAAGGATAAGGGGGCATATTCAGTTGCGGTAGATGCCAAGCACGGTAAAGGTTTGAAACAAGTTGAAGCGGCAGCAATCGAAGCAACAAAAGAAAAATTTGCACGTGAAAAAGCGAAAGGACTTAAACCACGTGCCATTCGTGCGATGATCGTTGGCATTCCAAACGTTGGAAAGTCGACATTAATTAATAAACTAGCCAACCGTTCTATTGCACAAACAGGTAATAAACCGGGTGTGACGAAACAACAACAATGGATTAAAGTTGGGAAGTCACTTCAATTATTAGATACGCCAGGGATTTTATGGCCGAAGTTTGAAGATCAGCTTATCGGTAAAAAACTGAGTCTGACAGGTGCGATTAAGGATAGTATTGTCCATTTGGATGAAGTGGCGATTTATGGCTTGAATTTTCTAATTGAACACGATTATGAAAGCCTTATTCAACACTATAAAATTGATGTACCGAAAGATGCGGAAAACTTAGAATGGTTTGATGCGATTGGTCGTAAACGTGGCTTATTGCAACGAGGAAATGAAATAGACTACGAAGCGGTTATAGAGTTGATTATTAATGATATTCGTAATGCAAAAATCGGTGCATACTGTTTTGACCTATATGATGAATTGAAGGAAATGTCAGATGACAGAGATTAAGAAGAAAACCATTCAAGAAATCAAAGCATTACTGGCAGATGTTCCGACAATTGATATGCTTGATGCGCACCCAGATCGTAATGATACGCGTAAAGGAGTACAGGCAGCTTTTCGATCCCGTCGAAAACAACTGGAAAAACAGGAACAATTAGTGAAACAGTATGCACGGATGTCTCGCTACGAACAAGATATTTTAGAAAGACAACCTGACGCATTAATATGTGGTATTGATGAAGTAGGACGTGGCCCATTAGCGGGTCCCGTTGTTGCGAGTGCTGTGATATTGGAACCGAATCATCAACATATCGGTATTAATGATTCTAAACAGTTGAATGCAGAAAAACGTGAAGTATTGAATCAGTCATTGAAAGAAAATGTTCGATCATGGGGGATTGGTGTTGCAACAGTTGAAGAGATTGACACGCTAAACATTTATGAGGCAACTAAGTTAGCAATGTATCGTGCCATTGAAGACTTATCTGTAACACCTACTCACTATTTAATCGATGCGATGACACTAGAGCAACTAAAAGCGCCTCAACAAAATATTATTAAAGGCGATGCCAATAGTGTGTCTATTGCAGCGGCTAGCATTATCGCTAAAGTATACCGAGATGACTTAATGGGTGCATACGCTAAAGATTATCCTGGATATGATTTTGAGCATAATGCAGGATACGGGACGGCTAAACATCTTGCTGGACTAGAGAGTCAAGGTATTTGTCCAATCCATCGTTTATCATTTGAACCCATCAAATCACGATATAAGTAAATCATTTTCGTTTGTATAATCACTCATTTGTTTAACAGGTGAGTGATTTTTTTGATACTTTGCGCTATGAGTACTATTACAATATAATGGAAGTAAGTGTGATGAGTGAATCATGTTTAATATTTAATAAATCGAAAGGATGATTGAATGAAAAAGTTGATTACAATGAGTAGTGTTTTAATACTCTTTCTTATGACATTAAGTGCATGTGGTAGAGAAGAACCTGTAAAATCTCCTGATCAAGAAGCGATAAAAAAATATAAACATGAACTTGTCTATTATGAAATTTTAAACAACGGTGACGAAGATTATCCTAAAGTAGATATTGCGTACAAACAAAAAGGAAAACTAAAACATATGTATACGAACTTAGACTATGTTTATGAACATATTATTGAAGATGATAGTGCGCCATTTTTTGTGAAAGACGGGAAGAAGGTACATGTATATCGTCCACCATATATGACATTCGGTGACGATCATGTAGAAGGAGAAATAGTCGAAAAGAGTGAATTGAGTGATGGCCAATGAGAAATCGACTTTTTGTCACGTTCATTTGCTTTTTCATGCTGCCATTATTAATTCCTGAACAAATGGAAGCGAACAGTACGACTTCATCAACGCAATCTACAACGAGTTCCTCATCGAGTAGTGCATCTCGTTCAAGTATGACAGCAAGACAATCGTCAATCAATGCAAGCCGACAATCTATGCAACGTGCACAACTTAACAGTGCGAGACAAAATGCGACTAGAAGTCAACAATTGCAAGGAACAAAACAACGTGGGGTGCAGAAAAGTAGAACTACTAGTCAACAGCAATTGAAATCATCATCAAGTTACCATCCAATGGTGCCTGTTCGATCAACATATCATGAAGGGTTGCCTTTTTATATGCAATATCAAATTACGGGTTATTATAATAACTTACTATTTTATCAAATGATAACAGGTCATAAATATCATCATGATTCACAATTACAAAAGAAAATGTCCATCGAATCTCAAAAGCAAATTTTAAAAAAATATGTGAAAGATGGCGAAAAGTTATATACTGTGACGATAAAAGGGAACAACGATCAAGAACGTCTTATTGTATTGACTAAAGAGGAATATGAAAAAGTTCAGCAAGGTCAAAGTGTTCGATATCATCAGGGCCATATTGAAGTAACCCAATAGAAGATCATAGTAAATAGTTTTCAAACGTCTAGATTTATGTTTTACTAAATATATACATGCCAAAAAGAAAGGGATATGTTAATTTATGGATGAAACATTACAAAAGCTATATTCAGTCTTAGTACATTTTGAAGAAAAAGAAGCTGAGATTACTGAAGACGAAGCAACATTAGCAAAAATCAAAAATGAAATTGAAGAAAACTTAAATGTATCAGTAGAAGAATTATCACAATTAGATCTTATTCGTTTATTGAAAGAACACAACTTTGTCGTAGAATCTGCTGAAGACGATCAAAAAATTGTGAGTGTTCCGATGGATGAAGAAACACAAGTGACATTCCAAACTGATAAATAATACATCAATGCGAATCATAACGCCTCTGTTTGTTTATTCAAACGGGGTGTTTTTTTATTACAAGTTGGGACGCTGATGCAATATCATATATTTGTATACAGTTTTATGAATGGTGTCTTAAGCGAGTGTTTTTTGTTTTGAATGGCTTAAAATACAAAAAATGAATATATGAAAGTAGTATGTATCTGTTTACAATAGCGCTTACATTTTCTATAATTGTAATTGAACTTAACCTTAAGAAACAGGAGGATGGAGTATGAATATCCATGAGTATCAAGGAAAAGCAATCTTTCGCTCAATGGGCGTAGCAGTACCTGAGGGGCGTGTTGCATTCTCAGCTGAAGAGGCTGTTGAAAAAGCGAAAGAATTAGACACAGATGTTTATGTAGTAAAAGCACAAATCCATGCAGGGGGCCGTGGTAAAGCTGGCGGTGTTAAAATTGCTAAGTCTTTATCTGAGGTTGAAACGTATGCGAATGAGTTATTAGGCAAAGTTCTAGTAACACATCAAACAGGTCCTGAAGGTAAAGAAGTAAAACGTCTTTACATTGAAGAAGGCGCGGACATCAAAAAAGAATACTATGTAGGCTTTGTTATTGACCGTGCAACGGATCGTGTCACATTAATGGCATCTGAAGAAGGGGGAACTGAGATCGAGGAAGTTGCTGCGAAGTCACCTGAAAAGATTTTCAAAGAAACAATCGATCCAGTGGTAGGTCTTGCACCATACCAAGCACGTCGTATTGCATTCAACATCAATATTCCTAAAGAATCAGTCAACAAAGCAGTTAAGTTTTTAATTTCACTTTACAACGTGTTTATTGAAAAAGACTGCTCAATCGTTGAGATTAACCCACTTGTTTTAACAGGTGATGGAGACGTATTAGCTTTAGACTCTAAGATCAACTTTGATGACAATGCATTATTCCGTCACAAAGATATTCAAGAATTACGCGACTTAGAAGAAGAAGATCCAAAAGAAATCGAAGCATCAAAATATGACCTTTCTTACATCGCTTTAGATGGTAACATCGGTTGTATGGTTAACGGTGCAGGTCTTGCAATGGCTACAATGGACACAATTAACCACTTCAATGGTACGCCAGCAAACTTCTTAGACGTAGGGGGCGGCGCTACAAAAGAAAAAGTTACAGAAGCATTCAAAATCATCTTAGGTGATGATAACGTTAAAGGTATTTTTGTAAATATCTTTGGTGGAATTATGCGTTGTGACGTTATTGCTGAAGGTATTGTAGCAGCGGTTAAAGAAGTAGACCTTACATTACCGTTAGTTGTACGTTTAGAAGGTACTAATGTTGCACAAGGTAAACAAATCTTGGAAGAATCAGGTTTAGCAATCGAGCCAGCAAGCACAATGGCTGAAGGTGCACAAAAAATTGTTAAACTTGTAAACGAAGCGTAAGGAAAGGATGGGACAACTAAAATGAGTGTATTTGTAGATAAGAATACGAAAGTTATCGTACAAGGTATTACAGGGTCAACTGCCCTTTTCCATACTAAACAAATGTTAGAATATGGTACACAAATCGTAGCAGGTGTTACACCAGGTAAAGGTGGCCAAGTGGTTGAAGGCGTACCAGTATTCAATACAGTAGAAGAAGCAAAAAATGAAACAGGTGCAACTGTATCAGTTATTTATGTACCTGCACCATTCGCAGCAGATGCGATTTTAGAATGTGCAGATGCTGAGTTAGACTTAGCTATTTGTATTACAGAACATATTCCAGTTGTGGATATGGTTAAAGTAAAACGCTACTTAGAAGGTAAGAAGACACGTCTTATCGGACCTAACTGCCCAGGTGTTATCACTTCAGATGAAACTAAGATTGGTATCATGCCTGGATATATTCACAAAAAAGGCCATGTAGGTGTTGTATCTCGTTCAGGTACATTAACTTATGAAGCAGTACATCAATTAACTGAAGAAGGCATCGGTCAATCAACAGCTGTTGGTATCGGTGGGGACCCAGTTAATGGTACAAACTTCATCGATGTATTAGAAGCATTCAACAATGACGAAGATACAAAAGCAGTTGTTATGATTGGTGAAATCGGTGGTACTGCTGAAGAAGAAGCAGCAGAATGGATTAAAGCTAACATGACAAAACCAGTTGTTGGCTTCATTGGTGGTCAAACAGCTCCTCCAGGAAAACGTATGGGTCATGCCGGTGCGATTATCTCTGGTGGTAAAGGGACAGCAGCTGAAAAAATTAAAACTTTAAATAGCTGTGGTATTAAAACAGCAGATACACCATCTGAAATTGGTGCAACTTTAATTGAAGCTGCTAAAGAAGCAGGTATTTATGAATCACTTTTAACAGTGAATAAATAAGTAATGATTTTATAAAAAGCATTTGTTACGTTTTTATAATGTATCAAATGTTTAAGGTGGGGCCTACATTCTTTAATGAAGAATGAGGTCCTGCCATTTTTGCATTCTCATTTTTAAAATCGGAGGTGTCTGATGACAGAACCGTTATCAAATAAACAGCTACTTTTACTCCTCATTTATAGTGGTTTTACAACCCGCCAAATTTATAGATTATTCCCAGATTTTGAAAAACTTGTAGGTAAGAAACATATATTAATAGAAAGGCTTGAGGCATGTCGAGACAGACATATCCAAGCTAAAGTAAATACGCTTAAAACTATAGATATCCATGTGATTGAACAACAATTGATTACTCAAAATATTCATGCTGTCAGTATTGATGACTCCCAATATCCTCATTTATTAAAGTACATTTATGATCCACCACCTATTCTTTTCTGCAGAGGTAAATGCCAACTTTTAAAACATTCCAATACACTTGCAATTGTAGGATCACGAGTACATACACAATATACGAACAAAGTATTAAGTGATTTTATGCCACATTTTGCAAAAGCGAAATTGACAATTGTTTCCGGTCTAGCAAAAGGTGCGGATGCACTTGCTCATGAAATTGCGATTAAAAATGGCTGTGCAACAATCGGTGTATTAGGCTTTGGACATTTACATCATTATCCAAGAGATACTAGATACTTACGTGATGAGATGGAGAAATATCATATAACAATCAGTGAATATCCGCCATTCGTTCCACCGGCAAAATTTCGTTTTCCAGAACGAAATAGAATCATTAGTGGTCTTTCAAAAGGTGTTTTCATTACAGAGGCGAAAGAACGAAGTGGTGCACTAATTACAGTGGATCAAGCACTTCAACAAAATCGCAATGTGTATGTTTTACCGGGGGATATATATAATCCTTATACAAAAGGCAATTTGCTTAGAATTCAAGAAGGTGCTGAAATTATATTATCAGAAAAAGATATTATGAAAGATTATTGTCAATAATTCCGGAAAACCCTAGTGAAATAATAGTAAAACATTGACAAATATAAATTTGAGCGTTTATCATTTACATTTGTAATCAGAAATTGCAAGGGGGGATCTCCATTGGCAGAGAATCTTGTCATTGTTGAATCGCCTGCAAAAGCTAAAACAATAGAAAAATATTTAGGAAAAAAATATAAAGTGATTGCCTCAATGGGACATGTGCGAGACTTACCGCGCAGTCAAATGGGCGTAGATGTAGAAGATAACTACGAACCTAAATATATTACAATTCGTGGGAAAGGTCCTGTCGTTAAAGAGTTAAAGAGACATGCAAAGAAAGCAAAAAAAGTCTTTCTTGCAAGTGACCCGGACCGTGAAGGTGAAGCAATTGCATGGCATTTAGCAAATATATTAGACCTAGAAGATCAAACAGATAATAGAGTCGTATTCAACGAAATTACAAAAGATGCAGTGAAGGCAAGTTTCAAAAACCCACGTGGTATTGAAATGGAGCTCGTGGATGCACAACAAGCGCGACGTATTTTAGATAGATTAGTTGGTTATAACATTTCTCCTGTACTTTGGAAGAAAGTAAAAAAAGGGTTATCAGCAGGGCGTGTACAATCCGTCGCTTTAAGACTTGTGATTGATCGAGAAAATGAAATCAGAAACTTCAAACCAGAAGAGTATTGGACAATTGAAGGCGCATTTCGTTATCAAAAGTCTAAATTTACTGCAAAGTTTCTTCATTATAAAGGGAAACCTTTCAAATTAACGAATAAAGATGATGTCAAATTAATTACGGATGCTTTAGATGGTGACCGTTTTGAAGTGACGAAGGTAACTAAAAAAGAACGTACGCGTAAACCGGCGAATCCATTTACAACATCAACGTTACAACAAGAAGCGGCACGTAAATTAAACTTTAAAGCCCGAAAAACAATGATGATTGCGCAACAATTATATGAAGGTATCGACTTAAAACGTGGTGGCACAGTTGGTTTGATTACTTATATGAGAACTGATTCAGCACGTATCTCTAAAGATGCGCAAGCTGAAGCAAAATCATACATTGAGAAGCAGTATGGTAAAGAATATATTTCTAAAACTGTTAACAAGGGTAAACAGGGTGATCAAGATGCCCATGAAGCCATTCGTCCGACAAGTACGTTGCGTACACCTGACGAAGTGAAAAACTACTTAACACGTGATCAATTTAGATTATATAAATTAATTTGGGAACGTTTTGTAGCGAGTCAAATGGCAGCTGCTATTCTAGATACAGTTGCTGTCGACATAGAGCAAGGAGATATCAAGTTCCGTGCAAATGGCCAAACAATTAAATTTAAAGGTTTCATGACGCTCTATGTTGAAGCGGATGATGATGCGAAGAAAGAAAAAGAAAATCGTCTCCCTAAATTAGAAGAAGGCAATGAAGTGATTGCGACTAATATTGAACCAGCGCAACACTTTACGCAACCACCACCACGCTATACTGAAGCGAGACTGGTTAAAACATTAGAAGAATTGAAAATTGGTAGACCTTCAACATACGCACCAACCATTGATACCATCCAGAAACGTAACTATGTAAAAAGTGAAAGTAAACGTTTTGTACCTACTGAATTAGGGGAAATCGTACATGAACAGGTGAAAGAATATTTCCCTGAGATTATTGATGTAGACTTCACTGTAAATATGGAAACATTACTAGATAGAATTGCAGATGGTGAAATTGCTTGGCGTAAAGTAGTTGGCGATTTTTATAACAGCTTCAAGCAAGATGTCGCGCGTGCTGAGTCTGAAATGGAGAAAATCGAAATTAAAGATGAACCAGCTGGCGAAGATTGTGAAGTATGTGGACATCCAATGGTCATTAAAATGGGCCGCTATGGTAAGTTTATGGCATGTTCAAACTTCCCTGATTGTCGCAATACAAAAGCAATCGTCAAACCGATTGGTGTGAAGTGTCCAACATGTAAAGAAGGAGACGTCGTTGAACGTAAATCTAAGAAGAACCGGATATTCTATGGCTGTTCAAATTATCCAGAATGTGACTTTGTTTCATGGGATAAACCAATCGGACGTGATTGTCCAAAATGTAATCATTATTTAGCAGAACATAAAAAAGGTCGCACAACGCAAGTCGTTTGTTCGAACTGTGATTATAAAGAAGAAGCAGTAAAATAATATAATAAAGGAGCATTTCAATGACAGCAGTCAATATTATTGGTGCAGGTCTTGCAGGATCAGAAGCAGCCTATCAACTTGCACAACGTGGGGTTAAAGTGAATTTATATGAGATGCGTCCTGTTAAACAAACACCAGCACACCATACGGACAAGTTTGCTGAGCTTGTATGTTCTAACTCGTTAAGAGGGAACGCCTTAACGAATGCGGTAGGTGTTTTAAAAGAGGAAATGCGACGCTTAGATTCGCTTATCATTGCGGCAGCAGATAAAGCACGTGTACCAGCGGGTGGTGCACTTGCTGTTGACCGTCATGATTTTGCAGGATACATTACAGGTACACTTAAAAATCATCCAAATGTAACAGTTAAAAATGAAGAAATTACAAAGATTCCTGAGGGACCAACGATTATTGCAACAGGCCCATTAACAACTGAAGGCTTAGCGGAAGAAATCGTTGCGATAACTGGTGCAGATCAATTGTATTTCTATGATGCAGCAGCACCGATCATTGAAAAAGACTCTATCGATATGGATAAAGTGTACTTAAAATCTCGCTATGACAAAGGTGAAGCAGCATATCTTAACTGTCCGATGACAAAAGAAGAATTTGAACGATTCTATGAAGCAACATTAGCGGCAGAAGTGGCACCGATGAAAGACTTTGAAAAAGAGAAGTATTTCGAAGGATGTATGCCATTTGAAGTGATGGCAAGTCGTGGTTCTAAAACATTATTATTTGGTCCAATGAAGCCAGTTGGATTGGAAGATCCAAAAACAGGAAAACGTCCATATGCGGTTGTTCAATTAAGACAAGATGATGCAGCGGGTACCCTTTATAATATTGTTGGTTTCCAAACACGTTTAAAATGGGGCGAACAAAAAGAAGTGTTACGTTTAATTCCTGGGCTTGAAAATGTAGACATCGTTCGTTATGGTGTAATGCATCGTAATACATTCATCAATTCACCAGGTGTTTTATCTGAAACGTATGAGTTCAAAGCACGTCCAAACTTATTCTTTGCTGGTCAAATGACAGGTGTAGAAGGATATGTAGAAAGTGCAGCAAGTGGTATGATTGCAGGAATTAATCTCGCACATCGTATGCTCGGTAAAGGGGATGTTATTTTCCCAAGAGAAACGATGCTAGGAAGTATGGCATATTATATCTCTCATGCAGAAAATAATAAAAACTTCCAACCGATGAATGCGAACTTTGGACTCGTTCCAGCATCACCTGAACGCATCAAGGATAAGAAAGAGCGTTATGAAGCATTAGCTGATCGTGCATTAACTTACCTTGACAGTTTTAAAAAGACGTTAAATTAATTTCATATCAAAGATTGTAGAATGGAGAGCGGTATGAAGTGATTCACTAGATTGCTTATTATGAATCACGTGTCAGCACTATAAATCTTCAACAACAATTTCATCAACACTAAAGAGTGACTGGTATACAAAAAGGTTTTTAAAGCCTATTTGCATATCAAGTCACTCTTATAAGTTTGTAGCCAAAACCTTATAAAATCAGTAAGAATTTAGTTTCTCAGTCAAAAGTAGTAAAATTTAGATAAATGTGAATATTTCACACTTATTCAATGCAGTTCCCCTTGTCATTGTGCTACAATGCTTATGATGGAGGGGTTTTTACATTGGAAGAAATCCAACAACAATTTATTAATATGCTCAAATATGAGCGCCTATTCTCAGAACATACATTGAAAGCATATCATGATGACATCGTTCAATTTAATCGCTTTTTGGTACAGGAGCAATTAACATTGCAATCTTTTAGCTATCAAGATGCGAGGGGATTTTTACAATTGTTATATGACATGGGACTGCAGCGTACAACCGTCTCACGAAAAATTTCAACGTTGCGCAGTTTCTATGCCTATTGGATGACGATAGACGAGCATATCACGAATCCATTTGTACAATTGGTACATCCGAAAAAGGAACGCTACTTACCATCATTTTTTTATGCTGAAGAAATGGAAGCACTGTTTGAAACAGTGATGCAAGATCAAAAAAAGGGTTTGAGAGACCGTGTTGTTCTCGAACTACTCTATGCAACAGGAATTCGAGTATCTGAACTTGTTGGATTGAAAAAATCTGATGTTGATTTATCGATGTCTGTACTCAAAGTCATGGGTAAGGGGCAGAAAGAACGTATCGTTCCATTTGGAGAGTTTTGTCGACAAAGCCTCTTGGAATATTTTTCTTCGTTCGGACCTATCCAGCATACAACACATGAATTCCTCATTGTAAATATGCAAGGGAAGCCGATTACGGAAAGAGGCGTCCGTTATTTACTCAATGACATTGTAAAGCGAACAACGGGTGTCACATCGATTCATCCGCATAAGTTGAGACATACATTTGCGACGCATTTATTAGATGCAGGCGCAGATCTCAGAACAGTTCAGAGCTTGTTAGGGCATGTAAATTTATCGACAACGGGGCGATATACACATGTGACGAATCAACAACTACGACATGTTTACTTACAAGCGCACCCACGTGCGACTAAAGGAGAGTAATGATTTATGAGTTCATCAATTCATGCAACAACGATTTATGCAGTGAGACATAATGGACAAGCTGCAATGGCTGGTGACGGTCAAGTGACATTAGGGCAACAAGTGATTATGAAAAACACCGCCAAAAAAGTAAGAAGATTATACAATGGCAAAGTTATTGCTGGATTCGCTGGTAGTGTTGCTGACGCTTTTACGCTCTTTGAAAAGTTTGAAACCAAACTACAGCAGTACAGCGGTAAATTAGAAAGAGCCGTAGTAGAACTTGCTAAAGAATGGCGAGGAGATAAGCAGCTTCGTCAACTTGAAGCAATGCTTATCGTCATGGATGCTTCCAATTTATTAGTTGTGAGCGGTACGGGTGAAGTGATTGCACCTGATGATGATTTAATTGCAATTGGTTCAGGTGGTAACTTTGCACTAAGTGCAGGTCGTGCTTTAAAACGACATGCATCTCATCTTTCAGCACGTGAGATGGCATATGAAAGTTTAAAAGTTGCATCTGAGATATGTGTATTTACAAATGACCATATCATCGTTGAAGAATTATAATGGAGGTTTATATTTGATGAATACAAATGGTATTAAGTTAACGCCAAAAGATATTGTCTCAGAGTTGGATATGTATATAGTAGGACAAGATGAAGCGAAGAAAAAAGTTGCGATTGCATTACGAAATCGATATCGTCGCAGTTTGTTAGATGAAGAAACGAAACAAGAGATTGCACCAAAAAATATTTTAATGATGGGACCTACAGGTGTCGGTAAAACTGAAATTGCAAGACGTATGGCCAAAATTGTTGGAGCACCGTTTGTAAAAGTAGAAGCGACAAAGTTCACTGAGGTTGGATATGTAGGTCGTGATGTTGAAAGCATGGTCCGTGACCTTGTTGATGTTGCAGTGCGATTAGTTAAAGATCAAAAAAAGGCAGCTGTTCAAGATGAAGCTTCAGCTAAAGCAAATGACAAACTTGTTAAATTGCTTGTGCCGAGTCTGAAGAAGAAAGCAGCACAAAATATGAACAACCCATTAGAATCGCTGTTTGGTGGAGCATTACCTAATTTTGGTCAGCAACAAGAAGAAGAGGAAGAGCCACCAACAGAAGAAATTAAAACTAAGCGTTCTGAAATCAGACGTCAACTTTTAGCGGGTCAATTGGAAGAAGAAAAAGTACGCATCAAAGTCGAACAAGACCCAGGTGCACTTGGTATGTTAGGAACGCAACAGAATGAGCAAATGCAAGAAATGATGAATCAACTGATGCCTAAGAAAAAAGTTGAGAAAGAAGTACCTGTTAAAACAGCACGTAAAATATTGACTGATGAATTTGCAGATCAAATGATTGATCATGAGACAGCAAATCAAGAAGCATTAGATTTGGCACAACAGATGGGGATTATCTTTATTGACGAGATTGATAAGGTAGCCACATCTAACAGTCAAGGAATGGGCCAAGATGTGTCACGCCAAGGTGTTCAACGTGACATTCTACCTATTCTTGAAGGTAGCGTGGTTAAAACAAAATATGGTACGGTAAGTACGGAACACATGTTATTTATCGGTGCAGGTGCGTTCCATGTATCTAAACCAAGTGACTTGATTCCGGAATTGCAAGGGCGTTTCCCAATTCGTGTAGAACTTGAAAGTTTAACAGTGGATGACTTTGTAAGAATCTTAACAGAACCAAAATTATCATTGATTAAACAATATGAATTATTGCTTCAGACGGAAGAAGTGACTGTGAACTTTACAGAAGAAGCAATTCAACGCCTTGCTGAAATGGCATATCATGTCAACCAGGAAACGGACAACATTGGTGCACGACGATTGCATACAATTTTAGAAAAAATGTTAGAAGATTTATCATTTGAAGCGGCGAATATGCCACATGCACATGTTGATATTACGCCACAGTATGTAGACGACAAGTTAAAAACAATTTCAACAAATAAAGATTTAAGTGAATTTATTTTATAAAAGGAGTAGAAATATGAGCTTATTATCAAAGACGAGAGAATTAAGTAGCTTATTACAAAAACATAAAGGGATTTCGGTAAACTTTAAAGATGTTGCACAAACAATTAGTAAAGTAACAGTGACAAACGTATTTATCGTTTCAAGAAGAGGTAAAATCTTAGGATCTTGCCTAAATGAATTATTAAAAAATGACCGTATTATTAAAATGTTAGATGACAAACATATTCCAGATGCATATACGGAAAAGTTAATGCATGTTTATGAAACAACATCTAACATTGATATTGAAGACCCATTATCAGTCTTCCCACTTGAAAGCAGAAGCTTATTTGAAGACTCAGAGACAACAATCTTCCCAATTATTGGTGGTGGGGAACGCTTAGGTACATTAGTGCTTGGCCGTTTATCAGAACCATTTGAAGAAAACGACCTTGTATTAGGAGAATATGCTGCAACAGTTATTGGTATGGAAATTCTACGTGAAAAACATTCTGAAATTGAAGCGGAAGCACGCGACAAAGCAGCCATCTCAATGGCAATCAACTCTTTATCATATTCTGAAAAAGAAGCAATTGATCACATTTTTGAAGAGCTTGGTGGTACAGAAGGATTACTTATTGCATCAAAAGTAGCTGACCGTGTGGGTATTACACGTTCAGTGATCGTAAATGCTTTACGTAAATTAGAAAGTGCAGGTGTTATTGAATCACGTTCACTTGGTATGAAAGGGACATTTATTAAAGTTAAAAAACAAGCCTTTCTTGAAGAATTAGAGCGTGTAGAATAATCAGTTTTTACTGTTGCATATAGAGAACCAATATGGTATATTTATATGCGGCTATGAAAAGCCAAAACACACACGTCTAACGAGCATATAAATGGGTGCGGTTGTTCAAATCGTTTTTATATGAGTTAACGTGGAGGAAGATAACCAATAGGAGGAATTTTATTATGGCAGTTATTTCAATGAAACAATTGTTAGAAGCTGGTGTTCACTTCGGTCACCAAACACGCCGTTGGAACCCAAAAATGAAAAAGTACATCTTCACTGAGCGTAACGGTATCTACATTATCGACTTACAAAAAACAGTGAAAAAAGTTGAAGAAGCTTACAACTTCGTGAAACAAGTATCTGAAGAAGGCGGTAAAGTCTTATTCGTAGGTACTAAAAAACAAGCACAAGAATCAGTGAAAGCTGAAGCAGAACGTGCTGGTCAATTCTACGTTAACCAAAGATGGTTAGGTGGAATCTTAACAAACTTCAAAACAATTTCTAAACGTGTACACCGCATTTCAGAAATTGAAAAAATGGAAGAAGACGGTACATTCGACGTACTTCCTAAAAAAGAAGTTGTTGAACTTAAAAAAGAATACGACCGTTTAATCAAATTCTTAGGCGGTATTCGTGATATGAAATCAATGCCTCAAGCATTATTCGTAGTTGACCCTCGTAAAGAGCGTAACGCGATTGCTGAAGCACGTAAATTAAACATTCCAATCGTTGGTATTGTTGATACAAACTGTGACCCAGATGAAATCGACTACGTTATCCCAGCGAACGATGACGCGATTCGTGCGGTTAAATTATTAACTGGTAAAATGGCTGACGCTGTCTTAGAAGGTCAACAAGGCGTATCTAACGACGAAGTAGCAGCTGAGCAAAACATCGACTTAAATGAAGATGAAAAAGCAGAAACAACTGAAGCAGAATCAACTGAAGCATCTGTTGAATCTAAGTAAGTAGAATCTTTAAATGGGTGATAAGATATTGATGCTTATCTCCCTTTTTTTAAAATAAACTATAAATTAATATTGGAGGAATACTGAATGGCAATTTCAGCTAAACTTGTAAAAGAATTACGTGAAAGAACTGGCGCTGGTATGATGGATTGTAAAAAAGCGCTTGAAGCAACTGAAGGTGATATCGATAAAGCGATTGACTACCTTCGTGAAAAAGGTATCGCAAAAGCTGCTAAGAAAGCAGACCGTATTGCAGCTGAAGGTATTACACATGTAGAAGTTAAAGGTAACGACGCTGTAGTTGTAGAAATCAACTCTGAAACTGACTTCGTTGCACGTAACGAAGGTTTCCAAGAGCTTGTAAAAGAAATCGCTAACCAAATCCTTGACACTAAAGTTGATACTGTAGAAGCATTAAATGAAACAACATTACCAAACGGTAAAAAAGTTTCTGAACACATGACAGAAGCAATTTCAACAATCGGTGAAAAATTAAGCTTACGTCGTTTCGAAGTAAGAACTAAAACTGATAATGATGCATTCGGTGCATACTTACACATGGGTGGACGCATTGGTGTACTTTCAGTTGTTGAAGGTTCAACTGACGAAGAAGCTGCAAAAGACGTTGCTATGCACATCGCTGCAATCAACCCTAAATATGTTTCATCTGATCAAGTAAGCGAAGAAGAAATCGCTCACGAAAGAGAAGTATTAAAACAACAAGCATTAAACGAAGGTAAACCAGAAAACATCGTTGAAAAAATGGTTGAAGGTCGTTTACGTAAATATTTACAAGAAATCTGTGCAGTTAACCAAGACTTCGTTAAAGATCCTGACCAAACTGTTGAACAATTCCTTAAATCAAAAGGTGGTAAATTAGTTGACTTCGTACGTTACGAAGTTGGTGAAGGTTTAGAAAAACGCGAAGAAAACTTTGCGGACGAAGTAAAAGGACAAATGAAATAATCAACACGGTTTTGTATAAGAAAGAAGACACCTGTTGTGTCCTCCTTTGCATGACTTCAATGCATTGATGTTGAAGCCGTGGCTAAGGAAGATACCTATTGTGTCTTCTTTACTTGTATTGTTCCATATAATATGTATAGAGAGGTTAATTAATGATGACTGAAACTTCAAAATATAAGCGTGTCGTTTTGAAACTTAGTGGAGAAGCATTGGCAGGAGAAAAAGGATTTGGTATTAATCCAATCATTATCAAAAGTATTGCACAACAAGTAGCTGAAGTAGCGAAACTTGATACAGAAGTAGCCGTTATTGTTGGTGGCGGTAACATCTGGAGAGGGAAAACGGGAAGTGACTTAGGCATGGACCGTGGTACTGCGGACTACATGGGAATGCTTGCAACAGTAATGAACGCATTAGCATTACAAGATAGTCTCGAACAACTTGATTGTGATACGCGCGTGTTAACATCAATTGAGATGAAACAAGTAGCAGAACCTTATATTCGTCGTCGTGCTATTCGTCATTTAGAGAAAAAACGTGTTGTTATTTTTGCAGCAGGTATTGGTAACCCATACTTCTCTACTGATACAACAGCAGCATTACGTGCAGCTGAAGTAGAAGCAGAAGTAATCTTAATGGGTAAAAACAATGTAGATGGCGTTTACTCAGCTGATCCAAAAGTAGATCCAAATGCACAAAAATATGAGCGCCTAACTTACATCCAATTATTACAAGAAGGATTACAAGTAATGGACTCAACAGCCTCTTCATTCTGTATGGACAACGATATTCCATTAAAAGTCTTCTCAATTATGGAAGAAGGAAATATCAAACGTGCTGTATTAGGTGAAGATATTGGAACAATCATTACAAAATAATATAGAGGTGAGTTATTAATGAATGCAATTATTAAAGACGCAAAAGATCGTATGAAAAAATCTGCAGAAAACTTATCGCGTGAATTAGCACAAATTAATGCTGGTCGCGCCAATTCAAACCTTTTAGCAGGCGTTAATGCAGATTACTATGGTGCACCAACACCTGTTCAACAATTAGCAAGTATCAATGTGCCTGAAGCACGTTTATTAGTGATTTCTCCATATGATAAAACATCATTAAAAGAAATCGAACGTGCCATCATTGCTGCAAACTTAGGTGTGAACCCTACAAGTGATGGTGAAGTGATCCGTATTACTGTGCCTGCTTTAACTGAAGAACGTCGTAAAGAACTTGTTAAAGAAGTGAAGAAAACAGGTGAAAACGCAAAAGTTTCAGTTCGTAACATTCGTCGTGATGCGAATGACTCATTGAAAAAACAAGAGAAAAACGGTGAAATTTCAGAAGATGAATTACGTTCTTCTTCAGATGAAGTACAAGATGTTACGAATGAAGCAATTAAAGAAATTGATCAACTCGTTGCAGATAAAGAAAAAGATATTATGTCTGTATAGATGATACGTATTGCGTCTATTCATCTCATAATGTGGCATCGCGTTATATATGATGTGGATGGAAATCTTCATGTATAGAAGTGGTTATTACAATTTGAGATGTGAATGGAAATGAGTGCCATTCGATAGGTGAACAATAGGAATCAAAATACTGAAACTGTACCGAATCAGACTTTGGTACAGTTTTTTTTATGTTTATTTAATGAGCTTATTGAGTGTGGTAGAATGATAGGTGAATGTTTTACTGTAAGATGATATATTTTAGAGACACTATAGGCTCGGAGGAACACGCATGTTTAAGAAATTTAGAAAGAACGACGATAAACAGATGCAGCATGATGCGTTAGACTTGCAGCATATACCAGAGCATATTGCGATCATTATGGATGGTAATGGACGTTGGGCAAAACAGCGTAAAATGCCAAGAATTAAAGGTCACTATCAAGGAATGGAGACAATTAAGGCGATTACGCGTGCAGCAAGTGATTTAGATGTGAAGTATTTAACGTTATATGCATTCTCAACTGAAAACTGGTCAAGGCCACAAGAAGAAATTAATTACATCATGGGACTTCCTGTTAACTTTTTAAATACATTTTTACCAGAACTCATTGAGAAAAATGTAAAGGTTGAAACAATTGGTTTTATGGATGAATTACCAACTAAAACAATTCAAGCAATTGAAGAAGCAAAGTTAAAAACAGCTGATAATACGGGTTTAACACTTATTTTTGCGATTAATTATGGGGGACGTGCAGAAGTTATGAATGGCATTCATCAAGTCATTAAGCAATATAAAAATGCGTCTGATAGTGAGATTGATCAGTTATCTGAAAAAGAGTTTTCGCGTTATTTAATGACATCTGAATTCCCAGATCCTGACTTATTGATCCGCACTTCAGGTGAACAACGTATTAGCAACTTTTTGATTTGGCAACTTTCGTATAGTGAATTTATTTTTAATGAAAAAATGTGGCCGGAGTTTAGTGAAGAAGATTTAACAGCATGTATAAAAACATATCAATCGCGCCAAAGACGTTTTGGGGGATTGTAGATAGGAGTATTGAGATGAAGGTTAGAACGATTACAACAATAATCGCACTGATTGTGTTTTTGCCTATTTTATTAATAGGTGGTAACACGTTAATGGTATTTACATTTGGTCTTGCATTAATTGCCTTGAAAGAATTGTTGAATATGAATCGAATCCGCTTTCTATCAATACCTGGATTGATAAGCGCAGCCGGTTTGATGATCATTATGCTTCCTGAAGAATTTGGGACATGGGTGCCGATTTTACAACAAAAGGGGCTCATTATTTTAAGTTTTGTTATTTTAAGTTACACCGTCATGTCTAAAAACCGTTTTAGTTTTATGGACGCTGCCTTTTGTTTGATGTCCGTAGCATACGTCGGTATAGGATTTATGTATTTTTATGAAACACGAGAAGCAGGGTTACATTTCATTCTATTCGGTCTTTTAATTGTTTGGCTGACAGATACAGGTGCATACATATTTGGTCGCTCTTTTGGGAAGCATAAGCTATGGCCAGTGATTAGCCCAAATAAGACTATCGAAGGATTTATTGGTGGTCTATTCTGTAGTCTATTAGTACCAATCGTATTCATGTTCTTTGTATCATTTGACTTGAATATGGTTTGGATTCTTGTCTTAACAGTGGTTTTAAGTGCGTTTGGCCAGCTTGGCGACCTAGTGGAATCAGGATTTAAACGTCATTTTGGTGTTAAAGATTCGGGTCGTCTCTTACCTGGACATGGTGGTATTCTTGATCGATTTGATAGTTTTATGTTCGTATTACCATTAATGAATATATTCTTAATTCAAATGTAAAGTGAAGTGAAATAAATGAAAAACATAGCAATATTAGGTGCTTCTGGATCGATTGGTCAACAAGCGATCGATGTGATTGAACGTCATCCAGATCATTTTAAGTTGGTAGGTTTAACTGTTGGACGTCGTGTTGATGAAGCTGTTGCGATCGCATCACGACTTCACCCAGAAATCGTATCTGTACAATTTGAAGAAGATGTACAACGATTTTCACACTTAGATGTAAAAGTTGTATATGGTGATGAGGGATTGAAGGAAGTAGCGACAGCCTCGCACAATGATCTCGTGTTAAATGCATTAGTTGGGAGTGTCGGACTCCCACCTACCATTGCAGCAATAGAACATGGTATTGATATTGCACTTGCAAACAAAGAAACACTTGTTGTTGCAGGTGAACTCGTCATGGCACATGCTAAAAAATATGGTGTGAATATTTTACCAGTTGATTCGGAACATGCAGCGATTTTTCAATGTTTGAATGGTGAAGATCATCGACAAGTGAAGAAAATTACGATCACTGCGAGTGGTGGTTCATTTCGAGATTTAACACGTGATCAACTTGAAGATGTAACAGTAGAAGATGCCTTAAATCATCCAAACTGGTCAATGGGTCAAAAGATTACGATTGATTCAGCTACAATGATGAACAAAGGTTTTGAAGTCATTGAAGCAAAATGGTTATTTGATTTGGAAATTGATCAAATTGATACAATTTTGCATAAAGAAAGCATTATCCATTCGATGGTAGAGTTTGTTGATACAAGTGTCATGGCACAACTTGGAACACCAGATATGCGTATGCCAATTCAATATGCGTTTACTTATCCAAATCGCATCGAACATGATGCACCTGCGCTTAACTTAGCAGAAGTAGCACAACTCAACTTCAAAAAAATGGACTTAGAACGCTATAAATGTTTAAAATACGCTTATGATGCATTGAAAATAGGTGGTACTATGCCAGTCGTGTTGAATGCAGTTAATGAAGTCGCTGTTGCGAAATTCTTAAACCGTGAGATTGGCTTTCTAGATATTGAACGTCTCATTGAAAAAGAAATGGACGCACACCAAGTGATCCAACAACCGACACTTGAACAAATATTAGCAGTGGATCATCAGTATAAAAATAAGGAATATGAGGTGTAGCAATCTGTGTTTGTAACCATTATTGCATTTATTATTGTTTTTGGTTTACTTGTTACCGTACATGAATATGGACATATGCTTTTTGCAAAACGTGCAGGTATTATGTGTCCAGAATTTGCGATAGGGATGGGACCAAAAATATTATCTTTCCGAAAAAATGAAACATTGTATACCATTCGTCTTTTACCAGTTGGTGGATATGTACGTATGGCTGGAGATGGTTTAGAAGAATCACCTGTTCAACCAGGGATGCACATCCGTATTAAGTTGAATGAACAAGATGAAATCACACATGTCATTCTTGATGATCAACATAAATTCCAACAAATTGAAGCACTTGAAGTAAAAAAAGTGGATTTAGAAGAAGAGATGTACATTGAAGGTATCGCAGCATATGATGATGCACGCCATCAATATAAGATTGCTGAAAAAGCATACTTTGTTGAGAATGGTAGTTTGATTCAAATTGCACCTCGCGATCGTCAATTTACACACAAAAAACCATTACAAAAGTTTTTAACGTTATTCGCTGGACCACTGTTCAACTTTATTTTGGCCTTTGTATTATTGCTCGGGCTCGCATATTATCAAGGTACGCCGACACCGACCATTGATCAAGTTGCAAAAGGCATGGCAGCTGAACAAATTGGTCTTAAAAAAGGAGATACGATCACTGAAATTGGCGGAGAGAAAATCAACCATTTTCGTGATGTGAAATCTGCCTTAAAAGAAACAAATGGAAAAGAGACTGAGATTAAGGTGGATCGTGATGGTCAAACCATTACTAAAAAATTTACACCAGAAAAATCTGAAGTCTCAGTGACTAAAAACCGTAAGCAAACAGATTACCAACTTGGTTTTTTACCAACTAAAGAGCGTTCATTAGTCGACCCCATTCTATATGCAGGGGAAGAAACATTACGTTTTGGTAAACTCATTTTTATTGCAGTGGTGAGTATGATTGGCAGTATCTTCACGGGTGATTTTAGTTTTGATATGTTAAACGGTCCTGTTGGTATTTATAAAAATGTGGACACTGTTGTAAAAACGGGGCTTATCAACTTAATCACTTGGACAGCAGCATTAAGTGTCAACTTAGGAATTATGAACTTATTGCCAATTCCAGCATTAGATGGTGGCCGTATTTTATTCGTATTATACGAAGCTATTTTTAGAAAACCAGCAAATAAAAAAGCTGAAACAGTTATTGTTGCAGCAGGTGCGGTATTTGTGATGATTATCATGATTTTAGTTACTTGGAACGACATACAAAGATATTTCTTATAATTCATATAAAGGGAGGCATTTTTAAGAATGAAGCAATCGAAAGTCTTTATACCGACATTACGTGAGGTTCCTGCAGAAGCAGAGGCAATCAGCCACCAACTTCTTTTGAAAGCAGGAATGATTAAACAAAATACAGCAGGTGTGTACAGTTATTTACCACTTGCAACAAAAGCTATTCACAAAATTTCAGAAATTATTCGTGAAGAAATGGAACGTATTGATGCTGTAGAAGTGGTAATGCCAGTTTTACAACATGCAGAATTATGGCAAGAATCAGGACGTTGGGAAGCATATGGCGCAGAACTGATGCGTTTACGTGATCGTAACCAACGTGAATTTGCATTAGGACCAACGCATGAAGAAGTCATCACATCATTAGTTCGTGATGAATTGCGTTCATATAAACAATTACCATTAACACTTTTCCAAATTCAAACAAAGTTCCGTGATGAAAAGCGCCCACGTTTTGGTTTATTACGCGGTCGTGAATTTATCATGAAAGATGCTTATTCTTTCCACACGGATGAAGACTCTTTAATGAAGACGTATCAAGATATGTATGATGCTTATAAACGCATTTTCAAACGTGTCGGTTTAAATGTACGTCCAGTTGTTGCTGACTCAGGTGCGATTGGTGGGAATTATACACATGAATTCCATGCATTGAGTGCGATAGGTGAAGATACGATTGTTTACAGTGAAAATAGTGATTATGCTGCAAATATTGAAAAAGCAGAAGTTGTTTATACACCATCTGATGCAGAAAAAGAAGCACCAAAAGCATTAGAAAAAATCGCAACACCAAATATTAAAACGGCGAAAGACCTTGCAGAATTATTAGAATTACCATTAGAACAAACAACGAAATCAATGATATTTAAAGTGGATGGCGACTTTGCGATGATTTTAATTAGAGGACACCATGAAATCAATGACGTGAAGTTAAAAGATTACTTCCAAACAGATAACATTGAAATGGCAACGGAAGATGAGATTCGCAATTTATTAGGAGCTGCTCCTGGATCATTAGGCCCTGTTACAGATCGTGATATTAAAGTGTACGCAGATCATTCTGTACAAGACTTAGTCAATATCCCAGTAGGTGCGAATGAAGATGGCTATCACTTCGTCAATGCTGTGATTGATCGCGACTTTACAGTAGATGGCTTTGGAGACTTCCGTTTCATCCTTGAAGGTGAACCACTTGCAGATGGTTCGGGACCAGCGAAGTTTGCTGAAGGTATCGAAGTAGGACAAGTATTCGTGTTAGGTGAAAAATACTCTGAAGCAATGAAAGCGACAGTATTAAATAATCAAGGTCGTGAACAAAACTTAACAATGGGTTGCTACGGTATCGGTGTATCAAGAACATTAAGTGCTGTTATCGAACAACACCATGACGATAACGGTATTATTTGGCCGAAGTCAGTAACTCCATATGATTTACATTTAATTACAGTGAATCCTAAAAAAGAAGCACAAAGCGAGTTATCAGATAAACTTTATGCAACACTTCAAGAAAAATATGATGTGTTATATGATGATCGCCAAGAACGTGCAGGTGTTAAATTCAATGATGCTGACCTTATCGGTTTACCAATTCGTGTCGTTGTCGGTAAAAATGCTGAAGACGGTATCGTAGAAGTGAAACGCCGTGACACAGTTGAAAGTGAAGAAATCAAAGTCGATGCATTAGTTGATTATATCGATGGACTTTATGAGCAACTCTAAGCTTTCAATTGCAAGCATTTGCTATAATAGAATATAATTGTTGAGATTAATGATATGAAAATGAGATTGAGACATAGTAAATTTATGTTTTGAGAAACAGTTACTATAAGTGATGAGACAAAATGAAAAGCACTTTTGTTCCAAACTCTACAAAGCTCGTTAAACTCAAGCATCCTAGTTGGGGTGGGGCTGTGAACTCTTGTTAATAGTGAGATTTCAGTCCCACTCCTATTCATATTTTTATACATATAGAGGCTTTATCTATACGATCAATAAGGTGGATTAAAATATGGACATACAGAACCAAGAAAAATTTAAAATTCTACTTAAACAACTGAATATGCTCGATCATTTTGATGAAGATATGGTGTCGCAAAGTGCTTTAACACGTGTGGATGTTTCTGAAAAAACACGTGAATGGACGTTCCACATCACACTGCCATATTTAATGCGTTATGAAGATTATGCTGTATTCACGCATGCGATGAAAGAAACGTTTAAAGATATTGCTAAGGTAAACTGGCAAATTCGCGTACAATCATCAGCCAACCAAGACGAGTATTTATTAAAGTACTTCGCTGACTGTATTGATCAAACGGCATTGTCTCCAAAAGTAAAAGGACAATTACGTCAAAAACGTTTGATTATCTCTGGGCCAGTCGTAAAAGTGTTGGTTCAAAATGATATTGAACGAGATCACTTTGATAAAGTATGTAATGGTAGTTTGGTAAAAGCATTGAAACAGTGTGGTTTTGATGTTGATAAAGTCGTGTTTGAAACAGATACGTCAGGTCAAGATGATGATCTTGCATCGTTAGAAGCGCATATACAAGAAGAAGATGAAAAGAGTGCGCGTGAAGCAACAGAAAAAATTGAAAAAATGAAAGAACAACGTGCTAAACAAGAAGAAAGTGGTGCAACAGTCGATAAATGCCAAATTGGTAAACCGATTCAAGTTGAAAATGTTCGTCCAATTTCTGACATTATTGAGGAAGAATTCAAAGTGGCAATTGAAGGGGTTATTTTTGATATTAACTTGAAAGAGTTGAAGAGTGGACGTCATATTGTTGAGTTGAAAGTAACGGACTATACAGATTCACTTGTATTAAAAATGTTCACACGTAAAAACAAAGATGACTTAGAGCATTTCAAGGCACTATCAGAAGGTAAGTGGATTCGTGCGCAAGGTCGCATTGAAGAGGATATGTACATCCGTGATCTTGTGATGATGATGTCTGACATTGAAGAAGTTAAGCATACGGAAAAACAAGATAAAGCCGAAGAAAAACGCGTTGAGTTCCATTTGCACACAGCGATGAGTCAAATGGATGGTGTGACGAATATTGGAGATTATGTCGCACAGGCGGCTAAATGGGGACACGATGCGATTGCTGTAACGGATCACAATGTTGTACAAGCCTATCCAGATGCATATGCTGCAGCGAAAAAACATGGCATTAAAATGATTTATGGTATGGAAGGGATGCTTGTTGATGACGGGGTGCCTATTGCTTATAAGCCAACAGATATACCGCTTCAATCAGCCACTTATGTCGTGTTTGACGTTGAGACAACAGGTCTTTCAAACCAGTATGATAAAATCATTGAACTTGCTGCCGTAAAAGTAAAAGATGGCGAAATTATAGATAAGTTTGAACGCTTTAGTAATCCACATGAAAAATTATCTGAAACGATTAAAAACCTGACACATATTAATGACGATATGTTGAGAGATGCGCCAGAAATTGAAACGGTCTTAACAGAATTTAAAGAGTGGGTCGGCGATGCGATATTTGTTGCGCATAATGCTTCCTTCGATATGGGCTTTATTGATACGGGATATGAGCGATTAGGCTTTGGACCTTCAACAAATGGTGTTATCGATACGCTAGAGCTTTCTCGTACGATTAATACAAGCTATGGTAAGCACGGCTTGAACTTCTTAGCTAAAAAATATGGTGTAGAACTCACACAACACCATAGAGCGATTTATGATACAGAAGCAACTGCCTATATTTTTGTGAAGATGTTAGCTCAGTTGAAAGAATTAGATGTACATAATCATCAAGAGATTAACCAAAAGTTATCAAATGAAGATGCGTATAAGCGTGCGCGTCCACAACACGTAACGTTAATCGTACAAAACCAAACGGGCTTAAAGAACTTATTTAAAATTGTCAGCCAATCATTAGTGAAATATTTCTACCGTACACCACGTATTCCACGTTCGGTATTAGATGAGCATCGTGAAGGAATTCTTGTCGGAACAGCGTGTGATGAAGGGGAAGTATTTACAGCAGTGATGCAACGTGATCAAGCAGAAGTTGAAAAAATTGCGAAGTATTATGATTACATTGAAATTCAACCACCTGCTTTGTATCAAGACTTATTAGATCGAGAGCTGATTCGAGATCACGAAACACTTGTAGAAATTTATGAGCGTATACTTGCGGTAGGAGAAACCAATCAAATTCCGGTGATTGCAACGGGAAATGTTCATTATTTACATGAACATGATGGCATTGCACGTAAGATTTTAATTGCATCACAACCAGGTAATCCATTGAACCGTTCGACATTACCTGAAGCACACTTCCGTACTACAGATGAAATGTTAGCTGATTTTCATTTCTTAGGGGAAGAACGTGCTAAGGAATTAGTTGTGACGAATACGCGTGCGCTTGCAGATCGTATTGAAGAAGTTGTGCCGATTAAAGATAAGTTACATACACCAAATATGGATGGTGCGAATGAAGAAATCCGTGAAATGAGTTATCGCAATGCCAAAGCGTTGTATGGTGATGACCTGCCTCAAATTGTTATCGATCGTTTAGAAAAAGAATTAGACAGTATTATTGGTAATGGTTTTGCGGTTATTTATTTGATTTCACAGCGATTGGTTAAAAAATCATTAGAAGATGGCTATTTAGTAGGGTCACGTGGTTCGGTCGGCTCAAGTTTTGTTGCGACAATGACTGAAATTACGGAAGTGAACCCGTTACCACCACACTATATTTGTCCAAAATGTAAGAAGAGTGAATTCTTTAATGATGGTTCAGTTGGTTCTGGATTTGACTTACCGGATAAAACATGTGAATGTGGAACACCATTGATTAAAGAAGGACAAGATATTCCGTTCGAAACATTCTTAGGATTTAAAGGAGACAAAGTACCGGATATCGACTTAAACTTTAGTGGGGAATATCAACCACATGCGCACAACTATACCAAAGTGCTTTTTGGTGAAGACTATGTGTTCCGTGCAGGGACAATTGGTACAGTCGCTGAAAAAACAGCATTTGGATTCGTAAAAGGTTATCTCAATGACCAAGGCATGCATAAACGTGGTGCGGAAGTAGACCGCTTAGTGAAAGGTTGTACCGGTGTAAAACGTACAACAGGTCAGCATCCAGGGGGTATTATCGTTGTGCCAGACTATATGGATATTTATGATTTCACACCGATTCAATATCCTGCAGATGCACAAAACTCAGCATGGATGACAACACATTTTGACTTCCATTCCATTCATGATAACGTCTTAAAACTCGATATTCTTGGACACGATGATCCAACCATGATTCGTATGTTACAAGACCTCTCTGGCATTGATCCAAAAACGATTCCAGTAGATGATAAAGAAACAATGGGTATCTTTAGTTCTCCTGAAACACTTGGTGTGACAGAAGAAGAAATTCTCGCTAAGACAGGAACATTCGGTGTGCCAGAATTTGGGACAGGCTTCGTACGTCAAATGTTAGAAGATACGAAACCAACCACTTTCTCAGAACTAGTTCAAATTTCTGGCCTATCACACGGTACGGACGTATGGCTTGGTAATGCTCAAGACCTCGTACGAAGCGGAACATGTACATTATCTAGCTGTATCGGTTGTCGTGATGATATCATGGTATTTTTAATGTACGCTGGACTGGAACCTGCCCTTGCCTTTAAAATCATGGAATCCGTACGTAAAGGGAAAGGATTAACGGATGAGTTCGAACAAGCGATGCGTGATAATGATGTGCCAGAATGGTATTTGGATTCATGTAAAAAAATTAAATACATGTTCCCGAAAGCCCATGCAGCCGCATATGTACTAATGGCCGTACGTATTGCATATTTCAAAGTACATCATCCTTTATACTATTACGCTAGTTACTTCACAGTCCGTGCATCAGACTTTGATCTATTAACAATGATTAAAGACAAAGATAGCATTCGAAATACAGTGAAAGATATGTACAGTCGCTTTATGGACCTAGGTAAAAAAGAAAAAGATGTTTTAGTCGTCTTAGAAATTATGAATGAAATGGCACACCGTGGTTATAAAATGCAACCAGTAAGTCTAGAGAAAAGCCAAGCCTTCGAGTTTATTATTGAAGGTGACACGCTTATTCCACCATTCATTGCAGTACCAGGTCTAGGTGAAAACGTAGCACGTCGTATTGTTGAAGCACGTGAAGAAGGACCATTCTTATCAAAAGAAGATTTAAATAAAAAAGCGGGTGTTTCAGCAAAGATTATTGAATATCTGGACGAACTTGGTTCATTACCAAATATGCCAGACAAAGCACAACTGTCTATCTTTGACATGTAGTTTCTCATTTGTCGTCATGTTGGATATGTGCTATAATAATATTGCTTATAAAAATGGACTCAAGCAGAAAGAGTGGGTGTTACCCGCTCTTTTCTGTTTGTATGTCACTGATAGGGGGGCACGTATGAGTAAAATTACAGAGCAAGTAGAAGTGTTGATACAACCTGTCCTTGACGACTTAGGGTATGAATTAGTAGATGTAGAGTTTGTAAAAGAAGGACGCGATCATTATTTGCGTATTTCAATTGATAAACCAGGTGGCGTGGATTTAAATGATTGTACACGTGCATCAGAACATTTTAGTGAAGTCATGGATGAACATGATCCCATTTCACAAGCCTATTATCTAGATGTTGCATCACCAGGTGCAGAAAGACCTATTAAGAAAGAGGAAGATTTCCAAAAAGCAATCGGAAAACCTGTTTTTGTATCACTATATGCACCAATTGACGGTGATAAAGAATGGCTCGGCACATTATCAGCGGTAGCGGAAGACACAATTGAAATGACCGTGAAGATTAAAGCTAGAACAAAAGTAATCACAATCCCACGAGATAAAATAGCGAAAGCACGTCATGCAGTCATGCTTTAATGATGTAAGGAGGAAGATTCGTGAAAAGTAATGAACTATTATTAGCAACTGAATATTTAGAAAAAGAAAAAAGAATTCCAAGAGAAGTATTAGTAGATGCGATTGAAGCCGCATTAATCACAGCTTATAAAAAGAACTATGAAAGTGCGCGTAACGTACGTGTTGAATTAAACTTAGACAGTGGTACATTCCACGTCATCGCACGTAAAGAAGTAGTGGAAGAAGTCTTTGATGATCGTGAGGAAATCGACTTATCAACAGCATTAGTTAAAAACCCTGCATATGAAATTGGCGACATTTACGAAGAAGACGTTACACCAAATGACTTCGGTCGTGTAGGGGCACAAGCAGCAAAACAAGCTGTTATGCAACGCTTAAGAGATGCAGAACGTGAAATTTTATATGAAGAATTTATCGATAAAGAAAATGATATCGTAACAGGTGTTATTGACCGTGTGGATCATCGCTATGTATACGTAAACTTAGGAAGAACAGAAGCTGTTTTATCTGAAGCAGAACGTAGCCCGAATGAAACATACTTACCAAATGAACGCATTAAAGTGTATGTGAACAAAGTTGAACAAACTACAAAAGGACCTCAAATCTTTGTATCACGTAGTCATCCTGGTTTATTAAAACGTTTATTTGAACAAGAAGTGCCAGAAATTTTTGAAGGTACAGTTGAAGTGAAGTCTGTTGCGCGTGAAGCAGGAGATCGTTCAAAAATCAGTGTATATGCAGAAAACAATGATATTGATGCAGTCGGCGCTTGTGTCGGTGCAAAAGGTGCACGTGTTGAGGCAGTTGTTGAAGAACTAGGTGGAGAAAAAATTGATATCGTACAATGGGATGCAGATCCTAAAGTCTTTGTACGCAATGCTTTAAGCCCTTCACAAGTAGTTGATGTGATTGTTGATGAAGAAAATCAATCTACAACAGTCATCGTTCCAGATTATCAATTATCACTTGCCATTGGTAAACGTGGACAAAATGCCCGTTTAGCTGCGAAATTAACTGGCTGGAAAATCGACATTAAGTCTGAAACTGATGCAAAAGAATTAGGACTTGATCAACCTCAACCAACTACTGAAGAAGTCCCAGCAGTGGAGGATGAAGAAGTAGTTGTTGATAGTGAAACAGCGGATGAAGTCACCGTCAATGATGTTAATGAAGAGGTCGTTGAATTAGAGGATGAATCAGAAGAAAAATAGGGGGGATTTTCATGAAAAAACGAAAAATTCCTATGAGAAAATGTATTTTGTCCAACGAGATGAAACCAAAAAAAGAAATGATTCGTGTTGTTCAAAATAAAGAAGGTAACATCGCAGCAGATGCGACTGGTAAAATGCAAGGTCGAGGTGCATACGTCAGCAAAGATGTTGCGTTAGTAGAACAAGCACAGGAAGCACAAAAACTTGAGCAATTTTTCAAAGCATCTCAAGAAACATTAGAACCTGTGTATAAAGAGATTATTCGATTAATTTATCGGGAAGAGATACCTAGCAAATGAATCAACAACAATTTTTGAATTTTTTAGGGTTAGCCATGCGCGCAGGTAAGGTGAAAACAGGAGAATCTGTTCTTGTAGCAGAAATCAAGAAACGTCGGTTGAAACTTGTATTGATTGCAGAGGATGCATCACCGAATACGAAGAAAACATTAATGAACAAATGTACAACCTACAAAACACCTTATCGTGTAGTAAGCAATCGACATGAATTAGGAGTGGCTATTGGAAAAGCGTCACGTGTAAATATCGGGATTACAGATAGCGGTTTTGCTAAGAAGTTAATAGCAATGATCGATGAAGAAGAGTAAGGAGTGGTTGAATGAGTAAACAAAGAATTTATGAATATGCAAAATCATTAAACATCAAAAGTAAAGATGCCATTGATGAGTTAAAGAAAAATGGTGTTGATGTGTCAAACCACATGCAAACGTTAGAAGCGGATCATGTGAAAATTTTAGACAAAGCTTTCAACAAAAAAGCTGATAACGATAAAAAAGAAGCGGCCCCTAAGAAAGACAACAAACCAGCTAATAACAACAACCAACAAGGTAGAGGAAAGCAACAGTCTAAAAATAATAAAGGCAACCAACAGTCTAAAAATAATAAAGGCAACCAACAGTCTAAAAATAATAAAGGCAACCAACAGTCTAAAAATAATAAAGGCAACCAACAAAACAACAAGAAAAATAAACGTAATAATAAAAATAATCAACAGAAAAAACAACAACAGCAACAATCAAAACCAGCTGAACCAAAAGAAATGCCATCTAAAATCACTTACACTGAAGGCATTACAGTAGGTGAACTTGCTGGTAAGTTGGGTGTAGATGCATCTGAAATCATCAAAAAGCTTTTCTTACTTGGTATTATGGCAAACATCAACCAAGCATTAGATGTAGAAGCGTTAGAACTTGTAGCATCAGACTATGGTGTTGAAATTGAAGAAGAAGTGGTTATTGATGCAAACGACTTAGACGTTTACTTTGAAGACGTTGAAGAAGATGAGGATGCAACAGTACGTCCTGCAGTTGTGACAATTATGGGTCACGTTGACCATGGTAAAACAACATTGCTTGACTCTATTCGTAACACGCATGTTACTGAAGGTGAAGCAGGCGGTATCACACAACATATCGGTGCATACCAAATCGAAAATAAAGGCAATAAAATTACATTCTTAGATACACCGGGACATGCGGCGTTTACAACAATGCGTGCACGTGGTGCGCAAGTGACTGACATTACAATACTTGTTGTTGCTGCAGATGATGGTGTGATGCCACAAACAATCGAAGCCATCAACCATGCAAAAGCAGCAGAAGTACCAATTATTGTCGCTGTAAACAAAATTGATAAACCAACAGCAAATCCAGACCGTGTAATGCAAGAGCTTGCTGAATACAACTTAATTCCTGAAGACTGGGGTGGCGACACAATCTTCGTTCCACTTTCAGCTTTAAGTGGTGAAGGTATCGATGACTTATTAGAAATGCTTGTATTAGTTTCTGAAGTACAAGAATTAAAAGCGAATGCGGATAAAGCAGCAGTCGGAACAGTTATCGAAGCTGAATTAGATAAATCACGTGGACCAGCAGCATCATTACTTGTTCAAAATGGTACATTACATGTAGGAGATGCGATCGTAGTTGGTAATACACACGGTAAAGTACGTGCGATGGTGAATGACCTTGGTAAACGTATTAAAACAGCAGGTCCATCAACACCAGTTGAAATCACTGGTTTAAGTGCTGTACCACAAGCCGGTGACCGTTTCGTAGTCTTTAAAGATGAGAAAAAAGCACGCCGTATTGGTGAAGCACGTGAACAAGAAAGCATTATCCAACAACGTCAAGAAAGCAAAAACGTTTCTCTTGATAACTTGTTCGAACAAATGAAACAAGGTGAAATGAAAGACTTAAATGTCATTATTAAAGGTGATGTTCAAGGTTCTGTTGAAGCATTAGCAGCATCATTAATGAAAATTGATGTTGAAGGCGTCAATGTCCGTATTATTCATACAGCGACAGGTGCCATCAACGAATCAGACGTTACATTAGCAAATGCGTCTAATGGTATCATCATTGGTTTCAACGTTCGTCCAGATGCTGGTGCGAAACGTGCTGCTGAAGCTGAAAACGTAGATATGCGTTTACACCGTGTTATCTACAATGTTATTGAAGAAATTGAATCAGCAATGAAAGGTATGCTTGATCCTGAATACGAAGAAAAAGTAATCGGACAAGCAGAAGTACGTCAAACATTCAAAGTTTCTAAAGTGGGTACAATTGCAGGTAGCTACGTGACTGACGGTAAAATCACAAGAGATGCTGGCGTACGTGTTATCCGTGACGGTATTGTTATCTTTGAAGGTGAACTTGATTCATTAAAACGTTTCAAAGATGATGCGAAAGAAGTAGCGCAAGGTTACGAATGTGGTATCACAATCGAGAAATTCAATGACCTTAAAGAAGGCGACGTAATCGAAGCATTCATTATGGTTGAAATTGAAAGATAAATAGTTCAAAGAGAAACACGTTTCATTTGATAGTAATCAAGTGAAGCTTGTTTTTCTTTCTTTTTTACCTGCTGTATTATTATTTGCGAGTCTTGCAGCTTTAGCGTTTAGATGGGAACCAAAATTTGGAAAAATTACTTATGCATATCTTGGATATAATTTTATCATCTCCTACTTCGGCAATATTTTAGACTTACCAGAATGGTTTTCAAAACCAGCTATATTGAATTGGCTTCAACAAATGCCAAAAGACAGTTTTGATGTGATCACTTTTATAACTTTAACTATAATGAGTATTCTATTTATCGTCTTAGGATATGTAGGTTATCGAAAAAGAGATTTAATTGGATAGCAACCATAATCGTTTATAGAATTCTTACGCTTGGTGGTGTGAGAGGACGAAAAGTCAGCTAATATCCATTCTACTGCTTGATTTAAAGAGCAAAATTTATGCCATATCACTCCAAACCTGACAAAATTAATCGACTGCAAGATCTTTTTTGAATTATTGTGGAATTAAATATCAATCTTATGTCACTATTAGAAAATAATTTAAAATGGTATAATCAATGTATTAAGATACATTGACTTGAGTGGGGTAATAAAATGAATGGAAAGCTTGATTTATTATTAGGAATTGCAGGGGTTTTAATGGCATTGATTATGCTTATATTATCTCCCGACCTCTGGGGTGGCACTTTAATTATTTTTTTAATGGGACTTGTCTTTCTGATATGTGGTATCAGAAATAAAATTGAATAATCGAGAACAATGTAACAAGTTTTAAGACAAGCGCCAATGATTGACGTTCACTTCACTCGTCATATATAATGAGTTATTGAAGTGAACGGCGAAACAACACATAAAGAGGTGAAAAAGATGAACATGAGAGCTGAACGTGTTGGTGAACAAATGAAAAAAGAATTAATGGATATCATCAACAATAAATTAAAAGATCCACGCGTTGGATTTTTAACAATTACAGATGTACAACCTACGAATGACTTGTCATTAGCAAAGGTGTATTTCACAGTGCTTGGTAATGACAAAGAACGTCAAGATACATTCAAAGGACTAGAAAAGGCAACTGGTTTCTTAAAATCAGAACTTGGGCAACGTATGCGCCTCCGAATTATTCCAGAATTACAATTTGAATATGACGAATCGATTGAATACGGTAATCGTATCGAACAATTAATTCAAGGTTTACACAAACAAGATTAACAGTGATAAGGCTAGGATATGTCATGCGGTCTAAACCGATGAATCATATATCCTAGCTTTTGTTTTTTATAGTTCTGTTTGAAATTTATACGGATAAGGAGCCATATTTATGTATCATGGTATATTACCGGTTTTTAAGCCACGTGGTTTGACGAGTCATGATGTTGTATTTAAACTGCGTAAAATTCTCAAAACAAAAAAAGTAGGACATACAGGTACCTTGGATCCAGAAGTAGATGGTGTGTTGCCTATTTGTATTGGACAAGCTACTAAGGTGAGTGACTATGTCATGGATATGGGGAAGACCTATCACGCCGAAGTGACAATAGGTGTTTCTACAACAACTGAAGATCAAACAGGGGATGTGGTTGATCAGAAGCAAGTGGATGCGAATGTTATTACCAATCAAGGTGTGGATGACATATTGAAAGCATTTACAGGATGGATGACACAAATCCCTCCGATGTATTCATCAGTCAAAGTAAATGGTAAAAAACTTTATGAATATGCACGCCAGGGGATTGAAGTCGAACGTCCTGAACGTCAGGTACATATTGAAAACATTCAAAGAGTATCTGATGTTATCACTAATGATGGTAAGGCAACGTTTGAAATGGATGTGACTTGTGGTAAAGGGACATATATTCGAACACTTGCAACGGATATCGGGAAAGCACTTGGCTATCCAGCACACATGTCACGCTTAACACGAACAAATAGTGGTGGTTTTGATAACGCACAAGCACTCACATTAGAAACCATTCAAGCACGTCATGACGACGAGACGTTAACGGATGCGCTATTACCGCTCATATATGGCTTAAAAGCTTTCCCACAATATAAAGTGCGTGATGCAAATCTTATTCAAAGAATTAAAAATGGCCAGAAGTTTGAACGCGCGCAATTTGATATTGATTTTAATCAAACACTTATCATGGTTGATGCAACTACAGATGAAGTTTTAGCGATATATGAGGTGCATCCATCAAGAGAAAATGAAATCAAACCGAAAAAGGTATTTAACTAGAAGGAGTATGACGTAAAAATGGAAGTTATTGAAATTACACATCCTATTCAAAAGGATCAATACATTCAAGAAGATATTGCCATCGCACTTGGTTTTTTTGATGGTTTACATCGAGGTCATCAAGCGTTGTTTAAAAAACTGGATGAAGTAGCATCAGAACGAGGATTGAAAAAAGCTGTCATGACATTTGACCCACATCCATCAGTTGTTCTAAATCCTAAACAAAAGCGCACGACTTATTTAACACCTTTAGATGATAAACTTGAATTACTGCGTTGTAAGGGAATTGATTACTGTATCGTTGTTAATTTTTCAAGCCGTTTTGCGGAAGTATCACCTGAAGCGTTTATTCAAGATTACCTTGTCAATAACCATGTAAAAGTAGCAGTTGCTGGCTTTGACTTTACTTTTGGTAAGTATGGTAAAGGTAACATGGCGATGTTACAGGAATATACAGATCAGATTGAATGTATTACTGTTAGCAAACAAGATTTAAATGATGAAAAAATTTCAACAACAGCCATTCGTCGTGATTTAACACAGGGCAACCTGGCAGAGGTTAACGAAGCACTAGGTTATCGTTATCAAGTGAAAGGGACTGTTGTTCAAGGTGAAAAACGCGGTCGTACAATTGGATTCCCAACAGCAAATATTCATTTGAGTGATGATTACGTGTTACCTGCAAAAGGTGTTTATGCTGTGAGCTTGAAAATTGGTACAAGCGATAAGGTATATAGAGGCGTTTGTAATGTGGGTGTTAAACCGACTTTCCATGATGACTTACCACAAGTTGTTATTGAAGTGAATATTTTTGATTTTGAAGAAAATATTTATGGAGAACGTGTGACGTTAAACTGGCATCATTATATTCGTCCAGAAATGAAATTTGATGGCATTGATCCACTAGTTGCACAGATGAATCAAGACAAAGAACGTGCAAAATACCTTTTATCAGTTGATTTTGAAGATGATGTATCATATACTATATAAAGTCTATTGAATGAATTCGATAGAGACCTTAGTCTTGGTAGGTTGAGACTCCGACGCCTTACTCAGATTAAGGCATATTACAAATTTAAAGGAGGAAATTGACACATGGCAATTTCACAAGAACGCAAAAACGAATTAATCAAAGAATACCGCACACACGAAACAGACACAGGTTCACCTGAAGTACAAATCGCTGTTTTAACTGCAGAAATCACTGCATTAAACGAACACTTACGTACTCATAAAAAAGACCACCATTCACGTCGTGGTTTATTAAAAATGGTAGGACGTCGTCGTCACTTATTAAACTACTTACGTGACAAAGATGTTCAACGTTACCGTGAACTTATTAAGTCTTTAGGTATTCGTCGTTAATTTTACGCAAAATATCTTTAGAGATAAAGTGAAATCGAAAGAGACCAATGATTTGGTTTCTTTCTTTTTTTAACTATTAAATAGAGAAAATGTAAGCTATAATGTTTATATGTATAAAAAAGTACGAAATGTTTAAACAGTAGGAGAGGAGATTCATCATGTCTCAAGAAAAAAAGGTTTTTAAAACGGAATGGGCAAACCGACCGTTAACAATAGAAACGGGACAACTCGCAAAACAAGCGAATGGTGCTGTATTAGTACGTTACGGCGATACAGTTGTGTTATCTACAGCAACAGCATCGAAAGAACCACGTGACGGCGACTTTTTCCCATTAACAGTGAATTATGAAGAAAAAATGTATGCTGCAGGGAAAATTCCAGGAGGTTTCAAAAAACGTGAAGGACGTCCTGGTGATGAAGCAACATTAACAGCACGTCTAATCGACAGACCAATTCGTCCATTGTTCCCAGACGGTTATCGTCATGATGTCCAAATCATCAATACCGTATTAAGTGCAGATCCAAACTGTTCACCAGAAATGGCAGCGATGATCGGATCATCAATGGCTTTAAGTGTTTCAGATATTCCGTTCCAAGGTCCAATCGCAGGGGTTAATGTAGGTTATGTCGATGGGGCATATGTAATCAATCCGAACTTCGAACAAAAAGAAGTTTCACGTTTAGATCTAGAAGTAGCTGGTCATAAAGATGCAGTGAACATGGTAGAAGCGGGTGCAAGCGAAATCACTGAAGCAGAAATGTTAGAAGCGATTTTATTTGGACATGAAGAAATCAAACGTTTATGTGACTTCCAACAACAAATTATTGATACGTTACAACCTGAGAAGCGTGAATTTGTACCGGAAGAAAAAGACCAAGCACTTATTGATCGCGTTGTTGAATTAACGCAACAAGAAGGCTTAAACCAGGCAATCTTAACTTTTGACAAACAAGAGAGAGAAGCAAACTTAGATGCAATTAAAGAACGCGTAATTGGTCAATTTGAAGATGAAAATGATCCTGAAAATGAAGCGGTTCTTAAAGAAGTTAACTCGACAATCAATAAATTAATTAAAGAAGAAGTACGTCGTTTAATTGCAGATGAAAAAATTCGCCCAGATGGTCGTAAACCGGATGAAATTCGTCCGTTATCATCTGAAGTTGGTTTATTACCACGTGCGCATGGTTCAGGTTTATTTACACGTGGTCAAACACAAGCGTTATCTGTATTAACACTTGGTTCAATTTCAGAATATCAATTAATTGATGGTCTTGGAGAAGAAGAACAGAAACGTTTTATGCATCACTATAACTTCCCGAACTTCTCAGTAGGTGAAACGGGACCAGTTCGTGCGCCAGGTCGTCGTGAAATTGGTCACGGTGCATTAGGTGAACGTGCATTAAAATATATTATTCCAGACGAAAAAACTTTCCCATACACAGTTCGTATTGTAAGTGAAGTATTAGAATCAAATGGATCATCTTCACAAGCATCTATCTGTGGTTCAACACTTGCATTGATGGATGCTGGTGTACCGATTAAAGCACCAGTTGCAGGTATCGCAATGGGATTAGTGACACGTGAGGAAAGCTACACAATCTTAACGGATATTCAAGGGATGGAAGATGCCCTAGGAGACATGGACTTCAAAGTTGCTGGTACAAAAGATGGTATTACAGCTATTCAAATGGATATTAAGATTGATGGTTTAACAAAAGAAGTGATTGAAGAAGCTTTAGAACAAGCACGTAAAGGTCGTCTTGCTATTTTAGACCACATGCTTTCAACAATTGATCAACCACGTTCTGAATTAAGTGCATATGCACCTAAAGTGGAAATCATGACAATTAAACCTGAGAAAATCCGTGATGTCATCGGACCAGGCGGTAAACAAATCAACGAAATCATTGATGCAACAGGTGTTAAATTAGACATCGAACAAGATGGTACTGTATACATCGGTTCTGTAGATCAAGAGATGATCAACCAAGCACGTGCATGGATTGAAAGCATTGTACGTGAAGCAGAAGTAGGTCAAATCTATGATGCTAAAGTAAAACGCATTGAAAAATTCGGTGCATTTGTTGAGTTGTTCCCTGGCAAAGATGCTTTAGTACACATCTCACAAATTTCAAAAGAACGCATTGAAAAAGTTGAAGATAAATTAGCGATGGGTGACGTGATCAAAGTGAAGGTTACTGAAATCGATAAACAAGGTCGTGTCAACGCATCTCATAAAGTTTTACTATAACTACAATTAATAAAATATAATAATGACTTGAAAAAGCAGATAGATTAAGGTATTGCACCTTAATCATCTGCTTTTTTAGTTAAATTATTATATTAATAATAATTCGCATAATTGTCCCAAAAATGTATAATATTTGGGACAAGAGGTGGTTAGTATGACAACGTATAAATCAGAAATCAAATCAAAAATCGAAGGACTTCCTAAAAATACAGTATTTATTGCAAATGACTTTTTAGAGATTGCTGATTATGAAACAGTTAGAAAGAATTTGAATAGAATGGTAGATAATGGCGAAATCAAACGTGTATTAAAAGGGGTATATCATAATCCAGGATATATTGAGGTGATCAATGAATATGAATCTGCGGATACAAAAGAAGTTGCCAATGCCATTGCACGCAAACATCATTGGACAATTGCCCCCTCAGGAAATACGGCGCTAAATATTTTAGGTTTATCGTCACAAGTGCCTTCAAAATGGATTTTTATCTCTGATGGGCGATATGTTGACTATACAATTGGGAATACGAAAATCACTTTTAAAAAAAATACGAACAATCAAATTTCTCAAATGTCCACATTAACAGCAACTGTTATTCAAGCTATTAAAACGATAGGTAAAGAAAATATCAATAAAATCCATATTAAATTGCTGAGAGAGAGATTAGATAGTAATGATAAAGCATTAATACTTGAAGAAGGAAAAATGACAACCGCTTGGATTTATCGTATTATACGTGAAATAGGTGAGTGAAATAATATTTAATTTTAAATCAGTATCTAATTATGAGTTACAAGCAGTTTTTAAAAATGCATCAAATAAATTAGGAGTAAATGAAGCTATTTTAGAGAAAGATTATTGGGTGTGCTTTATTCTAAATTTTATATTTAATCAAAGTCAATGGCGAAAACACTTCACATTTAAAGGGGGGACAAGTCTATCTAAATGTTACGGTCTCATTAAAAGATTTTCAGAAGATATAGATTTGATTTTGGATTGGAGAGCATTAGGGTATGATGTGAATGAACCTTGGGCAATTCGCTCAAATACAAGACAAATAAAGTTTAATAAACAATCAAATAATAAGGCAAGAGCATTTCTTGAGACACATCTGTTACCAGAGTTGAATGATGCATTGTCATCCAAATTAATGGATAAATTTAGTTTGATTATTGATCCTAATGATTCTTAGACAATTTTATTCAGGTATCCAAGTGAATCTTTATCTAGATATATTCAACCATTTGTTCGATTAGAGATTGGAGCGTTAGCAGCATGGACACCGTCTGAAATTGTTGAAGTGAAACCGGGTTTGATGGATATTTATCCTATACTTTTTGAAGGAGAAAGTATTGCCGTGAGAACAGTGTTGCCGGAGAGGACTTTTTGGGAAAAGACAACCATTTTGTATCACGAAGCAAATCGTCCGGAAACAAGTAAAATGCCTCTTCGATATGCTCGTCATTATTACGATTTGTATTGCTTCAGTCAGTCTATTTACAAGGAAAGAGCTTTTCGATCTAATAATTTGTTAGAAAAAGTAGTTGAATTTAAAATGAAATTTTATCCTAGAAATTGGGCGAAGTATGATGAAGCAACGCTCGAGCAAATTCGTTTAATACCAGAATCATATCGTTTAAAAGAAATTGAACAAGACTATGAGAATATGAAAGAAATATTTTTTAATGATTATCCTTCATTTGAAGAAGTGATGAAAATGATTAAGATGTTAGAAACTGAGATTCATAATATTACTTTGAGATAAAATGAAATGATACAAGTTAAAATTGGCATACAATCTTCACATAGAATGGTCAAGTGCGTTTAATATCTTTTATCTTTCATATATTCCTTAAACAGTGTACACAATGTCTAATATCTACTATAATAAAGTATGACTGTAATATGGACGGGTTATATTTATTAGGAGGTAACATTTTGAATTTAGTAAAAAAGAAAAATAAAAATATACGTATCATACCACTCGGTGGTGTGGGTGAAATTGCTAAAAACATGTATATCGTAGAAGTTGACGATGAAATGTTTATGCTAGATGCAGGGTTAAAGTTCCCAGAAGATGAAATGCTTGGGATTGATATCGTAATCCCAGACATTCAATATGTCATTGAAAATAAGCATAAGTTAAAAGGGATCTTTTTAACGCATGGTCATGAACACGCGATTGGTGCTGTATCATATGTTTTAGAACAAGTGGATGCACCAGTATATGGTTCTAAGTTGACAATTGGATTGATTAAAGAAAATATGCGTGCACGTCAAATTGACAAAAAAGTACGCTATTATGTCGTTAATAATGAATCTGTTATGCGCTTCAAGAGTGTGAACGTGACATTTTTCAATACAACACACAGTATTCCAGATAGTTTAGGTGTATGCATCCATACATCTTATGGTGCCATTGTCTACACGGGCGAGTTTAAGTTTGACCAAAGTTTACATGGTCATTATGCGCCTGATTTGAAACGCATGGCTGAAATTGGCGATGAAGGTGTTTTTGCATTATTAAGTGATTCAACAGAGGCAGAAAAACCAGGTTATAACACGCCAGAAAATGTGATCGAAAGCCATATGTTTGATGCATTCACTAAAGCACAAGGTCGTATTATTGTATCATGTTATGCATCTAACTTTGTGCGTATTCAACAAGTGTTAAATATTGCAAGTCGCTTGAATCGTAAAGTGTCATTCTTGGGACGTTCACTTGAAAGTTCATTTAGCATTGCACGTAAAATGGGGTATTTCGATATTCCAAAAGATTTACTTATTCCAATTAATGAAGTGGAAAACTATCCAAAAAACGAAGTCATTATCATTGCGACAGGTATGCAAGGTGAACCTGTAGAAGCATTGAGTCAAATGGCACAAAATAAACATAAAATCATGAATATCCAACGTGGCGACTCAGTATTTTTAGCAATTACTGCTTCAGCAAACATGGAAGTGATTATCGGTGATACATTGAATGAACTTGCACGTGCTGGTGCGATTGTTATCCCGAACAACAAACAAATTCATGCATCGAGTCATGGTTGTATGGAAGAGCTTAAACTCATGTTAAATATGATGAAACCTGAATATTTCATTCCTGTACAAGGGGAATTTAAGATGCAAATTGCACATGCGAAGTTAGCAAGTGAAGCAGGTGTAGATGCTGAAAAGATTTTCTTAGTGGAATCTGGCGATGTGATTAACTTTGATGGTAACGATATGACGTTGAACGAAAAAGTTAATGCAGGCAACGTGTTAATCGATGGTATTGGTGTCGGTGATGTCGGTAATATTGTGTTACGTGACCGTCACTTGTTAGCAGAAGATGGTATTTTTATCGCAGTTGTAACATTAGATCCAAAAAATCGTCGTATTGCTGCAGGTCCTGAAATTCAATCACGTGGGTTCGTTTATGTACGTGAGAGTGAAGCTTTATTAAAAGAAGCGGAAGAAAAGGTACGTGAAATCGTCGAGGCAGGATTGCAAGAAAAACGTATTGAATGGTCAGAAATCAAACAAAACATGCGTGATCAAATTAGTAAATTACTATTTGAAAGTACACGCAGACGTCCAATGATTATTCCAGTTATTTCTGAGATTTAACAATACGTCTTATACGATAGTAACGACTATAAAAAACGAACCCTACTCTTTAAAATGTATTTTAGTTTTGAAGAGTGGGTTCGCTTTTTTACATAATACATATTTTGATAGAAAGTAGTAGGTGACGATGTATGGCGCAAACAAAAAAGCGTAAATCACAAACGTCGCGCAGTAAGAAACGTGCACCAAAGAAAAAGAAACAAGATTCACCCATTCGCTTTGTCATAGCGATAATCGTCGTTGTTATTATTGTCCTCGGCATTTTTCAATTGGGCATGATAGGGGTAGGCATTGATAGTTTTTTTAATTATTTATTTGGCTGGACACGTTATTTAACATATATTCTTATCCTTTTAGCGACAGGCTTTTTAGCGTATAACGGCAAGTTACCAAGAACGAGACGTTTAACAGGGTCCATTGTTGGACAAATTGCGCTCTTATTTGTTGCACAAATCATTTACCGTATCACAAATGGTATGCAAGCAAGAAGGGAACATGTCTTATCATATGTATTTAAACAGTATGAAACAGAAACATTTCCCAATTTCGGTGGGGGTGTTATTGGATATTATTTACTCGAAATACTTGTGCCCCTTATTTCTATAGCAGGTGTTGTTATCTTGACACTTTTGTTATTGGTATCAACGGGTATTTTACTCGCCAAAAAAAGTCATCGTGATGTATTAAAAGTATGGTTTGAACAGGCAAAGAAAAGTATTGGGAAAGCTTATTTTTCTTTAACAAAACAATATGAGCAACACCGCATGAGTCATTCAGAAAAAAAAGAACAAAAACGACAACAACGTGCTGCAGAAAGTACAGCACCTAAAGATGTGTCAAACTTTGTTGAAGTACAAGAGGAAGATGAGGAAGATATTCCTTCTATCCCGATTCTCAGACACCAAACATCACGTCAGGCTGAAGCCAATACACCTGTGAATGATGTTCCAACACCAACGCAATCAATGCAAAATACAGCAACCTCATCTCCTAAGCAGTCAGTAACAAAAGATGAAACAGAAACTTCGGATGATATGACACCTGCTGAAGGATCTATTTCAGAAGCGGGTGAAGTTGAAAATCAAGCGTACAAGTTACCACCTATTTCTTTATTAAATGCACCGACAAAACAGCAATCAGTTGCAAAATCGGAAGTCCAAAGAAAAGGTAGATTACTTGAGACAACACTCAAAAACTTTGGTGTAAATGCCAAAGTGACACAAATTCGAATTGGACCTGCCGTTACACAATATGAAATTCAACCTGCACAAGGTGTGAAAGTAAGCCGAATTGTGAACTTGCATAGTGATCTAGCACTTGCCCTTGCAGCGAAGGATATCCGTATTGAGGCACCGATACCGGGGAAATCTGCGGTAGGTATAGAAGTACCAAATGATCATATTTCACTTGTAACCTTAAAAGAAGTGTTGGATGAGAAGTTTCCAGCAAAAAATAAATTGGAAGTGGCACTTGGTCGTGATATTTCTGGTGAACCAATCACAGCAGAGTTAGATAAAATGCCGCATTTACTTGTTGCTGGTTCAACAGGTAGTGGGAAATCTGTGTGTATTAACGGTATGATTACAAGTATTTTGTTAAATGCCAAGCCACATGAAGTAAAGCTGATGATGATTGACCCGAAAATGGTGGAACTGAATGTTTATAATGGCATTCCACACTTGTTAACACCTGTTGTGACAAACCCTCATAAAGCTGCACAGGCACTGGAAAAAGTGGTAGGTGAAATGGAGCGACGTTATGATCTTTTCCAACATTCAGGTACACGTAATATCAAAGGCTATAATGCTTTTATAGAACGACAAAATAAAGAACTTGGTGAAAAACATCCATTGTTACCTTATATTGTTGTGATCGTTGATGAATTGGCTGACTTAATGATGGTAGCAGGTAAAGATGTAGAAACTGCCATTACACGAATCACACAGATGGCGCGTGCAGCTGGTATACACTTAATTATTGCGACACAAAGACCATCTGTAGACGTTATTACTGGGCTTATTAAAAATAATATTCCATCACGTATCGCATTTGCGGTCAGTTCTCAAACCGATTCTCGTACAATTATTGATAGCGGTGGTGCTGAGAAGTTACTCGGTAAAGGGGATATGTTGTTTATTAAAAATGGTGGTTCTACTAGAACACGTGTTCAAGGTGCATTCTTAAGTGATGAAGAAGTACAAAAAGTAGTTGACTATGTAGTAGCACAACAACGAGCCAATTATGTGAAAGAGATGACACCAGATAGTCAAGTAGACGCATCTGCAGCAGAAAGCGATGATCCATTGTATAACGATGCGTATTTATTCGTTATTGAGCAACAAAAAGCAAGTACGTCTCTATTACAACGTCAATTTAGAATTGGTTATAATCGCGCGTCTCGCATTATGGATGATTTAGAACGCAATCAAGTAATAGGACCACAAAAGGGAAGCAAGCCAAGACAAATACTAGTAGATTTAAATGATAAAGAGGTGTAATACGTGTCTATTAATCCAGATGTAAATAAAGTAAAAGAGTGGGTATTAGCAGAGATAGAAAGTGGACGACTAAAACCAAGTGATATGTTACCAAGTTTATTAACGATTGCACGAACATGTGACGTAAAAACGGATGATGTACAAGGTGCGATTCATGAACTTGTTACAGAACAAATCGTAACGGAAAACTTTGAGGAAGGTGCACGTGTCAAGAAGATGCAGCCCTTCTTTTATCCGCTTGACGAGTTAATGAGTGTTGGTCGCATGATTACAGATAAAGGATATCGTGAAGGGACAGTCTTTTTAAGTTTAGATGAAGAACCGGCATCACGAGATGATTGTCGTGTGTTAAAACTTGAAGAAGGAACGACGATGACAGTTATCGAAAGAATTCGAACAGCTGACGATAGTCCTGTTGTTTATTGCTTGGATAAAGTTGCTGAGAATGTCCTACAATATTTTGACACACACGATCAGCAAACGTCTATCTTTAAAGCAATTGAGAGTGCAACACAACAAACCATTGCATATGCTGAAACAGAAATTGAAGCGATTAGCTACGAACCATATATTTCTGAGGCACTTGAAGCAGATCCACATGATGGCTTGATGCTATTGAAACAAGTTCATTATACAAATGATGGAAAACCGATACTTTATTCATTGAATTATTTTAAGAGTAGTCTCGTGAAGTTTAAGACGGTTAGAAAACGACAATAATTTGGTTTATAAGGGAGGAAGATATATGACATTATATGAAAAGTTACCAGTACGTGTACTGCCAACTGATAAATTTAAAACGACAACGATCATGTTTAAATTTATGGCACCATTAGATACTGAAACAATGACAGCAAGAGCATTACTTAGTAAAATGCTTGTTCGTGCGACGAAACAATATCCAACAGATAAAGATTTTAATCAGCATTTGTCATATTTATATGGGGCATATTTAAATAGTAATGTGTCAAAATTCAAGGATCATCACGTGATAACAGTGAGTTTAGAAATTGCAAATGAACGCTTTTTACAGGATTCACTGCCTTTATTTGATGAAGGGATTCAACTCCTTAAAGAAGTGATTTTGAATCCACTTGTGAATCAAGGAGCGTTTGATGAGACATTTTTACAACAAGAAAAACGATTATTACAAAATAAGTTGATTGCGATTGAAGATAATAAAACGCAACTTTCGTACTTGCATCTATTAAAAAATATGTTTGGGGACCATCCTTATAGTTATCCAGCAGTTGGTCAACTTGAACAAATCGATCGTATCGCACCTAAAACGCTATTCGATACATATCAAAATATGCTTGAACATGATAGTTGTGCAGTGTATGTGGTGGGGAATGTAGATGAGCAAGCAGCAGAAGAAAAACTGAAAGCTGCCTTTAATTTGAAGCCATTCATGTATGAACGCAATCATCAGTTACAAGATATTTATCCTGATAAAGCAGTCAATGAAGTCGTTGAAACAGCTGAGATTGATCAAGCTAAACTCAATATGGGCTTCCGTTTTCCAACACAATATGGTGAAGTGGATTATCCCGCATTCGTTGTGTTTAATATGATGTTTGGTGGCGACCCATCATCTGTACTTTTCAACGAAGTTCGTGAAAAGAAAAGTCTAGCTTATTCGATCTACTCACAAATTGATGGCAAGAATGGTTTTCTATATGTGCTAAGTGGTGTATCAAGTGCTGATTATGAAGACGCAAAGAATACAATTATTGAGGCTTTCGAACAATTCAAGCAGGGAGATTTTACTGAAGAAAAAATGGCGCTTGCGAAAAAGATTATTTTATCGCACCGCAAAGAACTGAAAGATCGCCCTAAACAAATGATTGAATTAATGCATAATCAAATTTTAGTAGAAAAACCTGAACCTGAGACATCATTTATTGAACGTATTCAAGCAGTAACAAAAGCGGATATACAAGAGTTATGTCAAAAGGCACAACTTGATACCATTTATATTATGACAAAGGCGGTGGATCAAAGTGAATAAAACCTATTATCAACACATCGATGAAACAGTACATCAAGCACAATTGGATAATGGACTCACACTTTTTGTTATTCCTAAACGTGGATTTCAAAAAACATTTGTGACGTACACAACGAATTTTGGCTCATTAGATTCACGATTCAAGCCACATCAATCAGACGAATTTGTGACAGTGCCTGACGGGGTAGCGCACTTTTTAGAACATAAGTTGTTTGAAAAAGAAGAGGGTGACTTATTTACGGAGTTTGCGGAATATGATGCACAAGTCAATGCCTTTACAAGTTTTGATCGTACAAGTTATTTATTCAGTGCGACTAACTATATTGATGAAAATATCATACGCCTTTTAAAAATGGTGGAATCTCCTTATTTTACTGAAGAAACAGTAGAAAAAGAAAAAGGGATTATCGCTGAAGAAATTAAAATGTATCAAGAGCAACCTGGTTATCGTCTGATGTTTAATACCTTACGTGGGATGTATCATGACCATCCTGTTAAAGTAGACATTGCTGGTAGTGTTGAAAGCATCTATGACATTACGAAAGATGACTTATATTTATGTTATGAAACATTTTACCATCCATCTAATATGGTGTTATTTGTGGTAGGTGATGTGGATCCGGCACATATTTATGAGCTCGTAAAAACACATGAAGATGCACGTCATATTGAAGCACAACCTGAGATTGTTCGAGATCCTTTACAAGAAGCACATCCTGTACTTGAAGCTGAGATGCGAGAAGAGATGCAAGTACAATCACCAAGATTGATGTTAGGATTTAAAAATAATCAATTGGATGTATCACAAAGACGACGTGTGCAAGAAGATATGGAAATGTCATTTTTCTTTGAATTGATTTATGGAGAAGAGACACCGTTTTATCAATCATTATTGAATGAACACTTGATTGATGCGACATTTAGCTATCAAACGGTCATTGAACACACATACAGTTTTTCACTTGTCACATCAACAACAGATGCACCTGATCAATTGAAGGAGCGTTTGTTAGCAGAGTTGCAAGCTAAACTTGGGCGTGTTGAAGATGAAAAAGCATTTGAATTACTGAAAAGACAATTTATCGGTGAGTATATTTCAAGCTTGAACTCACCAGAACATATTGCGAACCAAGCAACAAAATATTATTTTGATGGTGTGGCATTATTTGAATTGCTAGAAATCATTGATGAAATTACGCTAGATTCAATGAATGAAACGGCTCGTCAACGCTTGGATTTAGAGAATGTTGTAGATAGCCGATTGGAGATTAAACCATCATGAAAGCACTCGTTGTAGGTGGCTCTGGTACAATAGGTACAGCAGTTGTTCAAGAGTTACTTTCTGAAGGATATGAAGTGATTTTGACATATCATCGTACATCGCCTGATGAATTAACGAAGCGATATGATGGTCAACCAGTCCAATTACTTCAACTAGATGTGTCGCAGTCAATCGACTTTGAACGCTTATCTTTCATTCAAAACTTAGATGCGTTGATTTATGTCAGTGGCCGCAGTGTGTTCGGCATGCTACAAGACATGACGGATGCACAAATTGATGAAACATACCGTATTAATGTATTTAATTTTATAAAACTCTGCCAGCATTTTGTCGGGCAGTTAATGCAACGACCGCATGGCCGTATTATTGCGATTTCATCGATTTGGGGAGAAGCTGGAGCGAGTTTTGAAACCATCTATTCTTCAATGAAAGCTGCTCAAATTGGCTTTGTGAAAGCATTAAGTCAAGAGCTTGCGATGACTTCTGTCACAGTTAATGCCATTGCACCTGGTGTTGTATCAGGAACGATGACTGAACAATTGGACGAAGAAACACGTTCCGCTTTATTGGAAGAACTGCCACAGAATCGTTTTGTTGCCCCTGAAGAAGTTGCACATATTGTTAATCATCTGATTTCACCACGTGCTCAAAGTATTACGGGTACAGTTCAACGTATTAATGGTGGCTGGTACACATAATTGCTATAATATGAAAAAGAGATCCGTGTTTGAAGGGGTGAGCGATATGTCGATGACTGAAAAAAAAGAGTGGTATTTGGAGTATGATATTAATAAGAACCGAGCAGGTTTACTAGGGGATGTTTCAAGCTTACTCGGTATGATGGGGATTAATATTGGTTCTATCAATGGGATACAAACATCAACACGTGCATTTATCATTAAGTCAGATAGTGAAGAAAAGGTAAAACGCTTTGAGACATTATTGAAAGAAATTGATGATATCTCATTGAATGTATTAAGACCGCCTGAATTAAAAGACCGATTGGCTGTTCGCCATGGTCGTTATTTGAAACAAGATGAAATAGACAAAAAAATCTTCCGCTTTGAAAGAGATGACTTGGGGCTACTTGTAGACTTTATGGCAGAACTTTTCAAACAAGAAGGTCATAAGTTGATTGGTATTCGTGGGATGCCACGAGTTGGAAAAACAGAGTCAATTGTTGCAGGGAGCGTTTCCGCTCATAAACGTTGGTTGTTTATTAGTTCAACGCTCATTAAACAAACAGTTCGCAGTTCATTAATCAAAGGTGAATATGACAAAGATCACGTTTATATCATTGATGGAGCTGTAACAGCAAGGGAACAAAACCCAAAACATCAAGAATTAGTGCGTGAAGTGATGACTTTACCATCTGCTAAGGTGGTGGAACATCCAGATTTATTCGTCGAAGCGAGTGAGTATGAAATGGATGACTTTGACTACATCATTGAATTACGTGCAGAAGAGAATCAAGAAATTGCATATGATGAGATGAAACAAAAAACTGTAAAAAGTAAAAATAACTTAGATTTTGGTGATCCATTTGGTGGATTTGGTGATGGTTTCGGAGGATTTTAAGTAGGAGGTTGAATCAGTGAGATTAATTGGTGAAGTTTTACAGAGTAAGAGAGAGCGTTTAGGGATGACACTAACTGAGTTAGAATCTCGGACACATATCCAACGTGAAACGTTAATTGCGATTGAAAATAATCAATTTGAGACGTTGAATCAACCTACATACGTAATTGGTTTTATACGTAAATATGCACAAGCGGTCAATATGGATAGTGTGCAACTTCTTGAAAAACATCGAGAAGAGTTACCGAAAACCCACCGTTTTGCTTCAGAAGCATTGAAACAATTATCAAATGGCGAAAAATCAGCACAATTTCAAAATCGTGATAAAGAAACAAAGCAAGTTGCGATGATTATTGCAAGTCTTATTGGTGTAACAGCTGTTTTTTGGGCTGTATTTGGACTTGTGTTATAATGAATCGGTATAAAAAGATTATTAGAAAGAGGATGAATCATGAATATACCTAATCAGATCACACTATTTCGTGTGATACTAATTCCTCTCTTTATGTTATTTGCACTTGTTGATTTTGGTATGGGGCAAATGGCATTTTTTGGAGGACAAGAGGTACGTATTGAATTTTTAATCAGCGGCTTAATTTTTATTTTGGCATCTATTAGTGACTTTGTGGACGGCTACCTTGCGCGTAAATGGCAACTCGTCACGAATATGGGTAAATTTTTGGATCCATTAGCAGACAAACTACTTGTATCAGCGTCATTGATTGTACTCGTTGAACTCGGTCTTACAAATTCAGTTGTTGCCATTATTATTATTGCACGTGAGTTTGCTGTCACAGGCTTACGTTTACTACAAATTGAGCAAGGATTTGTCAGTGCAGCTGGTCAATTAGGTAAGGTTAAAACAGCTGTTACAATGGTTGCGTTAGTATTTATTTTATTAGGTGAACCATTAAGTCAATGGATCGGTTTCTCTCTCGGACAAGTATTGTTATATATTGGTGTATTCTTCACAATCTTATCTGGTGTTGAATATTTCTATAAAGGACGCGACGTCTTTTTACAAGATAAAAAATAATCTCGAGATATGAGAAAAAGTATAAAGTGATATTCTTAATCTTTAAAGAGGTTTTGAATATCACTTTTTTAAGTGCAGAAAATGTTGAGTCGTTATCATGGATAATCGATAATGATTGAGATTTATTTGATGAAATATGAAGCATTTCTTGGTTATTCAAATCGTGTGTAGGGTATAATGAATAAGCATTTTAAAGATAATTTATCATGATAGAAAGTGATTTTTGGGGAGGAAACAGGAGATGAGAGTTTGTATCATTGGTGTTGGATCTGAATTGCTATTAGGGCAGATTGCCAACACAAATGCACAATATATTTCCCGTGTGTTAAATGAAGCGGGTCACCATGTATTAGAACATATTGTTGTAGGTGATAACCCAGAGCGTTTAAAACGTGTAACAGAACGAGCAATTGATCAATATGATGCTGTTATTTATACAGGTGGTCTTGGGCCAACGAAAGATGACTTAACAAAACAAACAGTGGCAGAAGTGTTGAATAAACAATTAATTATGGACGAAGAAGCACTTGCGTTTATTGAATCTTATTTTGCATCACAAGATAAAGTGATGACACCTAATAATAAACAACAAGCGCTTGTTATAGAAGGTTCTGAAGTTTTGGCGAACCGTGTAGGAATGGCACCAGGTATGTATGTTGTCTATGAGGATACACATGTTGTCATGTTACCTGGGCCACCAAGTGAGATGAAGCCTATGGTCGATAATGAAATGATGCCGTTCTTTGTACAATCGGATCAGACAATCTTTTCTGAAGTACTACGTTTTTGTGGTATTGGTGAGTCTCAGGCTGAAACGGAATTATTAGATCTTATCGAGCAACAATCAAATCCAACGATTGCTCCTTTAGCAGGAAAACATGAGGTTACAATCCGTTTAACAGCAAGTGGTGAGGATATTGAAACATGCCGAGAATTGATTGCGCCTATCAAAATAGAGATCCTTTCTAGAATTGGTGAATTTTACTATGGTTCGGACAACATGACACCCGAACAAGCTGTTATGAATCATCAGCAAAAAAGTATTGCAGTGTATGATGGCGTAACAGATGGTTTACTGAATGCACGTTTAAAACAAGCAGATCATCAACAGCGTTTGCAAGGCTATCTATTGCATCATCCATCCTATATACAAATAGATGCATCGATTCAAGAACAGGTACAAGTCAGTGCAAAACTTGTTCAATCACAATTCAATACAGAACAAGCAATCAGTCTTTTAGCAGTTGATGAACAAGTGTATATCGGTTTCTTAGATGGTGATTTATTTGGATTAAAGCAATTTAAAATGGCTACATATCGCAATCTAATTCGAGACCGCAGTCAAAACTATGTGCTCATTGAGTGGTTGAATTGGCTCAAAGAAGCAACACTTGAGAAGTAGAAACTAAAGTACGTTTGTTCGTATTGTTGGACACCAATCGAAAATAAGCGAACAAATATTCGCTAAAATACTTGTAATTTCAGATTGGAGCTTGTATAGTATAAATAAATCAACAAAAGCACATGGAATAAACGTTTAACAAATTATATAAGTGATAATTAGAATAGATAGAACGAAACGATATTCGCTACTAGGAGGTACAATCATTGGATAATGAACGTCAGAAAGCACTAGATACAGTAATCAAAAATATGGAAAAGTCATTCGGGAAAGGTGCGGTTATGAAGTTGGGTGACAACAAAGACCGTAACGTATCAACGATCTCAACAGGATCAGTAACCTTAGACCACGCACTAGGAGTAGGTGGCTACCCGAAAGGACGTATCATTGAAGTTTATGGACCAGAGAGTTCTGGTAAAACAACAGTTGCCTTACATGCCATAGCTGAAGTACAAAAAAATGGTGGGGTAGCAGCATTTATCGATGCCGAGCATGCATTAGACCCAGTTTATGCAGAGGCGTTAGGTGTTGATATTAATAACCTATATCTTTCACAACCCGATCACGGGGAACAAGGTTTAGAGATTGCAGAATCCTTTGTTCGTAGTGGTGCTGTCGATATTGTTGTTGTCGACTCAGTAGCAGCATTAACACCAAAAGCTGAAATTGAAGGCGAAATGGGAGATACGCATGTTGGTTTACAAGCACGTTTAATGTCACAAGCATTGCGTAAACTATCAGCAGCAATCTCAAAATCTAAAACAACAGCTATCTTTATTAACCAAATTCGTGAAAAAGTAGGTGTTATGTTCGGTAATCCTGAAACAACACCAGGGGGACGTGCCTTAAAATTCTATAGCTCTGTTCGTTTAGAAGTAAGACGTGCCGAACAGTTGAAGCAAGGGCAAGATATAGTTGGTAACCGTACAAAAATTAAAGTTGTAAAAAATAAGGTAGCACCACCATTCAAAGTGGCTGAGGTAGATATTATGTACGGACAAGGTATCTCTCGCCAAGGTGAGTTAATCGACTTGGGTGTTGCGCATGATATTGTAGATAAATCTGGTGCATGGTATTCATATAATGGAGAACGTATGGGCCAAGGTAAAGAAAATGTAAAACTGTTCTTAAAAGAGAATCCAGCTTTAGAAGCGGAAATTGATCAAAAGCTACGTGAAAAATTAGGCATCGCTGGTGATTCAGAAGTTGAGGCTGAAGATCAAACAGAAGAAGCAGATACATTATTTGATGCATAATATAAAATAAAAAGACTCATTTAAGGTGGGATGGCTTGTTGCGACGGGCTGTTCCATCTTTTATTGATTAACTTAGATCAGCTACCAACTGTTTATTTAAAGATATGCACAGAACAAAAAGTAAAATAATAGGAAATTTTCACTTTCATAAGTTAAAGAATTGATGATGTTGTCATGACTCAAGTCTTGATTTTTCTGACTTCAAAACGTACAATTATACATGTATGATTTTTAGTGATATTCATATAATCATATAGAATTGTTTATATACAGATCAAATCCTAGAAAAAGGAGGTGTTTGTGTGAATTTATTAACCCTCTTACTCATTTTGCTGGGTATTATTCTAGGAGTTGTTGCGGGGTATTTTATCGCCCAAAATTTAATACATCAACAGCAAGTACAAGCTAAAAATACTGCTGATGATATTGTCCAACAGGGGAGAAAAGACGCCGAGAATCTAAAAAAAGAGAAATTGCTTGAAGCAAAAGAAGAAAACCAAAAGATTCGTGAGCAAGTTGAAAGCGAGCTGAGAGAACGTCGTAGCGAACTTCAACGACAAGAATCCCGACTTCTTCAAAAAGAGGAAAACTTGGAACGAAAATCTGATTTACTTGATAAGAAGGATGAGATTTTAGACCAAAAAGAATCTAAACTTGAAGAAAGACAACAACAAGTAGATGCAAAAGAGAGTAGTGTTCAAACAATAATAATGAAACACGAACAAGAATTAGAACGCATCTCCGGTCTCACACAAGAAGAAGCACGTGATGAACAATTACAACGTGTTGAAAATGAATTGTCACAAGATATTGCAGTGCTTGTTAAGGAAAAAGAACGTGAAGCAAAAGAAAAAGTCAATCAAACGGCGAAAGAGTTGTTAGCAACGACAGTACAAAGATTCGCAGCTGAGCATACGTCAGAATCAACGGTATCTGTTGTTAACTTACCGAATGATGAAATGAAAGGTCGTATCATCGGACGTGAAGGCCGTAACATTCGCACGCTTGAGACGTTAACAGGTATCGATTTAATCATTGATGATACACCAGAAGCAGTCATCTTATCAGGTTTTGACCCTATACGCCGCGAGATCGCTAAAACGGCCTTAATTAATTTAGTATCTGATGGTCGTATCCATCCAGGACGAATTGAAGATATGGTCGACAAAGCGCGTCGTGAAGTAGATGAAATCATTCGCGAAGCTGGGGAACAAGCGACATTTGAATTAAATGTTCACAATATGCATCCAGATCTTGTTAAAATACTTGGTCGTATGCATTACCGTACAAGTTATGGACAAAACGTCTTGAAACATTCAATTGAAGTAGCGCACTTATCTGGTATGTTAGCTGCAGAATTGAATGAAGATGTTACAATTGCGAAACGTGCTGGTTTACTACATGATATTGGTAAAGCCATTGACCACGAAGTTGAAGGTAGTCATGTGGAGATTGGTGTGGAGCTTGCAAAGAAATATGGTGAATCACCAACTGTAATTAATGCAATCCATTCACATCATGGCGATGTAGAGCCAACATCAATTATTTCAATCCTCGTGGCAGCTGCAGATGCATTATCAGCAGCACGTCCAGGTGCACGTAAAGAAACGTTGGAAAATTATATCAAACGTTTAGAACGTCTTGAAGCCATTTCTGAAAATTATGATGGTGTTGAAAAGGCATTTGCGATTCAAGCGGGACGTGAAATTCGCGTGATTGTATCACCAGAAGAAATCGATGACTTACAATCTCATCGATTAGCGAGAGATATTAAAGACCAAATTGAAGGGGAACTTCAATATCCAGGTCATATTAAAGTGACAGTTGTCCGTGAGACGAGAGCGGTCGAATATGCAAAATAGAGAAGCAACCTCACAATGTGTGGGGTTGTTTTTTTATGCCATTTTTAGAATGGAACATTCAAGTGGATACTTGAATAAAAAGTAGGGATTCGTTATATTATATTCAAGTGAATACTTGAATGAGGATGTGAGATACAATGGCTAAAAATGAAATGGGTTGTGATGCATTTATAATTGATGAGGCACATGTTCAAGAGGCAAAAGAAACATTGGCTCAAACTAATATTGAGAGTGTCAGTCTGATGTTTAAAAGTATTGCAGATATTAATCGTGCTAAGATTACTTATTTATTATGTGTGCACGATGAACTCTGTGTCTGTGATTTAGCTGAAGTATTAAATTTAACAGTTGCAAATACGTCTCATCATTTGCGTTTACTGTATAAAAATGGTGTGGTGACTTATCGAAAAGAAGGGAAGCGTGCTTTTTATCGCATATATGACGCACACATTCGCCAAATTATGATGATTTCGATTGCGCATAAGGAAGAAGTGATGACGTATGACAACAAATAAGAAAACATATCGTGTAGAAGGGATGACGTGTGCCAATTGTGCTGCGAAGTTTGAACGTAATGTCGAGGCATTGCCATCCGTGTCATCTGCTACAGTGAACTTTGGCGCTTCAAAAATTTATGTACAAGGTTCACCAACGATAGAAGAGATAGAGGCAGCAGGTGCTTTTGAGAATATTGAAGTTTTTGATGATGAAGTAGCAAAGACTGAACAATTGATAGAAAAAGCACCACAATCATTAATTGAAAAAATACAGCAATTTTTTATGAATCACCAAACTTTATGGTTTTCAACATTGCTTATTGTATTTGGTTATTTGTCACAATGGTTATATGATACTGAAACGATACTCACACCATTATTATTCGTGTCGGCAGTCATGATAAGCGGCTTATCACTATTAAAAGAGGGATTGCGTAATCTTATCCATTTAGAGTTTGATATGCGTATGCTTATGACCATTGCAGTGATTGGCGGTATACTTATCGGCGAATGGGGAGAAGTCGCTGTTGTTGTGATTTTATTTGCATTAAGTGAAGCACTAGAACGTTTTTCAATGGATAAAGCGAGAGAATCCATGGCTTCACTGATGACCATTGCCCCAGATACGGCCATCATTTTAAGAAATGGCAATCAGATTGAGGTACCTGTTGAAGAAGTGGCAGTTGGAGAAAGGTTATATGTAAAGGCCGGCCAAAAGATAGCGTTAGATGGTATTGTTCGATCAGGTCATGCTACGGTCAATCAAGCAGCAATCACTGGTGAGTCGATTCCGGTTGAAAAAGGTATTGAAGATGAGGTCTATGCAGGAACATTAAACCAAGATGGTATTTTGGAAATTGAAGTAACAAAAGCTTCAGATGAAACAACGATTGCTAAAGTGATTGCAATGGTTGAAGAAGCACAAGTCAATAAAGCACCGGCACAAGCTTTTATAGAACGATTTGCACGGTATTACACGCCGCTTATTATGATCATCGCTCTAGGTGTTGCGGTGATACCACCTATCGTCACAGGTGCAAACTGGTATGATTGGATTTATCAAGGGTTATCAGTACTTGTTGTGGGGTGTCCTTGTGCATTAATTATTTCTACGCCCGTTTCAATTGTTTCGGGTATTAGTACAGCAGCTAAAAACGGTGTACTTATTAAAGGTGGTATTCATTTAGAACAGTTGAGTAAAGTGAAAACAATGGCGTTTGATAAAACAGGAACATTAACCCAAGGCGCGCCTCATGTTGTGGATGTCATTCAATTATCAGAAACATCAACTGATCAAGACATGTTATATCGTGTGGTCGCTTTAGAGCAAACAACACAACATCCACTTGCGCGAGCGATTGTTTACTATTTTGAAGATAAAATAGATCATGCACAAGATCAGACGATGGATCATGTGCAAACATTAACTGGACAAGGCATTCAAGGAACATTTGGTCCACACACAATGATTATAGGACAACCTAAGTTATTTGAAGATGAATTAACACCTGAGATTGATGAACAGATTGAAAAACAACAACAGCAAGGTCGAACAGTTGTAATCGTAAAACAAGACGATGCGTTACATTTATTAATTGCGTTACAAGATCAAGTACGACCACAATCTCAAAAAGTCATTGCACAATTGGCAAAACTTGGTATTACACAGCGTGTGATGTTGACGGGGGATCACGCTTATACTGCGAAAACAATTGGTGATGAAGTTGGCATTACAGATGTATATGCAAACTTAATGCCAGAAGATAAGTTGAACTATATTGAAGAGTTAGGTGACAAGCAACCAGTTGCAATGATCGGCGACGGTATCAATGATGCACCGGCATTAGCACGTGCAAATGTCGGTATTGCAATGGGTGGTGCAAGTACGGATACAGCACTAGAAACGGCAGATATTGCATTATTAAGTAATGATATGTCGAAACTACCATATGCTGTTCGCTTGAGTCGCTTAACAATGCGTACGATAAAGTGGAATGTAGGCATTGCGCTTGGCTTAAAAATTTTAGCCTTGTTACTCGTCATTCCAGGCTGGCTGACTTTATGGATTGCGATTATGTCTGATATGGGTGCCACACTGCTTGTCACATTAAATGCCCTTCGACTTTTATATGTGAAAGATATAACGGAGCATTGACATCGAAAAGTCGCACGTTAAAATAGATAAGTGAGTATTTTTATACAAGTGGTTGGGACACTGCTCATCGATTTGCTATCATACGGATGTCATCTGTCTCAACCCCCTGTGTCAATGAAGAGAGGACGTATTAAATGAGAATTTTATTTATTGGAGATATCGTCGGTAAGGTAGGACGACAAGCTATCAGCGAGCAATTATCACAATTGAAGCAACATTATCGTCCATCAGTGACTATTGTGAATGCAGAAAATGCTGCACATGGAAAAGGGATTACTGAAAAAATTTATAAAGAGTTACTGCGTGATGGTGTGGACTTTATGACGATGGGGAATCATACATACGGTCAACGTCAAATATATGAATTTATTGAAGATGCGACACGTATGGTTCGACCAGCAAACTTTCCTGAAGAAGCACCAGGTATTGGTATGCGTACAATTAAATTAAATGATAAGAAACTGGCTATTATCAATTTGCAAGGTCGTGCCTTTATGCAAGATATTGACGATCCATTTAAAAAAGCAGATCAATTGATTGCAGAAGCGAAAAAAGAAACAGATTATATATTTGTGGATTTTCATGCGGAAACAACTTCTGAAAAGAATGCGATGGGCTGGTATTTAGATGGTAGAGTGGGTGCTGTTGTTGGTACACACACGCATATTCAAACGTCAGATGAACGTATTTTGCCACAAGGGACAGCATACATCACAGATGTTGGCATGACAGGTTATTACGATGGTATTTTAGGAATTAATCGCGATGAAGTGATCGAACGTTTTATTACGAGTTTGCCACAACGACATGTTGTACCTGATGAAGGGCGTAGTGTGTTATCCGGTGTCTTTATTGAACTTAACTCAGATGGGTCAGCGAAACATATTGAACGTGTACTTATCAATGAAGATCACCCAATGAAGTATTAATGAAAAAAACGTATCGTCCATTAGTATGATTTTTAATAAAACCCACTATTTTATTGCACATATAGTGGGTTCTTTTGATATGATAAACAAAGAAGATAAACGTCTAGGAGGCTAAATGAATGAAATCTCAAGTATCGTGGAAAGTCGGAGGTCAGCAAGGTGAAGGGATTGAATCTACGGGTGAAATCTTTGCGACTGCGATGAACCGCAAAGGATATTATTTATACGGATATCGTCACTTTTCTAGCCGCATTAAGGGCGGACATACGAATAATAAAATCCGTGTGTCAACAACACCTGTACATGCGATTAGTGACGATTTAGATATATTAATTGCGTTCGATCAAGAAACGATTGAACTGAATCATCATGAAATGCGTGAAGATAGTGTGATTTTAGCGGATGCGAAAGCGAAGCCAGAAAAACCTGAAGATTGTAAAGCGCAACTACTTGTGATGCCTTTTACAGAAACAGCAAAAGAATTGGGTACGACTTTAATGAAAAACATGGTAGCAATCGGTGCAACCGCTGCGTTAATGTCATTAGATATTAAACCATTTGAAGCGCTTATTACCGGTATGTTCGAGAAAAAAGGTGAAAAAGTCGTTGACCTCAATATTCAGGCATTACACGAAGGTCATCGCTTAATGAATGAAGAACTAGGCAATATCAAAGGCGACTTTGATTTAGCTGAAAGTGAAAATGTACCTCATTTATATATGATTGGAAACGAAGCGATTGGTTTAGGTGCAATTGCAGGCGGTTCACGCTTTATGGCAGCTTATCCAATTACGCCAGCATCTGAAATTATGGAGTACATGATTGATCATTTACCAGAAGTAGGCGGTACAGTCATTCAAACAGAAGATGAGATTGCGGCCGCAACAATGGCGATAGGTGCAAACTATGGTGGTGTCAGAGCGTTTACAGCTTCAGCAGGTCCTGGTCTTTCATTGATGATGGAAGCGATTGGTTTATCTGGTATGACAGAAACACCACTTGTCATCATGAATACACAACGTGGAGGTCCATCAACGGGTCTTCCAACAAAACAGGAACAGTCAGACTTAATGCAAATGATTTACGGAACACATGGTGATATTCCGAAAATTGTTTTAGCGCCAACTGATGCAGAAGATGCATTTTACTTAACAGTTGAGGCATTTAACTTAGCTGAAATGTATCAATGTCCAGTTATTTTATTGAGTGACTTACAATTATCACTTGGTAAGCAAACGGTTAAAAATTTAGACTTCAATAAAGTTCAAATCAACCGTGGTGCAACAATTACAGAAGATATCGAACGTGATCCTGAAGATAAAGATTACTACAAACGCTATGCAGTGACAGAATCAGGTGTATCTTCAAGACCGATTCCTGGTGTCAAAGGTGGTATTCACCATGTCACAGGTGTTGAACATAATGAACAAGGTAAGCCGAGTGAAGCGGCACAAAACCGTCAAGACCAAATGGATAAACGTATGCGTAAAACAGCAAACTTACGTATTGAAAAACCAGTTGAAGGTTCTTTAAAATATGAAGAATCAGATTTACTTTATCTTGGTTTTATCTCAACAAAAGGTGCCATTCAAGAAGGTACAGAACGTTTAGAAGCTGCCGGACACAAAGTGGAACATTTACAAATTCGTCAGTTACACCCGTTCCCAACAGATATCATTCAAGAAGCAGTTGATCGTGCGAAAAAAGTAGTCGTGGTAGAACACAACTATCAAGGACAACTTGCAAACATCATCAAAATGAATGTGAATTTAGGTGACAAATTAGTAAACCAAACGAAATATGACGGCACACCATTCTTACCGCATGAAATCGAAACGAAAGGCTTATCACTTTTAAATTCACAAAAGGAGAGAATCTAATTGGCTACATTCAAAGATTTTAGAAATAACGTCAAACCGAACTGGTGCCCAGGATGTGGTGACTTCTCAGTACAAGCTGCCATTCAAAAAGCGGCTGCAAATGTTGGCTTAGAACCAGATGAAGTGGCATTAATTACAGGGATTGGTTGTTCTGGACGACTATCAGGTTATGTCAATTCTTATGGTGTTCACTCAATTCATGGACGTGCATTACCACTTGCACAAGGGGTAAAAATGGCAAACCGTGATTTAACTGTTATTGCTTCAGGTGGTGACGGAGATGGTTATGCGATTGGTATGGGACATACAATCCATGCTTTACGTCGTAACATGAATATCACATATATCGTTATGGATAACCAAATTTATGGGTTAACAAAAGGTCAAACATCACCATCATCAGCACCAGGTTTTGTTACAAAAACAACGCCAAAAGGGAACATTGAACAAAATGTTGCGCCACTTGAATTAGCATTATCATCAGGTGCTACATTTGTGGCACAAGGATTCTCAAGTGATATTAAAGCATTAACAAAAATGATTGAAGATGCGATTAATCACGATGGATTCTCATTTGTAAATGTGTTCTCACCATGCGTAACTTACAATAAAATCAATACGTACGATTGGTTCAAGGAACATTTAACGGATTTAAATGATATTGAAGGTTATGATACGTCAGATAAACAACGTGCGATTCAAACAGTTGTTGAACATGACTCACTTGTAAAAGGGATTGTATATCAAGATACAGAAACACCATCTTATGAATCACAAATTGAATCACTAGGTGAAACGCCTTTAGCACATCAAGATATTCAATTAACAGAAACACAATTTGAATCATTAACAAAACAATTTGTATAGATTTTTAAAGTGAACAGCTGAAGTCCTATAATAGGAACTTCAGCTTTCTCTATTTATGGGATCATATTGTGGACGATGAGAAATTGCACTTTATACTAATTTTTAATATAATTGAGAGATGATATAAGGGCAGAAAGGGTTTTGCATGTGAATGAAGAACAAAGAAAAGCTGGGACACTAGATGTTCTTGCAAATCGTAAAGATAAAGAAGAAAAAGACTACAGCAAGTATTTTGATCACGTTTATCAGCCACCAAGTTTAAAAGAAGCAAAAAAACGTGGTAAAGAAGAAATCGTCTATAACCGTGACTTCCAAATCGATGAAAAATATCGTGATATGGGGAAAGGACGTACATTTTTAATTAAAACATATGGTTGTCAAATGAACGCCCATGATACAGAAGTCATGGCGGGTATTTTGTCAGCACTTGGCTATACGCCAACAGAAGATGTGAATATTGCGGATGTGATCTTATTGAATACATGTGCGATCCGTGAAAACGCAGAAAATAAAGTATTCAGTGAAATTGGGAATTTAAAACATATTAAGAAAGAACGCCCAGATTGCTTAATTGGTGTATGCGGCTGTATGTCACAAGAAGAATCAGTCGTCAATAAAATCTTAAAATCATACCAAAACGTAGATATGATTTTCGGTACCCATAATATTCACCGTCTACCTCAAATTTTGGAAGAAGCCTATCTTTCAAAAGCCATGGTCGTTGAAGTATGGTCAAAAGAAGGCGATGTAATTGAGAACTTACCGAAAGTACGAGAAGGTCGTATTAAGGCATGGGTAAATATTATGTATGGTTGCGATAAATTCTGTACATACTGTATTGTGCCATTTACCCGCGGAAAAGAGCGTAGCCGTCGTCCTCAAGATATTATTGATGAAGTACGTGATCTTGCACGACAAGGATATCAAGAGATTACATTACTCGGTCAAAACGTAAACTCATACGGTAAAGACTTAGAAGATATCGAATATGGTCTTGGCGATTTATTAGAAGATATTGCGAAAATTGATATTCCACGTGTCCGTTTTACAACAAGTCATCCATGGGACTTCACAGATCGCATGATTGAAGTAATCGCACAAGGTTGTAACATCGTGCCACACATTCACTTACCCGTACAATCAGGGAATAACCAAGTGCTTAAAATCATGGGACGTAAATACACACGTGAAGCATATTTAGATTTAGTGCGTCGTATTAAAGCAGCTATTCCAAATGTAGCATTAACAACAGATATTATCGTTGGTTACCCAAATGAAACTGAAGAACAGTTTGAAGAAACGTTAACGTTGTATGAAGAAGTAGGCTTTGAGCATGCGTATACGTATCTTTACTCTCAACGTGACGGCACACCTGCTGCTAAAATGAAAGATAATGTGCCTACAGAAGTTAAAAAGGCACGTTTACAACGTTTGAATCAGTTAGTCGGTAAGTATTCAGCAGAAGCATTAAAAGCATATGAAGGTAAAACAGTGAAAGTTTTATGTGAAGGTGCAAGTAAAAAAGATGATGAAGTGTTAGCAGGATACACAGAACGTAACAAACTTGTGAACTTCCGCGCACCAAAATCAATGATTGGTAAAATTGTTGATGTGAAGATTGTGGAAGCAAAACAATATTCATTAAATGGTGAATTTATCGGTGTGAGTGACGCAACTTTGGTGAGTCAATAATGACAAATAAAGAAGATGTGTTGCGCAAAGCACGTGAGCTGCAGCAATCCATTCAAAATTTGGAAACTGTCCAATACTATAAACAAGTTGAAGCACAAATTCATCAAAATGAGCATATTGCTGAACAAATGAATATGTTGAAACAACAACAAAAACAATCTGTGAACTTGCAGAATTATGACAAGCCAGTGGCATATCAACGTTCTGAGGAAACCATTCAAGCTATTCAAACAGAAATTGATGATATGCCGATCGTTTCGGAGTTTCGTCAAGCACAGCGAGAGGCCAATGATGCGATTCAATTTATTATTGAGACATTAGAAGACGGAATAGACATTACTCGGTTGGATACCCAACTTGAAACAGAGGCATCAGAAGATAAAAGTGAGTAAATGATTAAAACAAATAATCTGGAGATCAAGGTTGAACGTTAAGCATGTCAACAAATATTTGTTTTAACAATGAAATCAAGCTCTTAAAAGTTCATGAAAAGGAGATAGATAATGAATAATAAAAAACTAACGTTAACGGCGTTATTGATTGCGCTGAATGTTGTATTAAGTACAGTCATTGTCATACCAGTTGGTCCGATTAAAGCAGCGCCAGTACAACACTTTATTAATGTTTTAAGTGCTGTGTTATTAGGTCCGTGGTATGGACTTGCGCAAGCATTTATCTCATCATGTATTCGAGTTATCTTTGGTACGGGTACAGCATTTGCCTTTCCAGGAAGTATGATTGGTGTGCTTTTAGCGAGTCTCTTTTACTATGTGAACCGTCATCTCTTTGTCGCTGCCATTGGTGAAGTGATTGGGACAGGAATTATTGGGAGTCTTATGTGTATCCCACTTGCTTGGATTTTACACATGGATGGCTTTTTAATTAAACCATTGATGGCCGCATTTATCCTATCAAGTATGATTGGGGCAGCGATTAGCTATGCTTTACTGATCATATTGAAGAAGCGCGGATTGCTTAAAAAGATAGAAAATTATACAAAACACAAGTTAAAATGACGAATAGGCTAGGCGAATCGAATGTTGCGTATCGTCTAGCCTTTATACATATGGATATAAGCGTAAATGATATACATAATGAAAAAAAGAGATTTAAAGGATTGTGATATAAAATGACAAATGTGACACCGATGATGAAACAGTATCTTTCAATTAAGTCACAACATCAAGATGCTTTACTGTTTTTTAGACTGGGTGATTTTTATGAATTATTTTATGAAGATGCGATTACAGCAGCACGTGTATTAGAAATTACATTAACGAAACGTGACGCGAAAAAAGCAAACCCGATACCAATGGCAGGTGTACCATTTCACTCAGCTGATGGGTATATTGAAACACTGATTCAAAATGGATATAAAGTAGCCATCTGTGAACAGATGGAAGATCCGAGACAAGTCAAAGGGATGGTAAAGCGTGAAGTTGTGCGTATCGTAACACCAGGTACTGTGATGGAACAAGGTGGTGTGGATGAAACACAAAATAACTATATTTTAAGTTTTGTTCACGATGGCGACTATGCGCTCAGTTACTGTGATATTTCAACAGGTGAATTAAAAGTCACACATTTTGAAGATGAAAGTACATTAATTAATGAAGTAACGACGATTAAACCTAATGAAATTGTTGTGACACAACCACTGCCAGACCATCTAAAGCGTCAATTCAGTATGATTACAGAAACCATGACAGTCCGTGACACTATTTCGGAAACAAACTATCAAGTCAATCAACTAGATCATCCAAAAATGCATCAAGCTGTCCAAATATTGTTAGATTATGTATACGATACGCAAAAACGCGACATGTCACATATTGAACCTGCAACAGTTTATCGTGCATTAGACTATATGAAAATGGATTTCTACGCAAAACGTAACCTTGAGTTGACAGAGAGTATTCGTCTCAAGTCAAAAAAGGGAACATTGTTGTGGTTGATGGATAAAACAAAAACACCGATGGGGGCAAGACGTCTGAAACAGTGGATTGATCGGCCTTTAATCCAACAAGCAGAAATTGAAAAACGTCATGAAGCAGTGACCCAATTTTTAAATTATTTCATTGAACGTTCAACGCTTAGAGATTATCTCACAGAAGTTTATGACATTGAACGCCTTGTGGGACGTGTAAGCTTTGGGAATGTTAATGCGAAAGACCTTGTGCAGTTAAAACATTCTATTGCACAAATTCCTGCAATTAAAGCATTATTACAGACAATCGATCATGAAGCGATTGCACACTTTAATGCATTAGAACCATTAGAAGATTTATTGGCTGTTCTAGAAAAAAGTTTGGTTAATGAACCACCACTCTCTGTGAAAGAAGGGGGTCTATTCAAATCTGGATTCAATGAAGAACTAGATGGTTATTTAGATGCATCACGTAATGGGAAGCAATGGCTGGCAGAACTTCAAGCGAAAGAACGTGAACGCACAGGTATCAAATCTCTAAAAATTAGTTTCAATAAAGTATTTGGTTATTATATTGAAATTACACGTGCAAATCTTACGCAATTTGATCCAGAGGCATATGACTATGAACGTAAACAAACGCTTTCCAATGCAGAACGTTTTATTACAGATGAACTAAAAGAGAAAGAAAGTATGATTCTCGGTGCGCAAGACAAAGCAATTGAATTAGAGTACCGTTTGTTCACTGAATTGCGACAATATGTCAAACAATTTACAGAGCGTTTGCAACAACAAGCGAAGATTATTTCAGAATTGGACTGTTTACAAAGCTTTGCAGAAATTGCACAACAATATAACTATGTACGTCCAACGTTTAGTGCTGATCGCACATTATCACTTGTTGATTCTCGTCACCCAGTGGTAGAACGTGTAATGGATTACAATGACTATGTACCGAATGACTGCCATTTAGATGATGAGACATATATTTATCTGATCACTGGACCGAACATGTCAGGTAAGTCCACGTATATGAGACAAGTTGCTATCATCAGTATCATGGCACAAATGGGGGCCTTTGTTCCATGTAAGTCAGCACAACTCCCTATTTTCGACCAAATTTTCACACGTATTGGAGCAGCGGATGACCTTGTTTCTGGTAAGAGTACCTTTATGGTTGAGATGTTGGAAGCACAAAAAGCACTGCGTTATGCAACAAAAGATAGCTTGATTATTTTTGATGAAATTGGACGTGGAACATCAACATATGATGGTTTATCATTGGCACAAGCGATGATTGAATATGTGGCTAAAACCTCTCAAGCTAAAACATTGTTCTCTACACATTATCATGAATTGACAGAGTTAGATCAGTCATTACCATGCTTGAAAAATGTTCATGTAGCTGCAAATGAATATAAAGGTGAACTGATCTTCTTACACAAAGTGAAGGAAGGTGCCGTTGCGAATAGTTATGGTATTCAAGTGGCACAATTAGCAGACTTGCCAGAACCTGTCATTGAACGTGCAAAAGTCATTTTAGAAGCTTTTGAATCTCATGAAAAACCGGCGACAGTGGCTGATACAAGCGTAGATAACGAGGAAATCACAACTGAAATAGATGAAAGACAAACTGTTAATTCTGAACAAAGTTCTAAAGTGAATGAAACAAAGTTTGAACAACCAACATTTGATTTATTTGATCCGAATGAACCGAGTGAAATTGAGCAAGAAATTAAGAAATTAAACATTTCACAAATGACACCATTAGATGCATTAGTAAAACTGAGTGAATTGCAAAATCGATTAAATTAGAAGGTGACAGTATGGGAAAAATAAAAGCTTTACAGACGTCACTTGCCAATAAAATTGCAGCAGGTGAGGTCGTTGAACGTCCAAGTTCTGTTGTGAAGGAATTACTGGAAAATAGCATTGATGCAGGGGCCACGGAAATCAATGTAGAAGTACAAGAAGCGGGTGTATCATCAATACGTGTTGTCGATAATGGCTCAGGTATTGGTGAGGGTGACTTACCACTTGTATTTCATCGACACGCAACAAGTAAGTTATACGATGATGACGACCTCTTCCATATCCGGACATTAGGTTTTCGTGGTGAAGCTTTAGCAAGTATTTCATCCGTTGCCAAAGTAACACTAAAAACCTCAACAGATGGCGTTGATGGTTATGAGGTTTATGCTGAAGAGGGCGCCATTCTTTCACAAAAACCTGCCAAAGCACGTCAAGGAACTGATATTTTAGTAAGTGGCTTGTTTTACAATACACCAGCCAGACTGAAATATATTAAGAGTTTATATACAGAACTTGGTAAGATTACAGATATTATGAATCGAATGGCCATGAGTCATCCAGATATACGCATGTCACTCATGAGTGATGGCAAAAAAATACTTCAGACAAATGGATCTGGACGCACAAATGAAGTGATGGCTGAAATCTATGGTATGAAGGTAGCCCGTGATTTACTCCATATTACAGGTGAAACAAGTGACTATGAAATTGAAGGATATATAGCGAAACCTGAACATTCTCGTAGTAATCGTCACTATATTTCATTATTTATAAATGGTCGTTATATTAAGAATTTCGTTTTAAATAAAGCAGTTGTGGAAGGTTATCATACACTGCTAACGATTGGCCGTTATCCAATTGTCTATCTCAATATCAAAATGGATCCGATCTTAGTAGATGTCAATGTTCATCCAACAAAACTTGAAGTCCGTTTATCAAAAGAAGATCAATTGTATGGATTAATTGTTGAAAAAATTCAAGAAGCGTTTAAAGATAAAATACTTATTCCTAAAAATGATTTGAATAAGCATCAACCTAAAAAAGTGCTAGAAAAGTTTGAACAACAAAAATTGGCATTTGAACAACGTCAGCAGACAGATACAGATTCATTAAAGTCCCAAAATACAGTAACGCATGAAGTCATTAATGAAGACGAGCCTCCATCAACTGTTGAGGAAGCACCAGAGACGTACGATGTCGAAAAACGAGAAGTGCTAGCAAATATGAATGCGACATCAGAACCCATTTCAACCGTATCTGATCAACCTGAATACAACTGGTTGCCAGATGATGAAGAGGTTGTATCATCATCAGAACCTAAGCCAACATCACAATCAGATGTGGTCGCAACAGAAAAAGTTGTTGAGACGAAGACAACGCAATATGAAACACAGACATCTGAAACATCAGCACCACGCGTGCCGTACATGGAAGTTGTGGGACAAGTGCATGGGACATATATTGTAGCGCAAAATGATACAGGGATGTATTTGATTGATCAGCACGCAGCGCAAGAACGGATCAAATATGAATACTTCCGTGACAAAATTGGTGAAGTAACGAATGAAAATCAAAACTTATTGATTCCTCTAACATTTAACTTTTCTAAAGATGAACAACTGACGATTGAACAATTTCGTGATGAACTAGAGAAAGTAGGTATTTTCCTAGAGCCATTTGGGGGTCATGACTATATTGTGAATAGTTATCCGATATGGTTTCCACCAGAAGAAGTTGAAGAAATTATTAAAGATTTGATTGAATATGTACTGGCTCATAAAACGATGAATATTGCGAAGTTCCGAGAAGAGGCAGCTATTATGATGAGCTGTAAAAAATCGATTAAAGCCAATCATTATTTAACAAAAGAAGATATGACGTCATTGATTAATCAATTGAGAGAGATGGAAGATCCGTTTACGTGTCCGCATGGACGTCCAATCATCATTAACTTTACCAACTATGAATTAGAACGCTTGTTTAAACGTGTTCAATAGATAGATTTGAAAGGAAATTACGAGTGAAACCTTATATTTTACCAGCCATCCGATCTATGAAAGATCTAGAAAAACTAGCAAAAACAGATTATGAAACGTGTGTCTTATTAGATACACATATTGGTCATCTACAAGGTGTGATGCAATTTATGCAACAGCATCAGCTCAAACCTTATATGCATATTGATTTGATTAAAGGGATGAGTCACGATGAATTTGCATGTGAATATATAATTCAGACTTATAAACCTAAAGGCATTGTTTCAACAAAAATGAAAGTCATTAAAAAAGCAAAAGCACTCGGTGTCGCAACGATTTTTCGTGTATTTATTATTGATAGCCATGCGCTAGAGCGTAGCATCGACCTGATCCAGCGCCTTGAACCCGACTATGTAGAAGTGTTACCGGGAATTGCTGATAAAGTGATACAACAAATTCAAAAAGAGACAGGTGCTCGTGTTATTGCAGGTGGTTTGATTAGCACAGAAGAGGAAGTGCAACGTGCAATTAATCATGGTGCATCACAAGTCACGACAAGTAATCGAGATCTTTGGTAGAATTTTTATATTTATTCATAATGAAATATAATCAATTTGTGCTCTAAGAATACGAGAGACACTTTTGTCTCAACGTCATTATATCAGTGTTCGAGAATCAGAATTCTCAGCAGAATGTCGTAATTCGACAAAATCAAAAAGCGATTTTTGCTCGTTGCTTTGATTCTGCTCGAATTCTAAACGCTTCTCTTATAACCTCAGCAATTTTTCACAAATTAATATTTTTGATTAGACAGCGTTTTCATATGATTGTATGATAAATAACAAGTTAATATAAGAAAAGAGACTGAGAGATTTCTGCGTTCGTATTATGTCTATTTGGGATAGTGCGTGTTGTAGTTGTCTCTTTTTTTCTAAGGAGGAAAAGAGAATGAATATTTATTTAGCAGAATTTTTTGGGACAGCCCTCTTACTTCTCATGGGTGGTGGTGTTGTTGCCAATGTTGTATTAAGAAAGTCGAAAGGTGAGGCAGCAGACTGGATTGTTATCGCAGTCGGTTGGGGACTTGCCGTAACACTCGGTGTCTACGCAGTGGGACAATTCTCAGGCGCACACTTGAACCCAGCAGTAACCATTGCTTTTGCGATGACAGGTGATTTCCCATGGCATCAAGTACCTGGTTACCTTATTGCACAGTTATTAGGTGGTATTGTTGGTGCGGCATTAACATGGTTAACATATTTACCACATTGGCGTGCTACAGATGATCAAGGTGCTAAGTTAGGTGTCTTCTCAACGGCGCCTGGTATCCGTAACTATATGGCTAACTTCTTAGCAGAGATTATTGGAACAGCCGTGCTTGTTGCAGGATTATTATTCATTGGTGCAAACAAATTTACAGACGGTTTAAATCCACTTATCGTTGGTGCATTAATCGTCGCGATTGGTGTCAGCCTTGGTGGTCCAACTGGGTATGCCATTAACCCAGCACGTGACTTAGGTCCACGTATTGCACATGCTATTTTACCTATTCATAATAAAGGTAACAGTGACTGGTCATATGCGATTGTTCCAATTTTAGGACCAATTGCAGGTGGTATGCTAGGGGCAGCTATTTACTTACTTGTATTTGAAAATGTATTTAATGTATGGTCCATCGTATCAATTGTATTAGTGGCTTGTACATTGGTACTTGGACAAATTATGAACAAAAAATCTTCACGCGATGATATTGGAGAAATTTAATATTACAATAAAAATAGCGTAAAACGAATGCGTCAGGGAGGCATCATATTATGGGAAAATATATTTTAGCAATCGACCAAGGAACAACGAGTTCAAGAGCGATTTTATTCGATGAAAATGGAGAGATTCGTGGTATTTCACAACGAGAATTTAAACAACACTTTCCAAAATCAGGTTGGGTAGAGCACGATGCAAATGAAATTTGGACTTCTGTCATTTCAGTGATGGCAGCAGTGTTAAATGAAAATGATATTTCACCATCAGAAGTAGCAGGTATCGGTATTACGAACCAACGTGAAACAACAGTAGTATGGGATAAAAATACAGGACGTCCTGTCTATCATGCGATTGTCTGGCAATCACGCCAAACGCAATCTATTTGTGAAGAATTGAAGAATGCGGGTCATGAACCATTATTCCGTAAGAAAACAGGCTTATTATTAGACCCTTACTTCTCAGGAACAAAAGTAAAATGGATTCTTGATAATGTAGACGGTGCACGTGAAAAAGCTGAAAATGGTGATTTATTATTCGGTACCGTTGATTCATGGCTTGTTTGGAAACTTTCAGGTGGTAAAGCACACGTTACAGACTATTCAAATGCAAGTCGTACGTTAATGTACAACATCCATGATCTTGAATGGGATGATGAATTACTAGAGATCTTAAATGTCCCTAAACAAATGTTACCGGATGTACGTCCTTCAAGTGAAGTATACTGTGAAACAAAAGATTATCATTTCTTTGGACAAAACGTACCAATCGCAGGTATTGCGGGTGACCAACAAGCGGCACTATTTGGTCAAGCATGTTTTGAGCGTGGCGATGTGAAGAACACGTATGGTACAGGTGGCTTTATGTTGATGAATACGGGTGAAGAAGCGGTGTTGTCAGAGCACGGTCTATTGACAACAATCGCTTACGGAATCGACGGTAAAGTACATTATGCCTTAGAAGGTTCAATCTTCGTATCAGGATCTGCTATCCAATGGTTACGTGACGGTTTACGCATGATTCAATCAGCACCACAATCAGAAGACTATGCAAAACGCGTAGAAGATACTGAAGGTGTTTATGTTGTTCCTGCATTCGTTGGTCTCGGTACACCATATTGGGATTCAGAAGCACGTGGTGCTATCTTTGGTTTAACACGTGGTACAAAGAAAGAGCACTTCATTCGTGCTACGCTTGAATCATTATGTTACCAAACGCGAGATGTGATTGAAGCAATGGCACAAGATTCTGGTATTGATGTAAACAGTTTACGTGTCGATGGCGGTGCTGTTCAAAATAACTTCTTGATGCAATTCCAAGCTGACTTATTGAATATTGATGTTGAACGTCCAGAGGTCGCAGAAACAACAGCATTAGGTGCTGCTTATCTTGCAGGTATTGCAACTGGCTTCTGGAAAGACCAATCTCATGTTAGCAACCATTGGAAACTTGAAAAAGCATTCAAACCTGAAATGTCAGATGAGAAACGCGAACGTCTATACAAAGGATGGAAGAAAGCGGTTGAAGCAACACAAGTATTCAAGTTAGACGATGCTGAATAATTATGTTATATTAGCGTTAAGTTAATAGAAGCACTCGAGATTTGGAGAGATTTTTCGTACAACTTTAAATAAGTCTGTAGGAGAAGTCTCTCCTTTTTTAGTACAATTAGGAGGTAGTTTAAGATGGGTTTATCTACAATAAAACGTCACGTAGTTAAAGAAAATATGAAACAAGGTATGTATGATCTAGTCGTTGTCGGTGGCGGTATTACAGGGGCAGGTATCGCGCTAGATGCATCAGCACGTGGTATGAAAGTGGCACTTGTTGAAATGCAAGACTTCGCACAAGGGACAAGTTCTCGTTCAACAAAACTTGTACACGGTGGTTTACGTTACTTAAAACAATTACAAGTGGGCGTTGTTGCTGAAACTGGTAAAGAACGTGCAATTGTATATGAAAATGGACCACACGTAACAACACCAGAATGGATGTTATTACCAATGCATAAAGGTGGTACATTTGGTAAGTTCTCAACATCTATCGGTTTAGGCATGTACGATCGACTTGCTGGTGTTAAAAAGTCAGAACGTAAAAAATGTTAAGTAAACAACAGACAATGGACAAAGAACCATTAGTGAAACAAGAAGGTTTAAAAGGTGGCGGATACTATGTTGAATATCGTACAGATGACGCCCGCTTAACAATCGAAGTAATGAAAAAAGCAGCAGAACAAGGTGCTGACATTATTAACTACGCAAAAGTTACAAACTTCTTATATAACAATAAAGAAAAAGTAACGGGTGTTGCTGTGACTGATGTTTTAGAAAATGATTCATTTGAAATTCATGCGAAAAAAGTTGTCAATGCAACAGGTCCATGGGTAGATGAAGTACGTCGTGCAGACTACTCTAAAAACAATAAACAACTTCGCCTCACAAAAGGGGTACACGTGGTTATCGACCAATCAAAATTCCCATTACAACAAGCGGTATATTTTGATACAGAACATGATGGTCGTATGATCTTCGCAATTCCACGTGATGGTAAAGCATATGTGGGTACAACAGATACATTCTATGACAATGACAAATCAAATCCACAAGTAAACCAAGAAGATCGAGATTATTTAATTGATGCAATCAACTACATGTTCCCAACAGTAGATGTGTCTGATAGTGATATCGAATCAACTTGGGCTGGTGTCCGTCCATTGATTCTTGAAGAAGGTAAAGATCCTTCAGAGATTTCACGTAAAGATGAAGTTTGGGAAGGTAAATCAGGTCTCCTAACAATTGCGGGAGGTAAGTTAACAGGTTACCGTCATATGGCTGCTGATATTATGGATCTCGTTGAAAAACGTCTTAAACAAGAATATGGCGATAAATTCAAAGACGTAGATACAAAACATATTACAATTTCTGGCGGTGACGTCGGTGGAAGTGCCAACTTCGAAAACTTCGTACAAGAAAAAGTAGAAGCAGCACGTAAGTTTAACCTAGATCCAGAACTTGCTGAATTCTTTGCACGTCGCTATGGTTCAAACGTGGATCAAATCTTTGAAATTGCACAAATCGCGCAATATCAAAACACAGGATTACCATTAGATGTTTATGTAGAACTTGTCTATGGCGTACAACATGAATTAGTTGTAAAACCAACTGACTTCTTCGTGCGTCGTACAGGCGATATCTACTTCAATATTGATTCAGTTATTCAATACAAAGACATCGTCACAGACATTCTTGCTGATCTTGTTGGCTATGATGAACCAACAAAAGCACGCTACAAAGCAGAGCTTGAAAAAGCAATTGATGAAGCACGATTTGGTCAACATCAACCAGCTGAAGCTTAATATCCATATAGGATTCCTCAATGTGTATCATTAAATAATAGAGAAAAGACCATTAGTTGGGAATACACCATTACTAATGGTCTTTTTGTTAGATAAAATAGCTAATATCTGTAAACTATTACATAAATTTACGGATATTTGTCCCTAGAAAATACGTGTTTCTATTCAATTCTTAAACGTCATTTTTTTCATTAAATAAATTTTATCATTTATTTTAAGGTGTTATACTCCCTTCAAGTATTGCCATATGGTAAAGTTAAAGTAACAACTTAGACGGAAAGGATGAAAAGGCTATGAAACATGAATCAATGAAGATGACCATGTCGGATGGGGTCATGTTAGAAACGAAACTTGATAGAACAAGTCGAGATGCAGTGGGTATCGTACATATTTTTCATGGCATGGCAGAACATATGAATCGTTATACACCACTTGTTGAGAAACTAAATGATCGTGGCTATCATGTGATTCGCCATAATCATCGAGGCCATGGTGTAGACATTGAAGGCATTCGTGGTCATTATGACTCAATGGAACAAGTGGTATCTGATGCATATGAAGTACAAACCACTTTACGTGGAAATCTTGATACAACATTGCCTTGTATCGTATTAGGGCACTCAATGGGCTCTATTATTGCACGTCAATTTGCTGTGACTTATCCCAATACATTTCAAGGTCTTATTCTGAGTGGAACGGGTTACTATGCGAAGTGGCAAGGGAATCTGGCAAAAATATTTTTAAAACTGATTACACTCATTTTTGGAAGAAAAAAGAGATTAAACTGGGTGAATCATATTGTGACAGGTCGCTTCAACAAACAGTTTAAACCATCAAGAACACCGAGTGATTGGTTGAGTACGGATGAACAAGAAGTAGATAAATTCATGGCAGATCCTTATTCTGGGTTCAACGTGTCCAATCAACTGGTTTATAGTGTGACAAAAAGTATGATGCATACAGGGAAAGTAAACATTATTCAACGCATGAATACACAGATGCCTGTTTTATTAATTTCAGGTAAAGATGATCCATTTGGTGAAAATGGCAAAGGCGTTCGACGTCTTGCTAGCCAACTCAAAAAGGGTGGCGTCCAACACATTACTGTTCAACTTTATCCTCATAAACGTCATGAAGTCCTTTTTGACCATGACTATGAGACTGTATGGAAACATATGCTAGAATGGATAAGTCGTCAAATCATACAAAAACGAGAAGTGAGTGAAAAGAATGAGTGAATCAAAACCTTTTGTCGTTGTTATCGTAGGTCCTACTGCAAGTGGCAAAACAGCCTTAAGTATTGAATTAGCCAAAGCAGTAGATGGTGAGGTTATCAGTGGAGATTCCATGCAAGTTTATAAAGGAATGGATATCGGTACAGCCAAAATAACCGAAGAGGAAATGGCAGGTGTGCCACACCATTTAATTGATATTTTGAATCCAGATGAACCATTCTCAGCCTTTGACTTTCAAAAACGCGTCAAACCCTTGATTGAGGAAATTACTGCTCGTGGCAAAGTACCTATCATTGCAGGTGGTACAGGCCTTTACATACAGTCCGTATTATATGACTATCAATTTGATGATGAGCAAGTAACACCTGAGCAAGCAAAACTTGTAGAAGAGAAAATGGTTAAATTATCATCCTATTCAAATGAAGCACTTCACGATTACTTAGGGACGTTTGATCCAGTATCTCAAGAAGCGATTCACCCAAATAATCGTCAAAGAGTAGAACGTGCCATCGCGTATTATTTTAAAACAAAAAAACTTATGAGTAATCGCAAGAAAAGTACCCAGTTAACAGAAAATTATGATACATTAATAGCAGGGATAGAAATGTCGCGCGAAACATTATATCAAAGAATAAACAAACGCGTCGATATCATGTTGTCTCAAGGTTTATTGGATGAAGTGCAAGAACTGATTGATCAAGGTTTTTTATCGTGTCAGAGTATGCAAGCCATAGGATATAAAGAAATGATTCCTGTCATAACAAATAATATGGATGTTGAGATTGCAACTGAACAGTTGAAACAACATTCACGCAACTATGCAAAAAGGCAGATGACCTGGTTCAAAAACAAATTAGATGTTCACTGGTTAGATAGAGAGAAGATGTCACTTACTTCAATGTTATCTGAGCTCACAACCCAAATAAACAAAAGGAGATCGTAAAATGGTTGAGAAAAGAAACATTCAAGATGAGTACCTTGAAACTTTCAAGAATGAGGAGAAGGAACTGACAGTCTTTTTGACGAACGGTTTCCAATTGCGTGGAAAACTGCACGACTATGATAAGTATGTCATTGACTTTCTCTCACAAGATCGACATCATTTAATCTATAAGCATGCAATTAGTACGTTTGTAGAGGGAGCACAATAACTTTGAACCGACCTCAACACCAATATATTGGTTAAGTCGAAATTCTGCTAAAAAGAGGATTTATCATTGAACATTGTGTCATGATTCGGAGCATCACACCATTTGAGCGTGTGGTGCTTTTTTTAATGAATCGAAATCATGAGCATTTTTTTGAGATGTGATTCTATTAAAAAACAAGCGCTTCACATCGTGTGACACGCTTGTTTTTGTATGATTATAATATCTTTTCAATGGCACCTTTTAACTTTTCAGGTGTTTTTTGTGGAGAATAGCGGTGTACAACTTCACCGTTACGATCGATTAAGAATTTTGTAAAGTTCCATTTAATATTTTCTCCTAATACACCAGATTGTTGTTCTTTCAAGTGTTTAAATAGTGGGTGTGCATTTTCGCCATTTACATCAATTTTTTCATGCATTGGGAAAGTGACGCCATAGTTTAATTTACAGTTTGTTTCGGCTTCTTGTCCTGTCCCTGGTTCTTGTTTACCGAATTGGTTACAAGGAAAACCGAGTACTGTAAATCCTTGGTCTTTGTATGTTTGATATAATTCTTCTAATCCACCAAATTGTGATGTGAAGCCACACTCGCTTGCTGTATTGACAATGAGTAAAACCTCACCTTTATATTTTTCAAGTGGATAAGTTGTACCATCTGTTTTAGTTACTTCGATATCGTATAAACTCATAACGACCACTCCTTTATAAATAATATAGCACATTCCGAGTGCATAGTCTTAATAGGCACTCTGTGATACAATAATGTGTATTATGTCTAAAGAATATATGGTGATAAGCATGCAAAAACAAAAACCAATCTCGACAAAAAAGGTACGTGAAAAAGCAGTATTGATAGGGGTGGACCTCTATCAATCAGAATATGATTTTGATAGTACAATGCAAGAGTTAGAGGCATTGGCGAATACATGTGAACTTGATGTTAAAGGTGATTTTTCACAACGTAAAAACTTTGTAGATCAACGTTATTATGTCGGAAAAGGGAAACTACAAGAAATAGAAGATTTTATTGAATTTCATGAAATCGACGTGTTAGTCGCAAATGATGAGTTAACAACAGCCCAATCGAAAAACTTAAATCAAAGGCTAGGCATTAAAATTATTGATCGAACACAGTTGATATTAGAAATATTTGCCTTGAGAGCGAAGAGTCGAGAAGGGCAGCTACAAGTTGAATATGCACAATTGGATTACTTACTACCACGTTTGATGGGGCATGGTAAGAGCTTGTCACGTCTCGGGGGAGGAATTGGGACAAGAGGCCCTGGTGAGACGAAGTTAGAAACGGATCGTCGTCATATTCGAACGCGTATGACAGAAATCAGGCGAAAGTTGGAAGAAGTTTCAGCACATCGAGAACGCTATCGTCAAAAGCGTGACCAACAAGATATCTTTCAAATCGCACTGGTCGGTTATACGAATGCTGGGAAATCGTCTTGGTTTAATACATTAACGGAGGCTGGTACTTACGAAAAAGACCAGCTATTTGCGACCTTGGATCCAAAAACACGTCAATTGAAATTGAATGAAGGATTTGAAGTAGTGATATCAGATACAGTTGGATTTATTCAAAAATTGCCAACAACACTTATTGAAGCATTCAAATCAACATTAGAAGAAGCGAAACGTGCCGATATGTTATTACATGTTGTCGATGCAAGTCATCCAGATTATAAATCGCAATATGATACTGTAAATGACTTGATCAAGACATTAGATATGGATAACATTCCACAAATCGTCTTGTTTAATAAGCGAGACCTACACAGTGGTCCACGTCCAGTGACAAACAAACCAATGGTATTCGTATCCTCAAAAAATGAAGATGATATTGAAAAAGTAAAATCCATATTGATTTCTCAAATGAAAGAACAGATGACGTATTATCAAATTGAAGTACCGAGTCATGAAGCGAAACAGTTGTATGACTTGAAGCAACACACCCTTGTAACGTATCTTGAGTTTGATGAAACGACAAACAATTATAGAGTTGAAGGATATAAAAAATATAGAAAGTAGCGAGAACATGAAAGACTTATCACAATTGATTACAGAAGTAGAAGAAACACTCACACCATATTTTAAAGAAATAGAGAAGCGCGCTTATGACAATCAAGCAAAAGTGCTAGATGCTTTTCATAAAGTTAAAATTACAGAAACAGATTTACAAGGTTCAACGGGATACGGTTATGACGATTTTGGTCGAGATCATTTAGAAGCGGTATATGCTGAAACATTTAAAGCAGAGGATGCATTGGTACGACTGCAAATTATCTCAGGAACACACGCAATTACGGTAGCACTGCAAAGTTTGTTGAAACCTGGAGATGCACTGATGTATATCACTGGCAGTCCTTATGACACGTTACTTGAAGTAATCGGGGTCAATGGTTCTGGGATTGAGAGCTTAAAAGAATATGGCGTTGAATATCAAGAAGTACCACTGAATCAAGGTTCAATAGATGTCAAAGCCGTATTAGAAGCTGTGACGCCTAAAACAAAAGTCATCGCGATACAACGTTCAAAAGGTTATGATCAACGACCATCTATTACAGTAGATGAAATTGAAAAGGCTATTTCACAAATTAAAGCTGTCCATCCAGAATTGATTGTGTTTGTAGATAACTGTTATGGTGAGTTTGTGGAAACACGTGAACCAATTGAAGTAGGAGCAGATTTAATTGCAGGATCACTGATTAAAAACCCAGGTGGAGGACTTGCGAAAATCGGCGGATACATTGCAGGCCGCAAAGATCTTGTAGAACGTTGTGGCTATCGCTTAACGGCACCTGGTATCGGTAAGGAAGCAGGCGCTTCATTGAATGCATTGCACGAAATGTATCAAGGTTTCTTTATGAGTCCACATGTGGTAAGTCAAAGTTTAAAAGGCGCCTTATTTACAAGTCTGTTGTTGGAACGTTGTAATATGCAGACAACACCAAGTTACGATGCACCAAGAACGGATTTAATTCAAACTGTTTCATTTAATAGTGCAGAACAGATGATTCAATTCTGCCAGAGCATTCAAGCTGCTTCACCTGTCAATGCACACTTCAGCCCTGAACCAAGCTATATGCCAGGGTATGAAGACGATGTGATCATGGCAGCAGGAACATTTATTCAAGGTGCATCAATTGAATTGACTGCAGATGGTCCAATCCGTGCACCATATGAAGTATACGTTCAAGGTGGTTTAACATACGAACATGTTAAAATTGCCGTGACACGTGCCGTTGAAAAAATGTTAAACGAAGGACTTATTTCCATTTAGATTTTAACCTCCATCTTATGAAAGGTGGGGGTTTTTGTATGTGTGAAAAGTCAATGAGACCAATATCTTTAAAACGTATAACATTAAAGGTTAAATTTCATGTAAGGTTTTCTTACATATTTTTGAAATGCAGAAAAATTTGTGCTAATGTTAAGACAGTTCAAAAGTTCAAGGAGATGGCATAGATGAGCAATGATACAATTCGACGTAATATGCCAGTGTTTCCGATGCGTGTTGTTAGTCAGTTAACGGAGCTCACACCGAGACAAATTCGTTACTATGAAACACATGAACTGATCCATCCCTTTCGCACAGATGGAAGCAAACGACTTTTTTCATTAAATGATGTTGAAATTCTACTTTCTATTAAACATCTATTGGAAAAGGGATTTAACATGAAAGGGATTAAGCAAATTATGTTAGCAGAAGATGGCAGTACATTAAATGATGAAGAAGAGCGTCTAAGAAAACAAATGATCGTGGATACGACGCAAAAACCACAACATGAATCCATTCCACTGAATCGTGGCGACTTATCGCGCTTTTTTAAATAATTCTTACTGGGGGACAGAATGCAATGACAAAGCAAAAGTTTACGAAAGATGACATTAGAAGATTTGCCGAGGAACAAGATGTTCGTTATTTACGATTACAATTCACGGATATTCTAGGCACAATCAAAAATGTTGAAGTACCTGTGAGTCAATTGGAAAAAGTTTTAAACAATGAAATGATGTTTGATGGTTCTTCTATTGAAGGATTTGTTCGTATTGAAGAGTCAGATATGTACCTATATCCAGACCTTGATACTTGGGTAATCTTCCCATGGACAGCAGGAAAAGGCAAAGTTGCACGTTTAATTTGTGACGTTTATACAACAGAACACAAACCATTCGCAGGAGATCCTCGTAGTAACTTAAAACGCGTCTTAAAAGAAATGGAAGACCTTGGTTACACAAGCTTTAATCTAGGGCCTGAACCAGAATTCTTCTTATTCAAACTTGATGAAAAAGGCGAACCAACAATGGAATTAAATGACCATGGTGGTTACTTCGACTTAGCACCAACAGACTTAGGTGAAAACTGCCGTCGTGACATTGTACTTGAATTAGAAGACATGGGCTTTGATATTGAAGCATCTCACCATGAGGTTGCACCAGGACAACACGAAATTGACTTCAAATATGCAGATGCCATCACAGCTTGTGACAACATCCAAACATTCAAATTGGTTGTTAAAACAATTGCGCGTAAACACAACTTACATGCAACATTTATGCCAAAACCATTATTCGGTGTAAACGGAAGCGGTATGCACTTTAACGTGTCATTATTCAAAGGCAAAGAAAATGCTTTCTATGATGAAAATGGCGAAATGCAATTAACAAAAGATGCATATCACTTTATTGCAGGATGTATGAAAAATGCACGTGGTTATACAGCAGTATGTAACCCACTTGTTAACTCATACAAACGTTTAGTTCCAGGTTACGAAGCTCCAAGTTATATCGCTTGGAGTGGTAAAAACCGTTCACCATTAGTACGTGTCCCAACTTCACGTGGCTTGTCAACACGTGTAGAAATCCGTTCAGTCGACCCAGCAGCAAACCCATATATGGCGCTTGCAACGATTTTACAAGCTGGTTTAGATGGTATTAAAAATAAATTAGAAGTACCAAAACCAGTTAACCAAAACATCTATGAAATGAACCGTGAAGAACGTGAAGCGGTAGGTATTGAAGATTTACCATCAACACTTTACACAGCATTAAAAGCAATGCGTGAAAATGAAGTGGTAAAAGATGCACTAGGTGAGCACATCTACAACCAATTCATTAACTCTAAATCAATTGAGTGGGATTACTACCGTACGCAAGTTTCGAAATGGGAAATTGAACAATACATGAAACAATACTAATATTTGAAACCCTTGAGGCTATAGGTCTTGAGGGTTTTTTACTTTTCAAATTGGTTGTTTACAATAATAGTTGGTCAACTTATGGGCATTTATATTTCTTAAAGATTCAGTACATATAGTTGGAAAGAAAGATGGAATGAAAATATAGGGGTAGAAGGGGATTTTAATGAAAACAGAATTAACGAGATATAAAGTGAAAGATGGAAAAACGGACAAAGTTGAAGAATGGTTGAATTTTTTGAATGAGCATATGAAAGATGTTTTGATTACGCTTGAAAACGAAAAAATGTTTGTTGAAACAATTTTTAAAGAAACACTTGATGGAGTCGAATATTTATATTGGTATTCAATTGAAGGGGAAAATGGTCAAGATGTTTCGGATTCTGAGCATTGGATTGATAAAAAACACATAGAATACTGGGAAGAGTGTATAGATATGACTGCTGCACCTGTTGACATAGATGCTAGGGTTGTAATGATTCCTGAGAGAATAAGAAATGTTATGAAATAAGGGAAGAAATAACAGAAGATGAAGGTTGATTGAGCAAAATTAAAATAATTTTTAAGAAACTGATCTAGTAAGTATCATAGATGGAAAATAAAATGAAAATTATTTTGGCTAGATCTATAAATAGAATTTAAAGTATTTGCTGATTAATTAAAAAATCTAGGGTATAATGACGCTAGAGGTTTTAGTACTCTGTAATTTTAGGTATAAGTGAAACTATTCTAAAGAGAAGATTACAGCAGATAGTGGTTTTAGTACTCTGTAATTTTAGGTATAAGTGAAACTCGTCTAGAAGAATACGCATACGTGCAGCGTTTTAGTACTCTGTAATTTTAGGTATAAGTGAAACTGATACAAGAGATTGTGATAGATGACGAAGGTTTTAGTACTCTGTAATTTTAGGTATAAGTGAAACACCAATGGCTTCACCACGTCCACGCTTTACGTTTTAGTACTCTGTAATTTTAGGTATAAGTGAAACAAAGACTAGGTCATAAAACGATGGCTGTAAGTTTTAGTACTCTGTAATTTTAGGTATAAGTGAGACTTTCTATTCATTCGATTATAGTATCCACATGTTTTAGTACTCTGTAACTTACTTAATTCATAAGTTCGCCTGTAATCTCTAGTGCATATTATTATATTTTTATGTGCTTTTTGAGAATAAGTGGCTTTGCACTTTGAATCCTTAATTATTTTAATATGTTAAGGTTTGATTTTTGGTATAGAATTATATACTATCCTTAAAAATTTATTGAGAATTATTAAAGAATATCTTGACGATTTTTAAATAAGTTGGTATGGTATAAGTATAGGCGACGGCCTATACTTATACCTAAAAATTACAGAATCTACTAAAACAAGACTATATGTCGTGTTTATCCCATCTATTAAATAGGTGGGATTTTTTTGTTTATGATTTCTAAAATCATTATTTATTATTGTAATCTATAAAAATTAAATCCCGTCTAAATTTAAGATGATATTTTAAAAATCAGATAATTCACTTATAATTAAATTGTATTTGAATTAGGAGGTTATGCTATGTCATATCAATATATTTTAGGTCTTGATATTGGGATTGGCTCAGTAGGCTATGGGTTAATCGATTTTAAGACTCAGAAAATTATAGACGCAGGTGTTCGTTTATTTCCTGAAGCTAATGCAGATAACAACTTAGGTCGACGAGCAAAACGTGGTGCAAGGCGTTTAATGAGAAGGCGTATACATCGTTTAGACCGAATTAAAGATTTATTGTCAGAATATAAAATTATTTCAGAAGAACAGCCGGTTAATAATAAGCCATATGATATAAGAGTTAAAGGTTTAACTGAAGCATTATCTAAAGATGAACTAGCAGTAGCTTTATTACATATCGCCAAACGTCGTGGAATCCATAATGTTAATATTGCAATGAGTGATGATGATTCGTCTTCAGGCAGTCTATCAACTAAAGATCAACTTAATAAAAATGCAAAAGCACTTGAAGATCGATATGTATGTGAACTTCAAAAAGAGCGCTTAGACACTGAGGGTAAAGTTCGAGGCGTTGAAAATAGATTCCATACAAAAGATATTATTCGTGAAGTCAAAAAACTGTTAGATACGCAAAAACAATTTCATTCAGAGATTGATGATGATTTTATAAATAAATATATAACACTAGTAGAAACGCGTCGTGAATATTTTGAAGGGCCAGGGAAAGGAAGTCCATATGGTTGGGATGCCGATATAAAGAAATGGTATCAACTTATGATGGGACATTGTACATATTTTCCAGAAGAATTACGAAGTGTGAAATATGCGTATACAGCTGATTTATTTAATGCGCTTAATGATTTGAATAATTTAACGATTTCAAGAGATGAAAATAACAAACTAGAGTATTTTGAAAAGTATCATATTATTGAAAATGTATTTAAACAAAAGAAAAATCCAACGTTAAAACAAATTGCTAAAGAAATTGGTGTAGATGAAATTGATATTTCTGGATATCGTATTACTAAGTCAGGAAAACCACAATTTACAAACTTTAAATTATTTCATGATTTAAAAAATGCTGTAAAAGATCAGTCTATTTTAGAAGATATTTCTTTAATGGATCAAATAGCAGAGATATTAACGATTTATCAAGATAAAGATTCAATTATTGAAGAACTCGGACAACTGGAGCACTTACTAAGTGAAAGTGATAAACATGCAATTGCTGAGTTTACTGGTTATACAGGGACTCATCGTTTATCGCTTAAATGCATGAACATGGTTATTGATGAATTATGGCATTCTCAAAAGAACCAAATGGAAATTTTCACATACTTAAATATACGTCCTAAAAAGTTTGAACTAGAAGGGTTGAAAAATATTCCAACTAATATGATTGAAGATGCGATATTATCACCAGTTGTTAAAAGATCTTTTAAACAAGCAATTGGTGTCGTTAACGCGATTATTAAAAAGTATGGTTTACCAAAAGATATTATTATCGAATTAGCAAGAGAGTCTAATTCAGCTGAACAACGTAAGTATTTAAATGACATTCAAAAGAAGAATGAAAAAACAAGAAAACAAATTGAAGAAATTATTAAAGAATATGGGAATGAAAATGCAAAAAGACTGATTCAAAAAATCAAGTTACATGATGCACAGGAAGGAAAATGTTTATATTCACTAAAAGCCATTCCACTTGAGGATTTATTACGTAATCCTAAAAATTACGAAGTAGACCATATCATTCCAAGATCAGTGTCATTTGATGATTCAATGCATAATAAAGTGTTAGTGCGTAGTAATCAAAATGCAAAGAAAAATAATCGCACACCATATCAATATTTAACATCATCTGATGCAGATATTAGTTATGCAGAATTTAAGCAACATGTGTTAAATCTTGCAAAGAATAAAGATAGAATGAGTAGGAAAAAACGAGAATATCTATTGGAAGAAAGAGATATTAATAAATATGATATTCAGAAAGAGTTTGTCAATAGAAATCTCGTAGACACACGTTACACAACAAGAGAATTGACAACGTTGCTAAAAGCTTATTTCAGTATTAATAACCTTGATGTAAAAGTTAAGACAATCAACGGTAGCTTTACTGACTTTTTACGTAAAAGATGGCGCTTCAAGAAAGACCGTAATGAAGGATATAAACACCATGCAGAAGATGCGCTTATAATCGCAAAAGCAGATTTTCTTTTTAAAGAACATAAATTATTAAAAGAACTTAAAGATGTTTCGGAATTGGCTGTTGCTGAAAACACGTCAGCGGTAAAAAGTGAAGACCAGTATGAAGAAGTATTTGGTGGTTACCATCAAATTGAAGATATAAAAAATTATAATATCACCAAATTTTCACATCGTGTCGATAAAAAACCAAATCGTCAATTAATAAATGACACAATATATTCAACAAGAACAAAGAATGACGAAACTTATGTGATTAATACTTTGAAAAATCTGTATGATAAGTCTAATGACAAAGTGAAAAAGCTTTATAATAAGAATCCAGAAAACTTTTTAATGTATCATCACGATACACAAACTTTTAAAAAATTAGCTACTATTATGGAACAATATAGCGATGAGAAAAACCCACTCGCAAAGTATTATGAAGAAACAGGACACTATTTAACAAAATATGCTAAAAAAGGCAATGGTCCAGCTGTTCGTAAGTTGAAATACTACGGTGATAGATTGGGTGAACATTTAGATATAACTAAAAAATATAATTCGACTAAAAATAAAGTAGTTCAGCTTTCAAAAAGTTCTTTTAGATTTGATATCTATAAGGGCGAAAAAGGATTTAAAATGATTAGTATTCCATATATTGATTTGGAAAATAAAAAAAATTATTATGTAATTGACCAAACATATTATAATCATCTGAAAAATGAAAAGAAAATTTTTGGAAATGATATTTTTATTGGAAGTTTCTATACAAACGATATTATTGCAATTAATGGAAATAGATATAGAGTTATTGGTGTGAATAATAATAAAACTAACCGGATTGAAGTTGATAAAATTCATATTAGACAAACAGATTATGTTAAGAGTAACAATGTAAAAGAATCTAGACGTTTATTACCAACTATTGGTAACAAAATAAGTAACATTGAAAAATACCACACTGATATTTTAGGAAATATGTACAAGCAACAAAGACCAAAAGCACCACAGCTTGTATTTAAAAAAGGATAAGTGCTATGGGATGGCGTGTTGTATATATTTCAGACGTTGATAAACTCTCATTGCATCTAGACAGTTTGAAAATTAAAAAAGGGGACGACGAGTATAAAGTCCCCTTGAATGATATTTATGCTTTGGTTATTGAAGATTTGACGATTTCTTTGACTTCGCGACTGATTGTTGCTTTATCAAACCATAATATACTAGTTATTTTTTGTAACCAGAAACATTTACCTGAATGTGTCATACATCCGATATCAGGCCACTTTAATCAATATTCACAAATGAAAAATCAGTTGATGTGGGATGAAGCTAATAAAGAAATGTTATAGCGTGAAATTGTTAAACAAAAAATTCATAATCAAATTCATTGTATGAAATATAATGCAATTGTACCTGAAAGAATTGAAAAAATGATAAGTTTGAAAGAAAATGTGTTGCTCAAAGATCGACAGAATATTGAAGGTCAAGCAGCGAAGTACTATTTTAATAGCTTTTTCAAAGATTTTACACGTGATGATGAGACATTGGTTGAAAATGCAGTGCTCAATTATGGATATACCATTCTGAATGCAGCAATCGCACGTACAATTGTCGCGAAAGGCTTGATTCCAGCAATGGGCATTCATCATATCGGTGGACGAAATCATTTTAATTTAGCATCTGATTTTTTAGAACCTTTTAGACCAGTCGTTGATTTATTTTTGTTAAAGTGTCCACCAGAAGAATATTTAACACGTGATTATCGACTGCAACTTGTTAATTTAATACATGCTAAAATTTATATAGATGGAAAGTTACAAACTGTGATTCGTGCTATAGAAATTATGGTGCAATCTATTATTGATTATTTTAAAACAGGAAACCTCGATTGCCTAAAATTTCCAGACTTACATAAATACGAGTTTTATGAGTTATAGATTTATGCGCGTTATTTTAATGTTTGATTTACCCGTAGAAACAAAAACACAAAGGCGTATTTATAGTAAGTTTCGAAAGAGGTTATTGGAAGAAGGTTTTCTTATGATGCAATATTCCATTTATATAAAAAGTGTTGCAAATAAAGATGCTGCAAATTATACGATAAGAGCGATTAAACAATTTTTACCACAAGACGGACATGTACGTGCACTGGTTATTACAGAAAAACAATATGAAAAAATGCAAATTTTATTAGGTACTGAAGATAAAAATATTGCAATACTCGGTGACAACAGAACAATCATATTTTGAGGTGGTTTATGGAAGGGACAACTTGGCAAATTATTCAAGGAGATCGTGATGCAATTACATTAAATATGAGCTATTATACTTCTATATTTAACGAGTATGAGACTATAGAAGAGACCTGGCTCATGCAAATTTTTCAGTATTTCCAAAAAAGAAAGCCACAAGGTTTTGAAACAAAAATTATTGATTTAAATGAAGACGAGCAGATCACATCTCAAACTTTTACGGCTTTTTTGATTAGTAATGAAATGATCGAAAATGAACATGGACTCGCTTCATCATCATTACTTTATAAAAGTTTGTCACGTAATTTAAAAAATGATTTTGAAGTTGAAGGGTATTATCAGTCCATTAATGCATTGTTAGAAGATTTGTTAATGAAAGTGAACCATCATTTACCACTTGAAATTAAGCCATACAATGACAAATTATTCATGAAACAGTTGATGTTTTCGTATAGGGAGGATCATCAATATTCTCGACGTCTCAATCGCATATTGCGTATTTTGCCTATACTTATCAATGAGATGAACGAAGTTTCGAGTAATAAAACATTAATCATTTATATGTATCCAGAGTCAAACTTAAGTCCTAAAGAACAAGTTCAGTTAAATACGTATCTTAAATCACTTGAAGTCCCTATCATTGTGTTGACAGGTGTTTCCTTTTTTCTATCTGATACACTTGAAGGAATGAATTATTTAATAAATGATCAACAAATGTTAACAGAATCTCTTATTGAAACACTTGAATGGGATGCACCTATTAACTTTTCGAAAGAGGACATTCAGAAGAGTTTGAAGCAGTTTTTAATTCAATATCATGAAAAATTCGAGTTAAATCCGACCATTTCTAATTATGCAATGAAAGATATTATGCTTTTTAACCCATGTGATTTATACACAGGTCTCAGCTTTTTACATCATTGTAAGCAGCCCTTTAAGTTAGATTTGGATTATGAACAAGTTCCTATCTCATTAGCATCATATATTCGAGATATTTATAAAATGAAAGATTTTTGATGTTGAAAAAAATATATAATTAGCGAACTGTATAGAATGATAATTCAACGTAGACAACTATATAGATACTGTATTTATTTTGTTGTTCATACTATATTAGTAGATACATCAGAAAGTAATTATGATAATATAGTGAATGGGCAAGTTGGATAGATGGTGGCTAATCTCTTAAAAGAGGGGTGATGCCTATGGTTATAGATGTTGCTTCTGGGAAGGAATAGCATGACGGATTATGAAATGCTGATGATTGTAATATCAATCATAGGCTTAGTAATGATAAGTCAAAACAACCATAAAAAATAACCATCCAACTTTAGCCGGCTGATGGTTATTTTTTGAAATACTGACAATTTGGCTACCGTCTTTTTAACGGGCTCAGTGGGGCATGCAGGCGCATGTCCCTTTTATAATTTAACTGTAACATATAGAGTATGTACAAGCAATAATATTCCAAAGTTAGGAATTTTGTAGAACTTAAATACATTATTGATGACTACATTAGTACGATATTTACTTTACTTTCTGACGTATCATTTTAAATGATACGTCAGAAAGTAACTATGGTAATATAGTGAGTGAGCAAGTTGGATAGATGGTGGCTAATCTCTTGAAAAAGGGGTGATGCCTATGGTTATAGATGTTGCTCCTAGGAAGGAATAGCATGACAGATTTTGAAATGCTGATGGTTGTACTAACAATTATTAGCATAGTAATGATGAATCAAAACAACCATAAAAAATAACCATCTAATCAATACTTTGGCGAGTAATTAGATGGTTCAAAAATAATGAAAGCCACCGTCTTTTTAACGGGCTCAGTGGGGCATGTAGACGCATGCCCCTTTTATAATTTAACTGTAACATATGGCGTATGTACAAGCAATAATAATCCATAGAAGGGTACACATTTTAGTTAAACATAAATCAAATTATTTTTTTGCGATAACTTTTAATAATTCAATAATTTCATCATTTTGTTCAACTATTCTTTTGAAATTTTTATTATGCTGGTCAAGTTCGTGCAATATAGCGTAATTTTGGTCAACTAAATCGTTTAGAAAGCTCACTGTTAGAACTGTACCACTATCGTTTCCTCCATGCATAAAGGCATTAAACCATTTAGTACCGTTACTATACATCTGTCTATTTTTTAAATTTGTTACAATAGGCAACATTTCATTTGAAAATTCGGTCATGTGACGTTTTTTAAAATATTTATCTATAGATATTTCCTCTGTAGTTTGATTTAAGTTTTGATTGTTTATAATTTTATTTGCTTTTTTTACAGTTTTCTCATGTGATTTAAAAGGATCATTTTTAAATAAAGCCACTTTAAATTACCCCCTAATGAAATATAATTATATAGTAAACACCTTAAAATTTATTAATCCTTGCTAAGCAAGTAGGATTTTATCTTGACGTATTAAGATGCATTTTTAACGTAGTTGGAGATGTTTAAAAGGTTATAAAATAAGACGTGTTAACTATAAAATTGTCAAACCTACTGTATATCATTATTAATAATATCTGAAAACCTATCATTAAATTCATATTGAGATAAACCATAAAAATCTTTTTGTATTCCTAAATCATTTATTTGCTGTTGTGCCTCTTCTGATAAGCCTTCTGTACTGAATCCAGAAGGGGGTTGACTATTTAAATCTACCTTTTGTCTTTTATAAGTTTGTTGAGGTTGTGATATTTGTTGTTGCTGTTCTTGTACAACTTGATGTTGAACATTTTGATTAGTTTGTTGCATAGGCTCAATATTATTGTCAATAGAGTCATATGTATTTTGTTGAGTTGAAGGCATAGTGTTTTGTTCTTCTTCATTGTTTGTTTCTGGAGTTTCAGATTTCTTTTTTGTTTGTTGTTTTGTTTTTTCTACTTTTTTCTCAGATTCTTTGTCTTTTGCCTGATTATCTTCATGGTTACATGCTGCTAATATGAGTGTACAGGTTAACATAAAAACTAATAATTTTTTCAAAATAACATATCCTTTCATTTAGGGATTGTTTAATAGATATTTCAACGGAGCATTAAACTGATAATCTATTATTTTTTCAGTTTTATTATATAAAATTTTCAGTAATTTTTGCATATAATTTTTAGAAATCTATCGACGAAAAGGACGTTAGAAAAGTAAAGGAGGTTGTCAAAGTCATTACGATATTTGCACAATATCCCAACAGAACATTCGTATTAAAAAGCAATTAAATAATAATCTTGCTAAATCAAAAAAACCAACTGCTCAGAAATGAGCAAGTTGGTCTCTCCCAATTAAATGTTGAAGTCCTTTAAAAAATCTTCAGTTGCTACTTTTGGTTCGAAGTTTTCTGGGATTTGTTCAGTACGTACAACTAATACGTCGCAAGTTGCATGACGAACAATTGCTTCAGATACAGAACCTACGATAAAACGTTCAACAGCATTTAGACCTGATGTACCACACATTATCAAGTCTACATCAAGTTGTTCTTCGCTTGCCATTTTAGGGATTAATGACTTAGGTGAACCGAACTCAAGACGAGTTTCTACGTCAGTGACACCTTCGTCAGTTGCTACTTTTTTGTAACCGTCTAATAATTTCTCAGCGAATGTTCTTGATTTTTCTGTGAAGTGTGAATCGTATACTTCAAATGATGTGTAAGTTCTTGAATCGATGACATTGATGATAGTCAGCTTAGCGTTGTTACGTTTTGCAACGGCAACGGCTTTGTTGAATGCCCATTCTGCTTCATGAGATCCATCGACTGCGATTAAAATGTTTTTGTACATTAGCATAGCAAAAACCCCTTTCTTATTTCACTTTTATTATACCATAATTTTATAAAAAATGGGATCGTTATGATTGCGCTTACAATACGCATGCGTTATTATTGAGTTGGAGGTGTAGGAGTATGAAAATTGGAATTCCTAAAGAGATTAAAAATAATGAAAACCGTGTGAGTTTATCACCGAGTGGGGTGCATGCCCTAGTAGAAGCAGGACACACAGTTCTTGTTGAGAAGAGCGCAGGTGAGGGATCTTACTTTGAAGACAATCATTATGTCGAAGTAGGTGCGCAAATTGTGGATACTGCTGCTGAGGCATGGGATGTAGATATGGTGATCAAAGTTAAAGAACCTTTAGAAGAAGAATATGGCTTCTTCAGAGAAGGTCTTGTATTATTCACATATTTACACTTAGCAAATGAACCAGCGTTAACTGAAGCATTAGTTGAGAAAAAAGTAATCTCAATTGCTTATGAAACAGTTCAATTAGCTGACCGTTCATTACCATTATTAACACCAATGAGTGAAGTGGCAGGGCGTATGTCAGCACAAATTGGTGCACAATTTTTACAAAGATTCAACGGTGGAATGGGTATCTTATTAGGCGGTATTCCAGGCGTTCGAAAAGGAAAAGTAACAATCATCGGTGGTGGTCAAGCAGGTACAAACGCTGCTAAGATTGCACTTGGTTTAGGTGCAGATGTTACAATTCTTGATGTAAATGCAAAACGTTTACAAGAATTAGAAGATTTATTTGATGGTCGTGTGCATACAATTATGTCAAACCCATTAAATATTGAAGAAAACGTTAAACAAAGTGATCTTGTTATTGGTGCTGTATTAATTCCAGGAGCTAAAGCACCGACACTTGTTTCTGAAGATATGATTAAACAAATGAAACCAGGTTCAGTTATCGTTGATATTGCGATTGACCAAGGTGGTATTTTCGAAACAACAGACAAAATTACAACACATGATGATCCAACATACATCAAACATGGTGTTGTTCATTATGCGGTGGCTAACATGCCAGGTGCGGTACCACGTACTTCTACAATCGGCTTAAGTAATGCAACTTTACCATATGCATTACAACTTGCTAATAAAGGCTACAAACAAGCATTAAATGATAACGTACCTTTATCACATGGTTTAAACACATTCAATGGTTTAGTAACAAACAAAGCGGTTGCTGAAACATTTGATCGTGAATACACACCAGTGACTGAAGTATTATCATAATCTTTAAGTTTTAATAGTCCTACAGTTTTAAAAGCTGTGGGGCTTTTTTGGTATGTTATTTTGAAAAATGGATATAAAATCCGATGTGTTTTCTTAAAAGGTAGAATCATATCACTATGAAATAAAAAATCCTGCTCTGAGAAACTGTTAAACAGTGTGATCAAAGCAGGATTTTAATAAATTATCATAAAATATTATTTTGGATAGCTTGATAGACTTTCATAGCCATCTGCTGTTACTAAAATGTCGTCTTCTATACGGACACCAGCAACTTTTGGTACGTAAATACCTGGTTCAATTGTAATAACCATACCTTCTTCAAGGAGGTTTTCGTTGGTATTAGAAACATCTTGATATTCATGTGCTTCAAGGCCTAAACCATGACCGAGACGGTGAGGGAAGTATTCTCCATATCCCGCTTCTTCAATAATATCACGTGCGATTTCATCAAGTGTACGGATTGTCACACCTGGTTTAATTGCATCGATGGCTGCTTGCTCCGCTTCTTTTACAACTTCATAAATACGATTTGCTTCCTTGCTAGGATTTCCAAATGCAATGGTACGTGTGATATCACTGCAATAATGGTTATAGATCACACCTAAATCAAAGAGGACATATTCATCATTTTGTAAAGTACGATCACCCGGTGTACCATGTGGTGCAGCAGCATGATCACCAAATAATACCATTGTGTTAAAGCTCATTTCACTCACACCGTGTTTTTTGATTTCATTTTCGATATGATTCACAACTTCACGTTCTGTCACACCTGGTTTTAAGTAGGCAACACCAATTTCTACACATTTATCGGCAAGTTCACCTGCACGACGCATTTGTACGATTTCATCTTCAGTTTTTACATTTCTTAATTGTTTTAATGTTAAATCTAAAGACTCAAAGTTTTTAACACCAAATTCTGTTTCAAGTTCACGTGCACGTTTCACTGTTAAATGTGTTTCTTCAATTAACATTTTAGGACATTGTGCTGAATGTTTTGCATAAGGATTTTCAGTATCAAGATAGCCAATAATTTCCCCTTCGTATGGCGATGCTTTTACTTCCTCAACATCCAACTGTGGTACGAATAATGTTTGTGTGCCTTCCTTTGTAATGAGTAGTGCAAATAAGCGTTCATGTGGTTCACTCTTGAAACCAGTAAGATAGAAGATGTTGATAGGATCAGAAACCCATGCGGCATCAGCTTGCTGTTCGCGGAGTGTTTGTGTTAATTTTTCTATTTTTGTCATGATAATCCTCCTTTGTAATATCATATTTATTGTAAGTGAGTTTTTTTAAAAATTCAAATAGTCAACGATGTGTATTGAAGGAACACACGTGGTATAGTAAAAATAACGAGAATAAAAGGAGGATGTCACAATGAAGTTATCATTTCACGGACAATCAACAGTTTATTTTGAAGCAAATGGGAAAAAGGGGATTATTGACCCGTTTATTTCTGGAAATGACTTAAGTGATTTAGATGCAGAAACGTTAGAAGTGGATTATATTGTTTTAACACATGGTCATGAAGATCACTTTGGAGATACATTGTCTCTTGCGAAAAGAACAGGTGCGACAGTGATTTCTACAGCTGAAATTGCTAACTATCTTTCAACAGCAAAAGGGATTGAAAATGTACATCCAATGAATATTGGTGGTCAATGGACATTTGATTTCGGTAAGTTGAAGTTTGTCCAAGCTTTCCATAGTTCAAGTTTACTAGATGAGAATGGTGTACCCGTGTATCTTGGTATGCCAATGGGTGTGATTTTAGAGTTAGAAGGTAAAACAATTTATCACACTGGTGACACAGCATTATTTAGCGATATGAAATTGATTGCTGATCGTCATCCGGTTGATGTCTGCTTTATTCCAATCGGTGATAATTTTACAATGGGTATTGAGGATGCAAGTTATGCGATTAATCAATTTATCCAACCTAAAGTGACTGTACCGATTCATTTCGATACATTCCCATTGATTGAACAAAATCCAGAAGACTTTAAAGCGGCTGTAACACATGGTGAGGTACAAATTTTAAAACCAGGTGAAGCAGTACAAATTTAATAAATAAATGGAAAAAGTGAGCCTGTCGTCATACGAAATGATAGGCTCACTTTGTTAATTATTTTACGATTAATACAGGGATTTTTGCACGTTTAGCAACTTTATGACTTACACTGCCTAAAACAAACTTTTTATTTGCTTCAGCTTTACGGTTACTTAAAACAACAATGTCATACTTTCCACTATTCGCATATGTGACGATTTTATCTTTCGGGTTGCCACGTTCTAAAATTTCTTCGTATGAGATACCGTTAGACTCTAATGTCTCACGCGTAGGTGCCATCTTTTCATGACGGATAGCTTCTAGTTCATTAATATGTGTTCCCATTTTGACAGACGCTTGAGCATCTTGTTCACCGATAACGTTTAATAACGTTACAGTTGTGTCATCTCCTGAAAGTTTTACAACTTCTTGTAGTGCTTTTGCATTTTTTAAATCTGCGTCGACTGCGAGTAGTATATTTTTGTGCATCTCAATCAACCTCCCTATTACTAGTGTAAACAATCTCCTATTAAAATGCCATGCATTCCAGGAAATTTCTAAGAATGATACATGATAGCTTTAGCTTATACACGTGCAAAGAAGCAGTAAATAAAGTTATAATAGATAAGGTGTATACAAATTTCGATTTATAAAAATGTAAACAAGTGATATAAAATGGAATATTCCTTAAACTATTGTAAAAATATAGTTTCTCATCATAAGTATCTGTTTGTATTCATAGGGTTTAAAACATCATGAGTGTATGGTAAAGAGCCCAATCACAATCCATAAATTTAACTATGGCTTTGTGCAAAATAAAGAGGTGTGAATAACGTCATGACGAAGCATGAACAAATTATAAAGCACATTGAAAATTTGACAGTGGGTCAAAAAATCTCGGTGCGCAAAATAGCAAAATATTTAGATGTATCTGAAGGAACAGCTTATCGTGCGATCAAAGATGCAGGGCAGCGTGGGCTCGTTGCGACAATTGATCGTGTTGGAACGGTCCGTATTGAACGAAAAGCACGTCAACATTTGGATAATCTCACATTTGGTGAAATCGCAAAAATCATAGATGGACAAATTATCGGCGGACGTTCGGGGCAATTTAAAACGCTGACTAAATTTGCGATTGGCGCGATGGAATTAGATAATGTTGTCCATTTCGTATCTAAAAATACATTACTCATTGTTGGAAATAGATTAGATGTACAAAAGGCTGCATTAGAAAAGGGGAGTGCCGTTTTAATTACGGGAGGATTTGATACATCGAGTGAAATAAAACGAATGGCAGATGAAAAGGAATTACCTATTATTTCATCTAACTACGACACGTTTATGGTTGCGAATATGATTAACCGTGCGATGTATAATAAGATGATTAAAAAAGAAATCATGGTTGTAGAAGATATCGTCATTCCAATTGAAGAAACATCGTATATATTAGAAACGTTAACTGTGCAAGATGTGCGTGAAAAATCGAGAGAAAGTGGTCATTCTCGATTTCCAGTGGTTGATGAACATGTAAGACTGACAGGTTTGATCACAACGAAGGATATTATTAACAGAGATACGATGGAAGTGCTATCTCAAGTGATGACGAAACCACCGATTAGCGTTCAAATGCATACGACTGTAGCAAGTTGTGCACATATTATGATTTGGGAAGGTATTGAGCTCTTACCGGTGACAGGTGCTGACAAGCAACTGCTCGGCGTGATTACACGTGAAGACGTATTAAAAGCGATGCAAGTAGTTGGAAGACAGCCTCAGGTGGGCGAAACGATCAATGATCAAGTCGCAAAGCATATTGAAATTAGAAATCATCAAATTTTTGTAGAAATCACACCTCAACTTTCAAACCAATTCGGTACATTGAGCAAGTCGGTGTCTGTTGCGATTATTGAAGAAACAATCCGATCTGTGATGCGAAAATATAAAAAAGTTGAAGTAATGATTGAAAGCTTAAATATTTTTTACATTAAAACAGTACAAATTGAAAATGAAATAGAAGTACATTATCAAATTCTAGACATGGGAAGAAACTTTGCGAAGATAGAAGTGACGATGCAGAGTAATCAAGCACCTGTCGCAAAAGCATTGATTATGTGCCAATTGTTAGATCACTAGGAGGAAATATAATGAATATTTTTGAACAAATTATCTCGAAAATTGAGGCATTCGACACAATTATTATCCATCGCCATGTGCGACCAGATCCTGATGCATTTGGATCACAATTTGGTTTGAAGCGTTTTTTACAAGCGAAGTATCCTGATAAAAATATCTATGCTGTAGGTGACATGGAACCTTCTTTAGCTTTTATGGGGACACTTGATGATATTAATGATGAAACGTATCAAGATGCGCTTGTGATTGTCTGTGATACGGCGAATTCACCACGTGTCGATGATGACCGTTTTGCGAATGGGCAAACATTGATTAAAATAGATCATCATCCGCCCGTTGACCAATATGGTGACATTAATTATGTCGATACTGAAGCTTCTTCGACAAGTGAAATCATTTTTAACATGATTGAGGCAACTGAGGGATTGTCACTGATGAATGCATCTATCGCATCTGCATTATATTTAGGTATTGTAGGTGATACGGGTCGCTTTTTATTCAATAATACATCACCTCGTACAATGGCAGTTGCAAGTGAATTATTAAAGTTCAATATCGAACATACAGCACTGTTAAACCAACTTGGCGAAAAAGATCCACACTTAATGCCATTCCAAGGATATGTACTACAAAACTTTAACCTTGAAGAGAGCGGCTTTTGTTATGTAAAAATTACACATGATGTGTTAACACAGTTCAATGTGAGTGCATCAGAAGCGTCATTATTTGTAAATACTATTGCTGATTTAAAAGGTTTAAAAGTATGGGTGTTTGCCGTAGATGAAGGAGAAGATATTCGTTGTCGTATTCGTTCTAAAGGCGTTGTGATTAATGATGTTGCAGCAGACTTTGGTGGCGGTGGTCATCCAAATGCGTCTGGTGTATCTATAGATAACTGGGATGCATTTGAACAGTTGGCGGATAAATTGAGAGCCAAAGCACAAATGTCTGCATAATAGATTAAGAGAGGTGAATAAAATGGTTGCACATTTGAATATTCATTCAGCATATGATTTGTTGAATTCAACGTTGACTGTAAAGGATGCCATTGCACGTGCAAAAGAGGCTGGCTACACAGCAGTTGCATTAACCGATTTAAATGTCATGTACGGCATACCACAATTCTATAACGCCTGCCAAGAAGCGGGTATAAAAGCATTACTAGGTATGACGATTCATGTGACCGACCATTTAACACAGCGAGAAGCCATTGTCATCGCTAAAAATAACCATGGATTACAGCGCTTATTCAAACTCTCTTCCGATATTAAAGTACAGCATTTAACAGAAGTGGATCTTACAGAATTACCAAGTTATGTAGAAGATACCGTTGTTATTTTTAAAAATATGCATGAAGACACAATGGCTTGGTTGTCGAATATGCCTGCTTCGACTTCGGTGTATATTGAAGAAACATCCACTCATTCAGAGCGTTATCCTCAAGTGTGGGCACGTGCGGCTTACTGTGCGAATCCACAAGATAAAGAAGCACTTAAAACATTAGCAGCTATCCGTGATAATACGAAAGTCAATTTAATTGAACAACAGAATGAAACAGCAAAACATATTATTGATGTACACACGTTGAACGAGCGCCATATATCAGAAAGCATGTTGTCTCAAACGGAGGAAATCGCTGCACTTTGCGACGCTCATCTTCAATATCATCAATCATTGTTACCAGAGTTTAAAACACCTAATGGAGAAACGGCCAACGATTATTTATGGCAAAAGCTGACAACATCATTGGCTGAACGTCAGTTGAAAACGGAAGCCTATGAAAAACGACTGCGTTATGAGTTTGATGTCATAACAAATATGGGCTATGCCGATTATTTCTTGATCGTTAGTGATTTAATTGGTTACGCCAAAAACAATGGCATTATGGTAGGACCAGGGCGTGGGTCGTCGGCAGGATCACTTGTGAGTTATCTCTTAAATATTACAACCATTGATCCTTTGCGTTATGATCTGTTATTCGAACGTTTCTTAAATCCTGAGCGTGTGACGATGCCGGATATTGATATTGACTTTGAGGACACACAACGTGAAAAAGTGATTCGCTATGTTCAAGAGAAATACGGTGATTATCGGGTTTCCGGTATTATTACATTCGGACATTTACTCGCCAAAGCAGTAGCGCGAGATGTGGGGCGAGTGATCGGCTTTGATGAATCAACACTGAATGAGGCGTCAAAACTCATTTCAATGAGTGGCAAGCCGACTTTAGCAGAAGCTTACCAATTTGAGCCATTTCAAACGTTTGTGAATCGCAATCACTTGCATGAAAAGTGGTATGAACTTTGTTGCCAACTTGAAGGATTGCCACGTAACACGTCGACCCATGCGGCGGGTGTGATTGTCAATGACCGTCCATTATACGAGTCTATCCCTTTAACAGAAGGGGATACAGGCTTGCTTACACAGTGGACGATGACGGAAGCGGAACAGATAGGGCTATTAAAAATTGACTTTTTAGGCCTAAAGAACTTAACGATTATTCATCAAATTATTAAGCAAGTAGCACGTGATAGAGGGATTCATATTGATATTGAAAAAATTCCATTTGATGATCAAGCAGTTTTTGAAATGTTATCAAGAGGAGAAACGACTGGTATTTTCCAACTTGAATCTAAAGGCGTAAGAGATGTTCTGAAGCGATTGCAACCAGAACATTTTGAAGACATTGTTGCTGTTACGTCACTTTATCGTCCAGGTCCAATGGATGAAATTCCAACGTACATTACCCGTCGTCATGATCCAACTCAAGTCCAATATTTACATCCAGACTTGGAGCCTATCTTATCACGGACGTATGGCGTAATTATTTATCAAGAACAAATTATGCAAATTGCTAGTCAGTTCGCCGGATTTAGTTACGGCGAAGCAGATATTTTAAGACGTGCGATGAGTAAGAAAAATCGTTCAGTCCTTGAAAATGAACGTCAACATTTTATAGATGGTGCAGCGAAAAAAGGTTATGCGAGTGAATTAAGTGGACAGATTTTCGATTTAATTCTTAAGTTTGCGAATTATGGTTTCCCACGTGCACATGCAGTCAGTTATTCAAAAATTGCCTACATTATGTCTTATCTAAAAGTGCACTTTGCGCCGTATTTTTATGCTAATATTTTAACAAATGTGATCAATAATGAAGAGAAAACAGCACAATTTATTCAAGAAGCAAAACAGCATCAAATCAATATTCATGCTCCTAATATCAATAAAAGTCAGTGGCGTTACGTTGCGACGCAAGAAGGTATGTATATTTCGCTTGGTGCGATCAAAGGTGTGGGATATCAAAGTGTTCAAGCGATTATCGGTGAACGCATTGAAAATGGTCCCTATAAAGACTTCTTTGATTTTTGTGATCGCATTCCTAATCGAGTAAAGACGAGACGATTGTTGGAATCACTTATATTCGCTGGAGCGTTAGATTGTTTTGGCAAAAATAGAGCGACTTTATTACAGTCAATTGATCATATTGCGGATACAAGCTCTGAAGTGGATCAATCACTCATTCAAGACTTTGTTACTGTGAAAAAAGAATATCATGAAACAGTCGAAATGCCGGATGAACAATTAAGTGCGTATGAAAAAGAATATTTAGGTTTCTATGTATCGATGCATCCGATTGAAAAGCTATTCTTGAAAAAACAATATTTAGGTATTCATCGCATACATAAACAAGCGGTGAATCAACCAATACTTGTGATGATTGAACGCCTTCGAATTATTCGAACAAAATCAAAAGGACAACAGATGGCTTTTCTCACATTGAATGACGGTCAGCACACGATTGAAGCTGTCGTATTCCCAAATGTGTACCAGCAACTATCATTTAAGTTAGAGGCGCAAGAACCTTATGTCATATTTGGAAAGTTTGAACGACGTCAACAGCAACATCAAATCATTGTGAATCAACTTTTACCTTTAAATCAATTTGAATCAGAGAAGTTACAGCGAATTCGACAGATTGTAATTCGCCATCATTTGTCTGATGAAATAAAGCAACATTATTTAACAAATGTGTCCCAATCTGGCATTCCAGTCATGATATTCGATGAGCAGACGAATCAAATGTCACAGGTAGGATGGATTGAAAATGACCAACAACAATTAAACGCTTTTATACAATTATTTGAACCAAACCATATCCGTTTATTATAATGATATAGAAATTGTGACGAAAAAGTTACGGCGGAAAGTTTGACAATTCTTTTTAGTCATAATTAGATGATGGTTGTGAAGATTGTATGGCATATGGTTTTAATGTGACATGAGATTGTGGGAGATGCGTTTAGTAAGTGAGAATGATTGAGACAATGAACAAAATGGATTTTTAATTTTGTCGAATGGTGTGTCTTAGTTGATTGATATGTGCTTATGCCTCTGAAGACTTTCCACATATCTAATCAACTTTACTGGGGCACAATGGCGAAAATCTTATGTTTTCTGTAGTGCTCCCCATTCTGTTGAAATTCATGCTTTTCAAACAATGACAATCGGTTTTCTAAAGTATGAATTTATTAAATCATAGCGCTCAGGTTGATTGTGGCGATATCAAACCGAGTTGTGCTATAGTAAGATAATCATTTATAAACGTATTGGGAGCGCCTCATTTTAGCTTTTAGAGCGATTACATACGTTTCAAGAAAGTTTACCCCAAAGATAAGTAAAATGGAGATGATACGAGATGTCTTTAAGAGATGATGCATTACAGATGCACTTAGAAAATCATGGAAAGCTAGCTGTAAGTCCTAAAGTGAAGGTAACGAATAAAGAAGAGTTAAGTCTAGCTTATTCACCTGGTGTTGCAGAGCCATGTAAGGATATCCATGAAAGCCCTAATAAAGTTTATGACTATACAATGAAAAGCAATACAGTTGCTGTTATTTCGGATGGGACAGCTGTGTTAGGTCTTGGCAACATTGGACCAGAAGCAAGTATTCCTGTCATGGAAGGGAAAGCCGTGTTGTTTAAAAGTTTCTCAGGTGTTGATGGTATCCCCTTATCATTAGCGACAACGGATACAGAAGAAATCATTCGAACTGTCAAACTGTTAGAGCCTAACTTTGGTGGCGTCAATCTTGAAGACATCTCAGCGCCGCGTTGTTTTGAAATTGAAGAAAGACTTAAAAAAGAAACGAAAATTCCTGTATTTCATGATGACCAACATGGAACAGCGATTGTAACAGTTGCTGGTTTAGTGAATGCTCTGCGCATTGTTGGTAAAGAAATGTCAGATATTAAAGTCGTACTAAATGGTGCAGGTGCAGCCGGTATTGCCATTGTTAAGTTATTGTCTTCATATGGTGTACGAAATATGATTATGTGTGATTCACAGGGTGCCGTTTACGAAGGACGTCCACATGGTATGAACCCAACAAAGGAAACCGTGGCAAAATGGACGAATAAAGATAAAGTAGAAGGCAAATTAGTGGATGTTATCCAAGATGCAGATGTCTTTGTTGGTGTATCTGTAGCCAATGCATTAAGTGAAGAAATGGTTCAATCCATGGCAAAAGATCCGATTATTTTTGCGATGGCTAACCCGAACCCAGAAATTACACCAGATAAAGCAAAAGCTGCGGGTGCGAAAGTCATTGGTACAGGTCGCTCAGATTTTCCAAACCAAATTAATAATGTTTTAGCGTTTCCAGGGATTTTCCGTGGGGCACTTGATGTACGTGCCACACATATTAATGAAGATATGAAGCGTGCTGCTGTAGAAGCAATTGCCAACCTCATAGAAGAAGATGAACGTCATGCAGACTACGTTATTCCAGGCCCATTCGATTATCGTGTGGCACCATCTGTCGCAAGAGAAGTAGCACGCGCTGCGATGGAATCAGGTGTTGCGCGAATTGAAGTGGATCCAGAAGATGTATATCGCAAAACAATTGAACTTTCTGAGTTAAAAGAGAATCAATAAATTAAAACGATAATCATATATTCTGAAATAAATGAACAGGTTCCATGTACGAAACAACGTACATGTAGTACCTAATGGTGACATGGGAATTGCGTAAAAATACATAGCTTAAATGTATTACATATTCCATTTTCACCGAGTTGTGGAGGTTATAATATGTTTAAAGACTTTTTTAATCGAAATTCGAAAAAGAAAAAGTATGTAACGGTTCAAGATTCAAAGCAAAATGATGTCCCAGATGGCATTATGACGAAGTGTCCTAACTGTAAAAAAATTATGTACACGAAAGAACTCACAGAAAACTTAAATGTTTGTTTTAACTGTGATCATCACATTCAACTCTCAGCATATGGACGTATAGAAGCCTTAGTAGATGAAGGTAGTTTTGAAGAGTTTGACCAAGGTATGACCTCTGCAAATCCATTGGAATTTCCAGGTTATGAAGAAAAAGTTGAAAAAGATCAAAAGAAAACAGGATTGAATGAAGCAGTTGTAACAGGTATAGCAAAATTAAATGACATGCCTTTTGGTGTTGGTGTGATGGATCCTAGATTCCGAATGGGAAGCATGGGGTCTGTTGTCGGTGAAAAAATTTGTCGCATTGTGGATTATTGTACAGAACACCGTTTACCATTTGTTTTGTTTACCGCTTCTGGTGGTGCCCGTATGCAAGAGGGGATTATTTCACTGATGCAGATGGCGAAAACATCTGTTTCGTTAGAACGCCACTCAGAAGCAGGATTATTATTTATTTCTTATATGACACATCCAACGACGGGTGGTGTGTCTGCAAGTTTTGCATCAGTGGGCGATATCAATCTAGCAGAACCAAAAGCATTAATTGGTTTTGCTGGTCGTCGTGTCATCGAGCAAACAATCAATGAAAAATTACCGGACGACTTCCAAACAGCAGAATTTTTACTCGCACATGGTCAATTAGACAAAGTCGTGCATCGCAGTAAAATGAAAGAAACTCTTTCGACACTGTTTGAGATGCATCGTGAGGTGAAAAAATAATGTTAGAATTTGAAAAATCAATTGAAGCCATCCAAAAGAAAATTCAATCATTAGAAGAGACACAAATCAAAAACGATGTCGATCTTTCCGATGAAATAGAGATGTTAGAAGCGGCACTAAAGAATGAAAAAGAAAAAGTATATACATCATTAAAATCATGGGATCGTGTGCAACTGGCGCGTTTGCCAGAACGACCAACCTTGCTGGACTATATCCCATATATTTTTGATCGCTTTATAGAGCTGCATGGTGATCGTAATTTTAGAGATGATCCATCAATGATTGGTGGTTTAGCCTATTTGAACGGTGTGCCGGTGACTGTTATTGGACAGCAACGTGGTAAAGATACAAAGGACAATATTTATCGTAACTTTGGTATGGCGCATCCAGAAGGTTATCGAAAAGCGTTGCGACTCATGAAACAAGCAGAGAAGTTCCAACGACCGATTATTACATTTATTGATACAAAGGGTGCATATCCAGGAAAAGCTGCTGAAGAGCGTGGTCAAAGTGAATCCATTGCAAGAAACCTTGTTGAAATGGCTGCATTAACGGTTCCAGTCATTGCGATTGTCATTGGAGAAGGAGGAAGCGGTGGCGCGCTTGGTTTGGGTGTTGCCAATCGTTTACTCATGCTTGAAAACAGTACATACTCTGTGATTTCTCCAGAAGGGGCTGCGGGTATTCTATGGAAAGATAGCAGTTTTGCCAAAATCGCAGCAGAAACGATGAAAATCACTGCATATGATTTGCTCGAGTTACAAGTAGCAGATGAAGTTATCAAAGAACCACTGGGTGGCGCACATCATGATGTGGAGACACAAGCAAGTTGTATTAAATCAGCAATCGAGCGTCAAATGGCGGACTTCAATCACTTAAGTCCAAAAGAAATACGAGAAGATAGATTTCAAAAATATAGACATATTGGTACATACATTGAATCATAGAAAATCAACAGTTATTGTGTTAAGAAATAGCACAATAGCTGTTTTTTTAGGTTCTTAATGAGTGCTTCAAATCATACAATTTAAATATATGTTACAGTGGAATAAGGCAATGTTTACTAAGCAAAATTGATGCAAATATTAACAGTAATCAGGTTTTTCGTGTCAAATTTATGAAATTATCGTTTTAAACCGTTTTCATTCTTTTGACGTTCTAATATTAATGGAATGCAAAATTGATTTGTGTTATTTTTAACATAAGAATTAAGCAAGAAAGGGTATGTCTACATGAAAAAAATTGCAGTTTTAACAAGCGGTGGAGATTCACCAGGTATGAACGCAGCAGTCAGAGCAGTTGTCCGTAAAGCGATCTATCATGATATCGAAGTTTACGGTGTTTACCAAGGTTATCTTGGATTGATTAACGATGATATTCACAAACTTGAATTAGGCTCTGTTGGCGATACAATTCAACGTGGTGGTACATTCTTATATTCAGCACGTTGTCCAGAATTTAAAGATCCAGAAGTACGTGAAAAGGGGATTCAAAACTTATTAAAACGCGGAATTGAAGGTCTTGTTGTTATCGGTGGAGACGGTAGTTACCGTGGTGCACAACGCATTAGTGAAGAATGTAAAGAAATTCAAACAATCGGTATTCCAGGAACAATTGATAATGATATTAACGGTACTGATTTTACAATTGGTTTTGATACAGCACTTAATACAATTATTGATTCTGTTGACCGTATCCGTGATACAGCATCAAGTCACGCACGTACATTTATCATTGAAGTAATGGGACGTGACTGTGGGGACTTGGCATTATGGTCAGGACTTGCTGTTGGTGCAGAAACAATTATTATTCCTGAAGTAAAAGTGGATATTAAAGATATCGCTGAGAAAATTCAACACGGTATTGATCGTGGTAAAAAACACTCAATTATTATTGTTGCTGAAGGCTGTATGTCTGGCGAAGAATGTGCGAAAGAATTAACGAAATATATCAATGTAGATGCACGTGTATCTGTGCTAGGACACATTCAACGTGGTGGTAGCCCAACAGGTGAAGACCGAGTGCTTGCATCTCGTTTAGGTGGCTATGCAGTAGAATTATTGATGCAAGGCGAAACATCAAAAGGTGTAGGTATTAAAGAAAACCACATGACTGCTACGGAATTTGATACTATCTTCAATCCGACTGAAGAAAGAAAAATTAATCAACGTATGCTTGAATTAACAAAAGAACTATCGATATAACTCTAGGAGGCAATCTTAATGAAAAAGACAAAAATTGTATGTACGATCGGGCCAGCATCTGAATCTGAAGAGATGTTACAAAAATTAATGACAGCAGGTATGAATGTTGCGCGTTTAAACTTCTCTCATGGTTCACATGAAGAACATGCTGCACGTATCGCAACAATTCGTAAAGTCGCAAAAAAATTAAATAAAAACATCGGTATCTTGCTTGATACAAAAGGTCCAGAAATTCGTACACATGATATGAAAAATGGCTTAATCATGCTACAAAAAGGGACTGACGTCACAGTAAGCATGCAAGAAGTAGAAGGAACTGAAGAAAAATTCTCAGTAACATATCCACAGTTAATCGATGATATCGAAATTGGATCATATATCCTACTTGACGATGGGTTAGTTGAACTTGTTGTTAAAGAAATTGATAAAGCAGCTGGTGAAGTACATTGTACCGTTTTAAACACTGGTGAACTTAAAAATAAAAAAGGTGTTAATTTACCAGGTGTGAGCGTAAACCTACCAGGTATCACTGAAAAAGACGCAGCGGATATTCGCTTCGGTATTGAACAAGATGTTGACTTCATCGCAGCAAGCTTCGTTCGTCGTGCAAGTGACGTTTTAGAAATTCGTCGTATTTTAGAAGAAGAAAATAACAGCAATATCACCATTATTCCTAAGATTGAAAACCAAGAAGGTATCGATAACATCGATGAAATTTTAGAAGTATCTGATGGTTTAATGATTGCACGTGGTGACATGGGTGTAGAAATTCCACCAGAAGCAGTACCAGTTGTTCAAAAAGAATTGATCCGTAAATGTAATAAACTTGGAAAACCAGTTATTACAGCGACACAAATGTTAGACTCTATGCAACGTAATCCACGTGCGACACGTGCGGAAGCATCTGACGTTGCTAATGCGATCTATGACGGTACTGATGCGGTTATGTTATCAGGTGAAACAGCTGCTGGGGCTTACCCTGAAGAAGCAGTTATCGCGATGAATAACATCGCACTTGCAGCAGAGCAAGCACAAGACTACAAAAAATTACTATCTGATCGTACAAAACTTGTTGAAACATCACTTGTTAATGCCATTGGTGTGTCAACAGCGCATACAGCACTTAACTTGAATGTAAAAGCGATCGTTGCTGCTACTGAAAGTGGTCATACAGCACGTACGATTTCTAAATATCGTCCAAAATCAGATATTATTGCAGTGACACCAAGAGCAACAACTGCGAGACAATGTTCATTAATTTGGGGTGTTTACCCAGTGATCCGTGAAGGTATTTACACAACAGATGAAATGTTGAACAATGCAGTTGCAACAGCTGTTGAAACAGAACGTGTTGTAAATGGTGATTTAATTATCATCACTGCAGGTGTCCCTACAGGTGAGTCAGGTACAACTAACTTAATGAAACTTCACTTGATTGGTGAGGATTTAGCAAGTGGACAAGGTATCGGACGTACATCAGCAGTTGGTCGTACAGTCGTTGTTAACGATGCATCAGAATTAGAAGGTAAAAATCTTGATGGTGCCATTATCGTCACACCTTCAGTGGATGATGCGATTGTACCTTACTTAGATGGTGTAGCAGCATTAGTTACTGAAGAAGGCGGCTTAACGTCACCAAGTGCGATTATTGGTTTAGAAAAATCATTGCCAACAATCGTAGGTGTACAAGATGTTACATCAGTTATTCCTGATAACGTATTTGTCACAGTAGATGCTGCACAAGGTAAAGTATTTGAAGGATATGCAAACGTTCTATAATTGAAACAATGTATTTTAATATTAAGCAGTTGTAACCCTATATAAAATGGTTTTACAACTGCTTTTTTGGTATTACTTTATAATATTTTGAACAGCTAAAAAAGCATATTTTATTAATATCATATTTAATTATAGTTTATGATAAATAAATGAAAAGGCGTACAAAATGTGATTGGATCGTGTATGAAAACATATAGAAAACCTGATAATATCCCGTTTGCAAGGCATATAAGGTTCATAATAGACAATATTATTAGATAATTCTGAAGATGTTAGTTCTTAAGTTGTTCACAAATTTGCTAAAATTAGATATAATATGTTTATGAAAGCCGTTACATTAGAGCGAATATACAGTAAAGGGGAAATTACTATGGCAGAATTAATCAGAGGTTTAGAAGGGGTTATTGCAGCCGAAACAAAAATTAGTTCGATCATTGATAGTCAATTAACATATGCGGGGTATGATATTGATGATTTAGCTGAAAATGCATTATTTGAAGAAGTGATGTTCTTGCTATGGAATTATCGTTTGCCAAACGAGCAAGAACTGAAAGAATTAAAAGAAAAGTTATATAAATATATGACTTTGAATCCACGTATGTACAGCCATTTTGAGGAGTACACAACTGATCAAGTACACCCAATGACGGCGCTACGTACTTCATTATCTTATCTTGCACATTTTGATGAGAATGCAGATCAAAATGATGAAGAAGCGATCAGAGAGCGTGCGATTCGTATTCAAGCGAAAGTGGCTTCTTTAGTGACATCTTTCTCACGTGTTCGTGAAGGTAAAGAGCCAGTTAAGCCTGACCCATCATTAAGCTATGCAGCTAACTTCTTATACATGTTACGTGGTGAAAAACCAACAGATGTAGAAGTTGAAGGTTTTAACAAGGCACTTATCTTACATGCTGACCATGAATTGAACGCTTCAGCATTTACAGCACGTTGTACGGTGTCTTCATTATCTGATATGTATTCTGGTGTAACAGCGGCTATCGGTTCTCTTAAAGGACCATTACATGGTGGTGCAAATGAGCAAGTAATGCGCATGTTATTTGAAATTGGTTCAATTGACAAAGTGGATGCGTATTTAGAAAATGCATTTGCAAACAAACAAAAAATTATGGGCTTTGGTCACCGTGTATACAAAAATGGCGATCCACGTGCCAAATACTTAAAAGAAATGAGTCGTAAAATTACAGAAGAAACAGGTCAAAAAGAACTTTTCGAAATGTCTGTGAAAATTGCTGACATTATTAAAGAAGAAAAAGGACTTTTACCAAACGTTGACTTCTATAGTGCGACTGTTTATCACAGCATGGGTATCGACCATGACTTGTTTACACCAATCTTTGCAGTGAGCCGTACTTCTGGATGGACTGCACATATCATTGAACAACTTGCAAATAACCGCATTATCCGTCCACGTGCGAACTATGTTGGTGAAACAAAACGTAAGTATGAACCAATCGAAAATCGCTAAAATATTTTCAAACTAAACAATTAAACTACTTTTTGGAGGTTATTTAACAATGAGTGAAAAAATCGTTAAAACAGACAGTGGATTACAAGTACCGGATCAACCAATTATCCCATTTATTATTGGGGACGGTATTGGACCAGATATCTGGCAAGCAGCAAGCCGTGTGATTGATGAAGCGGTGAAGAAAGCGTATGACGGTAAGAAAGAAATCGCTTGGAAAGAAGTATTAGCAGGTCAAAAAGCATTTGATGAAACAGGCGAATGGTTACCAGCTGAAACTTTAGACACAATCAAGTCATACTTAATCGCAATTAAAGGACCGTTAACAACACCAATCGGCGGAGGTATTCGTTCTCTAAATGTTGCATTACGTCAAGAGTTAGACTTATTTACATGCTTACGTCCAGTACGTTGGTTCCAAGGGGTACCATCACCTGTTAAACGTCCAGAAGATACGGATATGGTCATCTTCCGTGAAAATACTGAAGATATTTATGCGGGTATCGAGTTCAAAGAAGGTTCTGATGAAGTGAAAAAAATCATCGACTTCTTACAAAATGAAATGGGTGCTAAAAACATTCGTTTCCCAGAATCATCAGGTATCGGTATTAAACCAGTTTCTAAAGAAGGTACAGAACGTTTAGTTCGTGCAGCGATCCAATATGCTTTAGATAATAACCGTAAGTCTGTAACACTTGTTCACAAAGGTAACATCATGAAATTTACAGAAGGTGCTTTCAAACAATGGGGTTACGACTTAGCTGAAGCAGAATTTGGTGATAAAGTATTCACATGGCAACAATATGATCGCCTTGTAGAATCAGAAGGTAAAGATGCTGCAAATGCTGCTCAAGAAAAAGCAGAACAAGAAGGTAAAATCATTGTGAAAGATTCTATCGCAGACATCTTCTTACAACAAATCTTAACACGTCCTGCTGAACATGATGTTGTGGCAACAATGAACTTAAATGGTGACTACATTTCAGATGCATTAGCTGCACAAGTAGGTGGTATTGGTATCGCACCAGGTGCAAACATCAACTACGAAACAGGTCATGCGATCTTTGAAGCAACACATGGTACAGCACCTAAATATGCAGGATTAAATAAAGTAAACCCTTCATCAGTATTACTTTCAGGTGTATTAATGTTAGAACACCTAGGTTGGCAAGAAGCGGCAGATTTAATTACAGCTTCTGTTGAAAAAACAATCGCATCTAAAGTCGTAACTTATGACTTCGCTCGCTTAATGGACGGTGCAACAGAAGTGTCAACTTCAGAGTTTGCTGATGAATTAATTAAAAATCTATAATCATATAAAATGAAGAACCTATTTAAAGTAGGGATTAGGCATACAAATTGTCTAATCCTTATTTTTATTCATTTATTTATATTATGAAGATCGTGTTAAGATATGATTAAATCACAGTGAATTTTCTTAACGTAACGTTTGATTAAAGTTATAATATGTATAAGTTAAATGGAAGGGGACTTCACTTATGGGTCAAAAAGTACTGATTGTGGATGATGAGCATTCTATTGTGACATTGTTAAAATATAATCTAGAACAAGCTGGATATCTCACAGAAGTTGCACAAGATGGTGAAGAAGCACTTGAAATGGTTGATACAGTCAAACCAGATATTATTGTGTTAGATATCATGTTGCCAAAAAAAGATGGCATAGAAGTTTGTAAAACGATTCGTACAAATAAAAATTCTGTGCCAATATTAATGCTTACAGCTAAGGATGATGCTTTTGATCGTGTATTAGGTTTGGAACTCGGCGCAGATGATTACATGACAAAACCTTTCTCACCACGTGAAGTGGTGGCACGTGTGAAAGCCATATTACGTCGTGTATCATCAACCGAATGGCAACAAGAAGAGGACGATGATATTTACATCGGTTCTTTACGCATTCGCCCAGAATATTTTGAAGTGTATCGAGAAGGACAACTAGTTGAGTTAACGCCAAAAGAATTTGAACTATTGCTATATTTGATTGAACGACAAGGCCGTGTAATTACACGTGAGCATATGTTGAACTCTGTATGGAATTATGAATTTGCCGGTGATTCTCGAATTGTAGACGTTCATATTAGTCATTTGCGTGACAAGCTAGAAGATAATCCTAAAAAGCCACAGCTCATTAAGACAGTCCGAGGGCTCGGTTATAAATTGGAGCGAGAGAAATAAATGATTAAATTTTATCATAAATTATTATTGTTACTTACAACGGTTATTGTTGTAAGTTTTCTTATACTTGGCTTTTTTGTGCATCATAGTATTTCAATGACAACGATGGATCATCAGAAAAAATTTAGTAACCAGTCAGCTCAACAAATATTAGCGGCTGATCAAGATGGAAATGATGCACGTGTAGATAATCTTGCAAGACAGTTTAATGTTAACACACTCATTATAGATGGTGATCAAGTCAAACAAAGTACACCAGAACAGCTCCCATCACTGAATGCTGACAAGGAGATGCTTCAAAAAAATTTAGCGCAACAATCAACATTTTACGAATTGCACAAACAAACAGGTGTCTACACATATGGTCTGCAACAAGGTGATCGCACCATATTTTTACGAGGTCACAATCACATTGTGAGTGAGTTACAATTACAGTTTTGGAAATATTTGATTTTAATTGGCATGTTGACGCTCGGTGTTGTTTATTTTATCGTCCGCTATATTAATCGTACGTATATCAAACCAATTAATGATGTATCATATGCGACATATTTACTTTCTGAAGGAAACTACCATGTCCGTATTCCAGAAAGTCATGTAAAAGAGACGAAAGACCTTTATGACTCTATTAATATTTTGGCAAAACGATTAGAAAAATTGAATCATGCGCAAAAAATGCAGCGAAATCGATTGTTGACGACATTAGAAAATATTCCGAGTGCCATTTTAATGATTGATAAAAAAGGTGAAGTCGTCGTGGCCAATAAAACTTATAGTGATATGTTTCATAATGGTGAAAATGTAGAACATCAACATTATGAAGAAGTGCTTAGTAACGACTTGAAAAAATTAATTGTTGAAGGTTTTAAAATCGAAAAAGGGATTTATGAACAAATTGAAGTCCATTTAAATGATATTCATCAAAAATTCTTTGGTGCGGCATGCGTTCCTATTTTGACACGTAAGAAAAAGCGTCTACAAGGGATGGTTATCGTTTTGCATGATATCACAGCATTAAAAAAACTGGAGAATTTACGTAAAGATTTTGTTGCCAATGTGTCGCATGAGCTTAGAACACCGATTACGTCAATTAAAGGTTTTGCAGAGACATTAATTGATGGTGCAAAGAATGACCCGGACTCTCTAGATATGTTTTTAGACATTATATTAAAAGAGTCGAACCGAATTCAGTCTTTAGTTGAAGACTTGCTAAACTTATCAAAAATTGAACAGAACCCTACGTTAGAAAAACATGTCATTGACTTATCTGACGTTGCAACGCGTGCATTATCAATGATCAAACCCATAGCAGATACAAAAGAAATTACACTGGTAGATGATATTCAACCAGACGTATATGCGATGGCAGATGAAGATAAAATGACGCAAGTGGTAGTGAATTTAATGACGAACGCTGTGAACTATTCGCCGAATCATAAAACCGTTACTTTATGTGTTTATAACGAGAGTCAACAACACATTATAGAGGTAAAAGATGAGGGGATTGGGATTCACCCAAATGAAACGTATCGTATTTTTGAACGTTTCTATCGCGTAGATAAAGCGAGAAGCCGAGATTCGGGCGGGACAGGACTAGGTTTATCTATTACGAAACATATTGTAGAAGCATATCAAGGGAAAATTGAAGTTGAGTCAGAAGAAGGGCAAGGCTCTTTATTTAGAGTCGTGTTACCGAATCAATTCAAGGAAAAATAAATTTAATCAAATATGTATCGCAAATTGCTGATAAGGTAGAGAGGTCATAAAGGGCGTTCTCATCTTATCAGCTTTTTTATATCGTTGGATTGTAATTGTTGTGACATAGGGTTTCATCTCATTCTATGATAAAATAAATACACTACTATTCTTGGAGGTTAGACTGTGGATAAACTGATACTCATTGATGGTAATAGTTTAAGCTTTCGTGCTTTCTATGCGTTGCCACTACTACAAAATAAAGCAGGTATTCATACAAATGCTGTTTATGGATTCGTTCGACTTTTAGAAAAAGTGTTGAAAGAAGAACAACCCACACATTTTCTAGTTGCGTTTGATGCAGGTAAAACGACATTTCGACATGCAGATTATGCAGAATATAAAGGAGGTCGTCAAAAAACACCTTCTGAACTGAGTGAACAATTCCCATATATTCGACAATTGTTAGCAGCTTATGCGATTAAGACGTATGAATTAGATAACTACGAAGCTGATGATATTATCGGTACACTCAGTCGAGAAGCAGACGAAGCGGGTATGCAGACGATCATTATTACAGGTGACCGAGATTTAACACAGTTGGCATCAGATAATGTAACGATTTACTACACGAAAAAAGGCGTGACGGATGTAGATCATTATACACCTGCCTTTATTGCGGAAAAATATCAAGGTTTGGAACCGAAACAAATTATTGATATGAAAGGACTTATGGGAGATGCATCCGATAACATTCCTGGTGTAGCAGGCGTTGGTGAGAAAACAGCGATCAAGTTACTCAATCAATTCGGTTCTGTGGAAGCTGTATATGAGGATATTGATGCTGTATCAGGGAAGAAACTTAAAGAAAAATTACTGGCGAATCAAGATGATGCATTATTGAGTAAAAAACTTGCGACCATTCATCGTGAAAGTCCGATTGCTGTGTCACTAGAAGATACACGTTTGCCTGATAGCTATGATGAAACAGATAAAATTACATTGTTTAAAGAGTTAGAATTTCGTCAGTTGTTAGATGAAGTCGATAGTACTCCGTCAGATGATGGACCAACAAAGACTTTTGATGTTTCAACAGATCTTTCAATGATTAATTTTGATGCATTAGAGGAAGCAACGGTTCATGTTGAAGTTTCAGGTGCGAACTATTTAAAAGATGACATTTTGAAGTTCGGTATTTATGATGGCGCACATTATGTGGTTGTATCAGCTGACAAACTTAATGAACATCCATCTATTGTGGACTGGTTATCAAATCCACATACTTCTAAAGTGACTTACGATGCGAAAAAATTATTTATCGTGATGAATCGTTTAGGAATCAAATTAAAAAATGTGTCATTTGATGCGATGCTAGCGAGTTATCTCATCGATCCGTCACAAACCATTGATGATGTCAGCTCGGTGATGTCACGCTTTAAAAATACACATGTTCAAGAAGATGTGGCGATATATGGAAAAGGGAAGTCATATAAAGTGCCAGAAGATGTGGTACTCAATGCGCATATCGCTTCAATATTAGATGCCATCGCAACCTCAAAACCAGAAATGACAGAAACACTGGAATCACATCAGCAACTTGATTTGTTAACTGAGTTGGAATTGCCATTAGCACAAATATTAAGTGAAATGGAATATACAGGAATTTATACTGATAAAGAAACACTTAAAGTGATGGAGTCGGATCTTCAACAACGTTTAGATCAATTAATTGAAACGATACATGAACAAGCAGGAGAGACGTTTAATTTAAATTCACCGAAACAATTGGGTGTCATTCTTTTTGAAAAACTGGAATTACCCGTGATTAAAAAGACGAAAACAGGCTATTCTACAGCGGTGGATGTGCTAGAAAAGTTAGAAGGACAACATCCAATTATTGAAAATATCCTGACATATCGTACGTTGTCTAAGTTACAGTCAACGTATGTTGAAGGATTGCAAAAAGTGATTTGGGATGATCAACGTATTCATACAAGATTTAATCAAACATTGGCACAAACAGGACGCTTATCTTCTGTTGATCCAAATTTACAAAATATCCCAATTCGTTTGGAAGAAGGTCGTCAAATTCGTAAAGCGTTTAAATCAACACATGAAGATTATGTCATCTTAGCAGCAGACTATTCACAAATTGAATTGCGAGTTTTAGCACATATTACAGGGGATCCTACGTTACAGAAGGCTTTTATTGATAATGAAGATGTGCATACGACAACAGCGATGAAAGTATTTAATGTTGAAGCGGATGAAGTGACGTCATTAATGCGACGTCAGGCGAAAGCGGTCAACTTTGGTATTGTCTATGGTATTAGTGATTATGGTTTAAGTCAGAGTCTGGGTATTACGCGAAAAGAAGCTCAAAAATTCATCGATGATTACTTGGCACATTTCCCAGGTGTGAAAACGTACATGGAAACAATTGTGCAAGATGCCAAACAACAAGGTTATGTAGAAACATTGCTACATCGTCGTCGTTACATTCCAGACATTACAAGTCGTAACTTTAACAAACGAGGATTCGCAGAGCGTACAGCAATGAACTCGCCAATACAAGGTAGTGCAGCTGATATTATTAAAAAAGCAATGGTGGATTTCCATGAGGCAGTTCAAGAAACAGACTTTAAAGCAGAATTATTATTACAAGTACACGATGAATTAATCTTTGAAGTGCCAAAGGATGAAGTAGAACGTTTCAGCCAATTTGTTGAAGATATTATGGTGAATGCATTAGAATTAGATGTCCCATTAAGTGTTGAGTCTGAATTTGGACCGACATGGTACGATGCAAAATAGAAAGAAGGTTGGGTGACCCATGCCAGAATTACCAGAAGTTGAACATGTGAAACGCGGTATTGAACCACATGTCACAGGTCAACAAATTATTGATGTGACATTTTCAGATAAAGTTATCGCGGGAAAAGATGTAGGAAAAGAAACCATTATTAAAGGTATTTCATTAGATGCGTTTAAAAAATACAGTATCGGCTATACAATTCAAAGTGTGACACGTCGTAGTAAATATTTATTATTTACATTGAAACATCATGCAGATGAACGAACACTGATTTCACATCTGGGTATGGCAGGTGGTTTTTTCGTGGCACATAATGTAGAAGATATTGTCATACCGAACTATCGTAAGCACTGGCACGTTATTTTTCATTTGGATAATGGATTGAAACTCATTTATTCTGATATTCGACGATTCGGTGAAATAAGAAATGTCGCACAACTATCGGAATATCCATCGATTATGGAAATAGCGCCAGAACCTTTTACTGAGAAAGCGGAAGCGCATTATCTTAGTCAATTTGCACATAAAAAATATCAAAAGATGCCGATTAAACAAATGATATTGGAACATCGAGTGATTGCAGGCTGCGGGAATATTTATGCTTGTGAAGCACTCTTTGATGCAGGCATTGATCCACATACCATTTCACACACACTTTCGGAAGCACAGCGACAAAAAGTGTTTCATAGTGTTGTAAAGGTGTTAAAAATGGGTATAGAAAATGGTGGAACAAGTATCTCGGATTATGTCCATGCAGATGGTCAGCGAGGAACGATGCAAAATAATTTAAAAGTATATAAGCAAAAAACATGTTCTGTATGTGGGAATGAGATAGCGACTGCCATCATTGGTGGTAGAAATACCCACTATTGTGAACATTGTCAATGTTAGAAAGAGGGAAACTATGCCAAAAGTTATCGGATTAACAGGAGGAATTGCGACAGGTAAATCAACAGTTGCACAATTGTTATCAGCACATGGCTTTAAAATTGTTGATGCGGATATTGCATCACGAAAAGCAGTAGAAAAAGGTTCTAAAGGCTTGCAACAAGTGCGTGAAGCGTTTGGAGAAGAAGCGGTCACTGAGTCAGGTGAGATGGATCGCCAATATATCGGAGAACAAATCTTTTATGATAGTGGGCTTCGTGAAAAATTAAATGCGATTGTACATCCAATCGTGCGTGAATTGATGGAAGTAGAAAAAGAACAATATTTAGCAGAAGGACACCATGTGATAATGGATATTCCATTGCTATATGAAAACAAACTTGAAGATACAGTAGATGAAGTATGGCTCGTTTATGCGTCAGAACCTATTCAAGTTGACCGATTAATGGCACGTAATGAGTTATCTTTAGAAGATGCAAAAGCACGTGTATATAGTCAAATTTCTATTGATAAAAAAAGTAGAATGGCTGATGTGGTCATTGAAAACTTAGATACAACGCTCGAACTGAAACAAAATGTTGAACAGCTTTTAATTGATAAAGGATATATAGAACCTTATACAGCTGAAGAAGAATAATAAGATGAAGTACGCAGGTCAAAAAGGCTTGTGTACTTTTTTATGTATTTGGCTAACAGTTTTTGAGAATGGACATACTAAATAATAAAGGAACTTAGCGGTGTTTTAATGTAGATTTTTCGACAGTTGTGATCCAGCATGTCGAATACCTGGTATTTATTATTCAACAATCAAATAATAAATTATAAATAAAAAGAATGAAGAAAACGGTTACATTTTTTCTGTATTATGCTATACTCATGAATATAAGTATAACACATTTCTAAGGAGTGCTTTTTAACATGACGACAAAGATTGCGATTAATGGATTAGGTCGTATCGGCCGTATGGTATTACGTATTGCATTAAATAATGAGGACATTGAGCTAGTAGCTTTAAATGCAAGTTACCCACCTGAAACAATTGCTCATCTTATTAAGTATGATACAACTCATGGTCTTTTTAACAAGCCAGTAGAAGCGACAGAAAATGGTATTAAAGTGGATGGTAAAGAAATTAAACTTGTATCAGACCGTAATCCAGAAAACTTACCATGGAAAGATTTAGGTATTGATGTTGTTGTTGAAGCGACAGGTAAATTCAACCATGGTGATAAAGCAATTGCGCATATCAAAGCAGGTGCAAAAAAGGTTATTTTAACAGGTCCATCAAAAGGTGGAGAAGTTCAAACAATCGTTAAAGGTGTAAACGATAAGGACTTAGATGTGGAAAAATATGATATTTTCAGTAATGCATCTTGTACAACAAACTGTTTAGCGCCGGTTGCTAAGATCTTAAATGACGAATTTGGTATTGTGAATGGATTAATGACAACTGTTCACTCTGTTACAAATGATCAAAAGAACTTAGACAACCCTCATAAAGATTTACGTCGTGCACGTGCAGCATTTGAAAGTATTATTCCAACTTCAACTGGTGCAGCGAAAGCACTTGCGCTCGTATTACCTGAATTAGAAGGTAAATTACACGGTATGGCATTACGTGTACCAACGAAAAACGTATCACTTGTTGACTTGGTTGTAGACTTAAAACAATCAGTGACAAAAGAACAAGTGAATGAAGTATTCCGTAAAAATGACTTAGATGGCATCGTTGAAACGGTGGATGTACCGCTTGTATCAGATGACTTTATGACAAATCCACATTCAGCAATTATTGATGCACCATCAACAATTGTAATGGGCGATAATAAAGTTAAAGTATTAGCATGGTATGACAATGAGTGGGGTTACTCTAACCGTGTCGTAGAAGTGCTACAATTAATCGCAAAAGAAATCGCATAATTTATTATAAAAATAGTAATATGAGGCTGAGACTTGAATGTTGATTCAGGTTTCAGCTTTTTTATGCTGAAGGCTGATTGTACGTAAGGCAAAAGATGAAATGGCTTCTTAAGAGGAAGAGATAAGTACATGTCATTAAAGTTGAACATGTAAGAAAGACTTTTTACAAAATAAACGTATAATTATGAAGTTGGCGGTGATACTGTAAATCTAAGCTTAATACGATCTATCCCTGTTGCTTTTGATATCGCATGGTTTATAGTATAATGGAACAAAAATCTTAATGAGAAGGTGACAAAGTCGTGAAATGTCCAAAATGTAACCATACACAATCTCGTGTCATAGACTCAAGACATGCAGAAGATACAAACTCCATCAGAAGAAGACGTGAATGTGAACAATGTGGCACGCGTTTCACAACTTTCGAACATATAGAAATCAGTCCGTTGATCGTCGTTAAAAAAGATGGGACGAGAGAACAATTTAATCGTGAGAAAATTATTAATGGACTTGTTCGTTCATGTGAAAAACGTCCAGTACGCTTTGAACAATTAGAAGCCATTACAAATCAAGTTGAGTGGCAATTGCGAGAGTCTGGTGTCGCTGAAGTATCATCTCGTGATGTTGGGGAATATGTGATGGACTTATTAATGAAGGTCGATCAAGTGTCATATGTACGTTTTGCTTCTGTATATAGAGAGTTTAAAGATGTCGATCAACTTCTGGAATCAATGCAGGGTATATTAAAAGAAAATAAGCGGAGTGAAGGTTAATGTCATTATCAATGCAGGCCAATCCATTGCGTCCACATGATGGTTTTCGTGTGATTCAACAATTTCATAAACAGCCTTTGCACGAGGAAATATTAAACCGACTTTTTACCCCTTTAATTGGTGCAACAACCATCGGGATTTATCATTTTTTAAGTCAATTTGATACGTCATCGAAAGAGGGGATGACGCATTATACAGTGATGTCAGAGTTGAAAATGAATTTGATCACTTTTAGAGAACATGCAGATTTATTAGAAGGTATTGGTCTCATGCGTACGTATGTCCGTCATTCAGAAGAAACGACGCAACTGATTTATGAATTACTGCCACCACCGACTCCGAATGAGTTTTTCAATGACCCGATGCTTTCTATTTACTTTTACCAAGTTGTTGGACAGCAACGTTATCATCAATTGAAGTCACATTTTGTATTTCAACCAGTGGATACAGAAGGTTTTACAGATGTCACTAAAAAATTTACAGATGTATTTAAGGTGCCGAAACAGACATTTTATAGGCCAGAGAAAAATTTAGCAGAATCAACTTATCATGGTGTTGATTTGACAGATGTATCATTTGATTTTGAATTTTTAGCAGATATGTTGCAGACGCACTATATTAGTAAAGAAATTTTGACAGAACCTACAAAAACATTAATTGTTCAACTGGCAACACTTTATCGTATATCTCCTGATCAGATGAAGACACTTATTTTAAAGTCATTGAACAGTGATCAAACGCTATCAATGGTGGACTTACGAAAACATGCACAAGCACACTTTTTAAATATGAACCAACAAACATTACCAGCACTACAAAAGCAAAAGTTACAAACAGTAGCAGAGCAATCGGGATCTACTGAGGAACAAGATGAAGATATCTCAGTTGAAAGTTGGGATGACTGGTATCACTTAATGGATAATACAAGTCCTGTCGTGATGTTAACGTCTTATGGGGGCTCTGAGCCACCGCTGTATCAAAAGCGTATGATTGAAGAATTGATGACACGTGAAGGTTTTGGTTTTGGCGTTATCAACATTTTACTGCAATATGTTATGCAAAAAATCGATAATAGCTTACCTGAAAATTATGTATATGCCATAGCGTCTACTTGGAAAAAAAGTGGGGTTGTCGATGCCAAAGCAGCGCATCAAAAAGCGATGGAAGTTCAACGGAATGAAGAAAAAGCGCATGAGAAAAAAAGTCAACCTCAAAAAAATTACTATACAAAAGGTGCTGTTTACGAGGAAAAACCACGTTGGATGACACACCCTGAAGAATTTAAATCTAAAGATGAAGATTTGGATGCTTTAGAGCGAGATCGTAATGCATTCTTGGAAGAACTTAAACAGAGTAGAAAGGCGGGTGATGAATGATGAAGCCATTTGATCAAATTATGGGCGCTAATGATGCCATTCAAAAGCGTATTGAAAAAATTAAGCGACAAGTCATTAACGATCCAGACGTCAAAGCATTTTTAGAGGCGCATCAATCTGAAATAACAAGTGATATGATTGAAAATGATTTAAATATTTTACAAGAATATAAAGATCAGCAGAAACATTATACAGATAATCACACGTTTGAAAATTGTCCGAACTTTGTGAAGGGACATATTCCAGAATTATATGTTGAACATCAGCGTATAAAAATTCGTTATAAACCTTGTCCGTGTAAAATTCGACATGACGAAGAGCGACTATCTCAAAGTATGATTACATCATTCCACATGCATCCTGAAACATTAAATGCGAAGTTAGAAGATGTCTACATGGACCGTCGTAACCGTTTAGACCTAGCGATGCAATTTAAAACATTAATTGATGATATTGTGGATCAAAAACCAGTAAAAGGCTTTTATTTATATGGCGCGCTAGGTACAGGTAAGTCATTCATCCTTGGCGCGATTGCCAATGAATTGAAAGAACGCCATGTACCGACAACGATTATTTATGTGCCAGAATTTATACGTATCTTAAAAAATGGCTTTAAAGATGGTACAACTACGAAAAAAATTGAACAAATACGTTCTGCTAAAGTACTTATCTTAGATGATATTGGTGCAGAGGATATGACGCCATGGGCACGTGACGAAGTATTAGGTCCTGTGTTGCATTATCGTATGATTCAAGAGTTGCCAACGTTCTTTAGTTCTAATTTAGATTTTGATGAACTAGAGGCGCATATCGCACGTACGAAAAATGGTGTGGAATGGACGAAGGCACAACGAATCATGGAACGTGTTAAAACATTAGCCAAACCTTATAAATTAGAAGGCGAAAATTATAGAAACCGTTGAAAAAATGTAAAATAGCGTTATAATAGAATTAAATAAATCATGTTAACGAATTTGAGGATATGATGTTATGTTTTAATTATACAGAAAGCTGCCGGTGATGAGAGTGCAGTTAATGCGACATGATGTTACTCCCTCATATAAATAGTATTTGTAATGAATACTCGGCTCAAGACCGTTATCTTATGTAGAGATGTTGCACATTTCGTGTGATGAATTTAGGGTGGTATCGCGAAGACCTCGTCCCTTTTGTGGGGATGGGGTCTTTTTATTTATACACTCGTTTGAATCGAAACATATTGAAAAGGTAAATATCGTTAATATGGATGAAAATAGGAGGATGATTATGGGACAAATTAATGTACGTTTTCCAGATGGTAATAGCAAGGCGTTTGACAAAGGGATTACAACTGAAGAAATTGCACAATCAATCAGCCCAGGATTGCGTAAAAAAGCAGTTGCAGGAAAATATAATGGTGAGATGGTTGATTTAACACGTGCACTAGAAGTAGATGGCGACATTGAAATTATTACACCGGGTAGCGATGAAGCTTTAGAAGTGCTAAGACACTCTACAGCGCATTTAATGGCACAAGCATTAAAACGTTTATACGGTGATGTGAAGTTTGGTGTGGGTCCAGTCATTGATGGTGGTTTCTACTATGACTTTGATATGCCGGAAAAAATCTCAAGTGACGACTTCGAGAAAATTGAAAAAACAATGGCACAAATTGTGAATGAAAATCATAAAATTGAACGTCGTGTTGTTTCTAGAGAAGAAGCAAAAGACTTTTTCAAAGAAGATCCATACAAGCAAGAATTAATTGATGCCATTCCTGAAGATGAAAATGTAACATTGTATTCTCAAGGTGAATTCACTGACTTATGCCGTGGGGTACACGTACCATCTACAGCAAAAATTAAAGAATTCAAATTATTATCAACAGCTGGTGCATACTGGCGTGGCGACAGCAATAACAAAATGTTACAACGTATTTACGGTACAGCTTTCTTTGATAAAAAAGAATTAAAAGCACACTTAAAAATGTTAGAAGAGCGTAAAGAACGTGACCATCGTCGTATTGGTAAAGATATGGAACTCTTTACAAACAATCAATTAGTGGGTGCTGGTTTACCATTATGGTTACCAAATGGTGCGACAATCCGTCGTGAAATTGAACGCTATATTGTGGATAAAGAAGTGGCATTAGGCTATGACCATGTGTATACACCAGTATTAGCGAATGTTGATTTATACAAAACATCAGGTCACTGGGATCACTACAAAGATGACATGTTCCCAGCAATGCAATTAGATGCGGATGAAGCAATGGTATTACGTCCAATGAACTGTCCTCACCATATGATGGTTTATGCGAACAAACCGCATTCATATCGTGAATTACCAATCCGAATCGCTGAGTTAGGTACAATGCACCGTTATGAAGCAAGTGGTGCGGTATCAGGCTTACAACGTGTTCGTGGTATGACATTGAACGATGCGCATATTTTCGTACGTCCAGACCAAATCAAAGAAGAATTCAAACGCGTTGTCGAAATGATTCTTAATGTGTATGAAGATTTCGGCTTCAAAGATTATAAATTCCGTTTAAGCTATCGTGACCCAGAAGATAAAGAGAAATATTTCGATGACGACGATATGTGGAATGAAGCTGAGTCAATGTTAAAAGAAGCAGTTGACGAGTTCGGTTTAGAATATGAAGAGGCAATTGGAGAAGCGGCATTCTACGGCCCTAAATTAGACGTGCAAGTTAAAACAGCGATGGGCAAAGAAGAAACATTATCAACAGCACAACTTGACTTCTTATTACCGAAAAAATTCGAACTATCATATATCGGACAAGATGGTGAACACCATCAACCAGTTGTTATCCACCGTGGTGTTGTTTCTACAATGGAACGCTTTGTTGCATTCTTAACTGAAGAAACAAAAGGGGCATTCCCAACATGGTTAGCGCCACAGCAAGTTGAAATTATTCCGGTAAACGTTGACTTACATTATGATTACGCGCGTGAAATTCATGATACACTAAAATCACAAGGTGTGCGTGTGAACATTGACGATCGTAACGAAAAAATGGGTTACAAAATTCGTGAAGCACAAATGAAAAAAATTCCTTACCAAATTGTTGTCGGTGACAAAGAAGTTGAAAATCACGAAGTCAATGTACGTCAATATGGTTCTAAAGATCAAGAAACAATGGAAGCAGAAGACTTCGTATGGCGTCTTGTTGATGAAATTCGTCTAAAAAAACAAAGATAGCATTGCGTAGTTTCCATTGATACTGTATACTATTATGTAATTCAAAATATTAAATATCCAATTTAGTTAGAGGTTGCATTTTTAATGAGTCACTTGTCAGAAGTAGAGATGATACGTATGTTGAACAAGTAAAAGGTAAAAATGCCGAAGCGAGTTATGAACATCTACATAACTTGTTGGGCTAGTGGTCGAAAGATGCTAGACTGTCACAAACGTGATGTGCTACTTATTTGTGAAGATAAAGTAAAGGTTACATCAACGTTGATGTAACCTTTATTTCGTTTTATTAGGAGTAAAGTCATTGATTTGTTTTTTTGGATTGACCTCTAGGTGAAAGAAAGGAAGGAAACATGAGTAACGAAAAATTACAAACAGAGAATGGCGTACAACGTCATTTGAAAGATCGTCATATCTCGATGATTGCCATCGGTGGGGCCATCGGAACGGGACTTTTTATGACATCTGGAGGAGCGGTACATGATGCTGGGCCACTCGGTGCATTACTCGGTTATGCGATTATCGGTTTAATGGTATTTTTCTTAATGACATCATTAGGGGAAATGGCAACTTACTTACCTGTAACTGGGTCATTTAGTACATATGCGACACGCTTTGTTGATCCGTCGCTTGGATTTGCTTTAGGTTGGAACTATTGGTTTAACTGGGTTATCACAGTTGCGGCTGACGTGACCATTGCCGCTCACGTTATCGAGTATTGGGAGCCATTACAATTTTTACCAGCATGGGCATGGAGCTTGATTTTCATGGCAATTATTTTTGGATTGAATTTACTCTCAGTTCAAGTATATGGTGAAAGTGAATATTGGTTTGCATTTATCAAAGTCGCAACTGTCATTGTCTTTATTATCGTAGGTTTATTAACCATCTTCGGTATTATGGGTGGTACAGCAGTTGGCTTTGATACATTCACACAAGGCGATGGACCTATTTTAGGTGACGGTTTCGGTGGTAGTTTACTTGCTGTATTCGGTGTATTCTTAATCGCCGGCTTCTCATTCCAAGGAACTGAGATTGTAGGGATTACAGCAGGAGAATCAGAAAACCCTGAACGCGCCGTACCAAAAGCAATCAAACAAGTATTCTGGCGTATTCTTTTATTCTACGTATTCGCTATATTCATTATTGGTATGTTAATTCCTTACAATCACCCAGCATTAATGGGTGGTGGAGAAGATATCGCGACATCACCATTTACACTTGTATTTAAAAATGCAGGTCTGGCATTTGCTGCCTCGTTCATGAATGCAGTCATCTTAACATCTGTATTATCAGCAGGTAACTCTGGGATGTATGCAAGTACACGTATGCTTTATTCAATGAGTCGTGATGGCTTAGCAGCGAAATCATTCAGTAGAACAAATAGAGATGGTACACCATGGGTAGCAATGCTTTCTACTGCATTTGTTGTTATTCTGATCTTTATTGTAGAACAAGTAAATGGTAATGCTTATGAGTACATCGTTGCCGCAAGTGGTTTGACAGGCTTTATTGCTTGGTTAGGTATTGCGATTAGTCATTATCGCTTCCGTAAAGCATTTGACGCACAAAACTACGATGTATCTAAACTGAAATACAAAGCAAAATGGTTCCCATTCGGTCCATTACTTGCACTCGTACTCTGTGTGATCGTTATTATTGGACAAGACGTTGACTTTATCCAAGGTGGCGGATTCGATCCAAAACGTTTCTTTATCACATATATGGGTATTCCAGTATTCTTATTCTTTTTCCTATATCACAAATTAAGATATAAAACGAAATTAATTCCATTGGACAAAGTGAACTTGAGCCAAGATGTTTCAATGGACGAAAAAAACTTTCATAAATATGTTGACTAATAGATAACAACTTGGTATGATTATATCTGTTGAATACGAAACGGACCAAGTAGAAGCAACCCGCTTCTCACCTGTAGCGACGCAGCAAGCAGTTGGCAGGTTAACGATATAAACATGTGAGTTTGTTCATGTTAACGTTAGGAGCGGGGATTTATATCCTCGCTTTTTTTCGTGCTTGGACCATTCGTAAAATTTTTGGAGGTGTCAACCATAGCTAAGGATCAAACGCAAGTAAACGAAAAGATTCGCGCTAGAGAGCTACGTGTTATTGGTCAGAACGGTGACCAACTCGGTATCAAATCGAAGCAAGAAGCATTGGAAATGGCAGAACGACTTAACTTAGATGTCGTTGTTGTTGCCCCTAATGCAAAACCGCCAGTTGCTCGTATCATGGATTACGGTAAATACAAGTTCGAGCAGCAGAAAAAAGAAAAAGAAATGAAGAAGAAACAAAAAGTCATCAATGTGAAAGAAATCCGCTTAAGTCCAACGATTGAAGAACATGACTTCAATACAAAACTTAAGAACGGTAGAAAGTTCTTAACAAAAGGTGACAAAGTTAAAGTTTCTATTCGTTTCAGAGGGCGTGCCATTACACATAAAGAAATCGGCCAACGCGTTTTAGAGAATTTTGCTGACGAGTGTAAAGATATTGCAACTGTTGAGCAAAAGCCTAAAATGGAAGGTCGCCAAATGTTCCTTATGTTGGCGCCAATTAACGAAAAATAAACAATGACAATAGGAGGAAAATCATCATGCCTAAAATGAAAACTCACCGCGGAGCTGCGAAACGTGTTAAAAGAACTGGAAGTGGGAAATTAAAACGCTCTAGAGCTTACACATCTCACTTATTCGCTAACAAATCAACAAAACAAAAACGTAAATTACGTAAAGCAGCGCTTGTGTCTAAGAGTGACTCAAAACGCGTAAGACAATTATTAACATACGTTAAATAATCAAAAAAACTAATCGAACGAATATATACATCTAAATATGTAGAGACTACATGTTAAAGAGATAATGAGGAGGAATTTATTATGCCACGTGTAAAAGGTGGAACAGTAACAAGAGCGCGTCGTAAAAAGACAATCAAATTAGCTAAAGGTTACTTCGGTGCGAAAAGCACTTTATATAAAGTAGCAAAACAACAAGTAATGAAATCAGGTCAATATTCATTCCGTGACCGTCGTCAAAGAAAACGTGACTTCCGTAAATTATGGATCACTCGTATTAACGCAGCTGCTCGTCAACATGACATGAGCTACTCACGTTTAATGAACGGCTTAAAATTAGCTGGTATTGACATCAACCGTAAAATGCTTTCTGAAATCGCAATCGCTGACGAAAAAGCATTTGCTGAATTAGTAAACAAAGCGAAAGACGCTTTAAAATAATCTTGATAAAGAGTTGGATTGTTTAGTTAATAAGCAACCAGCTCTTTTTATTTGGAAGCAATACATGAGATTACTTTTGCTTGCGTCTTAAAGGTTTGATACGATAAAGACAATCGCTATTAAAGGAGTTAATTATGTCAAAATTCGATGAACAAATTATAGTAGTCCCGAGAGATATCTTATTTGATAATGAAAGTCATGCATTTAATGGCTTTATTAGAGAAGATGATGCAAAAAGTAAAGCTATTTTCAATACATTAGATCAATATGAAGTGAAACGCCGTGGTGATATGGAAGAAGATCCTTCATATAAACAATTGATTTCATATTGTATTTTAGAAAATGAAGATCAAGATATTTTAGTTTACCAACGTCTATCTGGCGGAGGTGAGGCACGTTTACATGGTTTAGCATCGATCGGTGTGGGCGGCCATATGAATGATGTGCCTGGAGAAGATAATGTCATGGCTATTATTGAGGACAATACAAGTCGTGAATTATTAGAGGAAGTCGGATTGTCTGTTGAAAATACATCAGGATTGCAACATGTTGGATTTATTAATGACGATACAAATGAAGTGGGTCAAGTCCATACAGGTGTTGTCTTTAAAGTGAAAGTTCAAAAAGATCAAGTAGAAGTTCGTGAAACAGATACATTATCTATTCAATGGCAATCATTGGAGGATATCAATGACTTATCAAAGTTTGAATCATGGAGTGCACTTATTTTAGAACAATGGAATTAGGTGATGTGAATGTCGGAAATCATACCATTTCCAAAGTTAAAACAAAAATTATGTTCAGATATTAAAAATGCGATACATCAGCAGCAATATGAAGTCGCTTATGATCGTTTTATGGACTATGAACAGCATTTTGAAATGTCAGAAGAACTGGCATTGATGAAGTGTCACGTATTATGGGAATTAAAATCTTACTTGGAATTACGTGAAGAGGCACATATTCTATTAGAACAAGGCTATGAACCACAAGATGAATTGATGATTTTTTATGTTAGAAGTTTGTATGCTTTGGGACAATATCAATCGGTTGTAACGGTGATAGAGGAAATTCTCGATAATGTGAATGCCCATCAGACTCGTATGGTGCTCTTACCTATAAAGGATCAAGCACAAAAAATGTTAGATGATCGTCGAGAAGAGATGCATATACAACTGCAACAGTTTACAGAACTTTCAGCTGGCCAACAAACAGAACTGATGCTCAATATGATGGACGATAGCGCTTATTATTTTGTGGATACCATTGTCTATTTGTTGACAGACAAGCAATTAAAAACATCCGTACAAACTTTAATGCTTGAATATTTACGTTTCGCTCGTTACAATCAAAACGTTCAGTTAGAGTTATATGGACAAAAAGTAGACGTTGTGCCAGAGCAATTGACTGGTTTTGAATCCTCGCATTTTGCAGAGGTGATTATGCCAGAAGTCATTGCAAAGCTAGAAGAGACATATCCCTCATTAGTTCAAGAAGCACATCATCATCTCAATGCACATAATATTGCCGTTTATCCAATTGATATCACGCAATTAGCAGATGATCAAACATGGATGGATAGTTATTTTGCTTATTTTGAAGAAATGATGGGGTTAGCATCAACCACTTCAAAACAGGATTCAATCATAGAGTTCATTAAATTGTTAAATACATAGTAAGTCTCTTGAAACACATCTTACCTATGTTATAATAAAGAAGTTGAAAAATTTTAAAACGAATTTCATGGAGGTTTTTATACATGACAGCAACATGGGAAAAAAAAGAAGGTAATGAAGGGTTACTTGAAGTAACTGTACCTGCGAAAAAAGTAGACGAAGCATTAAACCAAGCATTCAAAAAAGTAGTTAAAAATTTAAACGTACCTGGTTTCCGTAAAGGTAAAGTACCACGTCCAATTTTCGAACAACGTTTTGGCGTAGAAAGCTTATACCAAGATGCGCTTGACATCTTATTACAACCAGCTTACAGCGATGCAATTGATGAAACGGGTATCAACCCAGTTGCACAACCTGAAATTGACATTAAACAATTAGAAAAAGGTAAAGACTTCATCTTTGAAGCAACTGTAACTGTTGAGCCAGAAGTTGAACTTGGTGAATACAAAGGTTTAGAAATTGAAAAACAAGACGTGACAGTTACTGACGATATGGTTGAAGATGCTGTTCAACAACGCCTTGAAGCAATGGCAGACATGGTTGTTAAAGAAGACGGTGCTGTTGAAGAAGGCGACACTGTAAACTTAGACTTCGATGGTTATGTTGATGGTGAACAATTCGAAGGTGGACAAGCTGAAGGATACGACTTAGAAGTTGGTTCAGGTTCATTCATTCCTGGATTTGAAGAACAATTAGTAGGCTTAAAACTTGAAGAAGAAAAAGACGTTGAAGTTACATTCCCTGAAGAATACCATGCAGCAGAATTAGCAGGAAAAGCTGCAACATTCAAAGTGAAAATCAACGAAATCAAAGCTAAAGAAGTACCAACTTTAGATGATGAGTTAGCTAGTGAATTAGATGCAGATGCTGAAAACGTAGATGCATACAAAGCGAACGTTCGTAAACAATTAGAAGAAGCGAAGAAAAACGATGCTGAAAACTTACAAAAAGAAGAAGCAGTGATTAAAGCTTCTGACAATGCTACAATCGACATTCCAGAAGCAATGATTAGACAAGAACAAGATCGCATGATCCAAGAGTTTGCACAAAATATGCAACAACAAGGATTAGACTTGAAAACATACTTCGAAATTTCAGGTCAATCTGAAGAAGATATGCGTGAACAAATGAAAGACGACGCTGAACAACGCGTTAAAACAAACTTAACATTAGACGCAATCGCTAAAGCTGAAAACATTGAAGCAAGTGATGAAGACGTTGATAAAGAATTAGAAAAAATGAGTGAACAATTTGGTATCTCAGTAGAAGATATTAAAAAGACACTTGGTAACACAGATCTAATTAAAAACGATGTACGTGTACGCAAAGTTTTAGACTTATTAATTTCAGAAGCGAAATTAGTAGATGCACCAGCTGATAGCGAAGAAGAATAATCTTAACGTGACATCTGTTGCATAAGAAACGAGGGTCTCACCTTGTTGCGATGATCGTATTATGTGATTTGAAAAGTGTAACTTGCCAAAGCGGGATTAAGAAATCTAATCATTTCATAGATTTCTATCCCGCTTTCATTGTTATATGCAAAAAACTTGAAAGGTACATCGTTGCATAATAAAATGCTTTCTAGTATAGTCGTAGAGGATAGGGGTGTCATACAATATGTTTAAATTCAATGAAGACGAAGAAAACTTAAAATGTTCTTTCTGTGGTAAAGACCAAGACCAAGTTAAAAAATTAGTAGCTGGTAGTGGTGTTTACATTTGTAATGAATGTATTGAGTTATGTGCTGAAATCGTAGAAGAAGAACTCAATCAAACAGAAACAGAAGAACTCACTGAGTTACCAACACCAAAAGAAATTATGGAAGAATTAAACAATTATGTGATTGGCCAAGAAAAAGCTAAAAAATCATTAGCAGTTGCTGTATACAATCACTACAAACGTATTAACCAATTAGGTCCAAAAGATGATGAAGTCGAATTACAAAAAAGTAACGTCGCATTAATCGGACCAACAGGTAGCGGTAAAACATTATTAGCACAAACATTAGCACGTACATTAAATGTGCCATTTGCAATTGCGGATGCAACAAGCTTAACAGAAGCGGGTTATGTTGGTGAAGATGTTGAAAATATTTTACTACGCTTAATCCAAGCAGCTGATTTTGATATTGATCGTGCTGAAAAAGGGATTATCTATGTCGATGAGATTGATAAAATTGCGCGTAAATCAGAAAATACGTCTATTACACGTGATGTATCTGGTGAAGGTGTTCAACAAGCACTTTTAAAAATTCTTGAAGGGACTACAGCAAGTGTACCGCCACAAGGTGGACGCAAGCACCCAAACCAAGAGTTCATTCAAATCGATACAACAAACATCTTATTCATTCTAGGTGGTGCATTTGATGGTATTGAAGAAGTCATCAAACGTCGTCTAGGAGAAAAAGTCATTGGTTTCGCAAGCAGTGAAGCTTCTAAATATGACGAAACAAGCTTATTAGAGCATATTCGTCCTGAAGACTTACAATCATTTGGATTAATTCCTGAATTTATCGGACGTGTGCCGATCGTTGCAAACCTTGAAACATTAGATATTGCAGCATTGAAAAATATCTTAACACAACCGAAAAATGCATTAGTTAAACAATATACGAAAATGCTTGAGCTAGATGATGTTGCTTTAGAATTTACAGATGAAGCATTATCAGCGATTAGTGAAAAAGCAATCGAACGTAAAACAGGTGCTCGTGGTTTACGCTCAATTATTGAGGAAGCGTTGATTGATATCATGTTCGACATTCCATCAACTGAGAATGTCACAAAAGTGGTCATCACAAAAGATACGATTGTGAATGAAACAGCACCTGAGCTTTATGATGAAGAAGGTCAGTTATTAAACGATAGCAAAACATCTGCATAATTGATGAAAAGCTTAAGATGATGTGTCCGCATGTCTTAAGCTTTTTTGCTGTTCAAGTATAATGATGAACGATAAAATGAATTTATAATATATACACGTTATAAGGAGAGAAACCATGAAGATTAATCCAAATCATGTCGAACTCATAATCAGTGCTGTTAAAAAAGAACAGTACCCGGAAATGGGATTGCCAGAAGTTGCATTGAGCGGACGTTCAAATGTGGGGAAGTCAACATTCATCAATAGTATGATTGGCCGTAAAAATATGGCGCGTACTTCGCAACAACCAGGTAAGACACAAACGCTCAATTTTTATAATATTGATGAGCAACTCATCTTTGTAGATGTACCAGGATATGGCTATGCGAAAGTGAGTAAAAAACAACGTGAGGCATTCGGTAAAATGATTGAGATGTATTTAACGACACGTGAAGAACTGAAGCTTGTCATTCAACTTGTCGATTTAAGACATCCACCAACAGAAGACGATATTCTCATGTATGATTATTTAAAACACTTTGAGATTCCAACACTGATTGTAGCGACAAAAGAAGACAAAGTGCCAAAAGGTAAAGTACAAAAACATATTCAACGTATCAAACAAGATTTAGATTTAGATGCTAATGACAATATCATTAGTTATTCATCACTATCAAAGAATAAACAACCTGAAATTTGGGCGAGCATTGATGCATACATTGCATTAGATGATGAAAATTTTGAATAAATGATGAACGTTAAGAATATTTTTCAATGAGATCATGTTTAATACGAATTTGAAAGCGGTCTATCTATGTTATAATAATTTTATTGTAGTTTATGGGGGGACATGTTCATGTATGTTATTGCAGTGAGTGTCAATCATCGTACGGCAGATGTGACATTACGTGAAAAACTCACATTTCAAGATAATGATATGATTCGTGTGCATGAAGCATTGTTTGAAACAAAATCAATTCTAGAAAATGTGATTTTATCGACATGTAACAGAACGGAGATCTATGCAGTTGTTGATCAAATTCATACAGGTCGATATTATATTCAACGCTTTTTAGCAAGACAATTTAACTTTGAAATAGATGATATTAAAGAAATAGCTGAAGTGAAGCTAGGGGATGACGCAATTGAACATTTATTCAGAGTAACGTCTGGATTAGATTCTATTGTGTTAGGCGAAACGCAGATTTTAGGGCAAATGCGTGATGCCTTCTTAACAGCACAAGAAGCACAAACGACAGGTACCATTTTTAATGAATTGTTTAAACAGGCTGTTACATTTAGTAAAAAAGCACATCATGAAACGGATATTGCAGACAACGCAATTAGTGTGTCATATGCAGCGGTTGAATTGGCGAAAAAAATGTTTGGCAAGTTGAACAAAAAGCGTGCACTTGTGATTGGTGCCGGTGAAATGGGTGAATTGTCTGTATTAAATCTTAAAGGTGCACAAGTATCTGATATTACTGTACTTAACCGTACATATTCACGTGCACAAGCTTTAGCAGATAAGCACCAAGTGCATGCAGCACCTATGTCTGACTTAGGTGAACTGTTAACCACTGCTGATATCGTCATCAGTTCAACAAGTGCAGAAAATTATGTCATTACAAAAGACATGTTAGAAATGCGACATGCTGTAACGAAAAAAACATCACAAATTGTATTAGTGGATATTGCTGTGCCGAGAGATATTGAGCCATTTGAGTCAAATGATATGGAAGTCTTTATTTATGATGTCGATGACTTAAAAGGTCTTGTAGATGCGAATATTCGAGAACGTCGTTTGGCTGCTGAAGCCATCGCTGAACGCATTCCGAATGAAATTAATAAGCATAATGAATGGGTACGTATGCTCGGTGTTGTACCAGTGATTCGTGCTTTAAGAGAGCAAGCGATGGAAATCCAACAAGAAACGATGGCAAGTATTGATAGAAAGTTACCACACTTATCTGAGCGTGAACGTAAAGTCGTATCCAAACATACGAAAAGTATTATCAATCAAATGCTAAAACAGCCTATTAAACAGGCGAAAGAAATTAGTGACGACCATCATGCTGCGGCAAAATTGCAGTTATTCCAAGAGATATTCGACTTGGATGTTGATACCAATTATCAACAGGAAGCTGTTGAAAAGAAAAAACGCATTTTGAAGCAACGTTTATTAGGTTTTGAATCTTAGAAATAGGTGATGCCTATGGTAGAGACGTTTTTTGTAAGATTTCATGAGGCGATTGTCTTGTTATATTTCATCTGCGTCATTTGCTTGATGCTCGATGTTTTTCAAAAGAATTATCGCCTTCAAAATATAGGTTTCTATTTATTAGGGATTGTTTGGGTTTGTCAAACAATCTCTTTAACTATGTATATTCTTTGGCGTGGACAATTACCATTAACGTCTATTATTGAAAGTTTTTATGTCCTGACCTGGCTCATTTTAACTTTTACATTTATTTGTGCTGTTTTCCGACAATTCGATATCGGAATTGTCTTACTGAATATGCTTGGTTTTATCTTTATGCTGATTCATACGTTTCATCCATATCAATTCAGTCATCAAGGTGCACGATTAAAGGTGATCAATGAACTGTTAACGGTTCACATTTCACTTGCTTTACTTAGTTATGTTATCTTTGCGATTGCTTTTGTAAATGCGATCCTTTATTTAGTGCAGTACCAAAATTTAAGATTGAAACGTTTTAATCAAAATTATTTTAGAATCGGTAGTGTCTCTACATTAGAAAAAGCTGTTTTTTATTGTACGCTTATCGGGGTGATTACATTATTTGTCAGTTTACTTTGTGGTGTACAATGGGGAATCTTTTCAGTAGGAACACATATTTTTGTAGATTTAAAAGTGATTTCATCATTTTTAATCTTTTTAAGTTATGTTGCTTTCATTATTATGAGAATCACGAAGCGGTTTAAGCAGCAGTTTTTAATTTATGTTAATATTATGTTGTTTCTATGTTGTATGATTAACTTAATTGTAGTCACACAACTCTCTTCATTCCATCAGTGGACAGGAGTATAATACAATGCCAACGGAGGTTCGTAATATGCGAAAACTTATAGTGGGATCAAGAAGAAGTCAACTTGCTTTAACGCAAAGTGGCCAGTTTATTGATCGTCTAAAAGCAGTGCAGCCAGATTTAGAGATTGAAATCAAAGAAATCGTAACAAAAGGAGATCAAATCGTTGATCGCCAATTATCTAAAGTAGGTGGCAAAGGCTTATTCGTTAAAGAAATTCAAAATGAACTTTTCAGTAAAGAGATTGATATGGCCATTCATTCTTTAAAAGATGTACCGAGTGAATTGCCTGAGGGTCTCACACTTGGTTGTATCCCAGATCGTGAAAATCCATATGATGCGTATATTGCCAAAAATCACGTAGCGCTGAAAGATTTGCCAGATGGTAGTATTGTCGGTACGAGTTCATTAAGACGTGGTGCACAAATTTTGGCACAGTTTCCAAACCTAGAAATCAAATGGATTCGAGGTAACATTGATACACGTCTTAAAAAATTACAAGAAGAAGATTATGATGCGATTATCTTGGCAGCTGCAGGCTTGAAACGTATGGGCTGGTCAGAAGATATTGTAACACAGTATTTAGATAACGACTTACTGATTCCTGCAATCGGTCAAGGTGCACTCGGTATTGAATGTCGTGCAGATGATACAGAATTACTTGACTTATTAGCAAAAGTACATAATGCGGAAGTGGCTGCTTGTGTTACTGCTGAACGTACCTTCTTAAAAGAAATGGATGGTAGTTGCCAAGTGCCAATTGGTGGCCATGCTGTGATAGGTGATGACAATCAAATTCATTTTACAGGGTTAATCATGTCGCCAGATGGAAAGCAGCGTTTTCAGTATACTGCAATGGGAACAGATCCAGTTGAAGTTGGCCAACGTGTAAGTCAAGAACTGAAAGATCAAGGTGCCTATGATATTATTGAAGCACTCAATGAATCACATTAAATAGGGGTGTTGGTGATGAAACCCACAGTGTTAATGACGCAAACAAATGCTTATGATGACCATCGTATTGAAGTGTGTCACATACCACTTGTTGATACGGTACTATGCGCTTTTGATAAACAACTTCTCGAGGAAAGTTTTGATTGGCTTATTTTTTCATCCAAGAATGCGGTGGAATATTTCATCCCATATCTTTCACAAACTCGAGTCGCAAAGATTGCGGCAATTGGTGAAAAAACGAAAGCATATTGTGCGTTGAAAGGCATACATGTAGACTTTGTCCCTGACGACTTCTCTCAAGATGGACTTCTCGCGCAGTTTGATGCACAACAGGAAGCTAAGATCTTATTGCCTTCAAGTGCACGAGCGAGACCTAAGCTGACTGAAGAGCTGTCACGGCGATATGGAAAAGTGACAAAGATCGATTTATACGATGTCGTAGTGAATAAATCTGCTGTACAAGAAGTATATGACATGTTGTTATCACACCAAGTGGATGCCATCACTTTTGCTAGTTCATCTGCTGTGCGTGCGCTTTTTGATTCATATCCACATATACCGTTTAACAGTTGGTATGTGATTGGACAGCAAACGCATCACACCTTGTCACAATATGGCTATGAAGGTGTTGTTGCAGAGACACAAACACTTGAAGCAATGATAGATAAAATTTTAGAAAAGGGGTTCTAAATTATGAACTTTGATAGACATAGACGATTGCGCTCATCTCATACAATGAGAAGTATGGTGCGTGAAACACATTTAAGAAAAGAGGACTTAATCTATCCAATATTTGTGGTTGAACGTGATGACGTCAAAGAGGAGATTAAGTCACTGCCAGGTATTTATCAAATCAGCTTAAACTTATTACATGAAGAAATTAAAGCAGCGTATGATTTAGGTATTAGTGCGATGATGTTTTTCGGCATTCCAAATGAAAAAGATTCATGTGGGACAGGAGCTTTTATTGATGATGGTGTGATTCAACGTGCGACGAAAATTGCAAAATCATTGTATGATGACTTATTAATTTTGGCTGATACATGTCTATGTGAATATACAGACCATGGTCACTGTGGTGTTATCGATGATCATACACATGATGTGGATAATGATGAAACATTACCATTACTTGTTAAAACAGCTGTTTCTCAAGCTAAAGCAGGCGCTGATATTATTGCACCAAGTAATATGATGGACGGCTTTGTTGCAGCGATTCGTGAAGGTCTTGACGAGGCCGGTTTCAAAAATATTCCAATCATGAGTTATGGCATTAAATATGCTTCAAGTTTTTATGGTCCGTTCCGTGATGCTGCAGAATCAACACCATCATTTGGTGACCGTAAAACATATCAAATGGACCCAGCCAATCGTTTAGAAGCCATGCGTGAATTAGAGAGTGATTTGGCTGAAGGTGCTGATATGATGATCGTAAAACCAGCATTAAGCTATTTAGATATTATTCGTGATGTCCGTAACAATAGCAATATTCCTATTATTGCTTATAACGTGAGCGGTGAATATAGTATGACTAAAGCAGCTGCACAAAATGGTTGGATTGATGAAGAACGCATCGTTATGGAACAAATGATTTCTATGAAACGTGCGGGAGCTGACATGATCATCACATACTTTGCGAAAGATATTTGTCGCTATTTAGATAAGTAATCGTCTGAGGAGGAGATCGAATTGCGTTATAACAAATCAATTAAAGCTTTTGAAAAGGCTGAACAATTAATGCCAGGTGGCGTAAACAGTCCTGTGCGTGCATTTAAAGCGGTAGATACACCTGCCATCTTTATGGAAAGTGGGAAAGGTAGTCGTATTTATGACATCGATGGTAATGAATATATTGACTATGTATTAAGCTGGGGGCCTCTCATTCTAGGCCATCGCAATGAACGTGTAATCAGTGAATTGCATAACGTATTAGAACGTGGCACAAGCTTTGGTGCATCAACACTTGAAGAAAATAGATTGGCTGAACTTGTTATTGAACGTGTTCCTTCTATTGAGAAAGTGAGAATGGTATCATCAGGTACGGAAGCAACGTTAGATACGCTACGTTTAGCACGAGGATACACTGGAAAAAATAAAATCATCAAGTTTGAAGGGAACTATCATGGTCATAGTGACTCACTTTTAATTAAAGCGGGTTCAGGTGTGGCGACACTTGGTTTACCAGACTCACCGGGTGTTCCAGAAGGCATTGCTAAAAATACAATTACAGTCCCTTATAATAACCTAGAAGCAGTTAAATTAGCATTTGAACAATTTGGTGATGATATTGCTGCGGTTATTGTTGAACCTGTTTCAGGAAATATGGGTGTTGTACCACCAATTAATAACTTCTTACAAGGACTCAGAGACATTACCAAAGAAAATGATGCATTACTTATTTTTGATGAAGTTATGACAGGTTTCCGTGTTGGCTATAATGGCGCACAAGGTTACTTCGATGTGACACCGGACTTAACATGTCTTGGTAAAGTTATCGGTGGCGGCTTACCTGTAGGTGCGTTTGGTGGTCGAAAAGAAATCATGGATCGCATCGCACCAAGCGGCGATATTTATCAAGCAGGCACACTATCAGGTAACCCACTCGCAATGACAAGTGGTTATTGGACATTGAGTCAATTAACACCAGAAAGCTATACGTACTTCAATGAATTAGGAGATATGTTAGAAGTGGGCTTAAAAGAAGTCTTCGCAAAACATAATGTACCATTGACAGTGAATCGTGCAGGTTCTATGATTGGTTTCTTTATTAATGAGGGCCCTGTTACGAACTTTGAAGAGGCAAATCAATCTGACTTGAAGTTATTTGGTGAAATGTATCGTGAATTAACAGAACAAGGCATCTTTTTACCACCTTCTCAATTTGAAGGAATGTTCTTATCTATTTCACATACAAAAGAAGATATTGAAAAGACAATCGCAGCATTTGACGTTGCATTAAGTAAAGTTGTGCCAAAATAATTGAATATTAAGTGCCATGTTAAAGCAAGTAGCATTTGAGATTTGATATCTAATTTCAAAAAGCTTTGTAAATGACATGGCATTTTTTAATGCGAATACATTATTTTTTTGAAGGTTTATTTTTGATAAGATGTAATTATACATAAAAGCGCTTGGGGGTGGCACATGATGCAAAAACAAATATTCATCAATAATGTGCTTGTGTTAATCGTATCAGTCATCTGTGGTTGGGTACTATGGCGTTGTCATATGATATTACCTTGGATGTTCGGACCGATTATCGGGAGCCTCATTGTTGTGAAAGGTTTTAAGCGCGAGATTCACTGGCCACATTGGTTAAGCGAACTCGGCTTAATCATGTTAGGGGTACAAATCGGCAGTAGCTTTACGCGACAAGTTATTTTAGACATTCAGAGCCATTGGTTATCTATTGTGATTGTAAATGTTTTGACGCTTGCATTGGCTATTATTGTGTCCTATGGTTTCCGTAAAATTGCGTCAGTAAATGAAGAAACAGCAATACTCAGTGTTATACCAGGTGCATTAAGTCAAATGCTTGTTATGGCAGAAGAAAATAAACGTGCTGATATCTTAGTTGTCAGCCTAACACAAACGTCACGTATTATCTTTGTCGTGATTTTAGTGCCATTACTAACCGTCATGTTTAAAGAGGATCAACAAAAGGGGGTACATATCAATGATACTCCGTTGTTAACTGATACATTGGGTATACAACATCTTGCCATATTAGCAGTTGCAATCACGCTTGTATATTTTTTAATGAAAAAGGTGAACTTCCCTACAAAAATGTTGCTCGCACCGATTGTGGTATTAATTATTTGGAATTTAACAACTGAAAAAGTTTTTACAATTGATACTCCGATTATTGCTGCAGCACAAGTGATTTATATGGTACGAGTAGGTGTACAGATTGCTGGATTAACCGATCAATTAAAAGGGCGAATTGCAATCGCGATCGCGTTTCAAAATATCTTACTGATTACCGGTACATTATTGATGGTATGGATATTACAACATGTTAATCAAATTCCGCTCAATACATTATTTCTAGGTGCAGCACCGGGTGGTATGGCACAAATTGTGCTCGTTGCGTTGGATACGGGAGCAGACGTTGCAATCGTCTCTTCATTCCATATATTCCGTATCTTTTTTATATTGATGTTGATTGCACCACTTATCGATATTTATTTAAAATATCGAGCTAAAAAGCCATCATAATTTATGCATGTCGGTGGGGACAGCTTAGTAAATGAGCATTGTACATTCCAGCTGCCTCCAAAAATGAAAAGATCGTGACAGGTCCAATAAATTTAAAGCCATATTCTTTTAAAGTTTTAGAAAGTTCTTTTGCTGTGTCGTTAACTGTGATACGTTGATCCACTGATTCATAACGGAAATCAACGGGTGTATCGTCCACAAAAGACCATAAAAATTTTGAAAAGCTCTCATGCTCACGTTCTATCTCGATGTAGCCGCGTGCTTGAGCCACAATCGCTGCCAACTTTTGTCGATGGTGGATAATATTTGGAAAGTCCATTAACGCATCGATGTCATCGTCTGTCATTTGCGCGACTTTATACGGATCAAAATCATAAAAGGCATCGCGATATGCGTCTTTTTTCTTTAAGATAGTGAGCCAGGACAAACCGGCATGTTGAGATTCTAATGCGAGTAGTTCGAATAGTGCTTGCGAATCATAAAGGGGCTTTCCCCAAAATTCATCATGGTATTGAATATACAGTGGATCTGTCGTACCAAAGGCACATGGATTCATTTGATCAACTCCTATATTGACTTCATAATGAATTCATTATACTATATTGGTAAATAGAATATGTCTATTTGGGAAGAGTATGTTGAAAATTCATTATAGAGAGTGCATGGTTGGTGAGAATGCATATGAGTTTCATCAGAAGGTAGCCCACTTGTTCTTTAGCTGAGTTGAGTAGGCTAAAGCGTGTCATGAGCGTTAATCATATGAGTGCAATAGCTTAACTATTAAAGTAACTATTGAATATAGGTGGTACCACGGAACATCCGTCCTATTTTAGGACAGGTGTTCTTTTTATTTTTATGGAGGGATTTAATAATGGACATGCAAAAAAAATATAATCCGCAAGAAGTAGAAGCAGGCCGCTATCAAGAATGGCTTGATCATAACCGCTTTAAACCAAGTGGTGATTTAGATAAACCAACATATACAATCGTTATTCCACCACCGAATGTAACAGGTAAGTTGCATTTAGGTCATGCATGGGATACAACATTACAAGATATCTTAACAAGAATGAAACGTATGCAAGGTTACGATACATTATATTTACCAGGTATGGACCATGCTGGTATTGCGACACAAGCAAAAGTAGAAGCAAAAATGCGTGAAGAAGGTATTTCTCGTCATGATATCGGTCGTGAAAAATTCCTTGAAAAAGCATGGGAATGGAAAGAAGAATATGCTTCATTTATTCGTCAACAATGGGCGAAGTTAGGTTTAGGTTTAGATTATTCTCGTGAACGTTTCACATTAGATGATGGCTTAAGTAAAGCAGTACGTAAAGTCTTCGTTGATATGTACAACAAAGGGTTAATTTATCGTGGTGAACGTATCATTAACTGGGATCCGGAAGCACGTACAGCACTTTCTGATATCGAAGTCATTCATGAAGATGTTAACGGTAAGTTCTATCATTTTAAATATCCATATGCAGATGGTACTGGATATATTGAAATTGCGACTACACGTCCTGAGACAATGCTTGGTGATACTGCAATCGTCGTAAACCCAGATGATGAACGTTATCAAGATATTATCGGCAAAGAAGTCATTTTACCAATCGTTGGTCGTACGCTACCTGTATTGGCAGATGCTTATGTTGATAAAGAATTTGGTAGTGGTGCGATGAAAGTAACACCTGCTCACGACCCGAATGACTTTGAAATTGGTAACCGTCATGAATTAGAGCGAATCGTTGTCATGGATGAATCAGGTCGCATGAACGATAAAGCGGGTAAATATGAAGGCATGGACCGCTTCGAATGCCGTAAACAACTTGTAAAAGATTTAGAAGCAGAAGGTCTTGTGATTAAAATTGAGGATCACATGCACTCAGTTGGACATTCTGAACGTAGTGGCGCGGTTGTTGAGCCATATTTATCAACACAATGGTTTGTTAAGATGGCACCACTTGCACAACAAGCACTTGATAATCAAAAAACAGATGGTCGAATTGAATTCGTACCAGGTCGTTTTGAGAAAACATTCAATCGTTGGATGGAAGAAATTCGTGACTGGACAATTTCTCGTCAACTTTGGTGGGGACATCAAATTCCAGCATGGTATCACAATGAAACAGGTGAATTATATGTAGGTATGGAAGCACCTGAAGATAGTGAAAACTGGACACAAGATGAGGACGTACTTGATACATGGTTCTCAAGTGCATTATGGCCATTCTCAACATTAAATTGGCCAGATGAAGAAGCGGCAGATTATCAACGTTACTACCCTACAAATGTATTAGTAACAGGATACGACATTATCTTCTTCTGGGTAGCGCGTATGATTTTCCAAGGTTTAGAATTCACAGGTCAAAAACCATTTAATGACGTATTACTACACGGTCTTGTACGTGCAGAAGATGGTCGTAAAATGAGTAAATCACTCGGTAATGGTGTCGATCCAATGGATGTTATCGACCAATATGGTGCAGACAGCTTACGTTACTTCTTAGCAACAGGTTCTTCACCAGGACATGACTTGAGATATTCAACAGAAAAAGTTGAATCTGTTTGGAACTTTATCAATAAAATTTGGAATGCTGCTCGTTTTAGTTTAATGAACATCGGCGAGGACTTTAAGTATGAAGATATTGATTTAACTCAAAATTTATCTGTGGCAGATCAATGGATTTTAACACGTCTGAATGAAACAATTGAAACAGTTACAGACTTAAGTGATAAATATGAATTCGGTGAAGTCGGCCGTGCATTGTATAACTTCATTTGGGATGAATTCTCTGACTGGTACATTGAGATGAGTAAAATTCCAATGAATGGCGATGATGAAGCACAGAAAAATGTAACACGTTCAGTATTGAGTTACACATTAGATCGCATTATGCGTTTATTACATCCATTCATGCCATTCGTAACAGAACACATTTGGCAAAACTTACCACATGAAGGTGAGTCTATCGTTACAAGCGCTTGGCCAACAGTGAATGATGAATTAATGTTCCCTGAAAGTAAAGATGTGATGGAACAGCTTGTAGAAATTATCAAATCAGTTCGTCAATCACGCTTAGAGGTGAATACACCATTATCAAAAGAAATTCCAATCATTATTCAAGCGAAAAACCCAACGATTCAACAATTATTAATCGATAATAAAGATTACTTAGAACGTTTCTGTAATCCAAGTGAATTAACAATTGATACAGAAGTGACAATTCCTGAAAAAGCAATGACTTCAGTTGTTGCAGCAGGAGAAGTAATCTTACCATTAGAAGGTCTTATCGACATGGATAAAGAAATTGCACGTCTTGAAAAAGACTTAGAAAAATGGCAAAAAGAATTAGACCGCGTGAATAAAAAACTTGCTAATGAAAAATTCGTTCAAAAAGCACCTGAAAAAGTCATTCAAGAAGAACGTGACAAACAGGTCAAATACCAAGAAAAATATGATGGTGTTAAAGCGCGAATTGAACAATTAAAAGCTTAGGAGCATAAACTATGAATTATCTTGATAGCTTATATTGGATTCATGAACGTACGAAATTTGGCATCAAACCAGGTGTTAAACGTATGGAGTGGATGCTACAACGCCTTGGCAATCCGGAACAAAATATCCAAGCGATTCACGTAGGTGGGACGAATGGAAAAGGTTCTACAGTCGCCTATTTACGAGATGCTTTATTAAAAAATGACTATGAAGTGGGAACATTTACTTCTCCATATATTGAATCATTCAATGAGCGCATTAGTTTAAATGGGACACCGATTACGAATGATGAGATTGTAGAACTGGTTAGTCGTGTGAAACCAGTAAGTGAAGCAATGGATGAAGAAACTGAGCTTGGAGTCGCTACAGAGTTTGAAATTATTACAATGATGATGTATCTCTATTTTGGAGAGATACATCCCGTTGATTTTGTCATTGTTGAAGCGGGACTCGGTGTCAAAAATGACTCAACGAATGTAATCAGTCCGATATTAAGCATTTTAACGAGTATTGGCCTAGATCACACAGATATACTGGGGAATACTTATTTAGAAATTGCACGAGATAAAAGTGCGATTATTAAAGAAGGGGTACCTGTGGTATATGCTGTTAAAAATGAAGACGCGCTTAAATTAGTCCGTGATACCGCTGAGAAAATGAATGCGAAAGCGTTAGAATTTGATCGAGATATTCTCATTGTTTCAGAAGATGATGAATTCACGTATCGATATAAAGACTATGAACTTGAAAATATCGCACTGAATATGTTGGGAGAGCACCAAAAAGAAAACGCAGCATTGGCAATTACTGCACTGATTGAATTAAACGAGCAAGGTCTTATCAACATTGACTTTAATAAGATGATTGACGGTATTGAACTCGTGAAGTGGACAGGTCGTATTGAGCGTGTATCCACAGATCCGCTCATTATTTTAGACGGAGCACATAATCAGGAGAGTGTGAATGCATTAGTTGATACGATAGAAAAATATTATCGTTTAGAAAAAGTCGATGTTCTATTTTCTGCGATCAATGGAAAACCAATTCATCACATGTTGCAAGCTTTTGATGAAATCGCTCAACATATCTATGTGACGACATTTGATTTTCCAAAGGCGCTCCCAATGGAAAAGTTATATAACGAAATTGAGAGCGATAAAAAATCTATGGTGGACGACTATGTTTCTTTCATTCAAAACTATGAAGGTAATGCCTTGTTGATTACAGGCAGTTTATACTTTATTAGTGAAGTGAAAACGAAACTCGGCTATCATTAATAGAATATGATAAAAAATAAGCATTGTATATAACCTTAAAATTTTAAGGTTATATACGATGCTTTTTTTGATAAATGACGATTTGACGGCCGTTGGACATATCAATATAATAAAGAGAAATCAAAACTTCAAAGGGGGACAATATTGATTGTAGTCCTACTTTTCTTCCTCGGCTGTAGCATTATGAGCTTTTTAATGCAATTTGCAGAAATCCAACCGCTTTCTCTCCAAAACTTATTGTTACGTTCGCGTTGTCGGGAATGCGAACATGTACTCTCTTTCTTTGATCTTGTACCGGTCTTGAGTTATATCGTATTAAAAGGACAATGTCGTTATTGTCGGTCCATCATTCAGAAAGATTTATTCATCGCTGAATTACTGGGTGGTATGATCATCATGCTACCAATTATGAAGATGATATACATAAATACAACATTGTTTTATACGATTACTTTTATCTTATTAGTATTATCATTACAGGATATACGGTACTTAATCGTTCCACATCGTTTTCTTTTCTTATTGACGATATGCCTTTTATGGTCATGTTGGCCACTTCATCCTACACAAAGTCAGTGCTATTTTATTTGTATACTGCTTATCTGTAGCTTTTGTTTTCATCAGTATATTGGAATGGGTGACTTTAAAATCATTTTGATTCTTTCATTCTTTTTACCACTGCCATTTATTTTAATCATGTTATGGATTACATTCCCGTGTGCCATGCTTTTATTACCTATATTCCATTGGTTACGGATATACACGCCACCATACTTTCCGCTTGTTCCAGCTTTCCATTTAAGTTTTCTGATAGTGTCTTTATTTTATCCAACTTTTCTAAATATGTTAGGAGGTCTTTTATGAGTCGAATTTACGAAATGTGTGTACAAGAAAAGCCAAAAGAACGTCTGATGACAAAAGGCGCTTCTGCACTTTCAAACACAGAATTAATTGCCATTTTATTTAACACAGGCCATCTAGGTTGTTCTAGTCTGCAATTAGCCTCAAACCTGCTTAGTCAATATCAAACATTAGAGCGGGTAAAAGCATTAACAATTGTTGAATTAACAGCAATTAAAGGAATAGGGATAAACAAAGCTTTGACGTTAATGGCGGCATTTGAATTAGGTGGACGTGTGCAACAAGAAAAACACTTAAATATGACAGACCCCATTGAATCACCTGAACAAATTGCAGAGAAGATGTATCATTTAATGAGTGGTTATACACAAGAGCATTTTGTCGTGTTATTGCTGAATACAAAACTTCAAATTATTCATCAAAAAACAGTGTTTATCGGGACATTGAATAGTGCCATTATTCATCCGAGAGAGGTTTTTAAAGAAGCGGTAAAATGGTCAGCGCATGCGATGATTGTCGTACATAATCACCCATCCGGGGACCCAACGCCATCACAAGCAGATATTAAAACAACACAACGCTTAGTGGCGTGTGGGGAAGCAATGGGGATAGATGTATTAGATCATATTATTATTGGAGATCATAAATACACATCAATCATGAGTGATTATGAAGTGAGTTAAAGAAGTATATGTCATTGATTTTGTAATGATAGCGATATTGAATGAATTAGGATTTATCATTTTGAACAGGTTATATGTATTGAATGAACCATAAAAATAATTGATAACCTAAATATATGACCAATAAAAACATTGCAAATTTAAATATCCATTTAAATAAAGTTAAGCTGAAACGTACAAGTAGTACAATTAATAATATTGTTAGAAAAATGGTTACCCAACTCATAATATATGCCTCCTTTTATTATATTGTACAGGATATGACGTGAATATACATCATACTTGCGCTGTGTTTGAATTGGTACCTTAGTAGGATGCTTATACATAAAAGGTAAGCTATAATAGATGGTATGCATGGCGCTTTGTCATTGATACGTATGATTTGAGGGGAGGAAGTGTGTTGGTTAAAAATCTTATAAAAGTATCCGTGCTTTTATTACTACTCACCGCTTTAGGTGTTACAACTTTAAAATTTTTTCCAGGTGTGAAAGATCAACCATGGAATCCGTTTAATCAAATTGAAAGTGTTCGACCAGTCGATGAATCGGGATTTGCCGTTCCTGCACTTGGTGAGACATATGTTCTAGAGGAAAATGATTTATTTCGCAATGTTCCGAAAAGTCAAAGTCGCCATATATTTGACTGGATTGATAAGTATGAATTTATGCAGGTCAATGAATTGCAACGGATGGGATTTGATGATCAGTATCTTGTTGCTAAACAAAATACACATTTTATCTTATATCGCTTTGGAGAAGATAAGATGCATGTTTATACAACAGAGCATGACTTGCAATATGATTTATATCAATTAGGGCATCAAATAGATTTACTACCTGAGACGTCGTTTCAAACCGAAGATGATCTTGAAAAGTGATGAGATATAACAAATACGATAAAAATTTTACAGCATTTACATTATTTAATAGATTTTTGAATCGGGAGTGCGATAGAACATGGTTTTGGTTAACATGTCTGTTGTACTCCTTTGTTATTAAGTAAATCAAGTGCAAGGAAGGCAAACTCGATATACATATCTTATGTAATCAGTATGAAGTTCCAAAAACAATGCGATATAATGATTTAGGGTTTCTATCCCTGTCCTAGTTATATTGATAGGATAAAAATAAAATGAATATTAATTTTTACTTCCAAAAAGTTTATACAGAAGAAATTCATTGTAATTATATGATAAAAGTACGTTTGCTACTTTATTTAACAAATGGACTGATATAAAATAGATAGATACAAACAAATACATGTAACTTGAGGTGTTGAGGTTGTCCAATTTTTTTAGAAACAACAAACTAGTTGTGTTGTTTTGTGCATTAATTTTATTTATCGGTTTGATTGGTTTATCCATTCGATCTAATGTTCAATCTGTTCCTGAACAGTATGTCAGTGATACAACTTCATTCGGACAGCGTGTGTTTTCTTATCCGATGCATTTAGTCACTGGATCCATTGCAAGTTTCATTTCTGACAAACAACCTGAAACGAATCAAACGAAACAACTAGAAGCTGATAATCAACGGCTTCAATCAGAGAATAAAGCATTAAAAAAAGAACTCGACATGAAAGACATATCTAAGTATAAGCCTGTATCAGCTGCAGTCATCGCTCGTCAACCTGATCAATGGATTAATTCTCTTATCATTGATAAAGGACAAAAGGATGGCATTCAGCCTAATATGGCAGTGATGACAACGGATGGCTTAGTCGGTCAAGTCACAAAAGTGAATCAATTTTCATCACAGGTGAACCTTGTTTCAACTAAGGGGCGTTTGAATCGACTATCTGTTAATGTTATGCACGATGATAATGAAGTATTCGGATTGATTGATCATTTTGATGAAAAAAATAATCGTCTTATCATCAGTGATATTGATAATAAAGATAAGGTTGAAAAGGGCGATAAGGTCGTTACAAGTGGACTTGGTGATCAATTGCCAAAAGGTTTATATGTTGGTGAAGTAGAAAAAGTACAGAATGACCAATATGGCCTTTCAAAGCAAGTCTCAATCAAGACAGGGGCAAATCTCAATCAAATCATGCACGTTTATGTTGCGAAGAGAGATCCCAAAACAATGACTGACGATGGGGGCGCTGAAGAGTGAGGAAAGCTATTCTATATGTCGTAGGTGCATTGTTATGTTTCTACGTTGATACGTTGCTCACTTTTATATCACCAATACAAATAGGGCAATTGAAGTTTATTATTGTTCCACATGTCGTTTTCCTTTTCCTTATTTTATTAACAGTCTATCGAAATACGAGTACCGCACTAATTTTAGGTATTTTATTAGGGATTATGCAGGATGTTTATTTCGGGCAAATCTATGGCTTATATTTATTCGGCTATCTTATTTCAATTTTAATTGCTGATAAGTTTCTAAAACCATTTTATAGAGATCATGCAATGGTTTATTGTATGATACTTTTAGGATTAGTCTTTTTAGAATTGTTTGTAGCTACTGTCTATAGCATCCTTGGATTTATCTCATTCCAACTTGTACAAGTTTTCTTATTAAGATTACTGCCTACGATCTTTTTAAATGCGATATTACTGATTTTCATTTATTTCTTCTTAGATAGAAAAACAAAAGTGAATACAAGTATTGACATCAAATAATCAGAGTGATATGATGCAATAGTTGAGTAGTTTATAGCTACATACAACCGCTCAAATATAGGTTTAAGAACGTAATGTCACCTATATATGGCGTGACTTAAAATTAGGAGGTGCAAAGTATGTTTGCTATTATCGAAACAGGTGGAAAACAAATCAAAGTTGAAGAAGGCCAAGAGATTTACGTTGAGAAGTTAGACGTAAACGAAGGTGACACTTTCACTTTTGACAAAGTTCTTTTTGTAGGTGGAGATGCTGTTAAAGTTGGCGCGCCAACAGTTGAAAGTGCGACAGTTACAGCGACAGTTAACAAACAAGGTCGCGGTAAAAAAATTACAGTATTCACATACCGTCGTCGTAAAGACTCTAAACGTAAAAAAGGTCATCGTCAACCTTACACAAAACTTACAATCGAAAAAATTAACGCTTAATATATGATTAATGTAGATATCACGTTAAACGATGCAGGTCAAATCACAGATTTAGTGATGGATGGTCACGCTGACTTTGCAGAGCATGGACAAGATATTGTGTGTGCGGGTGCATCAGCTGTTGTCTTTGGTAGCGTTAATGCTATTATGGGCTTAACATCAGAAAGACCTGATATTGATTATGCAGACGATGGTGGCTATTTTCATGTAAGAAGTGTTGATACAAGCAATGAACAAGCACAGCTTATTTTACAAGCGATGCTCGTATCACTACAAACAATCGAAGACGAATATAGTGATTTTATTAAATTAAATCTAAAGTGAGGTGTAACTCATGCTTAAATTAAACTTACAATTTTTCGCATCTAAAAAAGGGGTAAGTTCTACAAAGAACGGACGTGACTCTGAATCAAAACGTCTTGGTGCTAAACGTGCTGACGGACAATTTGTTACAGGTGGTTCAATCTTATTCCGCCAACGTGGAACAAAGATTTACCCAGGTGAAAACGTAGGTCGTGGTGGCGATGATACATTATTCGCTAAAATCGACGGCGTTGTTAAATTTGAACGTAAAGGTCGCGACAAAAAACAAGTATCTGTATACGCAGTTGCTGAATAATCTGTCGACATTTAACACCAGAAGGTAACTTCTGGTGTTTATTTATTAGGTCGAGTTTTAATAGATTTTGTTTTTATATCAAGACAATTTAGCATAAAATAGAAGAAAAGTGTGTCATGCTTAAATAGAGGTTTAAACACTATGTTAAATGAGAACATGCATGAAAGAAATATCTTTTTGTATCTCGAATACTGATATTCAGTATCTCAATGTATAAAATGATGATGTCTCATCCTTAAAGTATAAAGTGTCTTACATATATATTTATCATGACACATCACTCATTAAATAAAAGTAAAAGAGGTGAATGTGATGTTTGTCGATCAAGTCAAAATATTTTTAAAAGCTGGTGACGGGGGTAATGGTATTACCGCATATCGTCGTGAAAAGTATGTCCCATTCGGTGGGCCTGCTGGAGGAGATGGCGGTCGTGGTGCGTCCGTTGTATTTGAAGTAGATGAAGGCTTAAGAACGTTGATGGATTTTAGGTACCAACGTCAGTTCAAAGCAAAAAAAGGTGAAAATGGACAGAGTAGTAATATGCATGGTAAAAATGCTGAAGATCTGATCCTAAAAGTGCCACCAGGTACCATTGTAAAAGACGTTGAAACAGAACAAACGTTGGCTGACTTAGTGGAACATGGACAACGCGCAGTGATTGCAAAAGGTGGACGCGGCGGACGTGGGAATTCACGTTTTGCGACACCGAAAAACCCTGCACCAGACTTTAGTGAAAATGGTGAACCAGGTGAAGAATTAGAAGTCGTTCTTGAATTGAAACTTCTTGCAGATGTTGGACTTGTTGGCTTCCCAAGTGTTGGTAAGTCGACACTGTTATCAATTGTTTCCAAAGCTAAGCCAAAAATTGGGGCATATCACTTTACGACGATTCAACCAAATCTCGGTGTCGTTGTTACGCCAGACCAACGTAGTTTTGTACTCGCTGACTTACCGGGATTGATTGAAGGTGCTTCAGAAGGTGTTGGATTAGGTCATCAGTTCTTACGTCACGTTGAACGTACAAAAGTTATTGTCCATGTCATTGATATGAGTGGTATGGAAGGTAGAGATCCATTTGAAGATTATCAAACAATTAACCGTGAATTAAAGGCTTACAAGCAACGTTTAGAAGAACGCCCACAAATTATCGTTGCCAATAAGATGGATATACCAGAAGCAGCTGAACAATTGGAACTTTTTAAAGAACAGTTAGGTACAGATACACCAATTATTCCAATTTCTTCATATACAAGAGAAAATATCGATCAGTTATTGTATACCATTGCAAATACTTTAGAAGAAGTAAAAGATATTGACTTTAATGAAGAAGAAACAGCTGATGAGACAAATCGTGTGTTATATAAACATACGCCATCTCAAGATAAATTTGTGATTACACGTGATGATGACGGTGCATATGTTGTGAGCGGTAACGCAATTGAGCGTATGTTCAAGATGACAGACTTTAACAGTGATCCGGCTGTGCGTCGATTTGCGCGTCAAATGCGTTCTATGGGCATTGATGATGCATTGCGTGAACGCGGTGCAGAAAATGGAGATATTGTCCGTATTCTTGGCGGAGAATTTGAATTTATAGAATAACAATCGGATAAGGGGAACAGTCCAATGAAATCTAAATTTTATTTAATTCGAGAAGATGTATTACCATTAGTGGTTGAAAAAGTCTTGAAAGTAAAGGCATCTCTTAAGGAGAATCCTACGATGACAATACAAGAAGCTGTGGATCTTCATGATTGTTCACGTAGTGCTTTTTATAAATATAGAGATACGATTTTCCCTTTAGAAGATATGAAACAAGATTTAGAAGCATTTACGATTATCTTATTTGTGAATGATAAGGTAGGCATTTTAGCGAATGTATTGGAAAAATTATCCGCTTTACATTTATCTGTGCTCACGATTCATCAAAGTGTGCCGATTGATCATAAAGCATCGATTACTTTATCACTGAATGCAAGTAAGGCGACGTTAAATGCTTATGAAATCATCAATGAATTACGTCAAATGGACTATGTCTATAACGTAGATATTATTGGAATGAATGCGTAAGGAGTAGAGTAAAATGTATGCATATATTCGAGGAAAAGTGACTGAACTACAACCTTCACATATTATTGTAGAAACTTCATCTGGTATTGGATATGAGATACTCACACCTAACTCTTATCGATTCCAAAGTCAATTACAGCAAGAAGCGATCGTCTATACTTCACTGATTGTGAGAGAAGATGCCCAATTGTTATATGGCTTTAGCAATCAAGAAGAAAAGACGATGTTTTTAAGTTTAATTAAAGTGACAGGTATTGGTCCGAAATCAGCACTCGCGATTTTAGCAGCCAGCTCACCAGCACAAGTGAAACGTGCGATTGAACAAGAGGATGATGCGTATTTAACGCAATTTCCTGGTATTGGTAAAAAGACAGCGCGTCAAATCATATTAGATCTTAAAGGCAAAGTTGCCATAGATACACCTGTTGACAGTGGTTTGTTTGCTGTCGAATCAAGCAACGATGAACACATTTACAAAGATGCAATATTAGCATTAGATGCACTTGGCTATTCAAAACGTGAGCTACAAAAAGTAGAAAAGGCCATGCGCAAAGAAACATTTGAAACTGTTGATGAAGCTGTTAAGTTCGGATTAAAACAATTGATTGGTTAGGAGGGGTGTTATGGAACAAGACCGTATGATGGATGGACATGAAAACACATTTGATGATGATATCGAATTATCGCTACGACCTGAATATTTACGACAATATATTGGGCAATCAGCGATTAAATCGAACTTAGAGGTGTTTATTCAAGCAGCAAAGTTACGTGAAGAGCCATTGGATCATGTACTATTGTTTGGCCCTCCTGGACTTGGTAAAACCACACTCTCTCACATCATTGCAAATGAAATGGGTGTCAATATGCGCACTGTATCCGGGCCGTCGATTGAACGACCAGGAGATTTGGCAGCAATACTAACGAACTTACAGCCAGGGGATGTGTTGTTTATTGATGAAATACATCGCTTGAGTAGTGTTGTAGAAGAAGTATTGTATCCAGCGATGGAAGACTTTTTCTTAGATATTGTTGTCGGTAAAGGTGAAGAGGCACGCAGTATCCGAATTGATCTGCCACCATTTACACTAGTAGGTGCCACAACACGTGCTGGTAGTTTAACGGGGCCTTTACGCGATCGCTTTGGTGTCCATTTGCGCTTAGAATATTATAATGAAGTGGATCTTCAACATATTATTATGCGAACGGCAGACGTTTTAGGGACAGCGATTGATAAAGAAAGTGCACGTGAGATTGCAAAGCGTAGTCGAGGGACACCGAGAATTGCGAATCGTCTCTTGAAACGTATTCGAGATTTCCAACAAGTTAATGAAGACGATATGATTTATATTGAGACAACGAAACATGCACTACAGCTACTGCAGGTGGACGATCAAGGTCTTGATTATATCGATCATAAAATGATGGCGTATATCATCGAGCAATACAATGGTGGCCCTGTTGGTTTAGATACGATCGCAGTTTCGATTGGCGAAGAACGTGTCACTATAGAGGATGTTTATGAGCCATTTCTGATTCAAAAAGGTTTTCTTGAGCGCACACCACGCGGACGAAAAGCGACACCATTTGCTTATGAACATTTCAATTATTCACAAAAGTAAGGAGTTTGTACGTTGAATATAGAAGAATTTGATTATGACTTGCCGGAATCTTTAATCGCTCAGACGCCATTAAAAGACCGTGATACAAGTCGATTATTACATCTTGATAGACAAACTGGCGAAGTGGAAGATTTACATTTTAAAGATATTTTAAAGTTCTTCCAACCAGGTGATACGCTTGTTTTAAATGATACGAAAGTCATGCCTGCACGTTTATTCGGTGTGAAGGAAGAAACAAATGCCCAAGTTGAAATGCTTATGTTAAATCAAGTAGAAGGCAATGATTGGGAAGTGTTATTGAAACCCGCAAAGCGTATTAAAGTGGGACAATCTTTAAGTTTCGGCGACGGTAAAATTATCGCAACTTGTATTGATACTTTGGATCAAGGTGGCCGTATTATGCGTCTTGAATATGAGGGGATTCTACAAGAGCGTTTAGATGAGTTGGGTGAAATGCCACTACCACCGTACATAAAAGAACGACTTTCTGACAAAGACCGTTATCAAACGGTCTATGCTAAAGAAACAGGTTCCGCGGCAGCACCAACAGCAGGTCTACACTTCACGGATGCACTCTTAGAAGATGTGAAAAAAATGGGTGTTCATCTTGCATTTGTGACACTTCATGTAGGTTTAGGGACATTCCGTCCTGTGAGTGTAGATAATATTGATGATCATGAAATGCACAGCGAATACTACATGATGTCTCAAGAAACGGCAGAGTTATTAAATGAGACTAAAGCATCGGGACATCGTATTATCTCAGTAGGAACGACTTCAACACGTACGTTAGAAACGATTCGTCGAGATCACGATGCTTTTGTAGCGACAAGTGGTTGGACAGACATCTTTATTTATCCTGGCTTTGAATTTAAAGCGGTGGATGGACAGATTACGAACTTCCACTTGCCTAAATCAACACTTGTGATGCTTGTATCCGCATTCAGTTCACGTCAATTTGTACTCAATGCTTATCAACATGCGGTGAAAAAATCATATCGTTTCTTTAGCTTTGGCGATGCGATGATAATTATTTAATGATAGGAGAGAACACTATGCCAGCAGTGACATATGAACATATTAAGACGTGTAAACAATCAGGTGCACGACTTGGAATTGTTCACACACCACATGGTTCATTTGAAACACCGATGTTCATGCCAGTAGGGACAAAAGCAACGGTTAAAACGATGAGCCCTGAAGAATTAAAACAGATGAATACTAAAATTTTGCTTGGTAACACATATCATCTTTGGTTACAACCAGGGAATGATATCGTGAAACAAGCAGGTGGTCTACATAAATTTATGAATTGGGATGGACCAATTTTAACTGACTCTGGCGGTTTCCAAGTATTCAGTTTAAGTAATTTACGTAAGATTACAGAAGAAGGGGTAGAATTCCGACATCATACAAACGGTTCAAAACTATTCCTTTCACCTGAAGATTCCATTAAAATTCAAAATGACTTAGGCTCAGATATCATTATGGCGTTTGATGAATGTCCACCAATGCCAGCTGAATATGATTATGTTAAAAATTCATTAGAGCGTACAACACGCTGGGCAGAACGTTGTAAAAAAGCACATCAACGTCCAGAAGATCAAGCACTTTTCGGTATCATTCAAGGTGGAGAGTACAAAGATCTGCGTCAACAATCTGCTGAAGCACTTGTAGCGTTAGACTTTCCAGGTTATGCGATTGGTGGTCTATCAGTTGGTGAACCAAAACCGGTTATGTACGATATGGTAGAGCATACAGTACAATATATGCCTGAAGATAAACCGCGCTACTTAATGGGTGTCGGATCACCCGATGCCTTAATCGAATGTAGTATTCGTGGTATGGATATGTTTGACTGTGTATTACCAACACGTATTGCACGTAATGGGACATGTATGACTTCACATGGACGTTTAGTTGTCAAAAATGCAAAATATAAAGATGATTTTAGACCATTAGATGAAAACTGTGATTGTTATACTTGTAAAAACTATACACGCGCTTACCTTCGTCATTTGATTAAAGCGGATGAAACATTCGGTATACGCCTTACTACTTATCACAACTTACATTTTCTGTTAAAATTAATGGAGGACATTAGACAAGCGATTCGTGAAGATCGTCTTCTAGATTTTAAAGAAGAATTTTTCGAACAATACGGTCTCAATGTTGAAAATCCGAAAAATTTCTAGATAGGAGTTTGATTTATGTCATCGATTATTAGTTTATTACCACTTATATTGCTGTTCGTTGTCATGTGGTTCTTCATGATTCGTCCTCAGCAAAAACGTGCAAAAGAGCATCGTGAAATGGTGGAACAATTACAATCAGGTCAACGCGTCACAACAATTGGCGGTATCAAAGGAACTGTACGTGCAGTAGATGAAACAACAGCTGTTATTACTGTAAATGGCAAAGGTACAGAACTTACTTTTGAAAAACAAGCGATTAAACAAGTTGACCCATCATAAAAAGTAGAATTAGACACAGCTGGGGCAATGTATTTTGCTCCAGCTTGTATCATTTTTAACACTATATAAGAAGTTTGATAAAATTTTTACGAAATCGGCCTAATTTGATATGATAGTAAAGATTGATAGTTAGACTTGATAAGAGAGTGGGATATTAACTTTTAGTCATCTGAAAATGATGCGCTTTTTGCTAAAAGGAAATTGATTATTGATTTTTTCATATATCAATAATGATGATGATCCCAAGATACTTAGAATATGACATAAAGTGTTAACTATGAAACAAAATAAAAAGAGGTGTTTATGTGAAGAAAGCAAGTAGGTTGGTTGCATTTTTTGCTGTAGTTGCATTGCTCTTTGGGTTAATGGCAACGACATACAAAAGTGTAATCAAAGACGTTAACCTGGGACTTGACCTACAAGGTGGTTTCGAGGTGCTTTATCAAGTTAACCCATTGCAAAAAGGGGATAAAATTGATAGTACCGCTGTCGAATCGACTGCCAAGACATTGGAACGACGTGTCAATGTATTAGGTGTCTCAGAACCAAAAATTCAAGTGGAGGATAAAAACCGTATACGTGTCCAATTGGCCGGTGTTAAAGACCAATCACAAGCGCGTAAAATTTTATCTTCTCAGGCAAACTTAACCATTCGTGATGCAGACGATAAAGTCTTGTTAACAGGTAAAGACTTAGTACAAGGTTCTGCAAAACAAGAATTTAAACAAAACACGAATGCACCAGCTGTTACTTTTAAATTAAAAGACAGTAAAAAGTTTGCACGTGTCACACAAGAAATCTCTGAAAAAGATGAGAATGTCATGGTCGTATGGCTAGACTTCCAAAAAGGAGATAGCTACCAAGACGAAAAAACAAAAGAGGATCCTAAATACATCTCTGCAGCATCTGTAGAACAAGCGATTAACTCTGAAAGTGTTGAAATTTCAGGTGGTTTTGAAGGAGAAGATGGTATTGCTGAGGCAAAACAAATTGCTGACCTTCTAAACTCAGGGTCATTACCAGTTGACTTGAAAGAAATTTATTCAACATCTGTAGGGGCTCAATTTGGTCAAGATGCTTTAGATAAAACGATCTTTGCCTCTGTATTAGGTATCGGCATTATCTTTGCCTTTATGTTATTGTTCTACCACATTCCGGGCGCGATCGCCGTAATTACATTAACAACTTACATCTATTTAACAATGGTTGCCTTTAACTTTATCGGTGGTGTGCTGACATTACCTGGTTTAGCAGCCCTCGTATTAGGTGTTGGGATGGCCGTGGATGCGAACATCATTATGTATGAACGTATTAAGGATGAAATTCGTATTGGTCGTACCTTGAAACAAGCGTATAAACGTGCGAATAAAAGTTCATTTATTACCATTTTGGATGCCAACTTAACAACCGTATTGGCAGCAACAGTTTTATTCTTCTTTGGTGAAAGTTCTGTAAAAGGATTCGCGACAATGTTATTATTAGCAATCCTAATGAGTTTCGTGACAGCCGTATTCTTAACACGACTATTATTATCGTTACTCGTACACTCAAACTACTTCAAGAAGAAAATGTGGTTATTTGGTGTTAAGAAGAAAGACATTCATGACATTAACGAAGGTTATGATGTACCAGATTTACACACACCTTATGACAAAATTGACTTTATGAAGTTAGCCAAACCTTTATTTGCATTCAGTGGTATCATCATTCTTGCAGGTATTATCATTATCTCAATATTTAAATTGAACTTGGGGATTGATTTTACATCAGGTACACGTGTAGACTTCCAATCTGATCAAGCGTTGAAACAGACACAAATTGAGAAAAAAATGGAAGATATTGGTTTAAAACCGAACCAAATGTCAATTGGTGGTAATAAAGATCAAAATGCCTCAATGCAATATAAACGTGATCTGACAAAAGAAGAAGTATTGAAGTTGAAAGACACGATTAGTGAATCATACAATGCGGATCCGTCGGTGAACACGGTATCACCAACGATTGGACAAGAATTAGCGAAGAATGCAATGTTAGCTGTTCTTCTTGCATCAATCGGTATGATTATCTATATCACACTGCGTTTCGAATGGCGCATGGGTATTTCATCTATTATTTCGTTATTACATGATGCTTTTATGATTATCGCTGTATTTAGTTTATTACGCTTAGAGGTAGATATTACATTTATTGCAGCGGTATTAACGATTATCGGTTACTCTATTAACGATACGATCGTTACGTTTGACCGTGTACGTGAGATGTTAGCAAATGTAAAAGTGATTACGAAAGAAGAACAAATCGACTACATTGTGAATAGTTCTATCCGACAAACTTTAACGCGATCTATTAACACTGTATTAACAGTTGTCGTTGTTGTTGTGGCACTATTAATCTTTGGTGCTTCAAGTATCTTTAACTTCTCGCTTGCATTATTAATCGGTTTAGTTTCTGGTGTGTATTCATCTATCTTTACAGCTGTTCCACTTTGGGGCATTCTGAAGAAACGTGAATTACGCAAATCAGAGAATGATAAATTGGTTGTGTACAAACGTAAACGTACGAATGAAGAAAAGGTATTAGTTTAATCATCATATGAGACGTAGTATTGAATAAATGTCGAAATAAAAATTGAATAGTAGTATGTGATTGGAATAAAAATAATGATTTAATTTCTGTCACTGCTGTTCACATTATCGGGGTGGGACGACAAAGCTTATATAATAAATAGGCTTTCAGTCCCACTCTCTTTTTATTTGTGCTATTTTCAGATATAATACGGTGTGTGAAAAGAGGTATGTAATCATGATAAAATCGAAATTTCAATGGTGTCATAATGAACAACATCAAGAAATAGATCGGACATTGATTCAAAAATTTAATATCACGCCTATCATGCAACAGATTCTAGAAGGAAAGGGTATCGTCACAGAATCAGAACTGGCGGCATTACTAGAAGACAAGATGGTGATTCACGATGCACTTCAACTGAGCGATATGCAACGTGCGGTTGATCGTATTCGTCAAGCAATCGCTAATGAAGAGGCGATACTTGTATATGGTGACTACGATGCAGATGGTGTGACGTCCACGACGATTATGGTGGATACACTTCGTAAACTAGGTGCAATGGTTGGCTGGTACATTCCGAATCGCTTTACAGAAGGATATGGGCCGAGTGAAGCGGCCTTTCAAAATGCTGTAGATGAAGGTGTTTCTTTAATTATTACTGTTGACAATGGAATTCAAGGTCATCATGAAATTGAATTGGTACAACAACAAGGTGTGGATGTGATTGTGACAGATCACCATGAAATCGGACCAACCATGCCAAATGCATATGCGATTGTTCATCCTATGCACCCCGAGGCGGACTATCCTTGTTCCTACTTATGTGGTGCAGGTGTCGCGTTAAAGGTCGCATCAGCACTTCTCAGTGATACACTACCAGATGCTTATTGGGGACTTGCAGCTATTGGAACAGTGGCAGACCTAGTGTCACTTACTGATGAAAACAGAACGATTGTTAAAAAAGGATTAAAAGTATTAAATGAATCGACACCATCATCTATCAAGGCCTTATTAGAGCAGACTAAATATGATGACACGATTACAGAAGAAACGATTGGTTTTTTAATTGGACCACGATTAAATGCTGTAGGCCGATTGGATGATGCAAGTTTAGCAGCAGAATTATTAATGGCAGATGAATATGAGGAAGCATTATTTTTAGCGGAACAGGTGGAACACTTTAACCAAGAGCGTAAAGAAATTGTGAATACAATTGCAGAAGAAGCACTGCAAATGGCTGAATCCTATGTTAAGCGTGGTGATCGTTTCCTTGTCCTTGCACAATCAGGTTGGCATGAAGGGGTGCTCGGTATTGTTGCGTCACGTATTGTAGAAACGCATCACTTACCAACAATGGTACTCAATATTGATGAAGCACAAGGACACACAAAAGGTTCAGCCAGAAGTATTGAACAAGTGTCCATGTTTGATGCATTAAGCATGCAAGGTGAATATATTACCAAATTTGGTGGCCATCATATGGCTGCAGGTCTAACTATGCAAATCGAACATGTTGATACGTTGCGTGAAGCACTTGATCATTGGATGAAACAAAACTTTGAAGAAGGATCCTTACAACCGACGAAACAGGTCGATGCTGTATTAAAAATTGAAGATGTGACTGTTGACAATATTCAAGCCATTCACCGTTTAAGGCCATTTGGTATGAGCTTCCAAAAACCAGTAGTACAATTATCAGGCCTGCAAATACAACAACCTAAAGCGATAGGACAACAACAAAACCATCTAAAAGTCACGTTCAAAGACACAACGTTGCAGGCACTTTTTTGGAGTCATGGACAGCTTGCATCTGAATTAATGGAAGGCCAATCGGTCGATATGATTGGTGAATTACAAATCAATGAGTGGAATGGCAATCGCTCTGCACAATTTATATTAGCGGATATAGGAAGTAATGAACGTCAAATATTAGACTATCGGAGTAAAAATAAAAAGTTACCGGACTTTGACAATCAATCAGATGTTTGTCAGTTAATTCATCCAAATAGAGACAAAGAAACGGAACATCAATTTTATTATGGAGAAATCATTCCAGAACAATATGAGAAGTGTGTATTTAGAGATTTACCTTTAACGATGGAAGATATAGAAACATCTGTAGAACAATTAAAGGTTTCTCAAATCTATCTCGTATTTGAACATGCGAAGTCAATCTATTTTGAAGGCATTCCTCAGTTATCAGTGTTCAAACAATGTTATAAAGCCCTGTTGCAAAAAGGCCATATCAACCTTGCGAAAGATGGGATGGCATTGTGTCAGTTTTTAAACATTAAACCGGATATTTTAAAATTTATCCTGAAAGTTTTTCTGGACTTAGGTCTCATTACACAAAAAGATGGTATAATTGAAGCTGTGCAACAAACAGATAAACGACCGATTGAATCAAGTCGTGTTTATCAAGCACGATTACAACGTTTAGAAGTTGAAAAACAATTATTATATGATGAATTTAGTGCGATTAAAACATGGATAGAAACAACACTGACACGCACGCATTAGGAGGATATCGATGGATTTAAAACAATACGTTTCTGAGGTACAAGATTGGCCTCAAAAAGGCGTGAGCTTTAAAGATATAACAACGATTATGGACAATGGAGAAGCATACGGCTATGCAACAGATCAAATTGTGAAGTATGCAAAAGAAAAAAATGTAGATATCGTTGTAGGACCTGAAGCAAGAGGATTTATTATCGGTTGCCCAGTTGCCTATGCAATGGGTATTGGATTTGCACCCGTTCGTAAAGAAGGAAAGTTACCTAGAGAAGTTATTCGATATGAATATGATTTAGAGTACGGTAGCAATGTTCTAACAATGCATGCAGATGCAATTAAACCTGGACAACGCGTTCTGATTACAGATGACTTATTAGCAACAGGTGGTACGATTGAAGCGGCGATTAACCTTGTTGAACAACAAGGTGGTATCGTAGCAGGTATCGCATTCATCATTGAACTTGCGTATTTAAACGGTATGGAAAAAATTAAAGGCTACGACGTGATGAGCCTTATCTCATATGATGAATAGAAGAAAGATGGAGCGGCTATAATGGCTGTTCCATTTTTTTGGTTAAATTGAGAAAATAAAACGCATTATCAGGCAAGCTTTATTAAAAATATAAGTACCCTATATTAATATTATGTTAACCTATAAAAGTTGTTTAAAATTGAAGTACCTTTTTTGTTTATCAAATCAAAACAATAATATAGTGCAAACGTTATTAAGGATTGTGTCTGAAATCAATGATGAAAAAGATGCGTTAGATAGTTCAATTATTGGTGGCCTTGTAGTATGATAGAATTAATATTTAATTTTGTTGGGGGTGTCCTTTTGAATAACGAATATCCATACAGTGCTGATGAAGTTCTTTATAAAGCAAAAACTTATTTAAGTGAAGAGCAATATGCATTTGTACTTAAGAGCTACCATTTAGCATATGAGGCACACGAGGGGCAATTCCGTAAAAATGGTTTGCCATATATTATGCATCCAATTCAAGTAGCAGGTATCTTAACTGAGATGCGTCTCGATGGACCGACAATTGTGGCGGGTTTTCTACACGATGTCATTGAAGATACACCCTATACTTTTAACGACGTTGCAGAGATGTTCAATGTTGAAATCGCGACAATTGTAGATGGTGTGACTAAGTTAAAAAAAGTAAAATATCGCTCAAAAGAAGAGCAACAAGCTGAAAATCATCGTAAACTATTTATTGCCATTGCAAAAGATGTGCGTGTCATATTAGTAAAACTTGCGGACAGACTACATAATATGCGTACTTTGCGTGCGATGCCACGTGAAAAACAAATCCGTATTTCAAAAGAAACGCTTGAAATCTATGCACCACTCGCACATCGCTTAGGGATTAATACGATTAAGTGGGAACTTGAAGATATTGCATTGCGTTATATTGATAATGTTCAGTACTTTAGAATCGTTAACTTAATGAAGAAAAAACGTGGTGAACGTGAAGCATATATTGAAAATGCCATTCATAACATTAGAAAAGAAATGGATATTATGAGCATTGATGGTGAAATCAACGGACGACCGAAACATATTTATAGTATCTACCGTAAAATGGTTAAGCAGAAAAAACAATTCGATCAAATTTTTGATTTATTAGCAGTCCGTGTAATTGTTCATTCTATTAAGGATTGTTATGCCGTTCTTGGACTTGTTCATACATTATGGAAACCGATGCCAGGACGATTTAAAGATTATATTGCCATGCCGAAACAAAATATGTATCAATCACTGCATACTACTGTTGTAGGTCCAAATGGTGATCCACTCGAAATTCAGATTCGTACATTTGAAATGCATGAAATTGCTGAACACGGTGTGGCAGCGCATTGGGCTTATAAAGAAGGTAAGCAAGTAACACAAGACAGTGAGACTTATCAACAAAAACTCAACTGGCTCAAAGATATTGCTGAAACAGATCATACGTCTTCTGATGCTCAGGAGTTTATCGAATCAATGAAATTTGATCTTCAAAGTGATAAAGTTTATGCATTTACGCCAGCAAGTGATGTTATAGAATTACCTTATGGTGCAGTACCTATTGACTTTGCTTATGCGATTCATAGTGAAGTTGGGAATAAAATGATTGGTGCAAAAGTAAATGGTAAAATAGTACCTATTGATTATGTACTTCAAACGGGTGATATTGTCGAAATTCGTACAAGTAAGCATTCCTATGGTCCGAGTCGTGATTGGTTGAAGATCGTACGTTCATCAAGTGCAAAAAGTAAAATTAAAAGTTTCTTTAAAAAGCAAGATCGTTCATCGAATATTGAAAAAGGAAAATTCATGGTAGAAGCCGAATTGAAAGAACAAGGCTTTAAAGTTGAAGAAGTCCTGACAGATGCCAATATTAAAATAGTGAATGAGAAATATAACTTTGCGAATGAATCGGATTTATATGCTGCTGTAGGTTTTGGTGGCGTGACATCTCAACAAATCGTTAATAAGTTGACAGAACGTATTCGTATTGAGAATAAGCAGCGTGCTTTAAACCAAGCACAAGAAGTCACGAAGTCAGTGCCAATTAAAGACCATATTACGACAGATTCTGGTGTCTATGTTGAAGGTTTGGATAACGTATTAATTAAACTTTCAAAATGTTGTAATCCAATTCCAGGAGATAAAATCCTTGGCTATATTACAAAAGGTCATGGTATTAAGGTGCATCGTACTGATTGTCCAAACATTCAAAATGAAGATGAGCGTCTCATTGATGTTGAATGGGTAAAATCAAAAAATGCAGCACAGAAATATCAAGTGGATCTTGAAGTGACAGCATATGACCGCAACGGATTGCTTAATGAAGTGCTTCAAGCTGTAAATAGTACATCCAGTCATCTGACAAAAGTGTCTGGTAAATCCGATATAGATAAAAATGCCGTCATTAATTTAAGTATCATGGTTAAAAATGTTCATGAAGTTTATAAAGTTGCTGATAAAATTAAGCAACTTGGAGATATTTATACTGTGACTCGAGTTTGGAATTAGGAGTGTCTAAATATGAAAATTGTCGTTCAACGTGTAAAGTCTGCTGCAGTAACTAATGCCGCAATTCATCGCGAAATTTCAAAAGGTTTCTGTTTATTAGTAGGCGTAGGTAATGGAGATACAGAGGCAGATGTAGAAGTACTTGCTAAAAAAATCGCTAATTCAAGAATTTTTGAAGATGAAGCAGGAAAGTTAAACTTAAATATTCAACAAATTGAAGGGGAGATTCTATCTATTTCACAATTCACTTTATATGCTGATGTGAAAAAGGGGAATCGACCTGGATTTACAAATGCTATGGCACCAGATGAAGCCAATGCACTTTATGAAAAGTTTAATGATGCATTACGCAGTTATCACCTAAATGTAGAAACAGGTGACTTCGGAACAGATATGTTAATAGATATCCAAAATGATGGACCTGTTACGATTATTTATGAAAGTGAAAATGGCAAGGTTCTATGAGGAAACTGGATCAATGGCTGAGACAGAAACGTTTAAATCCTAAGCGTGTTTATCTTGCTGTCATCTCATTGTTATTCGTCATAATACTTGCTACTGCAATGACAATAACGTCTAATAATCATGATGAGCAAGTACATCTTATTGAAGATGCAGAAGTACGCACAGGCCCAAATGCAGGATATCCTGTTATTTATGATGTTGAAGAGGGAGATAAGTTCAAGGTCATTTCACGGTCTGGCAAGTGGTTAGAAGTAACCTCTACAAAAAATCATCAAAAAGGTTGGATTGCCGGTTGGCATACGAATCTTGATATTAAAGAAGATGTCAATCCAGATTTAAAACCATTAAAAGGCAAAGTAATTGTCCTAGATCCAGGGCACGGTGGTAAAGATAATGGCGCATCAAGCAAAACGTCAAGTGTTACACACGAGAAAGAAATCACTTTAAAAACTGGTCTAGAATTGAAAAAAATGTTAGAAAAAGAAGGCGCACAGGTGATTATGACGCGTAAAGATGATACATATGTAAGCCTTGAAGATCGTAAAGCGAAGGGTGATGCATTTATTAGTATTCATAATGATGCACTTGCTTCTGAAAATGCTAATGGTGCTACAGTTTATTATTGTTATAAAAAGCAAGCGCCTTTAGCTAAAACATTAAATGCTAGTATCCAGAAAAAAGTATTATTATCTGATCGTGGTGCCAGACAAGAGAACTATCAGGTATTACGACAAACGAAAAAACCAGCCGTATTATTGGAATTAGGTTATGTCAGCAATCCCACTGATGAAATACTAATGAATGATCAAAATCATCGCTATATTGTGGAGACAGCCATTGTAGATGGCTTGAAAAATTATTTCCTTTATTAATAACTTGAAAATATGTCATAAACCAGTTATGATGGTATACGAATTTTATAATAATCACCGTATGTATTCTTGATGGTGTATGAACAAATGTGGTGTAAACCAAAGAGAGTTTATCCTAGGCTGAAAGATAAACCATTGACGCATGCTTTCCGAACACAAGAAGAGGTACTTTATGAGAATAAAGTCGTGTTGCACACGTTATCAGCTATAGAGTGGAGATGTGATGGAATATTCACATCTTAATTAGGGTGGCAACACGGCAAATGAACGTCCCTTATATGTGTGAGCATATAAGGGACGTTTTGTATTTTTATTAGCATGGAAAATTTACAAAGCAATAAACACATAATCGTTTTGTAGTAAAATCAGCAATAACGTAAGGAGATGTATATCAATGATCAATATTCCTCGTGGTACACAGGATATTTTACCGGAATCATCAGCAAAGTGGCGTTATATTGAATCAAAATTACATGACTTAATGTCTCGATACAATTATGAAGAAATTCGTACACCTATTTTTGAAAGCACAGAACTTTTTGCGAGAGGTGTCGGCGACTCAACAGATGTCGTTCAAAAAGAAATGTACACATTCAAAGACAAAGGTGATCGTAGTTTAACACTGCGCCCTGAAGGTACAGCGGCTGTTGTACGTAGTTATATCGAAAATAAAATGCAAGGATTACCAAACCAACCAGTTAAACTTTACTATAATGGTCCAATGTTCCGTTATGAACGTAAACAAAAAGGACGTTATCGTCAATTTAATCAATTTGGTGTAGAGGCGATTGGTGCTGAAGACCCAAGTATCGATGCAGAGGTACTTGCGTTAGTGATGCACATTTACCAATCATTCGGTTTGAATAACTTGAAGTTAGTCATTAACAGTATTGGAGATGCAGAATCTCGTGTTGAATATCAACAAGCATTACGAGATCATTTCAAGCCTGTTATTCATAATTACTGTGCAGATTGTCAAAAACGTATCGACACAAACCCAATGCGTATTTTGGACTGTAAAGTAGATAGAAATCAGCCAGAAATGAAAACAGCACCATCTATTACAGATTATTTAAATGACACATCTAAAACTTATTTTGAGTCAGTCAAAGCACATTTAGATCGACTCGGTATTCCATATGAAGTAGATCCAAACCTTGTTCGTGGTTTAGATTATTACACACATACAGCATTTGAATTAATGATGGACAGTGAAGATTACGATGGTGCCATTACGACATTATGTGGCGGCGGTCGATATAATGGTTTATTAGAACTTTTAGATGGACCAAAACAAACAGGTATCGGATTTGCATTAAGTATCGAAAGACTATTACTAGCACTTGAAGCAGAAGGTATTGAATTGCCAGTTGAAAATCACCTAGATTTATTTATTGCGACAATGGGTGAAGCTGCGGATGATTATGCTGTGAAATTGTTAAATGATTTACGTCATGCAGGTGTTAAAGTAGATAAAGATTACTTGTCACGTAAATTAAAAGGGCAAATGAAACAAGCCGATCGTCTGCAAGCGAAATACACGATTGTTATCGGTGATCAGGAATTAGAACAACAGCAAGTTGCTGTAAAAAATATGGAAACAGGTCAATCAGAGACGTTAAAATTTGAAGAAATTGCAAGTTATATTATTAAAGGAGCTTAAAAAATGACACAAAGAACAACTTATTGTGGATTAGTTACAGAAGAATTATTAGGACAAGAAATTACATTAAAAGGATGGGTACACAATCGACGTGACCTTGGTGGATTAATTTTCGTTGACGTACGTGATAGAGAAGGTTATGTACAAGTTGTCTTTAACCCAGACTTTTCAGCAGAAGCACTTGAAGTAGCTGAACGCGTTCGTTCTGAATATGTGGTTGAAGTAACAGGAACAGTAACAAAACGTGATGAAGAAACGGTTAACCCTAAAATCAAAACAGGACAAGTAGAAGTCCAAGCGAAAACATTAAAAATCATCAATAAATCAGAAACACCACCATTCGCATTAAACGAAGAAAACTTAACAGTCGATGAAAATATCCGCTTAAAATATCGTTACTTAGACTTACGACGCGAAAAATTTGCTGAAACATTTAAAATGCGTCATCAAACAACACAAGCGATTCGTCGTTATTTAGATCAAGCAGGTTTCTATGACATCGAAACACCTGTTTTAACAAAATCAACACCAGAAGGCGCACGTGACTACCTTGTACCTTCACGTGTACATGATGGTGAATTCTATGCCTTACCACAATCACCACAATTATTTAAGCAATTATTAATGATCAGTGGTTTTGACAAATACTACCAAATCGCAAAATGTTTCCGTGATGAAGACTTACGTGCAGACCGTCAACCTGAATTTACACAAGTCGACATCGAAATGAGTTTTGCCGAGCAAGAAGACGTGATGGCACTAGGTGAAGCCATGCTTAAAGAAGTTGTTTCAGAAGTAAAAGGCATCACTTTAACAGAAGCATTCCCACGCATGACTTACGCTGAAGCAATGGAACGTTACGGTAGTGACAAGCCAGATACGCGTTTCGGTATGGAATTAATCGATGTATCTGAACTAGGTCATACGATGGACTTCAAAGTATTTAAAGGTGCTGTTGAAGGTGGCGGCCAAGTAAAAGCAATCGTTGTAGAAGATGGTGCAAAAGACTACACACGTAAAGACATCGATGGTTTAACAGAGTTCGTTAATATCTATGGTGCGAAAGGATTAGCATGGGTTAAAGTTGTAGAAGAAGGCTTAAACGGTCCAATTGCTCGTTTCTTTGAAGAGGCACATGTGGCACAATTACAAGAATTAACAGGTGCTAAAGCAGGAGACCTTGTTTTATTCGTAGCAGATTCGAAAGATGTTGTCGCACAAAGTTTAGGTGCATTACGTGTGAAACTTGGTAAAGAACTTGGTTTAGTTGATCCAGAAGCAATGAACTTCTTATGGGTAACAGACTGGCCATTATTAGAATATGACGATGAAGCACATCGTTATGTAGCAGCACACCACCCATTCACATCACCAAAACCAGAAGATGTTGAGAAGTTAGAAACAGCACCTGAAACAGCGCAAGCACAAGCTTATGACATCGTTTTAAATGGTTATGAACTAGGTGGCGGATCAATCCGTATTCATGACGGAGAATTACAAGAAAAAATGTTCAAGGCGCTTGGATTTACTGAAGAAGCAGCACAAGAACAATTTGGTTTCTTATTAGACGCCTTCAAATTTGGTGCACCGCCACATGGTGGTATCGCATTAGGTTTAGACCGTCTTGTGATGTTATTAGCAGGTAGAACAAACTTACGTGATACGATTGCATTCCCTAAAACAGCATCAGCAACAGACTTATTAACAGATGCACCAGGTACGGTTTCAGAGCGTCAATTAGACGAATTGTCATTACGTATTAAACATTAATTATAGATTGATACACATCAATTTGAAGGACATGATTCAATTTACTTGCTAAAAATGGATGATGTGTTAATATAAGTATATAAGATAGTCGTCTGGGATGTTCGTAAGTTCGCTTTTTATATTTTGACCTAACACTCTTTGATCAGGGAGTCTAATTGGTTTTCTTGCAGCGCATACGCCTCAATGGAGGACGTGCTAAACAAGAAACAGGACACCCACCTGTATATAGCAGGCCAAAATGATCAAGCACTCATAAACTACGGCATTCATGGATTCTATCGGTACGCAAGGCATTATGTCTTGCGTATTTTTTTATGGATTTTACTCATCAATTCCGGTAACAGGAGGGATAACATGACAAAAATTTGTAAAGACGGATTTACAGAATGTCCGTTAAATAAACATAGAGATATTTATAATATTACGTACACACAAAATATTTTATCTGGGCGTTACAAGAATATCATTGTCTGGATTCTTAAGGATGAAAATAAAAGATATACGGATATAAAATCCTTTTTACATGGCATTTCACAAGGATCACTTACAAAACAATTAAGAGAATTAGAAGAAGATGGCATTATTCATCGTGAAGTTTTCCCAGAAGTTCCACCTAAAGTGGTGTATAGTCTGACTGAAAAAGGAAAAGCATTGACTAAAATTATTGAAATGATGGATCATTTTGGTCAAGCGTATGGAACACCTTCAGAAGAAACCCAAGCAGCATTTGAACATTAAAGGTACTAAAAATAGTACTAAGACAATAAAAATTGCCTTATTTTAAAATATTACATCTTGATATACTATGAGATTATATAAGTTTAAGGAGATGTTTTTATGAAATTTGGTATTATTGGTGCCGGTCCGATAGGCGCTACATTGTCACATAAATTACACGATGCAGGACATGCAGTGAAAGTTGCAGATGTCCGTTCAACTGACTTTTTGAAAGATAAGGACATCAGTGGTCAAGCAGTACCAGTAGAGGAAGTTGTGAAAGATATTGATGTATTAATTCTCTCTTTACCATTGTTCGTAATTGAAAATTTAAAACCAATTATCGATAAAGTAGAGAAACATGTCATTGTTGTAGACACATCAAACTATTATCCATTCCGTGATCCGCAAGTGAAAGAAATTGAAGAGGGGATGCCTGAAAGTGTCTGGGTTTCTAAACAAATTGGTAGAGATGTCGTGAAAGCATTTAACAATCAATTAGCATATACACTTGCAGAACGTGGTAAAGCTGAAAATGAGCCTGGTCGAATTGGAATGGCTGTATCTGGTAATGATGCGGAACAAAAAGCAACAGTGATGGGAATTATCAATGAAGTGGGCTTTGATCCGGTAGATAATGGTTCATTAGAAAATTCTTGGCGACATCACCCAGGAACACCTGCCTATTGTACTGAACTAAGTGAAAATGACTTGAGAGATGCTTTAGAAAGAGCAGACAAAGAGGCAGCGCCAAAACAAAGAGATGAGGTAGGAAAGCATTTTAAACCAGGTATGACACATGATGATGTTGTTCAATTAAACAGAAAATTATATAAAGCTTAGCATTCAAAGAGGTTGTGAAAAAAGTGTTTGGGATTTTAGTAGAACCGAACGATGCGCAAAATTGCTTTTCAAATTTTGCTGAAATCGTGGGAGTTCTGCTGAAAATCCTGCTTTTGGAACACCGTTAATCAAATTCCCAGCATATAAATTTATAATGTCTCACTTGTTTTTTATATAATTCAATTTTGAGCAAATCATATGAAATTCAATTCCGAATGTATTAGTATGGATTTATCATTAATTGGAGGGATTCATATGAGTAACGTATTTGTATTAGGCGCAAATGGTGGCGTTGGACGTTATTTAGTACAACAATTAAAAGCACAAAATATTGATTTTACAGCAGGTGTTCGAAAAGAAGAACAAAAAAAGGCACTTGAAGCAGAAGGGATTCAAGCAACATTGATTGATGTTGAGGCAGATAATGTTGAAACATTGGCATCAAAATTTGATGGCTATGATCAAGTGGTCTTCTCTGTAGTTTCAGGTGGACATACTGGCGCTGACAAAACAATTGCTGTTGATTTAGATGGTGCAGTGAAAGCAATTCATGCAAGTGAGGCAGCAAAAGTAGACTATTTCGTCATGGTATCTACTTGGGATTCACGCCGAGAAGCAATTGAAGAAGGTGGCAGCTTGCAACCTTATGTAATTGCAAAACATTATGCTGATGATTATTTACGTCGTAGCGCATTAAAAGCAACAATTGTACACCCTGGTATTTTGGCGGATGACCCAGGAACAGGTAAAATTGAAGTTGCATCACAATTTGAAAACCCTGATGATATTCATATTCCACGTGAAGATGTTGCAAGCGTACTTTATGAAGTGTTAACACAAAGTGACATTCAAGGAAAAGAATTCCAAATTATCGGTGGTAATCAAGATATTCACGAAGCGATTGCGACACATAAATAAGAGAATTGCGTTTAAGCTAACAGGGGCAAATCATCCCGTGTTAGCTTTTATATTTAAGGGTTAAAACATTAGTATTGACATTTGAAATATTTTAATTTAATATACTGATTGTACCGACTGGTAGGTATTTAGTTGAATATCATATTCATATAAGACTTTAATATTGACTAATAAAAGTCTTTAAGTTAAAATCATTTTGTACCAACCGGTAGGTTTCGGAAAGTTACATTATTTTGTTTTGAAGGAGGTTAAATGTAATGTCGAAGAATCAAGAGATATTAACAGTGGCACGTAACGTCATTCATTCGAAAGGTTACAATGCTACGTCTATTAGCGATATATTAAATGCCGCTGATATTGGAAAAGGTCAGTTCTACTATTACTTTTCTTCAAAGCGAGATATGGGATTAGCTGTCATCGATGATATTGTTGAAGAATGGACAGAACAACTTTTAAGAAATCGACTTCAAACAAGTGAAAATCCTAAAGAGAATTTAAATGCGATGTTGGATTGGTCATTAAAATACCATGAAGATATGGCGTCAAAAGCAGGATGTCCTGTGGGGAACTTAGCACTTGAAATGAGTGAACACGATGAAGTTTTTAGAGAAAAAATAGAAGCCTTCATTGATAAATGGATACAGTCCATTAAAGAAAACTTAGATGCTTTATCTGAGCAAGAACATATAAAAAGCTTTGATACTGAAAAACAAGCACAGTCTATTTTTTCAACAATTGAAGGTGCCATTATGTTGAAGAAAGTAAAACAAGATACACAATATTTGAAAAATGCTATTGATACAATTAAATGGCAATACCAATTAACGTGATGAGTATATCACGTAATTGTTTGCCTTAATTGTACCGACTGGTAGGTAAAATCTAATTTCAAATGATAAATAGGAGGCTTGATAAAATGACAGAGCAAGTAAGATATGATGTAGCAATTTTAGGAGCAGGACCAGCAGGAATGACTGCAGCTGTTTATGCTTCACGTGCCAATTTGAATACAGTCATGATTGAACGAGGCATGCCAGGTGGACAAATGGTGAATACAGAAGAAGTTGAAAATTTCCCTGGGTTTGAAATGATTTCAGGACCAGACCTTTCCAATAAAATGTTCGACCATGCGAAAAAGTTTGGTGCAGATTATCAATATGGAGATATTCGCGGTATTGAAGACAAAGGCGACTACAAAGTGATTGACTTGGGATCTAGCAAAGTTGAAGCTAAGGCTGTTATTATCGCGACAGGTGCTGTGCATAAGAAAATGGGTGTTCCAGGTGAAGAAGCACTTGGTGGACGTGGTGTAAGCTATTGTGCTGTATGTGATGGCGCGTTCTTTAAAAATAGACATGTTTATGTGATTGGTGGTGGTGATTCTGCAATTGAGGAAGGCACATATTTAACAAAATTTGCAGATAAAGTAACTATTGTGCATCGTCGTGATGAATTACGTGCACAAAAAATCCTTCAAGACCGTGCATTTAAAAATGAAAAAATCGACTTCATTTGGAATCATACTTTAAAATCTGTTAATGCAATTGATGGTAAAGTTGGCTCATTAACACTTGTTTCAACAGTTGACATATCAGAACAGACTGTAGATGCTGATGGCTTGTTCATTTATATCGGAACAAAACCTAACACAGAAGCTTTTGTAGACTTAGGTATCACAAATGAAACGGGCTATATTGTTGCCAACGATGATATGAGTACAAATATTAAAGGGATATTTGTTGCTGGTGATGTACGTGAAAAAGGTCTTCGTCAAATTGTCACAGCTACAGGTGACGGTAGTATTGCAGCACAAAGTGCCATCTCATATATCGAAGCATTAAATGATCAAAAAGAGCATGTAACGGTTTAAAAAGTAAAATTAATATATAATTTGTACCAACTGGTCAGTTTATAAATAAAAATTAAAGGAGTTTTGACAATGTTACAAAATGATAGTTTATATAAGAGATCTGATTTTAGAAGATTAGCTGAGATGAGCAAACTTTCATCTGAATCATACAGAAAGTTTACAGAATTTGATAAACAGGCATTATCAGAAGGGAAACTCAGCGAAAAATTGAAGGAAGCGATTGCCGTTGCTGTGGCGCATACAACAGGTTGTCCACACTGTATTGATCATCATGTCAAAGCGTTTAAAAAATTAGGTGGTACTAAAGAAGAAATGGCAGAGGTCATCATCGTAGCAACAGCATTAAAAGCAGGTTCAGCGATGGCACATAGTGTTAATGCGCTCAATGCATATGATGAAATAGAAGATGATGAACTGTATAGAGCATCATATTTCAATAGACTAAAAGAAATGGGTCAATTAGATGGTGAACGTTTTAATGCATTTGCGCAATTTGATCAACAAGCAATGAAAGCAGGATTATTTACTGCAAAAGAAAAAGAATTGATGGCAATTGCAGTCGCACATACAACAGGTTGTCCTTATTGCATTGATATTCATACAAAAGCAGCGAAAAAAGCACAAGCAACGAAAGAAGAAGTCGCTGAAGCAATCATTGTTGCAACAGCATTAAAAGCAGGTTCAGCATTATCACATAGCGTCAATGCTTTAAATGCATATGATCACTAGTATAACAAAAGTAAAAATATGATATATAACTAAAGGAGAGAGAATCATGGCAACTGTAACAGTTACTGAAAAAACATTTAATAAAACAATTGAAAAAGGTGTCACACTTATCGATTTTTGGGCGACATGGTGCCCACCTTGTCAAATGCAATCACCTGTCTTAGAAGAATTGAGCAATGATTTAGAAGGTAAAGTAACAATTGGAAAAGTAGATGTTGATCAAGAACAAAACTTAGCTGCTCAATATCAAATTCAAAGCATTCCGACATTGTTGATTTTTAAAGATGGTCAATTAGTACAAAGTTTAGTAGGATTTAATCCAAAACCTAACCTAGAAAATGTGTTAGCGCAATATATGTAGTAAACTAAAAAGACTAAAAAGGAGTTGTAAACAATGGAAAAAGTGATCAATTACAATGATTTGATGAATAAAATTGATAAAAAAGATAAACTATTATTATATGTTATGTCAGAAGGATGCAGCGTTTGTCATGCTGATTTTCCAAGAGTAGATGCATTGGCCAAAAAACATGAAATGGAAAGTGTACAAATCATGGTAAATGAAATTCCAGAAGCTGCTGGACAATTATCACTGTTTACAGCTCCTGTTCCTACGATTAGTCAAGCACTTTATTTAAGTGAGTGCTAAAAAAGGCATCACTAAATAAACCTATGTTAGTAAAAAATTTTTGGAATGTGTTATTATGATGGTAGATAGGTTATCAGTGCGGTGACATTCGATAATCGTATTCTTTATTGTTAATAACTAAGTGATGAATAGTTTTTAACAGCTTGTTCACACAAGCAATAACTGCAGTCTTATGGCCTTTTCCATAAGGCTGTTCTTTTAATTTATAATAGTAATCAACAATGTGGTTGGCATATAGTCTTTGTACTTTCAACATGTTTTGTACAATGATGTAAAATAATGACCTTGCACGTTTATTTCCTCGCTTATTTATTTTGTCTTTGTAATGTGTTTTTCCTGATTGATATCTTTTTATATCAATACCAATATAAGCATTCAGCTGTTTATGAGAAGTGAAAGCACGTATATCACCTAGTTCTCCAATTACCATAGCTGCAGTTAACTCTCCAATACCTGGAATAGATGTTAATATTTTAAATTCATCAAGTGTTTGAGCTAAGTCAATAAGTTGAGTTTGAATGGCTAATTGTCTTTCCATTGAATTAAGTAAATCATCAATTGTGTAGATGAGTTTATCTACGAAGAATGAATCAGCGGGTACTGATGGATAACTTTCATTCGTATAAGAAACTAACTTCTCCACATATGAATTTACCTTTTTGTCTGACAATCGTTTATTAGTACTATTAGCGATTAGCTCTTTCAATTTTGATACATTATTAACATCTACATAATCTGGATGTGGAAATAGCTTCGCAACTCTCAACGCGATTTTAGAGTATCTGTCTTTAAATAAAATTTGTAGTTCTGGAAAGGTCATATCTAATAACTGAATCAATGTACTTTTTAAGTATGTCATTTGATTAGAAAGTTCTTCATAATATCTTGTCACTTCTCTTATTTTGATGTGAATATCTTTTATCATATTTTGAGATGGTTGCTTATTATAATGCTTCGCAAGATTTGCCAACTTATGAGCATCTGATTTATCTGTTTTCCATGTTCTAAGTGTATTTGTCATTAACTTAGACTCTAACGGATTCACTATACTGTAAGGGATGTAATTTTCATTACAGAATCTTTCTAGCGGTTTGGAATATATACCTGTTGATTCAAGAAGGATATAAATCCCTGCATATTGTTTTACATAATTCAATAGATTTTCAAAGCCGCTTTTATTATGAATTAATTCAAACTCGTCTATAAAAGTTTCGTTTGAATAATGTGCAATAAAGCTTTTCCCTTTCCCTACATCGATACCAAAATATTCGATATAAATCACTCCTATTCTTTTTATCTAAGAAGCTTTAACTTCACTGACCCTTATTTTTTTCACTTTCCCATACACGATCTCACTGGACCCAACATACTAAAATCGAATTAATAAGGAGAGTGAAGTTCTCCAGTTTTTTATACGGATTCGTTGACCCTCGGAGCTGTTCGGAGTACTTCTCTCTACTACTATTCCATAAACTCAAATAATGCGCTATTGGCAAATTTTAGTAAATAAAAAAGTAGTGAAGTTACCTACCGTCGTAGATTTCTTCACCACTAATCTTAGTATGTTTGTAATACTATTCTACAAAAGCAAAGAAATGCATCGACAAGCAAGAATTATTAACTTTGAAGAGTTAGAACAACGCATCGTTGAACTAAAAGCTTTTGAAAATAATTCATATGAATCTGTCTTTTCATAAACCTAGTAAAATAAATAAATTCATGTATGTATCCAAAAATTGAAAAATAAAATATTTTGTAAGTGGACTGTATCATGATGCAGTCCATTTTTTAATTTTGTTTCAAATAAGTGGTGATATGAAAATTATTATCCATACAATAATATTACCTTTAATAAGTTAATATACGTGTTTTGCTACAATTTATTTATATTCGATAATAAAGAAAATATCGGGTATTTATAATTTTTAAGGAGATTATTAAAATTTTAAATAATTTGTTGACAAAATTATCAGACTAATACAATAATTGTTATTAAATAGACACAAAATAAAGTGGGAATAATATGAATAAACGATGGCGTTCTATTTCTATATTGTTTATTTGTCTGGTTTTTGTTTTAGCAGCATGTGGTAAAGGGGATTCAAATTCGGGGAAAAACGAAAGTAAAACCGAAAAAAGTGATGCAAAAGGGGGCACACTTAATGTCGGAATTGCAGAACCACCTCAAGGGGACTTCCAAAGTATTTTTGCAGGCTCAACGGGTGACTCAGATGTTATTGCCTATTTCAACGATTCTTTAGTTGATTTTGATGACGAATTAAATATCAAACCTAAAATTGTATCTTGGGAGCAAAAGAAGGATGACAAGCTTACATATACATTCAAGATGAAAAAGGGTATTAAATGGCATGATGGCAATCCTTTAACAATTAATGACTGGATCTTTACTTTAGAAACGCTAGCTGATCCTGACTATGATGGTCCACGCTATGACTACGTACAAGATGTTAAAGGTGCAGAGGCAAAGCATAAAGGTGAAGCGGATACAATTGAAGGTATCAAAAAAATTGATGACTACACAATGGAGTTAACATTCAAAGAAAATAAAGCAAATAACTTATTAAAACTTTGGACAGGCGCTGTAATTAGTGAAAAGATCTTCAAAGATATTCCAGTAAAAGATATGGCAAAATCACCAGAAGTTCGTAAAAATCCAATCGGTATTGGACCTTACAAAGTTAAAAATATTGTAGACGGTGAGTCAGTCACATTAGAAAAATTTAAAGATTATTGGCAAGGTGAACCGAAACTTGATAAAGTCAACCTTCGCGTAGTTGAACAAACATCTATGGCACAAGCATTAGAAAGTGGCGAAATTGATATGTCTAGTTTATCAGCACCAGTTGCAAAAGAGGTAAGTGATAATGGTGCAGAAAATATTTCATTATTAAAAGCACCATCTACGTCTTATGCAATTGTTGGTTTTGTAATGAATGACTATGATAAAAAGTCACAAACAATTGGAAAAGAACGTCCTAAGTATCAAGATAAAAAATTACGACAAGCAATGGCACATGCCATCAACCGTAAAGAGTGGATTGACGCATTCTACTACGGTTACGGTAAACCATTAAGCGGCTTAATTCCATCAGCGCACTGGAGTGGTGCTGGCAAAGACGACGTACCAACTTATGAATATGATGTGAAAAAAGCGAAGAAATTATTAGATGAAGCGGGTTACAAAGATAAAGATGGCGACGGTTGGAGAGAAGATAAGGATGGTAAACCATTCGTAATCAACTTGAAACACTATGCTGGTTCTAACCCAACATTCGAACCACGTACATCAGCTCTTAAAGGCTATTGGGAAAAAATTGGTTTGAAAACAAAAACAGAAATGGTTGAATTCGGTAAGTTCGGTGAGGACTTAGAAAAAGCGGATAAAAGCATGGAAGTTTATGTAAGAACTTGGGTACAAGGTGCAGACCCGGATCCATCTGGTCTTTATAAATCAACAGCTTTATGGAATGAATCACGTTACAACAATGAAAAAGCTGACAAATTGCTTGAAGATGCAGTTGACGGTGACGTTGTTGGTGAAGATAAAGACAAACGTAAAGAAAAATATTTAGAATGGCAAAAAATCATGGCAGAAGATGTACCTGTCATTCCGATTGTAGAACTTGAAGATGTAACAGCTGTAAGCAGTAAAGTTAAAAACTTTGAAGTATCTCTTAGTGGAACAAACCCAATTTATGAATGGACTGTTGAAGAATAATGGCTTAGATGAAAGATGTTTAAAGGATTGGGCAATCGTACTGCTCAATCCTTTATTTTCGCTAACAACACAATAACAAGGGGATAGGGGGCACTTTTATGAAAGATAAAGAACTTTTAAAAGTGAAAGACTTATGTGCAGGTTTTGAAATTAATGGTCAACGATATAATGCAATTTCAAATATTAACTTAACAATTAATAAGGGAGAGGTCATGGGAATTGTTGGTGAATCTGGGTCTGGGAAATCTGTACTCAGCATGTCAATTATGCATCTCTTACCAGATAAAATTGGTGAAATTCATAGTGGTGAAGTTCACTTTAAACAAAAACGTATCGATCATCTCTCAATGAATGACTTCAACAAAATACGTGGGAATGAATTGGCAATGATCTTCCAAGAGCCAATGACGTCACTAAATCCAGTATTTACTATTGGAAATCAAATGGTTGAAATGATGGTTAATCATATGGATATTAATAAAGCTCAAGCGAAAGAACGTGCAGTGACCTTATTGAAACAAGTAGGGATTCCACGTGCAGATGAAGTTGTTAATTCCTATCCACACCAATTGTCTGGTGGGATGCGTCAGCGTGTCATGATCGCAATGGCAATTTCTTGTTCACCAGAACTATTAATTGCAGATGAACCGACAACCGCATTGGACGTGACGGTTCAAGCACAAATTCTAGAGCTTTTAAAATTTATTCAATTAGAAAATGATATGGGGATTATCTTTATCTCTCATGATCTCGGTGTGATTTCCGAAGTGTGTGATAATGTTGCTGTTATGTATGCTGGAGAGATTGTTGAACGTGCCAGTGTTGAAGATATATTTAATGCGCCAAAACATCCATATACACAATTGTTAATTAAGGCGATCCCACGTTTAGATGTGAAACAAGATAAATTAGAAACAATTAAAGGGACGGTACCTGGGTTGGATGAAATGCCTGAGGTAGGATGTAAGTTTGCCAATCGCTGTCCTCATGCGATGCCAGTTTGTACACAACAAAATTTGAAAACGATTCATATTGATGATTCTCATTACGTATCTTGTCATCTGTATGATGAAACTGTAATGGCAGAAGGGGGTCCAGCACATGTCGAATAAACCAGTCTTAGAAGTGAAAAACTTAAAGCAATACTACCCGATTAAAGGTGGGATCTTTAAACGTAAAGTTGGAGAAGTAAAAGCAGTAGATGGTATTTCTTTCACAGTTAAGGAAGGACAAACTGTCGGTCTAGTAGGTGAATCTGGATGTGGTAAATCATCTGCAGGACGTACAATTTTAAGATTACAAGATGTCACGTCGGGTGAAATTCATTTTTGTGATCAAGATATTACCCATTTAAAAGGGAAAGCTTTAAGAGAAGCACGTAAAGGGTTCCAAATGGTGTTCCAAGATCCATATGTATCGTTAAATCCAATGCAAATGGTTGGCGACATCGTTGGAGAACCAATTCGAAATTATTATAAAAAGTCTCAAAATGAAATTGAAGGCGAAGTAAAAGATTTATTAAGACGTGTCGGTTTAAATGAACAATCTTACTATAAATATGCACATGAGTTCTCAGGTGGCCAACGTCAACGTGTCGGTATTGCAAGAGCACTTGCCTTAAAACCTAAACTAATTATTGCGGATGAACCAGTCAGTGCATTAGATGTTTCTGTACAGTCTCAAGTGTTGAATATTATGGATGAACTCCAGGAAGAATTTGGATTGAGCTATTTGTTCATTGCACATGATTTAAGTGTTGTAAAACATGTGAGCGATTATATCTGTGTGATGTATTTAGGACATATTGTGGAACAAGGACCCGCAGAAGCGATTTATAATCGGCCACAGCACCCTTATACGCAATCATTGATTTCTGCTATTCCAGAGATTCGACCTGGTGAAAAGAAAGAGCGTATCTTACTACAGGGGGACCTTCCTTCGCCAAGTGATCCGCCGAAAGGTTGCCCGTTCCATACGAGATGTCCGGTTGCTAAGGCTGAATGTAAGCTACAGAAACCAGATTATCGTCAAGTTGAACCTGATCACTTTGCAGCATGTATCCTGTTAGAAGAAGAGGTGTTTCCAGAATGACAACATTAATTATTAGACGTTTTTTACTGATGATTCCATTATTGATCTGTATGTCCATTGTTATTTTCTTACTTGCAAAGCTTCAGCCAGGGGATGCTTTTACTGGACAAATGGACCCTTCTGTAGATGCAAGTTATTATGAAGAACAACGCGAAAAGCTTGGATTAAATGATTCGATCCCTGAACAATATATGACATGGGGCAAAAATGTACTTCAGGGTGAATTAGGAGATTCGATTCGCTACAAACGTCCTGTCATGGATCTTGTTAAAGAAAGAATGCCAAACACGATCTTATTAGGTGTGATTAGTTTGGTGATTACCTATCTCATTGCATTTCCACTGGGCATTTTATCCGGACGGAAACCATATAGTCCGATAGATTATAGTATTCAATTTATCAATTATTTAATGTTAGCTATTCCATCGTTCGTAGCCGGTGTATTTGCGATCTATGTTTTCGCATTCCAATTAGGCTGGTTCCCATTCTCAGGATCTGTTGCGATTGGTGTAGAAAGTGGTTCAGTCGAATATTATATTAGTAAATTGTATCATTCCATTTTACCGGGTACGGTTCTCGGATTGTTATCAACGGCGAGTTATGTACAGTTTTTAAGAAATGATATTATTGAAAATTCACGAAAAGATTATGTAAGAACAGCGCGTTCAAAAGGTTTATCGGAATCGACGATCTATAATAAACATATTTTACGAAATTCTATTATTCCGATTGTTACTTTCTTCGGTGCTGACGTGTTATCTGTATTTGGTGGTGCAGTTATCACAGAAACAATCTTCTCTTATCCTGGGATTGGTAAGTTACTGATCGATTCTATTAGTGGTAAAGATTATCCATTGATGATGGCACTTCTCCTCTTTTTCTCATTTTTAGGTTTATTAGCAAATCTGATTTCGGATATCGCATACAGTATTGTGGATCCACGAATCAAGAGTAATTAGGAGGGGAAATTATGTCAAAAGAAATTAAACAAAAGAATCGTTCGCCATTACAAATAGCACTTCAAAAATTTAAAAGAAATAAACCAGCAATGACAGCGAGTATCATCTTAGCTTTAATATTTCTCATTTCACTTTTGTCACCGTTTCTCGCACCGCATGATCCGAACCTACAAAATTTAGTATTAATTAAAGGTCAAATGTCATCCGAACATTGGCTGGGTACAGATTCAGGTGGACGTGATATATTTAGTCGTCTTCTATACTCTGGCCGTGTTTCACTCACATTTGGTTTAATTACGACTGTTGGACTAATGGTTATCGGAATCCTAATTGGTATGATTTCTGGATATTATGGTGGCTGGGTAGATACAGTGCTGATGCGTTTTACAGAGTTTGTGATGCTGTTCCCATTTATTCCATTTGCGGTTGTATTGAATGCGACATTTAGTGGTAAAATCGAAAACCAATATGGATCAGCAATTGTTTTAGCCGCTGTACTTATCGCATTGTCCTGGGTTGGTGTTGCACGTATCGTCCGCGGTAAAGTCATGCAGGAAAAGGAAAATGAATACTTCCTTGCAGCTAAATCAATCGGGACACCTGTTCATAAAATTTTATTCAAACACTTATTCCCAAATATTTTAAGTGTTGTCATTGTACAAGCAACATTAATTTTTGCGGTACAAATTGTTGCAGAAGCGGGACTTAGTTTCTTAGGATTTGGTATTGATAAAACAGTTCCGACATGGGGGAATATGTTAAGTGATGCGCAAGAAGGAGATATTTTGCGTGGGAAACCATGGATTTGGATGCCACCAGCAATTGCCATTACTGTCACAATCCTATGTATCAACTTTATTGGTGAAGGCTTGAAAGATGCCTTGAATCCGAAGTCACGTCATTAATCATATAGCATTTAAAATATATTATAGAGAAAGGGCTGAGCCATCGTGTTCGGCTCTTTTCTTTTGTGTGATGGGAATCCGTGTAATGTAAGTAGCTGTCTACAATGAAAAGATATTTTAAAAATTTTTCCTTACAATTCATCCTTGCTGTTTTTTATGTCTTGCATCAAGTTATAGGATGATACATACTATAGTTAACTATTTTTGGTTAAAGAGGGAGAAAATAATGAAACACCAATTTTCAAGAAATGAACTTGCGATCGGTAAAGAAGGTCTTGATCGCCTTAAAAATACAACTGTAGCCGTCCTAGGTGTCGGTGGTGTTGGGACATTTGCGGCGGAAGCATTAGCCCGTACAAACATTGGACATATCATTTTGATTGATAAAGATAATGTAGATATTACAAATGTTAACCGTCAACTGCATGCTTTGACTACAACAGTGGGGCAAAGTAAAGTAACGCTGATGGAAGAACGTATTAAACTGATTAACCCAGATTGTAAAGTAACATCACTTCATATGTTCTATACAGAAGAAACATATGAACAACTGTTCAATGATTATGATATTGATTACGTTGTGGATGCAAGTGATACTATCATCTACAAGGTTCATTTAATGGAACAATGTTTGGACCGTGGTATTCAAATTATTTCAAGTATGGGTGCTGCTAATAAAACAGATCCAACACGATTTGAAATTGCAGATATTTCAAAAACACATACGGATCCAATTGCCCGTATTATTCGTCAAAAACTAAAACAAAAGAAAATCTATCGTGGTATTCCTGTTGTATTTTCAGATGAAAGTCCAATTGTAATTCGTGAAGATGTGAAGGCAGTTGTAGGGGATGCACAAGGTAAAAACCGTAAAGCGCAAATGCCTCCAGCTTCTAATGCCTTCTGTCCAAGTACAGTAGGACTCATTATGGCAAGTTATGTATGTAATAAAATTGTAGAAGATATTCCAGTAACACGTATTAAAGATAAACAATAAAGCAAAAACGCCTCACGAGTGGGGCGTTTTTCTTTTGACGTGATATTATTTTTGTTGTTTTTTAATATTATCGTAAATTTGTTTCATTTGTTGTTCGGTTTTTGAAGTTTCTTTCGGTTGATAGTATTGCTTGGTTTTAAGCTTTGATGGTAAATATTGTTGTGCCACAAATCCTGAATTATAACTATGTGGGTATTTGTAGCCGATTGCACGACCGAGTTCTTTTGCACCACTATAATGACCATCTCGTAAATGGTCAGGAATCTGTCCAACATGTCCTCTGCGAATGTCAGAAAGTGCGCTATCGATAGAAGTGATTGCTGAGTTTGATTTTGGTGACAGACAAAGTTCGATGACTGCTTGGCTGAGCGGAATACGCGCCTCAGGGAAACCTAGGCGCTCAGCAGCCTCAATGGCAGCAAGTGTGCGTTGGCCGGCACTCGGTGACGCAAGCCCAATATCTTCGTAACTAATCACTAATAGGCGACGTGCAATTGTTGGCAGATCGCCAGCTTGGATCAGACGTGCAAGATAATGCAATGCCGCATCTACATCGCTGCCACGTATTGATTTTTGAAAAGCACTCATCACATCATAATGCATATCGCCGTCTTTATCACTTAAAAATGCCCCACGTTGTAAACAATCTTCCGCATCTTTCAATGTAATATGTGCAGGTTTTGAATTTGCGCTCAGTACGGCAAGTTCCAAAGCATTTAAAGCACTTCTAACATCACCTTGGCTTTGAGTTGCAAAATATTCAAATGCATCTTCATCTATGATTGGTTCATATGTTTTTAAACCACGTTCTTCATCATCCAAAGCACTTTGTAAAGCTTGTTTAATATCATCAGCTTCCAGAGGATACAGTTCAAAAATCTGGGCACGTGATCGTATTGCTGGATTAATGGCATGATAAGGATTTGACGTTGTTGCACCGATCAATACAATCTTTCCATTCTCTAAGTGAGGGAGTAGAAAATCTTGTTTGGCTTTATCAAGTCGATGAATCTCATCAAGTAATAAGATAACTTGACCAGACATTTTTGCTTCTTCAACAATTAACTGCATATCTTTTTTTGTATTCGTAACAGCATTTAATTGTCGGAACTTAAAAGCAGTACTACCAGCAATTGCCTGTGCTATACTTGTTTTACCAATGCCTGGAGGACCGTAAAAAATCATGGACGATAAGCGTTGTGCTTGAACCATGCGTCTTATAATACCTGTTTCACCCACGAGATGTTGTTGGGCAATCACTTCATCAATATTTCGTGGTCGCATGCGGGATGCTAAAGGTTCAGTTGTCATGAAAAGACCTCCTATGATTATGATTTGTATTGGGGACTTATGTATCGTAAATTTATGATGGCTCAGTAATCATAAAGAAATTGAAGTACGAAAATGTTTTATATGTAGTATAATAATATATAAAAGAAGTATATTGTCCCAATATGAAAGCTAATTCAGAGTGAAAGTTGTACTCAAATAACATTGGTATTATAATAATATAAATAGTGAAAAAATGTAAGCAAATAGGATGGATAGGTGAGATGATTCAATGAAAATTTCGACTAAAGGTAGATATGGATTAACATTGATGATTGCTTTAGCGAAAAGAGAAGGCACAGGCTGTGTTTCGTTAAAGACAATCGCAGAAGAAAACGACCTCAGTGACTTATATCTTGAGCAACTTGTCGGCCCATTACGTAATGCAGGACTTATCAGAAGTGTACGTGGGGCAAAGGGTGGCTATGAATTAAACATGTCATCTGAAGAAATCACTGCTGGAGATATTATTCGATTACTTGAAGGACCACTTACAATTGTAGAACGTATTGAGTCTGAACCACCTGCCCAACAACAACTATGGTTGAGAATGCGTGATGCTGTCAAGGATGTCCTAGACCAAACAACATTACATTCATTAGCATCGTATGAAGATGCAAAAGCCCTAGAAGGCTACATGTTCTATATTTAAAAAAAGTATTTAAAAAAATAATGAGCTTTTATGTTTATACATTTATTAAGATGGGTATTATAAACATAAGCTATACGAGGAGGTAATCATTATGACAAACGAAGAAAGCAAATTCGATCAATTAAAAGGTAACGTTAAAGAAACTGCAGGTAATGCAGTAGGCGATAAAGCGTTAGAAAACGAAGGCAAACAAGACAAAGCAGCTGGAAAAGTTAAAGAAGTTGTAGAAAATGTAAAAGACAAAGCGACTGACGCAATCGACAAATTAAAAGGTGACAAATAATCATCTATTGATATGAACAGTAGAGGCTAAGATAAAGTCTCTGCTGTTTTTTTTATCATTTGTTGATATTTGAAAGTAAAAATTTACTCTAATATCTTATTAAAAGAGCATCTAAATGAATTTTTGGGATCATTTAGATGCTCTTTATCTGTTTAATTCATATTATGCATTTTCTGCATTCAATTCATCAAGGACTTCTTTAAAGTATTGATATGATTGCACTTGTTTTTCTTTATCATAAATGTAGCTAACACCCATGATTTCATCAATCTCACCATAATAATTAACAAAGTCTTTAATTTGTTGTTTGACTGCAGCTTTATCACCGACTAATGATTGTTGAATACGCGCGTCCGACATGGCGATTTCTTGAGGTGACATGACATTGTTTAAATCTTTGACAGGTGGTTGTAATTTTTGCATACGTCCTCTTGTAATACCTGTGAACATTTGGCTTAGTGTTGTTGCTAAATGTAAGGCTTCATCATGTGTATCTGCTAGGATCACATTTAATCCTACCATGACATATGTTTCATCAAGATATTCAGATGGTTCGAATAACTCACGGTAGATTGCGATGGCTTCTTTCATTTGTTGTGGTGCAAAGTGACCGGCAAATACATAAGGGAGTCCTTCACGTGCTGCGAGATGTGCTGAATCTGTTGAAGAACCTAAAACATAAACAGGGATTTCAGAACCTATTGCAGGAATAGCTTTCACATATCCTTGTTTTGTATCAGGCCCCATGTATTGAATCAGTTGTTTCACTTCTTCTGGGAATTGGAAAACACCGTCATGTTTATCACGACGTAATGCGCTGGCAGTCGACATATCTGTACCAGGTGCACGACCTAGTCCAATATCGATACGGTCACCGTAGATTTGGTGTAAAGTCCCAAATTGTTCAGCGACTACTAATGGGGCGTGGTTCGGCAACATGATACCGCCTGATCCAACACGTAAATGGTTTGTATTTGCCAGTGTATGTTGGATAAGAATCGCTGTGGCAGAACTTACAAGGTTTGGGGCGTTATGATGTTCTGCAATCCAATAGCGTTCATATGACATCTTTTCTAATGATTGCGCTAATTCAATCATTTCATCAATAGCTTCTCGCTCATTTGAACCTTCACGAATTGGAACAAGGTTCAGCGCGGAATAACGAATCTTTTTCATGGTGTATAACACTCCTATTCTACGGTTGGGACAAAAGTACTTAGAATTTGAACAGAACCTCATCCGCAATCAAAATTAATTTTTCAAATTTTGTAGCGCTGCAAAAGTCTGTCGTAAAATCATATTATCGGAAGACCCTTTATCGGTGTTTCAATGTAATGATTCATTTTGTCCCAATCACACATTTTCTGAAGTTAGTATAGCACCTGTAACGTGTCTTGACTTGAAAATTGCTTACGGCCGATTCATTGCAGTTCAAACGCGTTCATCATACAATAGATGTAATAGTTGAAAGCCAGTAGAAACAGACTACTAGCAAATTAAAAAAGGCAATGCTAAAATAGGAACATTGATTATCAGAAAGGACTGTCGTTAAATGGGGATTTATGCAGATTACGCTGCAACTACACCAGTGAAACCTCAAGTGTTGGAAGCAATGATGGATATTTATCAACATCATTTTGGTAACCCATCTTCTATTCATACACAAGGAAGAGATGCACGTCATTTTTTAGATTCAGCACGTCGTGATGTGGCGAAAATAATAAATGCTGAGCCAAGTGAGATTATTTTCACAAGTGGTGCAACAGAATCTAACAATACGGTTATCAAGGGAATTGCACAAGCGAATCGTGATAAAGGGCAGCATATTATCACTTCTAAAATTGAACATCATTCTGTATTACATGTTTTCGAACAACTTGAACGTGAAGGTTTTGAAGTCACATATTTAGATGTTGATGCTTCAGGGCTCGTAAATTTGGAGCAGTTAAAAGCAGTTTTACGTGAAGATACTACGTTCGTTTCTATCATGCTTGTAAATAATGAAGTGGGAACAGTTCAACATATCGATGAAATTCAAGAAATTGTTGCGGAATCGAATGCCTACTTGCATACGGATGCTGTGCAAGCAATCGGTCACTTACCTATTGATGTAAAGGACCTGAAAGTCGATGCGTTGAGCTTAACGGCACATAAGTTTGGTGGACCAAAAGGTGTGGGCGTCTTATACGTTAAAAAAGATACAGCCATTCGTTATCAACAACAAGGTGGCGAACAGGAAACAAAGCGTCGTGCAGGTACTGAAAATGTCCCTCAAATCGTTGGCTTGGTAGAAGCTTTAAAACTGGCTGATTCAGAACGTGATGCCAATAATATTCATGTGGCACAATTGAAGGAGAAATTATTGGTTGGCTTACAAGACAGAGCCATTCCATTTGAATTAAATGGTTCTATGGTTGAAACGACAAATCATATCGTCAATCTACATTTTCCATTTATTGACATTGAAACATTGCTTACATTATTAGATTTAGCTGGTGTTTATGTATCATCAGGTTCAGCTTGTACGGCTGGCTCAACGATACCGTCACACGTACTCTCTGCTATGTTTGGAGAAGATGTACGTGTCACCCATTCAGTACGTATCAGCTTAAATGAACTCATGACAAAAGAAGATATCAATGAAATCATTGTTGAAATACAAAAAATATATTTAAAATTTAAAGAGGTGGAACATTCGTGACAAATAAAAATACACGTGTTGTTGTCGGAATGTCTGGTGGTGTAGACAGCTCAGTAACAGCACATTTATTAAAAGAACAAGGCTACGACGTCATCGGTATTTTTATGAAAAACTGGGATGACACTGATGAAAATGGCGTTTGTACAGCAACAGAAGATTATAATGATGTCATTGCTGTTTGTAATCAAATTGGAATTCCGTACTATGCGGTCAACTTTGAACAAGAATATTGGGATAAAGTATTCACATATTTCTTAGATGAATATAAAAAAGGACGCACACCTAATCCTGATGTCATGTGTAATAAAGAAATCAAATTTAAAGCTTTCTTAGAACACGCGTTAAAACTAGGGGCTGATTATGTTGCGACAGGTCACTATGCACGTGTACGTCGCAATGAAGATGGTCGAGTTGAAATGTTACGCGGGGTTGACCAAAACAAAGACCAAACCTATTTCTTAAATCAATTAACGGAAGAACAATTGCAAAAAGTGATGTTCCCAATTGGTGATATTGATAAAAAAGAAGTACGTAAAATTGCACTTGAACAAGATCTTGCAACTGCGAAGAAAAAAGACTCAACAGGTATTTGTTTCATCGGTGAACGTAACTTTAAAACATTCTTATCACAATATTTACCAGCACAGTCAGGTGAAATGCGCACACTGAATGGTGAATTAAAAGGACAACATAGTGGATTGATGTATTATACAATTGGACAAAGACATGGCCTTGGTATCGGTGGCGATGGAGATCCGTGGTTCGTTGTTGGTAAAAACTTAAAAGACAATGTATTGTATGTTGAACAAGGGTTCCATCATGATGCGTTGTACAGTGATTATCTTGTGGCTTCAGATGTATCATTTGTAAATCCAACCGATTTATCTGAACCGTTGAAATGTACAGCGAAGTTTAGATATCGTCAGCAAGATACAGGTGTCACAATCACGAAAGAAAATGATGATGCTATTCGTGTAACGTTTGATGAACCTGTTCGTGCAATTACACCAGGACAAGCTGTTGTATTTTATGATGGCGATGTTTGTTTAGGTGGCGCAACGATTGATGATGTCTATAAAAATAGCGGTCAATTAAGTTACGTCATTTAATTATGACAATGATAAAATGGGAGTTTGCGATAAAATCTTTCGAAGGTAGGGATTTTAAAGCAGCTCCCTATTTTAGTTGTGGTCGGTTTTGAGGTACAATGGTTGTTGAAACAGAAAATGTAAAGGTGAAAATTATATGGAACAAGAACAAATACATAACTTGATTAAACAAGGACAATTTGAAAAAGCATTGCAAGCTTGCTTCGATAATATTGAAGCGGCACCAGAAGAAATAGAGAACTATATTAACTCAGGTATTTTACTCGCTGAGGCAGGGGAAATTGAAAAATCTGAGCGTTTCTTTCAACATGCGATCACACTGCAGCCAGATAACGGTGTCGTTTACTATAACTTGGCCAATGTGTATTTTAATGAAGGGCGTTTTCAAGAAGCCATTAAGCTTTATCAAACGGCGATTAGTAAACAATTAGAAACGAAAGATGTTTACTTTATGCTAGGTATGTCATTCGTACAATTGGAAGCAAAAGACAAGGCACTACCATTTTTAATGCGTGCTTCTGAATTAGATACAGATTTCCAAGATATTGAAGCACAATTTCAATATGGACTTGTACTCTGTGAACTTGAAATGTTTGACCAAGCCATTCCGTTATTACAACGCATTTTAGAGAAGGATTCAAAACATGCAGATGCACAGTACAATTTAACATTAGCGCAATATATGACAGATGAAGATATCGATGCAGCTATAAAAGGATTTGAACAGGCTATTGAGATGGATGACACACATATGTTAAGTCATCATGCGATTAAGACGTTTAAAATGATTCAAGAACAGGAGGGATAACAATGGAAAACCCAACGCTTTTAGATAGCACTTATGTAAAGGGTGAAGTGATACGTATTTTATTTCAAAATACTGATAACTACTACACGGTCTTAAAAGTGGATGTTGCTGATACAAATGGCGACTTTGAAGATGAAGTGACGGTCGTTGGGTATTTTCCGGATATTGTGGAAGATGAAACGTATCTTTTCAAAGGTTACGTCGTTCAGCATGCACGTTACGGCCAACAACTGAAAGCAGAAACGTTTCAAAAAGAACTTCCTCAGACGAAAGATGCAATTATTGCCTATCTTTCTAGCTCACTGTTCAAAGGAATTGGTGTCAAAACAGCGGAGGCTATTGTAGAAACGCTTGGTGAAGATGCCATACATCAAATTTTGAATGATGAATCGTGTTTATCACGTGTTCCAAAACTATCGAAGGACAAGCAGGAACAAATTGCCCAACAAGTCTATCAAAATCAGGAAAGTGAACAAATTATGATTCGCTTAAATGAGCTTGGCTTTGGGTCAAAACTCGCAATGGATATTTATAAGTTTTATCAAGCAGATACATTGAAAGTACTGGATAATAATCCGTATCAATTGGTCTATGACATCAAAGGGGTTGGTTTCCAAAAAGCGGACCAATTAGCCCAACAATTAGGAATTCATCCTTTACATCAAGATCGTCTGCGCGCGGGCATTCTTTATGTTGTAGAAGAAACATGTCTGAAAAATGGACATACGTATTTACCAACAGATGCATTGATTCATGCGGCAATTGAATTGTTATCTAAAAATCAGTCAGAAGTGATTGAAGAAGCCCCTATGCAAGAATGTATGACGCAATTAGTAGAAGAACAAAAACTGATTGCAGTAGATGAAGTCGTGGCAATACCAAGTCTTTATTATTCGGAACTAAAAAGCACACAAAATTTATTTAAAGTCGCAAATGATAAGAAATCACTTACGAAATTTGATTTGTCCGATATCCAACTCAATATAGGAGAAATTGAAGAAATGAATGAAGTGAGTTATGCCACATCGCAAAAAGAAGCGTTAGAATGTGCACTTCAAAACAAGGTTATGTTATTAACGGGTGGTCCTGGTACAGGAAAGACAACGGTGATTAAAGGCATCGTTCAGTTATATGCGGAGATGCATGGATTGTCACTAGACTATGATGATTATGATGAAGGCGATGCATTTCCAGTAGTCCTTGCTGCACCTACGGGACGTGCTTCTAAACGACTTCATGAATCCACAGGTCTTGAAGCAATGACGATACATCGACTGATTGGCTGGAATCAAGAGACAAAACCAGATGACTTGTTGGAACATGAAATTGATGCACGCTTGATTATAATTGATGAGATGTCAATGGTAGATACATGGTTGTTCCATCAATTTATGAATGCCGTTCCTAAAGATGCCCAAGTTGTACTAGTGGGTGATGAAGACCAGTTACCATCAGTTGGACCTGGACAAGTGTTTAAAGATTTAATTGACGCAGATGTCTTACCGAGAATTAATTTGACTGAAGTGTATCGTCAACAAGATGGTTCTAGTATCATTGATTTGGCACATCGCATAAAGTTAGGAAAAGATGTTGATATTACCCAACGCTATCATGACCGTTCATTTATCCCGTGTCAGACACATCAAATACCAGAAATCGTTGATAAAATTGTAACGAATGCGGTCGGCAAAGGTTATACAATGGCAGATATACAAGTGCTCGCACCGATGTATCGTGGTAGTGCTGGTATTCAAAAATTGAACCAGGTGCTGCAAAACATCTTAAATCCTAAAGAAGATGATGATCATCGTGAAGTCGCTTTTGGAGACGTCTTATTCCGAACTGGAGATAAAGTCTTACAATTGGTTAACCGACCAGATGATAACGTGTTTAACGGAGATATCGGTGAAATCATTGGGATATTTTGGGCGAAAGAAAATGCATTGAATAAAGATGTGGTCATTGTAGATTATGAGGGCAATGAGATTACATATATGCGGTCTGACCTTGTTGAGTTAACGCATGCTTACTGCACGTCTATTCATAAATCTCAAGGTTCAGAATTCCCAATAGTCATCATGCCAATTGTTAAACAATACTATCGCATGCTTCAAAAACCTATTTTATATACAGGATTAACACGTGCCAAACAATCACTTGTATTCTTAGGAGATGCAGAAGCGTTCAATATGGGACTTCAAACACAAGGTCAAACACGATTGACACAGTTATATACGTTCTTAACAATGTATTTTAAAGGGGATTCAGAATCCGATGCAGATGGACAGGCTGACACTGAAGCAGCTACATTTGTACTCACTGAGTCTAATATGTATCAGGTAAATCCAATGATCAATATGGGAGAGACGACCCCGTATGACTTTTTGGAAATTGACAAAGGTTCATAACTTTTTATATAATCACTATTAAGTAAAGCGCATAGCCGAGTAGATGACAATGGAACTTCACAGAGACGTATCAGTGCTGAGAGATACGAGTTCCACCATTGAACGCTACTATACGCATAGTTCAATAACAGATAATGAAGTGATAGTTGCTTGGCGACTATAACTAGGGTGGTACCGCGAGACATTCGTCCCTTTGATGAGACGAGTGTCTTTTTTGTTTGATGAAAGAGAATAGGGAGTTGAAAGAATGAAAAATTTAAAAGCTAGTGATATTCGACAAATGTACATTGATTTCTTCGTTGAGAAAGGCCATATGGTAGAACCATCAGCACCATTAGTACCTATCGATGATGATACGCTTTTATGGATTAACTCAGGTGTTGCAACATTAAAAAAATATTTCGATGGTCGTGAAGTACCGAAGAAACCACGTATTGTAAATGCACAAAAATCTATTCGTACAAATGATATTGAAAACGTAGGATTTACAGCACGTCACCATACATTCTTTGAAATGCTAGGTAACTTCTCAATTGGTGATTACTTCAAAAAAGAAGCTGTCACATTTGCATGGGAGTTTTTAACAAGCGAGAAATGGATGGCAATGGATCCAGATAAACTATACGTAACAATTCATCCGGAAGATACAGAAGCTTATGATTTATGGCATGATATGATCGGATTAACTGAAGACCGTATTATTCGTATTGAAGGAAACTTCTGGGATATCGGTGAAGGACCATCTGGCCCAAATACTGAGATTTTCTATGATCGTGGTGAAGAATACGGTAAAGAAGATCCAGCAGAAGAAATGTATCCTGGTGGCGAAAATGAACGTTACCTAGAAGTATGGAACTTAGTATTCAGTGAGTTCAACCACAACAAAGACCATAGTTACACACCACTACCAAGTAAAAACATTGATACCGGCATGGGGCTTGAGCGTATGGCCTCAATTTCTCAAAATGTTCGTACTAACTATGAAACAGATTTATTTATGCCAATCATGCATGAAATTGAAAAAATTTCTGGCAAATCATACTTAGAAAATGCACAAGATGATGTGGCATTTAAAGTCATTGCAGACCATATTCGTACGATTGCATTTGCGATTTCAGATGGTGCTTTACCAGCAAATGAAGGTCGTGGCTATGTATTACGTCGTTTATTACGTCGTGCGGTTCGTTTTAGCCAAACATTGGATATCAATGAACCATTCATGTACCGTCTTGTAGAAATTGTTGCGGAAATCATGGAACCTTATTATCCAAATGTAAAAGAAAACCAAGATTTCATTGCTCGAGTGATTAAGTCAGAAGAGGCACGCTTCCACGAAACACTTGAAGAAGGGCTTTCTATCTTGAACGGTTTAATTGCACAATCTAAAACGCAAGACGGTGTCATTGCCGGTGAAGATGCATTCAAACTATATGATACGTATGGTTTCCCAATTGAATTAACACAAGAAATTGCAGAAAATGAAAACCTTAAAATTGATATGGATGTCTTCGAAACACATATGGAAGCACAACGTAACCGCGCTCGTGAAGCCCGTCAAAATAATCAATCTATGCAAGTTCAAAGTGAAGTGCTTAAACAAATCGATACAGCAAGCACTTTCGTAGGTTATGATCAATTCGAAACAAAAGCACACATGACAGATATTATTCTGGATGGTACACGCGCCACAAAAGCAGATGCTGATCAAACGGTTTACTTTATTTTAGATCAAACACCATTTTATGCTGTAAGTGGTGGGCAAGTGGCAGACAAAGGGATTGTCGCAACGGATGATTTTGAAATTGAAGTACGTGAAGTTATCAAAGCACCAAACGGTCAAAACTTACACACAGGTTATGTGAAGTTTGGTACTGTGACTGAAGGTGCTGAAGTCACAGCAACAGTAGATAGCAAATCACGTAAAGCAATTATGAAAAACCATAGTGCCACTCACTTATTACATGCAGCTTTAAAAGAAGTATTAGGCAGCCATGTTAACCAAGCAGGTTCTTTAGTGGACAGTGAACGTTTACGCTTTGATTTTTCACATATTGCGGCAATGACTCAAGAAGAATTACAATTGGTTGAACAACGAGTTAATGAAGAAATTTGGAACAGTATCGATGTTACAATCAATGAAATGCCGATCGATGAAGCCAAAGCAAAAGGTGCAATGGCATTATTCGGTGAGAAATACGGAGATGTTGTTCGCGTTGTTGATATGCAACCATTCTCAATCGAGTTATGTGGTGGTACACACGTTAAAAACACATCTGAAATTGGTCTATTCAAGATTACAAGCGAATCAGGTACAGGTGCAGGGGTACGTCGTATTGAAGCGGTGACGGGTCAAGCAGCATTTATGTACTTAGAACGTTACTTAGAACGCTTTAATGCAATTAAAACGCAAGTAAAAGCAAAAGCAGACGACCAAGTCATTGAAAAAGTTGAAAACTTGCAAGTACAAGAAAAAACATTGCAACAAACGATTGAAGCGAAAAATAAAGAAATCAATGCATTGAAAATGGGCAATATCGAGGATAAAGTAACAAATATCAATGACTTACCGGTATTAATTACGGAAGTTGAAGTGGATAATGCAAAAGCAATGCGTACAACAATGGATGACTTTAAATCTAAATTACAAGATACAATCATTGTTTTAGCAAGTGATGTGGGTGGTAAAGTATCACTTGTTGCGACAGTACCAAAACAATATGTTGATCGCATCAAAGCTGGAGACATTATTAAAGAGATGGCGCCAATCGTTGGCGGTAAAGGTGGTGGTCGTCCAGACATGGCTCAAGGCGGCGGTACAGATCCTAGCCAGATAACAGCAGCATTACAATTTGTTGAAACTTACATTAAATCATTATAAAAATAGATGTATTTCGTGTAGAATAGAGAGCGTAATCTATTTATGGTTTAAGGAGTGTTATGACAATGGCAAATTTTGATAAAACAATGAAGTTTAACCACGATGAAATCCCTAAAGCAAATGTTGAAACAGTTCTTAATAATGTCTACAATACTTTGGAAGAGAGAGGCTACAATGCGGTGAATCAAATTGTAGGGTATCTTCTTTCAGGTGACCCAGCATACATTCCACGTCATAATGAAGCAAGAAACCAAATCCGACACATTGATCGTGATGATATTATGGAAGAACTTGTGTCATTTTATTTAAAACACAACCACGATTCAGACCAAGATGCTTAAACATAAAATTATTGGTTTAGATGTAGGCAGTAAGACAGTGGGTGTTGCGATAAGCGACATGATGGGTTGGACAGCACAAGGATTGGATACACTCCGTATCAACGAAGAACAAAATGAACTCGGATTAGATACCTTAATTGAGATCATTAATCGCGAGCGTGTAGGTACCGTCGTGATCGGATTGCCGAAAAACATGAACAATTCAATAGGATTCCGTGGTGAGGCATCATTACATTATAAAGAAGCGTTGGCTGAGCGCATGCCAGAACTTGAGATTGTCATGTGGGACGAGCGCTTAAGTACTTCAGCAGCGGAACGTTCGCTGCTCGAAGCTGACGTTTCAAGAGCAAAACGTAAAAAAGTGATAGACAAAATGGCGGCAGTATTTATATTACAAGGCTATTTAGATTCACTAAACTAAGGAGAGATCGACGATGACAAATGAAAACCATAAAATTAACGAATTAGAAATTAATAACGATGAAGCTTTATTAACATTATATGATGAAGAAGGTAACGAAGTATTATACCGTAAAATGCTAGAATTCTATCATCCTGAATTTGATAAAGAATATGTCATTTTAGCAGAAGAAGGCGCACAAGCGGATGACGATGACTTAATCGAATTAGTCCCAATGATTAATGAACCAGATGAGTCTGGTGACGGTGGTCGTTTCGTAGCAATCGAAACAGAAGAAGAATGGGATATGATTGAAGAAGTTGTAAATACAAACTTCGACGAAACTGAAGAATAAAAAGTTTTCATGAAGCTGATGTGGTATGTTGCGCATCAGCTTTTTTGTCGTTTTAAAAGGGGAGGTGTTTTGTTCATGGAAAACTATTTGTATCACCACATAGATGAATTATCAGGGTTCATTGAAAAGATGGATAACTTTCGAAATCTTTATATTGCTGACTTTAGTTTTGATAGAGTAGTACAAAAACTTCATATCACATTAACCAAAAAAGATAAACATGATCGTTACAAAGTGCCTATTACTTTCGATATGCTATGTCAAGATGTGCGTCAGTTCCATATGGAGAATACAAAAGGGTTTAAAATAAATCCTATATTGGCGGTTAGGATAGATGGAGATTTTTTGTATTTTCAACTGCAACAAGGGTTCATATCTTTTCAGGCAAGTTCCTTTCATTTTAAAGTCCCAACAACAGACAAAATTTCAAATTTAAATATTGAATATGTCATACAAGAATTTAAAAACTTTCAAAATATGAACATAATGACCATTCGATTTGATCATGAATATGTCAATTATAAAATTGGCTATGATTTACATTCCGATACACTCTATTGGGCAAGTTTATTATTCGATGGAAAGCGAATTAAATTTAAAACGGTAGAAGACTTATTTGAGGCAAAACTATATGAAGGACAATCTCTAAGAATGCGTTGGTCAGAAGTTAAAATAATAGATATATTGGAAATGTCGCTCCATGATTGGCTCAGCTTTGTCGAACATTCTGTTACAACATATGTCAGTGTTGATCGTAATGAACAACTTTTTGTCAATGGCGTTAAGATAGATGGATATATTGACGAACAGAAAAAATGCTGTCACTGTTCCAAACATCTATGTTATTCGATTCCTTATGATACGTATTTCTGTCCTGATTGTAATCGCTGGGAAAAGGGGAATCAAATAAACTTTAGTTCACTGTTATATTTCAACAATAGACCTTTGGAACCGGCACTTATGTGGAAACCACATAAATACATTCGCTTTTGTAAAGTACAATTTAATACGAATGGAAAGGTTTATACATACTATTGTCCTGATGACAGGATCATTGAAGGTGATTGGGTTCAGGTTCCTGTTAGCATACAAGGTGTTCAAAAAAATGCGCAAGTGGTTAAAGTTTTCCAACAAGCTGCCAATAGACCTCCTTACCCACTTTATAAAATAAGAAAAGTGATAGGTTTGTCTGACCCTGTTTGGCAACATGAACCCAAAACACAACTCAAGTCTCCACCTATACAAACGTTTGAAATATGTCAGAAATCACTACGCCCTCATGATATTGTCTGTGACTTAACACAGAAAAAAGCATCAATTGTTGAGTGTAAAGTATGTGATGTCTTAAAAACACCAGTTGTTAATTTTTGGTTAGAATATAATGATCAACCAATCAAAATGACGATTAACACGATATATCCACAGTACGATGACAAATATTTTGTAGAAGCTATATACAAAATAAAGCCGTATCAACTTAACAGCGAAAAGTTTAAATATTTGAAACTTCGGACAGATATAAATTTAAAAACTGCAAGATGGATTGATGATCTCTGGGATGAACATCAAACGGGAAATCATTGGCAAGTAGACAAATATGACATTGGTATTGTTGCTCATCCGTTTGATCCTGATGAATTTGAGGTACATTCGACGAAAGTGGGCATTCCATATTACGTTGAATGGTTAGAAGAATATCAAGAATTATATGACTTTACCGTAGCATGGAAATATTTCGTATCTGATGATGACTTATCTCTTTGGTTTCAAGTGGGTTAATATTAAAAAATTTGTTGACCATCAAGAAATATTGCATGATTGTATTGTTTTCAATGAGTTCCTCTTATTTTTCTGTTTTATTTGTGATAGAATAATATGAAGTTATTTGATAGTGATACCTGAAAAGCAAGTATCAATGTTTAAGAATCATACAAATACCATATAAAACTTTGCAAATTTAAATAGAGATTGGGTTTTGATTTATTTTTAGATAAACGACTAAAACTCTAAACTTACTTAAATATTGCAAACTTCATGGGGTGGAATCCAAAAGTCTTTGCGAAGATTATTTTTGTTCCACTCCCAATTTTTTGATGATTTTTATGAAAGTTTAATTAAAGGAAGTCTTAAGATGGAAAATTTAAATCAATCTTATTTTTTAGGATTGCAATCGTATGATAGTGATTTAGATCAATTACGTACTTTTGCAGAAACAAATAAAGTGCCTATTGTTGATCAACTCTCACTGGATTTAGTGAAACAAATTATACGCATACATCAACCGAAAGAAATTTTAGAACTTGGTACAGCGATTGGCTATAGTAGCATGCATTTTGCGTCTGTTTCACCGGATGTTCATGTGACAACCATCGAACGTAATGAAGAAATGATTGACTATGCAAAATCTCATTTTTTACAGTTTGGATATACAGAGCAAATTAGATTGATTGAGGAAGATGCGGCACAAGCATTTTCAATGGTAAATGACCGTACATATGATATGATTTTTATCGATGCAGCAAAAGCACAGTCTCAAAAGTTTTTTGAGCTATATAGTCCTCTACTAAAAGAGGGTGGTATCATTATTACAGATAATGTACTTTACCATGGTTTTGTCGCGAATATTGATATTGTCCGTAGTCGCAATGTGAAACAAATGGTAAGGAAAGTGCAAAAATTTAATCAATGGCTAAGTGAACAATCTGATTTTAAAACAAATTTTATAAATATGGATGATGGTTTAGCTATTTCAATAAAGGAGCGCAAAAATGACTGAATTATTAGTGACCCCAAAATCTCTCAGCCATATTGAAACTTTGATTGAAAAAGGTGCAGATGCCTTTGTAATCGGAGAAGAAAAATTCGGTTTACGTCTGGCTGGAGAATTTAATAGAGAACAAATGAAGCAAGCAGTTAATATCATTCATGCAGCTGGTAAAAAAGCATATGCTGCTGTAAATGGTATTTTTCATAATTATCATATCCCTGCTGTGGAAGATTATATTAAGTTTTTACATGAAATTCGTGTGGACCGTATTATTTTCGGTGACCCTGCAATTGTTATGATTGTAAAACAACAAGAAAACCCAATTCCACTTCATTGGAATGCTGAAACGCTTGTTACTAACTATTTCCAATGTAACTATTGGGGGAAACGTGGTGCAAGTCGTGCAGTGTTAGCACGTGAATTGAGCTTGGACGAAATTTTAAATATTAAAGCAAATGCTGATGTAGAAATTGAAGTTCAAGTACACGGTATGACTTGCATGTTCCAATCAAAACGTATGCTACTAGGGAACTACTATACTTTCCAAGAGCGTCAGATGAAAATTGAACGTGAAGATTTGGATGAAACAACACAATTACTTTTATATGATGAAGAACGTGACAATAAGTATCCTGTTTATGAAGATTACAATGGCACACATATTATGTCTCCAAACGATATCTGCTTAATTGAAGAATTAGCACCATTGTTTGAAGCAGGTATTGATAGTTTAAAAATTGATGGATTATTACACACGGAAGAATATATTAATACTGTGACAGAACAATATCGTGAAGCAATTGACCTATATGAAGAAGACCCTGAAACATATGAAGATGAGAAGTTTATGTTAGTGGATCCAATTGAAGCAATTCAACCTGAACACCGTCCATTTGACGAAGGATTCTACTATAAACAAACGGTATATTAATGTAAGGAGAGAGTGCATATGACGGTATTAGAAGCAGTAAAATCAGATGCGAAACCAAAAATTAAAAAACCAGAATTGCTTGCACCCGCTGGAAACTTAGAGAAATTAAAAATTGCCATCCATTATGGTGCAGATGCTGTATTTTTAGGTGGTCAAGAATATGGTTTGCGTTCAAATGCTGATAACTTCACAATTGAAGAAATTCGTGAAGGGGTAGAATTTGCAAATCGTTATGGTGCAAAAGTTTATATCACAACAAATATTATTGCTCATGATGAAAATATTGAAGGCCTTGATGAATACTTAATGCAGTTAGAAGGAACAGGTGCAACGGGTATTATCGTAGCAGACCCATTAATTATTGAAACATGTAAACGTGTGGCACCAAAACTTGAAATTCACTTATCAACACAACAGTCTTTAAGTAACTACAAAGCGGTTGAATATTGGAAAGAAGAAGGATTAGACCGTGTCGTACTTGCACGTGAAACAGGTGCAATGGAAATGAAAGAAATGAAAGACAAAGTCGATATCGAGATCGAAGCGTTTATTCATGGTGCAATGTGTATCGCATATTCAGGACGTTGTACATTAAGTAACCATATGACAGCGCGTGACTCTAACCGTGGTGGTTGCTGTCAAAGTTGCCGTTGGGATTATGATCTTCTAACAGTTGATGAAGATGGAGAATTAGACGTTTATTACGAAGATGGTGAAGCAGTGCCATTCGCAATGAGCCCACGAGACTTAAAATTAATCGAATCTATTCCAAATATGATGGATTTAGGAATCGATTCTTTAAAAATTGAAGGTCGTATGAAGTCTATTCATTATATTGCTACAGTTGTATCAGTATATCGTAAAGTAATCGATGCTTATGCAGCAGATCCAGAAAACTTTAAAATTAAACCGGAATGGTTAATTGAACTTGATAAATGTGCAAACCGTGATACAGTACCTGCATTCTTTAAAGGAACACCTGGTTATGAGGAGCAAATGTTTGGTAATGAATCTTCTAAGAAATCACCATATGACTTTATCGGACTTGTGTTAGCCTATGATGAGGAAACACAAATTGCAACGATTCAGCAACGTAACCATTTCAAACCAGGTCAAGAAGTTGAATTCTTTGGACCTGAGATTGAAACGTTCACACAAGTAGTAGAAGCAATCTACGATGAAGAAGGTAATGAGCTTGATGCTGCGCGTCACCCATTACAAATCGTTCAAATTAAAGTTGATCGTCCAATCTATGTAAATAATATGATGAGAAAAGAGGTATAGCATGATGGCGCCTACAACAATTATTGGTATAGCTGGTGGCTCAGGTTCCGGAAAAACTTCAGTCACTAATAAGATTATGAATAATTTAGAAGGCCATAGTGTGGCATTGATTGAGCAGGATTATTATTATAAAGATCAGTCTCATCTTACATTTGAGGAACGCCTTAAAACGAATTATGATCATCCATTTGCATTCGATAATGATTTATTAATTCAGAATTTAAGAGATTTATGTGCAGGTAATGAAGTTGAAGTGCCTACGTATGATTACACTAATCACACGAGAAGTGAGAAAACCATTGCATTTCAACCTAAAGATGTTATTATCGTAGAAGGTATATTTGCGCTTGAAAACGAAGAACTCCGCAATCTGATGGATGTGAAGATTTATGTCGATACAGATGCTGACCTACGTATTTTAAGACGCTTATTACGAGATACACGAGAGCGTGGTCGTACAATGGACTCAGTCATTGACCAGTATCTTAGCGTCGTTCGCCCAATGCATAATCAATTTATCGAGCCAACGAAGAAGTTTGCAGATATTATTATTCCAGAGGGTGGTAGTAATAAGGTAGCTATCGACATTATGACAACAAAGATTCAAGCACTCGTTCAGAAGAAAGATTAATTCATTAAAAAGGAAGATGAACATATGGAAAACCAAAAACAATATCCAATGACACAAGAAGGTTTTGAAAAACTTGAGCAAGAATTAGAAGAGTTAAAAACCGTTAAACGACCTGAAGTAGTTGAAAAAATTAAGGTTGCTCGTAGCTTTGGTGACTTGTCTGAGAACTCTGAGTATGATGCTGCAAAAGATGAGCAAGGTTTCATTGAGCAAGATATTCAACGTATTGAAACAATGTTACGTCACGCATTAATCATTGAAGATACTGGCGATAACAATGTTGTTCAAATTGGTAAAACTGTTACATTTGTTGAATTACCAGGTGATGACGAAGAAAGTTACCAAATCGTTGGTTCAGCTGAAGCGGACGCATTCAATGGTAAAATTTCAAATGAATCACCAATGGCGCAAGCTTTAATTGGCAAACACTTAAATGAAGAAGTTCGTGTACCACTTCCAAACGGTGGAGAAATGAACGTTAAAATTACAAAAATTCAATAATAATAATAATATTCAAAAGACTAGAGCATGGGTATGTGCTTTAGTCTTTTTTGGTTCCCAATAATCTCAACGAGCCTCTTATGTAAGACCTTAAGACAATAGCGTTAAACTTATTTCTAAAAATCCGCATATTTAAGATTAAAACTTCTATAATTTTTTTATATTTTACTTTTATCCCTTTGAAATGTTCATCTCAGTTTTGATTTTTAATGATAAAAACCATTCAATTTCCTTATCTTTCTCAAGCCTTTTTGGAAGTGAAATTGCTTAAATGTCAATATAAACAAATAATACTTTTATGAATGATTCATTTCATACCACACAATAGATAGAAAGATAATAGTAACACTTCACTGATTTAACGCGATTTAATGGCTTGTCTATCATATGTCAGGCCGTGATGAATTTTGTTCATTTATACAAAAATCGAACAATAGGCATATTATCTTAAGAAAACATTGAATTGTCAGCCTATACCAATGATGTTAAAATATTTTAATGTAAGGGATTACGGAAGGGGGATGAAGATGCAATTTAAACAAATTAGTGAACAATCTTTTATGATATATTTTGATGCACAGATAAATGAAGAAATATTCAGTGAAGTTAATGCTGTATCTGATTATTTGAAGTCATTGGAGCATCCATATATCCAAGAGATTGTACCATCATATCGAGCGATTCTTGTCTATTTTGATGGTATCTCAATCACTTATGAAGCATTATTAGAAGAGCTTGAGCTATCTACATATGTTTTATCTGCGACGGAAGTCAATCAACCAAGACGTATCGTCAATATTCCTGTCTTGTATGGTGGGAAATGGGGTCCTGATTTAGAATATGTCGCAGAATATCATAAGTTATCAGTAGAAGAAGTGATTCAATATCATATTGAAGGTTATTATCTTGTTTATATGATTGGATTTATGCCTGGTTTTCCATTCTTAGGTGGTTTAAATGCTCGCATTCATACACCACGTAAAGAAGAACCACGTTTAAAAATTCCAGCTGGTTCAGTGGGTATTGCGAACAATCAAACAGGATTGTACCCTGCAGATTCTCCAGGTGGATGGCAAATTATAGGACGCACACCAATCGATGTCTTTGACTTAAAACGTGATCCTAAGATTCTTTACCAACCTGGCGATAAAATTAAATTTTATGCGATCAACGAAGAAGAGTTTCTACATATTCAAAAATATGTAGAAAAAGGACGATTAAATTATGATGAGTGGGTGAGAATCGGCTATGAGCATTAAAATATTAAAGCCAGGATTATTTACAACTGTTCAAGATTTAGGGCGTTTTGGGCATCAATCTGAAGGGTTCTCTCCTGCAGGTGTGATGGACAGACCAAGTTATGAAATTTTAAATGCATTGCTTGAAACAGAACAACAACCTGCACTAGAAATCACAATGATCGGTCCAAAAATTAAATTCTTATCACAAAATTTATTCGCGATTACAGGTGCAGAATTTTCAGCGACACTAAATGGAGAACCCATTCCACATCAAACTGCGATTAAAGCAGAAGATGGTGATGTTTTAGACTTAGGGGCTGCCAAAGAAGGTATGCGCGCGTATATCGGTTTTGCTGAACAATTAGATATTCCATTAGTAGAAGGAAGCTATGCCACACACACACGTACACATGTTGGGGGTTATAAAGGACGCGTGTTAAAAGAAAATGACATTATCGCAACACGTGGTACAAATATGGATATCAGCTTGATTGGACGTTCAAGCGACTTTAGAAGTTTTAGTGCGAATAGCGAGTTACCCATAGGCATTATGGATGGACCACAGTTAGAGGCATTTTCAAAGCGCACCATTGCTGAAATAGAACATATTGAGTTTGAAGTGTCAGAAAGTTCGGACCGCATGGGATATCGTTTAAAAGGTGGTTCCATCAAACCAATGGAAAGTGCAGATATTATTTCTGAACCCGTTGCACTCGGAAGTATACAAGTACCAAAAGATGGTAACCCGATAATTTTATTAAATGATCGTCAAACTGTTGGTGGTTATACAAAGATTGGTACTGTGATAGATAGCGATATTGTAGATATTATTCAAAAGCGACCGGGTGAAAAGGTTCAATTTGAGTGGGTCACTTTCAATGAAGCAAATGAAATTCTTGCACGAAAAGGGCGTAAACTTGCTGATGCTAAAGAAAAGCTAAGAAGGTATCCGAAACGTTATTTAAAAAATATACGACCAACACAACGTAAAATTAAAAGCGTATTAAAAGGAGATAGTATACCATGGACTTAAAACAAATCGAACAAACACTTACTTTATTAAAAACATACGGTGTCAAACACTTCCGATATGGTGATGAAGATATGGAGTTAGAGCTTGATTTACCTGCAACACAACAGAGTGAAGACTATCAAGTGGCACCACAAGCACCGGTTCAAACAGCACCACAAGTAGCACAAACTCAAGAAGAAACATCAGAAGATACATTTAAAGAAATCCGTTCTCAAATGATTGGTACATTCTATCTACAAGATGAAAAAGAATTAACAAAACCAGTCATTAAAGTTGGCGATGTGATTCAAAAAGGGGACATCATTGGCTATGTTGAAGCGATGAAAGTGATGAACGAGGTAACAGCTGATGAAAGTGGCGAAATTGTAGAAATCCTTGTAGATCATGGTGAAAATATTGAACATAACCAATGCATCGTTAAATTAAAATAAGGGGGATATCCGAATGTATCGAGTATTAGTCGCAAATAGAGGTGAAATCGCAGTAAGAATCATCCGTGCATTACGGGAAATGAATATGGAATCTGTTGCGGTGTACGCTGTAGGCGATGAAGATAGCTTACATGTGAAACTGGCAGACCAAGCTGTTTGTATTGGGAATGCAAATCCATTAGACAGTTACTTAAATATTCATAATATCCTTTCAGCTGCTGAAATCACGAATGCAAATGCGGTTCACCCTGGTTATGGCTTTTTATCTGAAAGTCCAGTTTTTGCTGAAAAAGTTGAAAATGAAGGCTTATATTTTATCGGCCCAACAAAAACAACGATGGAGTTAATGGGGGATAAAATCACTGCACGTCAAACGGTGGACCAAGCAGGTGTTCCGATTATTCCAGGCTCTAAATCATCTGTTGAATCTGTCGATGAAGTGAAAGAACTAGCAGAGTCATTAGGCTATCCACTTGTATTAAAAGCAGCAAGTGGTGGTGGCGGTAAAGGGATCCGTATTGTCAAAGATGAAAGTATGTTAGAACAGGCGTTTAAAGAAGCAAAAAGTGAAGGAAATAAATACTTTAATGATGATCGTGTTTATGTTGAGGCATTTATTCCTGTTGCTAAGCACGTAGAGGTACAAGTGCTTGGTGATGGTGAAACAAACTTCATTCACCTTGGAGAACGTGACTGTTCTGTACAGCGTAAAAATCAAAAATTAATTGAAGAATCACCATGTAGTGCTTTAACGCCAGAAAAGCGTGAAAAAATGTGTAATGATGCGGTAAAAGTGGCACGAGCATCAAACTACCGCAGTGCTGGTACAATTGAATTTTTAGTGACTGAAGATGCGTATTATTTCATTGAGATGAATGCACGTATTCAAGTAGAACATACCGTTACTGAAATGCGTACAAATGTTGACCTTGTGTGTGAACAGTTACGCATTATGCAGAATGGCACATTGTCATTGAGACAAGAGGATATTCCATTTGAAGGTCATGTTATCGAAGCACGTATTAATGCTGAGAATCCAGAACAAGCATTTAGACCGACACCAGGAACTGTTCAAAGATTACATTTGCCACAAGGATTTAATGTACGTGTTGACTCACTCCTTTATAGTGGTTATACTGTGTCATCATATTATGATTCTTTGGTTGCTAAAGTCATCGTCAAAGGAGATAATCGTGAACATGCTATCAACAAGTTAAAAGTGACATTGGATGAAATGATTATCGATGGTTTTACAACAACTGCAGACTTCTTATATGCTGTGCTATCTTATCCACCATACTGTGAAGGAGATGCAAGTGAAGTCGACATTAAGTTTTTAGAGCGTCATGATATTATCAAGGGGGTTCAACATGGTTAAAGTAGATTTGAACTGTGACTTAGGTGAAAGTTTTGGTAACTACAAAGTTGGTAATGACGAAGAAGTATTACCACTCATTACATCTGCAAATGTTGCCTGTGGTTTTCATGCAGGCGATGAAAATGTTATGGCACAAACAGTTAAATATGCGAAACAGCATCATGTGAGTGTAGGGGTTCACCCAGGCTTTCCTGATTTACAAGGTTTTGGCCGTCGCAATTTAGACATGTCACCTGAAGAAATCTATCACATGATGGTTTATCAAATTGGGGCATTGAAGGCATTTTGTGAAATTGAAGGTGTCGAGTTGAATCATGTTAAACCACATGGCGCACTTTATCAAATGGGTGCGAAAAACCGAGAAATTGCACATGCCATTGCCAAGGCTGTATATGCAGTCGATCCAAATTTTTATCTCGTTGGTTTATCAAACTCAATTCAACTAGAAGAAGCAGAAAAAATCGGATTACCAACAGCGTCTGAGGTTTTTGCAGACCGACGTTATGAAAAAGATGGTCAATTAGTAAGTAGAAGAAAACCAGGTGCACTGATTGAAGATGCGCAAGAAGCGATTCAACAAGTAGTACGCATGGTGACAGAAGGTAAAACAACAGCCATTACTGGTGAAGAAATCGACATTAAAGCAGACACAATTTGTGTGCATGGAGATGGTGCACACGCATTAGAATTTGTAAGACAAATTAGAGAGCAACTTTCAGAAGTTGGGGTCAAGATAATTAAAATTGGGGGTTAATGAATGAAATCAAATCCAAATAAAATTGAAAATCCGGGTGAATTCCAATTCACAAAAGCACATAGGCGACTGTTATTAGGTTCTGTATTCTTGATGGCAACATCAGCAATCGGGCCAGCCTTTTTAACACAAACAGCTGTATTTACAGAACAATTTTTAGCAAGTTTTGCATTTGCCATTTTATTATCAATCATTATTGATATCGGTGCACAAATTAATATTTGGCGTGTGCTTGTTGTAACAGGTTATCGTGGACAAGAAATTGCGAATGAGGTTGTAAAAGGTCTTGGAACATTTATCTCAATCTTAATTGCAATTGGTGGTCTGGCGTTTAATATTGGGAATATTGCAGGAGCAGGACTTGGTTTAAATGCCATTTTCGGTATAGATGTCCGTGTCGGTGCGGCAATCACAGCAGTTATTTCTATTCTTGTATTTATTTCTAAAAATGGTCAGAAAATGATGGACTTTGTCACTATGATGTTAGGTGTTTTAATGATTGCTGTTGTTGCATATGTTATGGTGCAATCAAATCCACCATATGCAGATGCGGCAAAACATATGATCTTACCTGAAAATCCAGCTGCACTTGTATTACCAATTATTACGCTGGTAGGTGGAACAGTAGGTGGTTATATTACATTTGCTGGTGCACACCGAATTCTGGATGCAGACATTAAAGGCAAGGACTACTTACCTTTCGTCAATCGTTCAGCAATCACAGGTATTTTAACAACAGGTGTTATGCGTGGTCTATTATTCTTAGCGGTGTTAGGTGTCGTAGTGACAGGTGTTACTTTGAATCCTGAAAACCCACCAGCATCTGTATTTGAACACGCGATTGGTCCAATTGGTAAAAATATCTTTGGTGTAGTATTGTTTGCGGCGGCGATGTCATCAGTGATTGGTTCAGCTTATACGAGTACAACATTCATCAAAACATTGCACAAAAAGTTAAATAAGTTTGATAACTATGTTGTTATAGCGTTTATCCTTATTTCAACATTAATCTTCTTATCAATTGGTAAACCTGTTAAATTGTTAATCATTGCAGGGGCATTGAATGGCTTAATCTTACCAATTACATTAGGAACTGTGTTGATTGCATCTAAAAATAAACGTATTGTTGGTGATTATCAACACCCAACATGGATGTTAATCTTCGGTATCGTGGCAGTCATCGTGACATTATTCACAGGATTCTTCTCATTCCAAGGCTTAGCGCAACTTTGGACACAATAATTTAATTAAGAGATGCATTGAAGTCGAGATAACAATTGTTGTCTCGGCTTTTTAAATTGCTTGATAGAAGCATTTAGAATTTGACAAGAACATAAGAAATGCTTAATAGTAAATTTTGAGAATAGTTGAGTGATGTGAGTCTATGCATTTTACTTATCTATTCACTTTCCAGAGGCACTACATAATCCCTGTTATGTTGAAAATACGACAATCGATTTCCGAGAGTGTGCAGTCAATACGTCTCATGCCAAAAGATACGATTATTTTTATAGAATATATGATTAAATGAAATCAAGTGAGATACATGATTGAAATATGGTAAAATAGCACCGACTATATAAACAGTTTTAACAAATAGGAGGCGTTCTCATGATTGGTATTATTGGTGCAATGGAAGAAGAAGTAGAAATTTTAAAACAAGAAATGACAGAACTTGAAGAAACACAAATTGCGCATACGCGTTTTTATAAAGGTCTTTTATTAGGAAAAGAAGTGGTATTGCTACAAAGTGGTATTGGTAAAGTGAATGTGGCAATTTCAACAGCATTATTAATTGATCGTTTTAACCCAGACTATGTGATTAATACCGGATCAGCTGGTGGGCTACAACCTGGTTTAACATTAGGAGATGTCGTTATTAGTACACAAGTTGGCTATCATGATGCGGATGCGCGTACCTTTGGCTATGAAATGGGACAAATTCCTGGTATGCCAGCAACTTATGAAGCGGATGATTATCTAACTGATAAAGTAAAAAGTGTACTGAAAACATTGAATCAAGGGTCTATGGAAGGCCTCATTGTGTCTGGAGATAGTTTTATCGGTACCGAAGCACAACGTGAAGTCATACTTAAAGACTTCCCACATGCGATTGCGGCAGAGATGGAGGCAGCTGCTATTGCTCAAACATGTTATCAATTCGGCAAACCATTTATCGTGACTAGAGCCATTTCAGACTTAGCTGATGGTGAAGCAAGTATGACTTTTGATGAATTCCTTAAAGTTGCGTCAAAATCTTCTAGTGAAATGGTACGAGCACTCGTAAAAGAACTGTAATAGATATATTAGAGAGTCATAGAGATATGTTATAATAACAGGAATGAAGTTATTTAATTTGGAGGCACATCATGGGGATTTTAAAGCGATTATTTTTACCCAATCAATATGTGAAAGATATTCACGAAATTGATTTTCAACAGTTAGAAAAACTAAATATACGTGGCATTATTACTGACCTTGATAATACACTTGTAGGTTGGGATGAGGCGAACCCAACACCTAAAGTAGAACAATGGTTCAAAACGATTGATGAACATGGTTTCAAGGTGACGGTCGTTTCAAATAATAATGAGAAGCGCGTTACTGGATTTTGTAAAGATTTAAATGTGGATTATATTTTTAAAGCACAAAAACCACGTGGAAAATCACTGCGTAAAGCAACGAAAAAAATGGGTTTGAAAAAAGAACAAGTTGTTGTTATTGGTGACCAAATGATGACAGATGTTTTTGGTGGTAACCGTAGTGGTTTGTATACGATTATGGTTGTCCCTGTTAAAAATTCAGATGGTTTAGCAACGAAAGTGAATCGTCTAATTGAACGTCGTATATTAAGCCACTTTAAACGAAAAGGTTACATCACATGGGAGGAGTCATAATATGTCAGCAGCACTAAAATGTATTGGTTGTGGGGCAACACTACAATCTGATTATCCAAATAAAGCAGGCTATGTACCGAAAGCAAGTTTGGAAAAAGAAGATGTGATTTGCCGTCGCTGTTTCCGTTTAAAAAACTATAATGAAGTTCAAGATGTCGGCATGGAAAGTGAAGACTTTTTAACATTACTGAATAGTTTAGCGGATAAAAAAGGGATTGTTGTGAACCTTGTTGATGTATTTGACTTTGAAGGATCATTTATCCATGCATTAAAACGCATTGTCGGAAATAAAAAGATTATACTTGCAGCAAATAAAATTGATTTATTACCAAAACAAATTAATAAGCGTCGTGTAACAGAATGGTTACGACGCAGTGCAAAAGAATATGGCCTTAATCCAGATGACGTTGTATTGTTATCAGCTATGAAAGGATATGGCGTTGATGATCTCATGCAAGCGATTGAAAAGCATCGTAATCAACAAGACGTCTTTATTGTGGGGACGACGAATGTAGGGAAATCAACATTAGTCAATAAATTGATTGAGGAGAGTGTGGGTGAAAAGAATGTAATTACAACATCTAAAGTACCTGGAACAACACTTGATATGATTGATATTCCAATTGATGAGCATAGCTTTATGTATGATACACCGGGTGTTGTACAGGCGCATCAAATGACACACTATGTGACGACGAAAGAGCTTAACTTGATTATGCCTAAAAAAGAGATTAAACAGCGTGTATTCCAATTGAATGAAGCGCAATCTCTATTTTTCGGGGGGCTTGCAAGAATTGATTATATCAGTGGTGGTAAACGTCCACTAATTTGTTATTTCTCTAATGAAATTAACATTCATCGTACAAAACTTGAAAAGGCTGATAAGCTTTGGCGTGAACAACTAGGTGCACTTCTAACACCACCATCTAATCGTGAAAACTTTGATTTTGACAGTTTAAAACAAGTTTCATTGCATACTGAAGATGGTAAGAAAGACGTTATGATTGCTGGACTTGGTTTTATTACAATTGATGAGGGTGCAGATGTTGTTGTCACTGTACCGAAAAATGTAGAAGTATATTTACGTCCGTCTATTATGTAGGAGGAGAAGCTTATGAATTTTGCAGTGATTGGTCATCCAATAGAACATTCTTTATCTCCAATCATGCATCATGCGAATTTTGATGCATTGCAGTTGGAGTATGGCTATCAAGCGTTGAATATTCCACCTGCTCATTTCAACCATATCAGAGATATCGTATCAGAGTATGACTTTGATGGGTTTAATGTCACCATTCCACACAAGGAACGTATCATTCCTTATTTAGATGAACTAACGGATGAAGCGAGAGCGATTGGTGCGGTAAACACAGTTCATATCAAAGAGGGGCGTTGGATTGGTCATAACACAGATGGACTTGGTTTTGTAAAAGGTTTAATTGAATATTATGGCGACCTTTCAGATGCTAAAATTCTAATCCTTGGTGCAGGTGGTGCGAGTAAAGGGATTGCCTATTCATTATCTCAAAAAACAGCACATACCATCGCCGTTGCTAATCGTACAATGTCGCGTTTTGATGATTGGCAGTTTGAAGTGACACCATATCACTTATCTGACGTCGACCAAATAGCGGGTCAGTTTGATATTATTATCAATACAACGCCGGTAGGTATGCACACATCAACAGATCAAGTTGTATCACTGAAAGAATTAAAACACGACGCTTTAGTTTGTGATATTATATATGTTCCTGCAGAAACAGCATTTCTAAAAGCTGCAAGACTGCAAGGCTATAATACGTATAATGGTCTTGATATGTTTGTCTATCAAGGTGCAGAAAGTTTTAAATTTTGGACAGGTTTAGACGCTGACATTGAGATAATGCGAAATCGTGTCAAAGAAAAATTATATACAGAATAGAGTTTAATAGGAGGTCATTATGACTTTAACAGGAAAACAAAAGCGCTTTTTAAGAAGCCAAGCACACCATATCGATCCAATCTTCCAAATTGGTAAAGCGGGGATTAATGAAAATATGGTGACTCAAATTGATGAAACATTAGAAAAAAGAGAATTAATTAAAGTACACATTTTACAAAATAACTTAGATGATAAGAATGATTTAGCTGAAACTTTAGCACAAGCAACGAATAGCTATCTTGTTCAACTCATCGGTTCAATCATTGTGCTGTATCGTGAATCTGAAGAAAATAAACAAATCGAGTTGCCATAATGAAACGTATCGTCATTTATGGTGGCCAATTCAACCCCATTCACAGTGCGCATGAAATGATTGCCAGTGAAGTGAATGCGGCATTAAAGCCTGATGAATTTTATTTCATGCCAAGTTACATGTCACCACTTAAAGAACATGATCAACCTATTCCGATTGAGGATCGGTTAGCAATGATTCAACTTGTGATTGATAACTTAGGATTTGGTGTTTTACGGACTGATGAAATTGAACGAAAAGGGAAAAGCTATACGTACGATACTATTAAAGCCATTTATGAAGAAAATCCTAATGTTTCTTTATACTTTGTCATAGGGACAGATCAATATGATCAATTAGAGAAATGGTACTGTATTGAAGAACTTAAGCAGATTGTTACGTTTATCGTTGTGAATCGCGGGCGTCAAATTGAAACAGAAGATCCACATATTAGACCGTTAGAGATTCCAGAAATGGCAATTAGCTCAACAATTATTCGTGATAAATGTAAAAAGCATGAAACCATTCATATGTGGGTACCATTAAATGTAGAATCGTATATTATGAGGAGGGGATTGTATGGATAAACAATTTGCTATTGAGCTTGTTGAACAAAAATTGCCGAAGAAGCGTTTCAAACATTCATTACGTGTGGCTGAAACAGCTGTAAAGTTAGCTGAAATATATGAAGGTGATAAAGAGAAAGCTGAGTTAGCTGGCATCCTACATGATTTTTGTAAGTATGATGAATTGAGTTTTCTTTATCAACAAGTGACGAAATATCAATTAGATTCTAACTTATTAAGTTACGGTTCTGAAATTCTTCATGGTCCAGTTTGTGCTGCGCTTATGGAACATCAATATGGTGTGACAGATGAGGAAGTATTAAAAGCTATTCACTATCATACAACAGGTCGTAATGAGATGACGAAAACAGAGAAGTTAGTTTTCATCGCTGATTACATTGAACCTAAAAGAGAAATCCCTGGTGTTGATGAAATACGTGAATTAGTGTATAACGGCGGCGGTTTAGATCGTACAATTTATGAGATTTCTAAAAGAACAGTGTTACATCTTGTTAGTAAAGATGTCAGTGTCTACCAACCGACAATCGACTGTTTGAATTACTATAACTTAAATGAAATTAATTAGAGGATGATTAAATGAACGCAAATGAATTATTAATGTTAAGTGTAAATGCAGCAGATGAGAAGAAAGCTGAAGATATTATTTCAATTAATATGCAAGGTATTTCTGATATTGCTGACTACTTTTTAGTTTGTCATGGGAACAATGAACGACAAGTGCAAGCAATTGCCAAAGCAGTTAAAGATAAAGCAGAAGAACAAGGGATTCATGTGAAACGCATGGAAGGTTATGAAGAAGCACGTTGGGTACTACTTGACTTAGCAGATGTAGTCGTACATGTCTTCCATAAGGATGAACGTGACTATTATAATCTTGAAAAGTTATATCAAGACGCTGAAATTCTTGGTTATCATGAGGTGATTAAGTCATAATGGCTTATCAAACACTCAGTGCTTTTTATGATAAATTAACGGACGACCAACCCTATGATCAGTGGTTAGAAATTGTTCAACGTTATTTATCCAAATCACATATCACATCCATATTAGATTTGGGGTGTGGTACAGGCACATTAACTGAAAAATTCTTAAGTTTTTCGGATCAAGTGATAGGTATGGATTTGAGTGAAGAGATGGTCATTTATGCCCAACAAAAGTCCAATGATGTATCATGGCTTGTTGGAAATATGGCTGATTTTCAATTATCGCAGCGTTTCGATGCTATTACCATCTTATGCGATTCGTTAAATTATTTATCAGATGAAGAAGATGTACTCGCAACGTTCAATCATGTATATCAACACTTAAATCATGAGGGTGTACTGATATTTGATGTGCATACTACACATAAAATGGATACACAGTTTAACGGTGAAACGTATCTCGATGATCGGGAAAATTTAACATTAGTGTGGCAAACTGAAGCGGGTGAATTACCACATAGTGTTTGGCATGATTTAATCTTTTTTGTTCAAGAAGAAGACGGTCAATACACACGCCATGATGAGACACAATTCCAAAGAACATTGGATAAGTCGATTTATCAAAGTATGTTAGAATCAATTGGGTTCAAAAATATTCAAACATTTTATGATTTTAATCCCGAATGTCACGATGCGAAAAGCGATCGCTTATTTTTTGTTGCATCAAAATAAATACAAAGTAATAACCCTCCTTTATGCATGTATTCATATGCAAAGGAGGGTTTCATATGTCTTTCATTTCCCAATTACAAGCTTGGTGTTTAAAATACCGTTTCATCTCAGTATTTGCAATTGTTTTATTATGTGTAGCAGTATTTGTACTTATTCGATTAATTTCTTCTGATGATGAAGAGGCAGCTTCGACGTCACTCATTCAGCAAACAGAGGTAAGTGACTCAAATGCAACAGCACACTTATCTCAAGGAAAAACGTCTACAGAACAACAAGCTGTTCCGATTGTTGTTGATGTAAAAGGAGCAGTAAAACATCCAAATACATATCAGATGATGTCAGATGATCGAATGAAGCAATTGATTGATAAAGCAGGGGTTTTACCTAATGCTGACTTAACAAAAATTAATCTTGTTGAAAAGTTGACGGATCAAAAGATGATCTATATCCCACAAAAAGGAGAACAGGTTGATCCATCATTATCTGCTGGGCCCAATAATTCAAATGGAGCTAGCCCAGGGCAAAATCAGGTCATTAATTTGAATACAGCACAACTCAATGATTTAACGAATGTTCCGGGAATAGGACCTGCGAAAGCACAAGCGATATTAGCTTATCGAGAGGAAAAGGGTCAATTTCAGTCTGTTGAAGAATTGAAAGAAGTGAAAGGTATTGGAGATAAAACATATGAAAACTTAAGCAGTTATTTTACGGTTTGATTGGAGCATTTGTTGGTTTCAATGTTATAATCTAAAGAAATTCAGTGCATACAAGGAGTGACATGATGGAAAGAATAGAATGGCATGATTATTTTATGGCGCAAGCACATTTACTTGCATTGCGATCTACATGTAAACGATTGTCTGTAGGTGCAACAATTATAAAGGATAATCGCATTATTGCAGGTGGTTATAATGGCTCTGTAGCAGGAGAAGTTCACTGTATTGATGAAGATTGTCTCCTTGAAGATGGACATTGTATTCGTACGATTCATGCAGAAATGAATGCAATATTGCAGTGTTCAAAACAAGGTGTTTCTACAGAAGGTGCGACAATCTATGTGACACATTTTCCATGTTTAAATTGTACGAAGTCTATCATACAAGCAGGTATCAAGACGATCTATTATGCTAAAGATTATCACAATCATGCGTATGCTTTACAGTTACTTGAGCAATCAGGTGTCAAATATGAGCATATTCCTTTTGAACCTGAACGCATTGCCAACTATATTATGGATAGCCAATGATTTACATATTAATAGCATATATCGTTGGTCAGTTCGCTTATCATCATAGCTTATCTGCATGTTGTATTGGGTTTGTTATGTATGTAAGTATGGTGATAAAGCGACAAACGATATATGTCATATTGATATCTACATTTTGTATCATGATGGGTTACTACATTGAATCAAACTCGATGCAGTCTACAACAGGCGATATTCAAGTATCTGACAAAACAATCCATTCCATGATACATATTGAGTCGCTACCTATTTATAATGGGGATTTTTATCATACAACTGTTACAATGAAGAACCAAGCTTATCGACTGATTTTTAGAGAAATCAAAAATACCACACGTCAACCGCAAGCCTCATTTTGGGTGGATCATGATTGTGAAATAAAAGCGACAACAAAACCCGCACAACAAGAGAATTCACTTCCTACACTATTTACAAATCAACTTGATTTAAATGCTTGTAATATCACATATCATATAACGTTAAAAGATAAAATTCTACAGCTACGTAATACAGCAATTGAAAGACTAGCTCAATCTAAGTTATCAGGTTTTCCATATATTATCGCACTAGTCACTGGGACAACAGATTACATTCCAATACTTCAAAAACAACAATTAAGAGATCTTGGTATTTCTCACTTGTTTGCAGTGAGCGGGACTCATGTTGCCATTATGACAGGATTACTCTATATGATTGGAAAACGCTGTCCAATTCCACTGTATGTCGCTAAAGGATGTATACTCATCGTACTGCCACTATTTTTAATATTTGCTGGTAATAGTCCGAGTGCACAACGAGCGGTTGTGATGGCGATACTAGTCATTCTTTTACTACGATATACACCGCAACAACCACTGTATATTCTACTTATTTCCTACATAATTTTATCTGTTTATAATCCTCAGATTCATACCCACATTGGTTTTCAATTCTCCTATACTATCTGTTTTTTATTACTGATGCTTCGTGATACTTATATCAATAAAACATTTATCAAAGCTTTTTTTATCACAAGTATGATTTCCATTTTAGGTACGATTCCGATTAGTTATCAATACTTCAATGAACTTCAGTGGATTGGCTTGATTTCGAATATATTTTTTATTCCACTATATGGTTTTTGTATTATTCCATTATCATTCCTAACAATATTAATTGCTTTACTGTGCCCATCATTGTTATTTCTTTTTAAACTACCATTTTCTTTCTTTTTTGCTATTCACAAATTTATTTTAGTTTGTCTTAAACCACTTATTGCATTTAAAGTCATTCTCCCAGACTTTGGTGAGTTGGGATACGCCACTTCTATAGTATTTACTATCTTTTTTGCGTACTTTTTAGCACAAAACAAGCGTGGCGTGCTTATCATCTTAACAGCTTGCACTTTTATAGTGTTATTGATTTGTCATCCTCATCATGAAAATCGAATGACGATGATTGATGTTGGTCAAGGAGATGCCATCCTATTTGAAACGTCAACTGGGCAGACGGTATTAATAGATACAGGAGGGGAGCGGGAGGATAAAAATCATTTTGCACACAAATTATCTATCACTGATCAGAAATTATTTCCATATTTGAAGACTCGTGGCATTCATAAGATTGATTATTTAATTCTTACACATCCACATGCCGATCACATGGGAGAATTAGAACATCTTGCACAACGGGTAATAATTGAAAACATTGTGATTAATCCTAATCATTTTGATAAGGTGAATGCTACAATTGTTCAAAAGGTATTAAGACAAGAACAATCGAAACTTTGGGATTTTAAAAAATTGAATCAACTTAAATTAGGTGATTTTAAATTTCAATTTTTAAATTGTGATGTTGAAATGAGTGATGACCCTAACGAACATTCTATTGTGACTTTAGTGAATATTAATCAATACAAATTATTATTGATGGGGGATGCGACTATAAAAAATGAGGAAAAGCTCTTGCAATCGTATCAATTACCTAAGATTGATATTTTGAAAGTAGGCCATCATGGTAGTAAAACAAGCAGTTCTGTGGCTTTTCTTGAAACAATTAAACCAGATATTGCCCTTATTTCAGTAGCAAAACATAATATGTATCATTTACCAAGCCCACTGATATTAGATAGGTTTATCAATAATCATATCCCCGTCTATAGTACTGCGGATAACCATCATGTGATTATTACATTCCCTAATGATATAAATCATTCTTATAAATTGAGCCATGAGTCAAAGGGTGATTCATAGAACGAACTATTCCTAAATCATGTTATAATACGTATACATTTATTTTTGAAAGGGAGAAACACATGTCCTATTTGCATGTTGTATATGGTGAAGTGCCAGAACTCGTAGATAAAGAAAGTGATCAACTGATCGATCAATATTTAGAGAAGGCACCAAGAGATGATTTTAACTTTGTGAAATATAATTTATATGAGACAGAACTTAACGTTATTATGGAGGAGGCAATGACACTGCCGTTCTTCTCTGACAAAAAAGTCGTGTTAGTACAAAATAGTTATGTATTTACAGGAGAAAAAGTACCAAAAGGAATACAACCTAATATTGATGGTTTGATTCAATTTATCGAAAATTATGATGGAGAGACACTAGTGATATTTCAAGTGAATGCAGTGAAGTTGGATGAACGAAAAAAGGTTGTAAAACAATTAAAAAAACATGCAACTTTAAAGAAAGTTGAACAATTTACAGAACAAGAAATGAAACAATGGGTTCAAACACAACTTCATGCACAGTTTAAAGATATTAAACAAGATGCTTTAGATGAACTTATCCAATTAACAGGAATTCATTATCGTATTGTTCAACAAGAACTTGAAAAAATCATTTTATTTATTGGAGATCAACCAGTTATTAATAAAAATGATGTAGTAACGATTGTAAATAGAAGTTTGGAACAGAATGTCTTTTTATTAACGGAATACATCCAAAAAGGCCAGAAAGATCGTGCCATTCAACTGATGAAAGATTTAATTCAATTAAAAGAAGAACCCATCAAGTTGTTAGCTTTAATCACCAGTAACTATCGTCTATACTATCAATCTTTAATTCTCAGTCAAAAGGGATATTCTCAGCAACAAATTGCGAAAACGGTCGGTGTTCATCCATACCGCGTAAAACTAGCCATGCAACAAACAAGAAAATATCAACTTCATCAATTATTAGATATTATCAACGCATGTGCTGAAACAGATTATAAGCTAAAATCTTCATATATGGATAAGGTCCTGATTTTAGAGTTGTTTATATTAAGTCTATAATAAAGAGGGGGTTGGGAGTTGCTTAAATAGTATCCCAGCCTCTCTAAATCTATTAAGATAAAAAAAGACTTCTAACATTGAACAAGTTCAACATTAGAAGTCATATCACATAGTATGAATACTATGAAATTATTTTGCTGACATTAATTTAGATTTCATTCTATCAGCTTTGTTAGAATGAATTAAATTCTTTTGCGCAGCTTTATCAATACGTTTGATTGCTTTGCTTACTAATTCTTGTTTATTGTCAGCATTAGTTTCGATTGCTTTTTTTGCATTTTTCACTGCAGAACGCATATCATTTTTTTGTGAAATGTTTTGGCTCTCAGCTACTTGTGTCGTTTTAACACGTTTAATAGCAGATTTAATGTTTGGCATGAAAGACACCTCCTAGAATCAACTTGGTATCAAAATAACTTTGATTACAACAAAATTTATTCTATCAAATGTGTACACATTGTGCAATCATTAATTATACAGTTCATCTTATTTTTTATTTTTATGACTAAAAACATATTATAAAATGCTTATTCATGTAGTTGCAATTATGGCTTAAAAACGTTATCATAGCAAAGATGTAAGAGTTTATAAATCGGGAATATAATGAAAGTGAGCAGGATGTTATGAACAATAATGAACGTTTAAACAGACGTAAAAATATAAGAAATTTTTCGATCATTGCCCACATTGACCATGGTAAGTCAACATTGGCGGATCGAATTTTAGAAAATACAAAATCAGTAGAATCACGTGAAATGCAAGCACAATTACTAGATTCAATGGATTTAGAGCGTGAACGTGGTATTACCATTAAATTAAATGCCGTTCGTTTAAAATATGAAGCAAAAGATGGCGAAACATATACATTCCATTTAATTGATACACCTGGGCATGTCGACTTTACATATGAAGTTTCTCGTTCATTAGCTGCATGTGAAGGTGCAATTTTAGTTGTGGATGCGGCACAAGGTATCGAAGCGCAAACTTTAGCAAATGTTTATCTTGCTTTAGATAATGACCTTGAATTAATTCCTGTTATCAACAAAATTGATTTACCTGCTGCTGAGCCGGAACGTGTAAAACAAGAAGTAGAAGATGTGATTGGCTTAGATAAAGATGATGCTGTCTTAGCAAGTGCGAAGTCTAATATCGGTATCGATGAGATTTTAGAAAAGATTGTTGAAATCGTCCCAGCACCAGATGGCGATCCTTCTGCACCTCTTAAAGCATTAATCTTTGACTCTGAATATGACCCATATCGTGGGGTTGTCTCTTCTATAAGAGTCGTTGACGGTGTTGTAAAAGCAGGAGACCGTATTAAAATGATGGCGACTGGTAAAAGCTTCGAAGTAACAGAAGTAGGGATCAATACGCCTAAACAATTACCCATTGATGAACTTACAGTGGGTGATGTAGGTTATATTATTGCGAGTATTAAAAATGTGGATGATTCTCGTGTAGGTGATACAATTACGCATGAGGACAATCCAGCTTCTGAACCTTTACAAGGGTATAAAAAAATGAATCCAATGGTATATTGTGGTCTTTTCCCAATCGATAATAAAGATTACAATGATCTGCGTGAAGCGTTAGAAAAATTACAGTTGAACGATGCTTCTCTAGAATTTGAACCTGAATCATCAAAAGCACTGGGCTTTGGTTATCGTACAGGTTTCTTAGGTATGCTGCATATGGAAATTATTCAAGAACGTATTGAACGTGAATTTGGCATAGAGTTAATTGCCACAGCGCCATCTGTAATTTATACAGTTGTGTTGAGAAATGGCGAATCAATTAAAGTGGATAACCCTGCGCAAATGCCTGACCGTGATCAAATTGAAAAAGTATTTGAACCATACGTACGTGCAACAATGATGGTACCAAATGATTATGTGGGTGCTGTAATGGAACTATGTCAACGTAAGCGTGGTCAATTTATCACAATGGATTATTTAGATGATATCCGAGTAAGTATTGTTTACGAACTACCATTATCAGAAGTTGTATTTGATTTCTTTGATCAGTTGAAATCGAATACAAAAGGTTATGCGTCATTTGACTATGAATTCATTGAAAACAAAGAAAGTAATCTTGTTAAAATGGATATTTTATTAAATGGTGATAAAGTAGATGCCTTAAGCTTTATTGTGCACCGTGATTTTGCATATGAACGTGGTAGAGTGCTTGTTGAAAAATTAAAAACGTTGATCCCTAGACAACAATTCGAAGTACCGGTACAAGCAGCGATTGGTCAAAAAATCGTGGCACGTACAAATATCAAATCAATGGGTAAAAACGTACTTTCAAAATGTTACGGTGGGGATATTAGCCGTAAACGTAAGTTGCTTGAAAAACAAAAAGCTGGTAAAGCGAAGATGAAGGCCGTTGGTAGTGTTGAAATTCCACAAGATGCCTTCTTAGCAGTTCTAAAAATGGATGACGAATAATGAATATAAAGCTCCCAGTCACTTGCATGACATTGTGACTTGGGAGTTTATTTCGTAGGAGGATGACTCATGCAAAAAGTAAAAAGCGCTTATATTCACATACCTTTCTGCGCAAAAATTTGTACTTATTGTGATTTTAATAAGTATTTTATACAACACCAACCTGTTGATGATTATTTAACAAGCTTGATTACGGAAATGTCTTGGGTCGGTAAACAAAAATTATCCACGATGTTTGTGGGTGGTGGGACGCCGACAGCACTTTCTGAAGCACAGTTAGAGCGATTATTAGTGGCAATACAAAAACAATTTGATATTACTGACGAATATACTTTTGAAGCAAATCCAGATGAATTAACTGAAGGGAAAGTAGCGTTGCTTAAAAAATATGGTGTGAATCGCTTATCATTAGGTGTTCAAACCTTTGATGAGGACTTACTTAAAGTATTAGGGCGTAGTCATCAACGTGAAGATATTTATTCAGCTGTAGAAAATGCGCGTAAATATCAAATTTCTTCTATCAGTATTGATTTGATGTATCAACTCCCTGGACAGACGATGACGCAGTTTGAAGAAAGTCTTGAGGAGGCGCTTTCTCTAAATATTGATCATATCTCAAGTTATGGTCTGATATTAGAAAAACAAACACAATTTTATAACTTGTATCAACGTGGAGAATTAAATGAACCAGATGAAGATCTTGGTGCAGAGATGTATCATTTTATGATTGAAAAGTTAGGACAGCATGGATTTAAGCAATATGAGATTTCTAACTTTGCACGTGAAGGCCATTCATCTGCTCATAACAAAGTTTATTGGAAAAATGAAAACTATTATGGTTTTGGAGCGGGTGCTAGCGGTTATGTAAATGGCGTGAGGTATTCTAATACCAATCCTGTAAATCATTACATTGAACAGGTTTCACAAAACAAAAGACCGGTTCGTACGGAAGAGACTTTGACAAAACAAGAGAAAATGGAAGAAGAAATGTTTCTAGGATTACGTATGAATGAGGGTGTTGAAAAATCACGTTTTAATAAAAAATATCATATTGAACTCTTAAATTATTATCAAGATGAAATAGAGGACTTAAAAGCTAAAAATTTAATCTATGAAACGCCAACACACATTGCCTTAACAGAAGAGGGAAGAGTGATTGGAAACTATGTTTTTGAGGCTTTTATCAAATAAAACATAGAAAATAAAGAAACGTAAGCTTTAACATTGACTTACTTTGACCTTTTTGATAAATTATAATTAGCACTTGATATAAATGAGTGCTAATGAGGTGGAAACATGATTACTCAAAGGCAAATAAGTATTTTAAATGCAATTGTTGAAGATTATGTTGAATTAGGCCAACCCATTGGTTCAACCACATTAATAAAGCGACATAACGTTCAAGTAAGTCCAGCTACAATTCGAAATGAAATGAAGTTACTGGAAGAAAATCGTTTGATTGAAAAGACGCATTCATCATCTGGGCGTGTCCCATCTGAAGCTGGTTTTCGACTTTATGTGAATCAGTTATTACAGCAAAAAAATGTGAATGAACCTCAAAGCAAACTAAATCTGAACACATTGTTTAGTGAGAATCATTTTGATATTTCTACTACGCTAAATCGTCTCGCACAATTGTTTTCAGACCGAACGCATTATACGACGATTGTAGTAGGTCCTGATCATAGCAAGTCACCGATTATTGATGCCCATTTGATTAAGGTTAATCCACAACATCTCATCGTGGTATTAATATATCAAACAGGTCATGTCAAACACCTACATTTGTCATCAAGCGTTGCTGTTGAAGATAAAACAGTTATTAAAATATCTAATTATATTTCAAAAAATCTTGAAGTATTTCTAAATAACGGTCAACAACAGCATATCGATACGTATCGACTGATGGGGTTTGATGATGATGAGGTGACAGTCCTATTACAGGTATACTATTTATTGCGGAAACATTTAAATTCCGAATCATCACGTATCTATTTAGGTGGTAAACATCAATTGATAGAAAGACTAGATGAGACAACTGTGACATCGATACAACCTATATTAAAGTATGTTGAATCTGGTAAGATTACACAATTAATCGATCAAATATCTGATGCACCTATTCATATTAGTATCGGTTCTGAAATTGATCAGAACTTACAAGGGATTGCGATAGTGACCAGACCTTATACACTTACAAATGATATAGAAGGTCACATAGCAGTCGTTGGCCCAACAGCAATGCGTTATCAAAATGTGATACAATTGCTAAGTCAAACGAGATAAAACAATTCAAGTACACATACAAAAAAGTGTCGCGGAGGTTTGGAAATGCCAGAAGATAAAGAATTACGTGAAGAAGTTAACGAAGAAACAACTGAAGAAACTGTCGACCCTAATACAGTAGAAGATGAAAATGTTGATACTCAAGAAACTGTAGAGGAAACAGAAACTGCAAGTGAACCTACTTTAGAACAACAAGTGGAAACTTTAAAATCTGAAGTAGAAGCTGCTCAAGAAAAATATTTGAGATTATATGCAGAATTTGAAAATTACAAACGCCGTATTCAAAATGAAGCGGATATTCAAAAAACATACCGTGCGCAATCAGTATTAACAGATGTGTTACCAACACTTGATAATATTGAAAGAGCGCTACAAATAGAAGGCGATGACGAATCATTCGTTTCACTAAAAAAAGGTGTACAAATGGTTTATGATAGTCTCATTAAAGCACTTGAAGATAATGGATTAGAGCGTATCAAAGCAGAGGGTGAACAATTCGATCCGAACTATCACCAAGCTGTTATTCAAGACGACAATCCAGAATTTGAATCTGGTGCAGTAACTGAAGAATTGCAATTAGGATATAAATTAAAAGACCGCGTATTACGCGCATCAATGGTTAAAGTAAATCAATAATTTTTGACGAAAAACGATCATTTATGTAAAATAACATTGTTTGTAAATTAGGAGGAATTTAACTATGAGTAAAGTAATTGGTATTGACTTAGGAACAACAAACTCTTGTGTATCAGTATTAGAAGGTGACGAACCTAAAGTAATTCAAAACCCTGAAGGTGCAAGAACTACACCATCTGTTGTTGCATTTAAAAACGATGAAACACAAGTAGGTGAAGTGGCGAAACGTCAAGCAATCACTAACCCAAACACAATCCAATCTATTAAACGTCATATGGGTACAGATTATAAAGAAAATATTGAAGGTAAAGACTACACACCACAAGAAATTTCTGCAATGATCTTACAAAACTTAAAAAATACAGCTGAAAGTTATTTAGGTGAGAAAGTTGAAAAAGCAGTTATCACTGTACCTGCTTACTTCAATGACAGCGAACGTCAAGCAACAAAAGATGCTGGTAAAATCGCTGGATTAGAAGTAGAACGTATTATCAACGAACCAACAGCTGCAGCATTAGCATATGGTTTAGATAAAACAGATAAAGAAGAAAAAGTATTAGTATTTGACCTTGGTGGCGGTACTTTCGACGTATCAATCCTTGAATTAGGTGACGGTGTATTCGAAGTATTAGCAACTGCAGGTGATAATAAATTAGGTGGGGATGACTTTGACCAAGTTATCATTGACTATTTAGTAAGTGAATTTAAATCTGAAAACGGTGTAGACTTATCACAAGATAAAATGGCATTACAACGTTTGAAAGATGCTGCTGAAAAAGCGAAAAAAGACTTATCAGGTGTATCTTCAACTCAAATTTCATTACCATTCATTTCTGCAGGTGCAGCAGGTCCATTACACTTAGAAATGACATTAACACGTGCGAAATTTGAAGAATTAGCAGATCATCTTGTACAAAAAACAATGACACCAACACGTCAAGCAATGAAAGATGCTGGCTTATCAAATGCTGATATCGATGAAGTCATTTTAGTAGGTGGTTCAACACGTATCCCTGCTGTTCAAGAAGCAATTAAAAAAGAAATCGGTAAAGAACCTAATAAAGGTGTAAACCCTGACGAAGTAGTTGCGATGGGTGCAGCTATTCAAGGTGGCGTAATCACTGGTGATGTGAAAGATGTCGTATTACTTGACGTAACACCATTATCATTAGGTATTGAAATTATGGGTGGACGTATGAATACGTTAATCGAACGTAATACAACAATCCCAACATCTAAGTCACAAGTATACTCTACAGCAGCTGATAACCAACCAGCAGTAGATATCCATGTACTTCAAGGTGAACGTCCAATGGCATCAGACAACAAAACATTAGGTCGATTCCAATTAACAGATATTCCACCAGCACCACGTGGTGTACCTCAAATCGAAGTAACATTTGATATCGACAAAAACGGTATCGTAAATGTAACTGCAAAAGACTTGGGTACAAATAAAGAACAAAACATTACAATCGAATCTTCATCATCACTTTCAGATGAAGAAATCGATCGCATGGTTAAAGATGCAGAACAAAATGCTGAAGCAGACAAAAAACGTCGTGAAGAAGTAGATTTACGTAACGAAGCAGATCAACTTGTATTCCAAGTAGACAAAACATTAACTGACTTAGGTGAAAATGTTACTGAAGACGACAAAAAAGAAGTTGAAGAGAAAAAAGAAGCATTGAAATCAGCACTTGAAGGTGACGATATTGATGCAATTAAAGAGAAAAAAGAATCACTTGAACAAGTGATTCAACAATTATCAATGAAGATCTATGAGCAAGCGCAACAAGCACAACAAGCTCAAGGTGGCGCAGTACAACAAGATGACGGTGTTCAAGACGCTGAATTCAAAGAAGTAAAAGATGACGATCAAAAATAATAGATCATAATAGATTGACTGTAATCAGTCGCTCAAAGGGGCTAGGACAATCATCGTCCCAGCTCCTTTTACTTTAGTGTCTACAATCTAAATTGAATGAGTAAAAGGAGAGATAGCATTGGCGAAAAGAGACTATTATGAAGTCCTAGGAATTTCGAAGAGTGCTTCGAAAGATGAAATAAAACGAGCTTACCGTAAATTGTCAAAAAAGTATCATCCGGATATTAATAAAGAAGAAGGCGCGGATGAGAAGTTCAAGGAAATAAGTGAAGCTTATGAAGTATTAAGTGATGAGAATAAACGTGCTAACTATGATCAATTCGGTCATGCAGGTGCACAAGGTGGATTCGGTCAAGGTGGCTTTGGTGGCCAAGACTTCTCAGGCTTTGGCGGTGGTGGCTTTGAAGATATCTTCAGTTCTTTCTTCGGTGGCGCACAACGTCAACGAGATCCAAACGCCCCACGTAAAGGTGATGACCTTCAATACACAATGACTGTTTCGTTTGAAGAAGCTATTTTTGGTACAAAGAAAGAAATATCAGTAAGAAAAGAAGTAGTTTGTCATACATGCGATGGTGAAGGTGCGAAACCTGGTACGAAAAAACATACATGCAGCTATTGTAATGGTTCTGGTCACGTATCAGTTGAGCAAAATACAATCTTAGGACGTGTCCGCACACAACAAGTATGTCCTGAATGTAACGGGACAGGTCAAGAATTTGATGAGCCATGTCCAACATGTCATGGTAAGGGTACAGAAGTTAAAACAGTTAAACTTGAAGTGACAGTTCCAGAAGGTGTCGACAATGACCAACAAATTCGCTTGTCTGGTCAAGGCTCACCTGGTGAAAATGGTGGACCAGCTGGCGACTTATATGTTGTATTCCGTGTAGAGCCATCTGATAAATTTACACGTGAAGGTGACGATGTGTATTATCAACATACAATCAACTTTGCACAAGCAGCATTAGGTGATGAAGTGAAAATCCCAACATTAAACGGCCAAGGCATGTTAACAATTCCAGCAGGTACTCAATCAGGTAAACAGTTCCGCTTAAAAGGCAAAGGTGTTAAAAACGTGCATGGTTATGGTTATGGTGACCTATTTATTAATATTAAAGTCCATACACCTACAAAACTAAATGATCGCCAAAAAGAATTATTAAAAGCTTTTGCTGAAGAAAGTGGCGATGAAATCAATGAACAACCAAGCAATTTCAAAGATAAAGCACGTCGTTTCTTTAAGGGAGATTAAAAATGAATTGGATTGAATTATCAGTTACGGTAAACGAAGATGCTGAAGCCATTGTTTCTAATGTATTACAAGACTTCGGTTCAAATGGTGTCGCAATAGAGGACTCAAATGAAGTCAATAAAGAGAGAGAAGATAGATTTGGTGAAGTTTTTGATTTAAACCCTTCTGATTATCCTGATACACACATGGTAATAAAGGGTTACTACACAGAAATGCAAGCTGATAACGCTTTTGTTGAACGTTTAAAGGAAAAGCTATCATCAATTGAAGAAATTGACACAAATATTTTACAGGTATCCACAAAGGTGATTGAAGAATCGGATTGGGAGAATGAATGGAAAAACTATTTCCATCCATTCCAAGCATCAGAGAAGTTCTTTATTGTGCCAAGCTGGGAGACGGTATCACAGGATAGCGATTTCCTATATATTGAATTAGATCCAGGTATGGCTTTCGGTACAGGTGATCATCCGACAACTAGCCTTTGCTTAAAAGCGATTGAACGTGTTGTAAAGCCGCATCATTCTGTCATTGATGTAGGGACAGGCTCAGGTATCTTAAGTATTGCGTCACATCTCATTGGTGCCAAGTCAGTTAAAGCGATTGATTTAGATGAGATGGCTGTGAAAGTCGCAAAAGATAATTTCGAGAAAAATGGTTGTGCTAGTGAAATAGAAACAGCAACTGGGAACTTATTAACAAACGAAACTGCACAATATGATGTTGTTATTGCGAATATATTACCTCACATTATTGAATTGATGATTGAAGATAGTTATGAACGATTAAATCCATCTGGTTATTTTATTACATCTGGGATAATTGAAGAGAAAAGCGAGTCAATTCAATCGCAAATGAAAGACGTCGGCTATGAAATCATTGATGTCCAACATGATAATGGTTGGGTTTGTATTACTGGACAGAAGGTGAGTTAATCATGCAACGTTATTTTTTAAATGAAAACGCTGAGAGTCATCAGCGTTTTTTTATCACAGATAAAGATGATATACATCATATGTCAAAAGTGATGCGCTATACTGAAGGCGATCATATCATCATTAATTTTAATAATAGACAAACATTCGAAGTTGAAATCATACAAATCGACAACAAATCAATAGAAATCGAGACAATTGAACAACTGGAAATTGAAACAGAAATGCCAGTGTCGATTACGATTGCCAGTGGATTAATCAAGTCTGATAAATATGAGTGGCTGATCCAAAAGGCGACAGAAATGGGTGCAAATGATTTGATTGCCGTTCAAATGGATCGTTCAGTCGTAAAATTAAATGACCAAAAAGCATCAAAAAAATTAGATAGATGGCAAAAAATAATCAAAGAAGCTGCAGAACAAAGCTATCGACAACTTATTCCAAACATAAAATATTACTCGAATTTAAAATATGTATATGATATGATTAGTGAATATGATTATATTCTAATGGCATACGAAGAACAGGCAAAAAAAGGTGAGTCATCACAATTTAAAAAGATGCTTACACAGCTTAAACCAAACGATAAAGTACTTCTCTTGTTTGGGCCAGAAGGTGGCTTTAGTGAAGAGGAAGTGGCATTATTTGAATCCAATGCACATATTGTTGGCTTAGGACCGCGTATTCTTCGTGCTGAAACAGCTCCGCTCTATGCGTTGAGTGCCATTAGTTACGAAATAGAATTAATGAGGTGAAGTCATGTCAACAGTTGCCTTTCATACTTTAGGGTGTAAAGTGAACCATTATGAAACAGAAGCAATTTGGCAATTATTTAAAGAAGCTGACTATGATCGTGTTGATTTTGAACAAAACGCAGATGTTTTTGTCATCAATACGTGTACAGTTACAAATACAGGGGACAAAAAAAGTCGCCAAGTGATCCGCAGAGCGATCAGACAAAATCCTGATGCAGTTGTTTGTGTAACAGGTTGTTATGCACAGACATCTTCTGCAGAAATTATGGAAATTCCAGGTGTCGATATCGTCGTTGGTACACAAGATCGTCATAAACTTTTAGGATATATTGACGAATATCAACAAGAAAGACAACCCATTAATGGTGTTAGCAATATCATGAAGAATCGTACATATGAAGAATTAGATGTACCTTACTTCACTGATAGAACACGTGCATCACTTAAAATTCAAGAAGGTTGTAATAACTTCTGTACATTCTGTATTATTCCATGGGCGCGTGGCTTGATGCGTTCTCGTGATCCACAAAAAGTAGTGGAGCAAGCAACACAACTTGTGCAATCTGGTTATAAAGAAATCGTATTAACGGGTATTCATACAGGCGGTTACGGTCAAGACTTAAAAGATTATAACTTAGCGCAACTTTTACGTGACTTAGAAACAGTGGATGGTTTAGAACGTATTCGTATTTCATCTATTGAAGCAAGTCAATTAACAGATGAAGTGATTGATGTTTTACAAAAATCGTCAAAAGTTGTTCGCCATTTACACATTCCACTACAATCCGGATCTGACAGTGTATTAAAACGTATGCGTCGTAAATATTCAATGGCACATTTTTCTGAACGTATTATGAAATTACACGAAGCGTTACCAGGCCTAGCTGTAACGAGTGATGTCATCGTTGGTTTCCCTGGTGAGACTGAAGAAGAATTCCAAGAAACATACGATTTTATTGTAAAACATAAATTCTCTGAGTTACACGTATTCCCATATTCACCAAGAATTGGTACACCTGCTGCACGTATGGATGACCAAATTGATGAAGAAGTAAAAAATGAACGAGTACACAAGTTAATTGAATTAAGTAATCAACTTGCGAAAACGTATGCGTCTCAATTTGAAAATGATGTGTTAGAAGTAATTCCTGAAGAAAAGAGTGCCAAAGATGGTGTGCTTGTTGGATATGCTGATAACTACATGAAAGTTGAATTTGAAGGTGATGCATCACTTATCGGCGAAATCTGTAAAGTTAAAATTGATCAAGTGGGCTATCCAATCAACTATGGTACATTCCTAAGAACGGTTGAACATGCAAATAATCAATCTGAATTTGAAATGCTAGCATAAAATTATAAAGTAATTATATAAAAAAATGGTTGTTATCCATAAAAATGTAAATTTGTTGATTGACCGTGAATAAGATTTATTTTATACTAATTTATACATGGTGAGTAACTATGTAAATATGAAAAAAGTTTTTTTGATATTTGGAGGGAGGGAAATACAGATGTCTAAAACAGTAGTCCGTAAAAACGAATCACTAGAAGATGCATTACGTCGTTTTAAGCGCTCAGTGTCAAAAAGCGGTACAATTCAAGAAGTTCGTAAACGCGAATTCTATGAAAAACCAAGCGTAAAACGTAAGAAAAAATCTGAAGCTGCTCGTAAGCGCAAATTCAGATAAATCATTAATGTGTTGAACTCCCTCAACATTCAAAATTAATGATATATAGAATCTCAACGATAGCATAATGCTACTAGTTGAGATTCTTTTTTTATCCAAATTTATAGAGTTAGAGGTATGACTATAAGTACTCAGAAAATTCATGTATACTTAATAAAAGAGAGTGAGGTGAATTAAGAACAAGATGGGTTTACATACGTGGATCGTCAGTGGGACGATTACATTTCAAGAAGGGATGCATCAATTTGGTGTATGGGTCACTTCACCAATGATATCTCTCATCTTAACCTGTCTCATCTTTCTTGGTTTTGTTTACCAACTGTATTCAAAGCGCATTAACTTTGCAGGTATCATATCTATTATTTCTTTCTTACTCTTATTACTAGGGTTTATTGTACTAGGAGATGTATCTGCAATTACGCTGTTGATGATTATAGTAGGAGTTATTCTTGTCATCATTGAACTTTTTGTGGTTGGTGCAGTACTAGGAATCATAGGCATGGGTCTGATCATCTTTAGTTTAATCACAATTGGTGACAACTTATCGATGATGCTCTTAAATGTATTCGTCGCATTAATTTTAAGTATTATTGAGTGGGTGATTTTAGTGAATATTTTCAAAAAAACAATTTCTTTATTTGAGAATGTCGTGTTAAAAGATTCTACAAATAAAGAATCTGGTTACACATCGCACAATGATCGCTCTCATTTAGTGGGAGAGGTTGCTACGACACTCACAGATTTGCGCCCGTCCGGTATCATTCTCTTAAACAATGAACGGATTGATGCGGTATCAGAAGGTCCTTTCATTTTAAAAGACTCACAAGTGGATATTGTTGAGGTTGAAGGGACTCGGGTCGTTGTAAGATTAACAAAATCATAAAAGGAGATGGCAAAATATGTTTTCAGCAGGATTTATTTCTTTAATTATTATCGCAGTGCTTGTCGTTGTTGCATTAATGATATTATTTTCATTCGTACCGATTGGACTGTGGATTTCTGCATTAGCTGCAGGCGTTAAAGTCAGCATCGCCACATTAGTGGGTATGCGTTTACGTCGAGTTTCACCTAGAAAGGTGATTGGTCCTTTAATTAAAGCACATAAGGCTGGTTTACAAATCACAACTAACCAATTAGAATCACATTACTTAGCAGGTGGTAACGTCGACCGAGTTGTAGATGCAAATATCGCAGCACAACGTGCCGACATCAATTTACCATTTGAACGTGGTGCAGCAATTGACTTAGCAGGTCGTGACGTATTAGAAGCGGTTCAAATGTCTGTTAATCCTAAAGTGATTGAAACACCATTTATCGCTGGTGTCGCAATGAACGGGATTGAAGTAAAAGCAAAAGCACGTATTACAGTGCGTGCGAATATTTCACGTTTAGTGGGTGGTGCTGGTGAAGATACAATCATCGCTCGTGTTGGTGAAGGTATTGTTTCTACAATTGGTTCAAGTGAACACCACACAGAAGTACTTGAAAACCCTGATAATATCTCTAAAACTGTTTTAAGCAAAGGTCTAGACTCAGGTACAGCTTTTGAAATTTTATCAATTGATATTGCCGATGTAGACATCAGTAAAAACATTGGTGCCGACTTACAAACCGAACAAGCCATTGCTGATAAAAACATTGCACAAGCGAAAGCTGAAGAGCGTCGTGCAATGGCCGTCGCTCAAGAACAAGAAATGAAAGCACGTGTTCAAGAAATGCATGCAAAAGTTGTGGAAGCAGAAGCTGAAGTACCACTTGCTATGGCAGAAGCATTACGTTCAGGTAATATTAGTGTGAAAGAGTATTATAATTTAAAAAATATTGAGGCAGATACTGGTATGAGAGAAGCAATCAACAAGCACTCTCAAGAACAAAACAATACACCATCTGATCAATAAATGAGGTGATCTTATGAGTATGGGTTTCATTATTTTCCTCATTACAATCGCTTTTTCATTATTTAGCGCACTTGGGGATAAGCAGCATGAAAAACGTCAACAGCAACAACCACCTCGTCCAAAGAAGCATGTAGAAACACCTGAAAAAGGATTTTTTGAAAAAGTACAAGAAACTTTATCAGAAATAGAAGAAGCTTTCTCGGAACAAGAACCAGATACTGAAAAGCCAGTTGAGTCACCACGTCAACAAAAGCCGATTGAAGAACCAAAACGTCCTGACGTTGTACAGACTGAACATACAGCAGAACCGACCGTGTCAAGTCGTCGAAAAGATGGAGAACAACAACGTCAACGATTAAATGATATGGTTGCTGAACGTATGAATCAGCTAGATAATGAGTTGCACCGTGAACGTCAAAAACAACTTGCTAGAGTTGAGCGTCGTGCAAGAATGATTATTGAAGATGAATACTTGTCTAATCGCACGAAGCAAATCAAGTTGAAGGCTTTGATGGATACAACAAATGTAAAGAATGCTTCAGATAGAAAAATGGCTTTTTCAGATAATGAAGTGATCAATGGGGTTATCTGGTCTGAGATTTTAAACAAACCGAAACAATTATAAAATCATTTGAGCTGTGAGACAAAATACGTCTTCACAGCTCGTTTTTTATGTCTGGATGTTCTTTCGCAATAAAGTATTTATATCAAAACGAAATAAGAAAATCATGCTATAATAAAGAGGAATATGAATAGGTTTATTTGTACCTAATCTCATTTTTTTGTTAGATTAAGGTCAACAATTATGTAAAGGAGCGACTGTATGCCTGAAATTATTCAGATAGATGACATCCATCAAGCACAAGCGTTACTAGGCAATAATGATGAACATTTAACGCTTATTGAAAATGCATTTGGTGTCATGATTCATGCACGTGGACAAGAGGTTGCAGTGAAAGGACAAAAGATACATGATGTCACAGCAGCTGAGTCTGTATTACGCAATTTATTAAAAGTCATTGAAAAAGGTGAATCTATCGCTGTAAAAGATGTTCAAGCAGCGATTAAAATGGCCAAAAATGGAACCATTGACCATTTGATCGACCTTTATGATGAAGCAATTACAAAAGATGCGTATGGCAAAACCATTCGACCTAAAACAATGGGACAGCGTATGTATATTCATGCGATGAAACAACATGATCTTGTTTTTGGTATTGGTCCAGCTGGGACAGGGAAAACATTTTTAGCAGTCGTGTATGCTGCCAAAGCATTACGTGCAGGAGAAGTTAAACGTATTGTTCTAACAAGACCTGCTGTAGAGGCGGGCGAATCACTTGGTTTTTTACCTGGTGATTTGAAAGAAAAGGTAGATCCGTATTTACGCCCTTTATATGACGGATTACACACAGTGCTAGGTGTAGAACAGACGACACGATTTATTGAACGTGGTGTGATAGAAATAGCGCCACTCGCTTATATGCGTGGACGTACACTAGATGATGCATTTGTCATATTAGACGAAGCACAAAATACAACGCAAGCCCAAATGAAAATGTTTTTGACACGTTTAGGATTTGGATCAAAAATGGTTGTAACAGGAGATAAAACACAAATAGATTTACCAAAAGGCGTTAAAAGTGGGCTCGTGGAAGCTGAACAACGATTAAAGGGACTTAAAGGTTTAAGCATCCAACATCTTGATCAAGCAGACGTTGTACGCCATCCACTTGTAGGTCGAATTATTACAAGATATGAGGAGGACTAAACATGTTCACGATTGACTTTAATGATCATACTGGCTTAGTGGAACAAGCATGGATTGATCAAATAGAAACATTATTAACGTTTGCCAAACAACAAGAAGGCATCGACGAGAACGCAGAATTATCTGTGAGTTTTGTTGATCAAGAAGAAATTCAAACAATTAATCGCGATTATCGAGATAAAGATAAAGTGACAGATGTGATTTCATTCGCTTTCGAGGAAGAAGAAGATGTATTCGAAGGGTTTGAAGGAGCTGAAATCCCACGTGTACTCGGCGACATTATTATTTGTACAGATGTTGCGAAATCACAGGCAGAACAGTACAATCATTCTTTTGAACGTGAATTAGGATTCCTTGCATTGCATGGTTTCTTGCATCTTCTTGGTTATGACCACATAACTGAAGAAGAAGAAAAAGAAATGTTCGGACGTCAAGATGCGATTTTAAACGCTTTTGGCTTAACAAGAGACGCATGATTTCAAGATTTAAGTATGCATTTGAAGGCGGTAAGACACTGATCTTCAAAGATCGAAACTTTGTTTTGCATATAATTGCAGGGATGATTGTAATTGTCCTCGGAATACTGCTTCATGTCGAACTGATGGAATGGCTGTTCTTATTGTCTGCTATCTTTCTTGTGATGTTAACAGAAGCGCTAAACACAGCAATTGAATATACCGTTGACCTTGTCACAAAGGATTATCATATTGATGCTAAGAGAGCAAAAGATATTGCTGCATTCAGTGTGTTGCTTGCTTCAATCTATGCAGTGATCGTTGGCACGCTTATCTTTGTACCAAAATTATTTTGAGGAGATGACGCATATGACATACACAGATAAACATTTTGAAGAAGTAAGAAAAGCACAACAAAATGCTTATGCACCATACAGCGAATTCAAAGTGGGTGCGTATCTTATTACAAAAGATGGACAAACGTTCTACGGAGCAAACATTGAAAATGCAGCATATCCTGCTACGATTTGTGCAGAACGTTCTGCGCTAGTTGCAGCGATGTCACAAGGTTACCGACCTGGGGATTTCGAATCGATTACAATAACAGTTGATAGTGATGAAGTGTCTTCACCATGTGGTTCGTGCCGACAAGTATTGAAAGAATTATGCGACGATGAAATGCCAGTTTATATGACAAACCATAAAGGTGAAATGAAGTCATTAACCGTAGCTGAGTTATTACCACTTGGATTTTCAGGAAAGGATTTAAATAAATAATGAATGAATATAAATCAGGGTTTGTTACCATTATTGGTCGCCCAAATGTAGGGAAGTCAACGTTTGTCAATAGAGTCATTGGAAATAAAATTGCGATTATGTCTGACAAAGCACAAACAACTCGCAATAAAATTCAAGGTGTCATGACGCAAAATGATGCCCAAATCATCTTCTTAGACACACCAGGAATTCATAAGCCGAAACATAAATTAGGTGACTATATGATGAAAGTTGCTAAAAATACTTTATCAGAAATTGATGCGGTTATGTTTATGGTGAATGCCAATGAAGAGATTGGTCGTGGTGATCAATATATTATGGAAATGCTAAAAACCGTTAAAACACCGGTCTTTTTAGTATTAAATAAAATTGATTTGGTGCATCCTGATGAATTAATGCCAAAAATTGAAAAATACCAATCCTACATGTCATTTTCAGAGATTATACCTATTTCAGCATTAGAAGGACATAATGTCGATCATTTTATAAATGTGTTGAAAAGTTATCTTCCTGAAGGACCACAATACTATCCAGATGGTCAAATTTCAGACCATCCTGAACAATTTGTTGTGAGTGAATTAATTCGTGAAAAAATCCTTCAAACAACGTCTGAAGAAATCCCACACTCCATCGGTGTTAATGTCGAACGTATGATTCAAGAGTCTGAGGATCGCGTACATGTAGAAGCTGTTATCTATGTAGAACGAGACTCACAAAAAGGGATTGTCATCGGTAAGGGTGGTAAGAAACTAAAAGAAATCGGGAAACGCGCACGTCTAGATATTGAATATCTACTTGGTTCTAAAGTGTATCTTGATTTATGGGTAAAAGTTCAAAAAGATTGGCGTAATAAATCTCAATTCATCAAACAGATGGGATACGTAGAAGACGAATAGGATATAAGGTGGGGCGATAAATGCTCGTCAAACAAAAAGGAATTATTATTAAAACCGTTGACTATGGTGAATCAGATAAAATTATTACGATTTTAAATGAACATGGTGCCAAGATTCCATTAATGGTTCGCCGTGCAAAGAAAGTGAAGTCGGGATTACAGGCGACAACTCAACTCTTTGTCAAAGGTTTGTTCATATATAATAAATGGCGTGGTATGGGGACGTTAACTTCAGTGGATGTCATCGATAGTTACTATGATCTGCGTGTAGATTTAATAACAAATAGCTATGCGAGTTTATGTTTAGAAACAATTGATGGGGCAATGGATACAGATCAGGTTGATCCACAAATGTATGCTTTGTTAGAGTTTGCATTAACACAAATTGAGAAAGAGGTTTCAGCACAATTAATTGCGAATATTGTTATGTTAAAATGTATGACATATTATGGTTTTGATATTAATTTAACGCAATGTGCCGTGAAGCATACAGAAGAGCCAGGTGAATTTGTAGGATACAGTTTTAAATATGATGGTGTGATTTCAAAATCAGCAGCACATCTAGACCCATATCTTATGCCACTTAGTAACAAAACGCTGTACCTCATGGCGATTTTAAAGCAACTACCACTATTAAAAATTAACTCTATTTCTATTCATGATGATATTGTAGAAGAAATGTCGCAATTTATCTTATTGATATATAAAGAATATGCAGGTATGTATTTTAAAAGTCAGCGTATGATAAACCAATTGAGACGGTTTAATGCCACAATTGAATAATATAAAAAGCATTGTAGTAAAGAGTCACCCTCTTAATTACAATGCTTTTTTATGGGGAAATATATTATAAATTGGATTAAGAGATTCTAGGATACAGAACTTCGTAGTGTTTCAAAATTTGAAATTCAACTTTGGTTGCTACTCAAGTTCTGTTAAAATCCTAATTGTTTCTCTTACAACCGCTTCTCATATATTAAAATTTAACTTTTTCTGCTAAGAACGCATTTAATTCGCTAATTGGCATACGTTCTTGCTCCATTGTATCACGGTGACGAACTGTCACTTGTTGATCTTCTAATGAATCGAAGTCAAATGTAATACAATATGGTGTACCGATTTCATCTTGACGACGGTAACGTTTACCAATTGATTGTGATTCGTCAAAGTCGACTACAAAGTCTTCACTTAATTGTTCATAAACTTTAATCGCATCAGCAGATAATTTCTTGCTTAATGGTAAAATAGCTGCTTTATAAGGTGCAATAGCAGGGTGGAAATGAAGAACAGTACGTGCATCTTTACTTCCTTCAACACCTTCTTCATCATAAGCATCACATAAGGATGCTAAAGTGACACGGTCAGCACCAAGTGATGGTTCGATACAGTATGGAATGTATTTTTCATTTGTTTCTGGATCGTGGTATTTAAAGTCATCACCTGAATGTTCACTATGTTGTTTCAAGTCATAGTCTGTACGGCTTGCGATACCCCATAATTCACCCCAACCGAATGGGAAGCGGAATTCGATATCAGTTGTCGCATTTGAGTAGTGAGATAACTCATCTTCATCATGATCACGAAGACGTAAGTTTTCATCTTGTAAACCTAAGTCTTTCAACCATTTCGCTGCAAACTCTTTCCAGTAGCTTTGCCATTCAATTTCAGTACCTGGTTTACAGAAGAATTCTAATTCCATTTGTTCAAATTCTCTTGTACGGAAGATGAAGTTACCAGGTGTGATTTCGTTACGGAATGATTTACCAATTTGACCAATACCAAATGGCAATTTCTTTCTCATTGAACGTTGTACGTTTTTGTAGTTTACAAAAATACCTTGCGCTGTTTCAGGACGCATGAAAATTTCATTTGTTGAATCTTCAGTAACACCTTGGAATGTTTTAAACATTAAGTTGAACTGACGGATGTCTGTCCAGTTTGCAGTACCACTTACAGGACAAGTAATACCTTCTTCTTCAATAATACGTTTCATTTCGTCAAAGCTTAAACCATCAGCGATAAAGTTTTCGTCGCCTTTAACATTCGCCATATAGTCTTCAATTAATTTATCCGCACGATAGCGAATTTTACTATCTTTATTATCGATCATTGGGTCATTAAAGTTACCAATATGACCTGAAGCTTCCCAAGTTTTTGGGTTCATTAAGATGGCAGCATCTAAACCAACGTTATATGGTGATTGTGTAATAAATTTTTTCCACCATGCTTTTTTTATGTTGTTTTTTAATTCTACACCTAATGGACCGTAATCCCATGTATTTGCTAAACCACCGTAAATCTCACTACCTGGGAAAACGAATCCTCTGTGTTTCGCCAATTGAACAATTGTATCCATATTTTTTTCCATAGTCGTTCACTCCTTCAAAATAAAAAGTCCCAAGGAAAAGAAAAGTATTCTTTACCTTGGGACGAATTAACATAATAATCCGCGGTTCCACCCAAATTAGTGTCTCCACTCACTTTGATTCATTTAATTGTGTGCCAATATCAGTTGTTAAGCTTTCACTATCCTTAACTCGCTTTAAGTATCATTTTATGTTATCCCTATAAGAAAGGCAAGTGAAAACATAATTGTATATCAATAAATTAAAAGATATAATAGAATTTGTAATAAATTGCCTTGTTTTATTTCAAATAGGGTATTGTTCAATACTATATTAAAAATTATTGTATTATCTTTGTCGATAATTAAATATATAAAATATGATGCTGATATTCAGAAAAGGAGGGAATTCTGCTATTTAATAAGCATGAGGTGAAGAGAAAAGTGTTTATATTTAAAAAGTAGAAATAAATCATCGTTGTGTGCTTATGAATGAAGTACAACCGTACACAAAATGATATTTCACCCCTTAAATAGTCAGAGATGATCATAGAACTCAATAAACGACAAGAAAAAATTGTAGAAATTGTAAAATCATCAGGTCCTATTACTGGAGAAAAAATAGCTGAACAGTTAAATTTAACACGTGCAACATTAAGACCAGATTTAGCAATACTAACGATGTCTGGCTTTCTTGAAGCGAGACCACGCGTAGGATATTTCTATACTGGTAAATCACGTGCACAATTACTAACTGAACCATTGAAGAATAAAGTTGTAAAAGACTATCAGTCACACCCAGTTATATTGAAGAGTGATGTCACTGTATATGATGCTATTTGCTCTATCTTTATTGAAGATGTAGGAACATTATTTATTGTTAATGAAGAAAATGACCTCGTTGGTGTCGTATCACGTAAAGACTTGCTACGTGCCTCTATGGCAGGACAAGATATCCATCATATGCCAGTGAACATAATCATGACTCGAATGCCGAATATTGTGTTACTGAATGAAAATGATTATGTTCTTTATGCAGCAAAACAAATGATTACAAAAGAAATCGATTCTATCCCTATTGTAAAAGAGAAAGAAAATGGTCATTTTGAAGTGACTGGCCGTGTGTCAAAAACGACCATTACAAAACTATTTGTGTCACTATTTGACCAATAGGAGGAAAGTAAGATGATCAACACAAAAATAATTATTGCATCTGACTCAGTTGGTGAAACAGCTGAACTCGTTGCAAAAGCTTGTATGTCTCAGTTCTATAATTGTGAATTAAAAACGGATATTTTACGTTATCCATATATTGAAACAAAGCAAAATGTTGAAGATGTTATTGATATCGCTAAAGATTGCAACAGTATTTTGATTTATACACTTGTTAAACCGGATATTCGTGAATATATGGAACAATTAATTGAAACGCATAAAATTAGATCCATTGATATTATGGGACCAATTATGCAAACAATGCAGCATGTATTTGAACAAGTGCCTTTAAATGAACCGGGTATTGTTCATAAACTTGACGAAGATTATTTCAAAAAAATTGAAGCAATGGAATTTGCTGTAAAATATGATGACGGTAAAGACCCTAAAGGATTACCCAAAGCAGACATTGTTTTAATTGGTGTATCTCGTACATCTAAAACCCCAATTTCACAATATTTAGCTCATAAGCGATATAAAGTGATGAATGTACCTATTGTACCGGAAGTCAATCCACCTGAAATGCTCTTTAAAATAGATCCTAAAAAATGTATTGCATTAAAAATCAGTCCCGAAAAATTAAATGCGATTCGTAAAGAACGTTTAAAACAATTAGGGTTATCTGACTCAGCACGTTATGCAGATGATCGTCGAATTGAAGAGGAATTGGAATATTTCAATCGCATTGTTGAAAAAATTGGTTGTCCAGTCCTTGATGTTTCTGAAAAAGCGATTGAAGAAACAGCAAATAACATTATTCAAATAATTGAGCATAAAGATTCCTTTTTAAATTAAATAATAGTATAATAGAGACGTTACACTTTAAAGGTACAATTGTTTGATAGCGTGATATTGAATACAAATTGATAGGTGATGTGTGTGAGAATACCACAAGCAACAATTGATGAAATAAAGCAAAATACGGATATATTAGATGTTGTAAGTGAATATGTAAAGTTAGAGAAAAGAGGACGCAATTACATCGGTTTGTGTCCTTTTCATGATGAAAAAACACCTTCCTTCACAGTTTCTGAAGATAAACAGATCTGTCATTGTTTTGGCTGTAAAAAGGGCGGTAATGTTTTTCAATTTATTCAAGAAATTGAAAAAGTCTCATTTGCTGAAGCAGTAAAAAAACTTGGTGAACGTGCAAACATCAAAGTTCAAACTGAAATGACACAACAAACAAATAATATTGCTTCAGATGATTTGAAAATGATTCAAATCCATGAAGAACTACTTGATTATTATCATTATCTATTGAAAAAAACAGTAGAAGGTGAAGCGGCACTCAATTATTTATATAGTAGGGGATTCACTGATGAGATGATAGCCAAACGAAAAATTGGATATGCGCCAGATGCTTCTAGTTTTGCGACTGACTATATGGAGAAAAAAGGATACGATTTATCGTTAGGGTTTGAAGCAGGCATCTTATCAAGAAATGAATCTAATTTCAGTTACTATGATCGTTTTCGAGATCGTATTATCTTCCCATTAGCAAATGCACAGGGACGTGTGATTGGCTATTCAGGTCGTGCCTACCATGATGATCAAACACCTAAATATTTGAATAGTCCTGAGTCCCCAATTTTCCAAAAGCGTAAATTACTCTATAACTTGGATAAAGCACGAAAAAGTATTCGTCAAAAAGATGAAATTATTTTGCTAGAAGGGTTTATGGATGTCATCAAGACAAGTGAAGCTGGTTTAGAAAATGTGGTAGCTAGTATGGGTACTCAGATTTCTAGAGAGCATATCACAGTGCTTAAAAAGCTATGTCAAAATGTCACTTTAATGTTTGACGGTGACTTTGCGGGTACTCAAGCAACGATTAAAACAGGGCAAACTTTGCTTGAACAACATTTTGATGTTTTTGTCATTCAAATGCCTGCAGAAATGGATCCAGATGAATATATTGAAAAATATGGTTCGGAACGATTCCTTGAATTTGTCAATAATGAAAAGAAATCATTCGTATCATTTAAGCTCAAACAAAATCAACAAGAGATTCAAAATAATGATCTCGCCTATGAAAATCACTATAAAGCATTTATTAATGATGCATCTTATATCCAATCAAACATTTTGCGTCAAAAAGTGATACAAGAAGCGGCGTTATTGTTTAATGTTGCTCCAAATAGTCTATTAAATGAAGTAGAAAGAATTTCTCCAAAGTCAGGTAATCAATACACACAAATGGCGCAACCTGTCATACAGCCTATCAAATTATCTAAAAATGAGAAGGCTGAGCGTGCGATATTGAAGCACTTTTTCAATGATAAAGCATTATTTTTACGCTTTTATCAAGATATTGAAGAGACTGACTTTACAAATGAACATTTTAAACGTATATTTAATGTTTTACAGGACTATTATGCAGAACATGCTGCTTTTACAATCAGTGATATCTTTGAATACATCGACAATGATGATGTGAAAGAAACAGTGATTCAACTTGTAGACTATCCACTTAATCATGAGCCATATGAGCATGAAATGTTGGATTATATATCAGTAATGACATCCAACCGTTCCGATGAATCGTTGGAGTCCTTACAAACAAAACTTAATGAAGCTATCCGTATTGGAGATAGCGATGCACAAAAATATTATTTGGAACAAATTGTAAACAAAAAAAGAGAGCAATTAGGAAGTAAAGATTAATTTCGGGAGGCCTTTTTATGTCTGACAACCAAGTTAAAGTAATTAAAAAAGAAACAATCGATCCGACCCTTACTATTGAAGATGTGAAGAAACAGTTGATCGAAAAAGGGAAAAAAGAGGGGCATCTAAGTCATGAAGAGGTTGCAGAAAAACTGCAAAATTTCGAAATGGACTCTGATCAAATGGATGAGTTCTTCGACATGATTAATGATAACGATATTCAACTTATCAACGAAAAAGATAGTACAGATACGGATGAAAAGCTCAACCCGAACGATTTAAGTGCGCCTCCAGGTGTTAAAATTAATGACCCTGTACGTATGTACTTAAAAGAAATTGGGCGTGTAAACTTATTAAGTGCACAGGAAGAAATTGAACTTGCGAAACGTATTGAGCAAGGAGATGAAGTAGCAAAAGCACGATTAGCTGAAGCAAACTTACGTCTTGTAGTTAGTATCGCGAAACGTTATGTTGGTCGTGGTATGCTTTTCCTTGACCTGATTCAAGAAGGAAATATGGGCTTGATTAAAGCCGTTGAAAAATTCGACTTCAGCAAAGGATTCAAGTTTTCAACATATGCGACATGGTGGATTCGTCAGGCGATTACACGTGCCATTGCTGACCAAGCACGTACCATTCGTATTCCTGTTCACATGGTTGAAACAATCAATAAATTAATCCGCGTACAACGTCAATTACTTCAAGACTTAGGGCGTGATCCACTACCAGAAGAAATTGGTGAAGAAATGGACTTACCACCAGAAAAGGTACGTGAAATTTTAAAAATCGCTCAAGAACCAGTCTCTTTAGAAACACCGATTGGTGAAGAAGATGACAGTCATTTAGGTGACTTTATTGAAGACCAAGAAGCACAAAGTCCATCTGATCACGCTGCATACGAATTATTAAAAGAACAATTAGAAGATGTTTTAGATACACTTACAGATAGAGAAGAGAATGTATTACGTCTACGCTTTGGTTTAGATGATGGTCGTACACGCACACTTGAAGAAGTAGGTAAAGTATTCGGTGTAACAAGAGAACGTATCAGACAAATTGAAGCGAAAGCATTACGCAAGTTAAGACACCCAAGTCGCAGCAAACGACTTAAAGACTTTATGGACTAATAAAAATACGAGACACATTGCAATATAAATTGGACTGGCGAGAACATTAACCATTTATTAAATATGGATATGATTCTCGCCTTTTATTTTAAAGATTGAATTGATGTGCACTTGTAGTCGCAATTGATAAAAATCTGTATAATAAACATTGTTAATTTAGATGCATATTTAAAGGAGTCACAAGAATGATACCAATCAATAGACGTTTGAAAAAAGTGAGTGAATACGTAATCGGTGAAAAATTAGCAGATATCGGGTCAGACCATGCATTTTTACCTATGTATTGCATAGAACAAAATATCACACAGTCAGCCATTGCTGGAGAGGTGATACCAGGACCTTACTCAGCTGCTGTTAAAAGTGTTGAACGCCATGGTTTTCAGAAACAAATTGATATCCGTTTAGGAAATGGGCTTACCATTTTAAATCCTGAAAGTGATCATGTTGATTCTGTAACTATTTGTGGTATGGGTGGTCCATTGATTGCTAAAATACTTAACGAAGGTTTTAAACATATTCCATACCGTCCTAGATTGATCTTGCAATCAAATATTCAATCTGAACCGATACGTCAATTTTTACAATCAAACGGCTATCAAATTATCACTGAAACATTAATTAAAGAACGTGCACATATTTATGAAATTATTGTTGCTGATCCAGGAACTATGACACTTTCAGATCGAGATTTAAAATTTGGTCCATATTTACATCCAGAACCATCAGAACTATTTGCTGAAAAATGGACACGTGAAATTGAAGCTTTAGAAGACATAAAAAAACAACTTGATCCAGTTCGCCATAAAAAGCGCTATGATGAAATCACAAGACAAGAAAATGAAATAAATGAGGTGATAAATCAATGAAGTTAAAAACATTATTAGATATTCTCAATCATCATGTCCCATTTTCTAGTGCAGAGTCATGGGATAATGTTGGCTTATTAATTGGTAATCGTTATTCAACAGTCACTGGCATCATGACAGCACTCGATTGTACCTCAGAAGTAGTTGATGAAGCGATTGAAAAAGGATGTAACACAATCGTTGCACATCATCCACTGATTTTTAAAGGTATGCGTGCCATCACGGCAGACGAAGGTTATGGAAATATTATTTATAAATTAATTCAAAATAATATCAATCTCATCGCTATGCATACGAATTTAGATGTTCATCCTCAAGGTGTCAATGCAATGCTGTCACAGCGATTGGGATTACAAGACCTCAAGATATTAACACCCGAATCAATCACATACTATAAAGTTCAAGTTTATATCCCTGAAGTCAATGCAGATGAACTTAAACATGCGTTATCAGAGCAAGGGCTTGCGACAGAAGGGGAATATGAGTATGCCTTTTTTAACACAAAAGGTTTAGGACAGTTTAAGCCAGTAGGAGCGGCGCAACCACATTTAGGTGAAATTGGACAAATCGAAACAGTTGAAGAAGTCAAAATTGAATTTATGATTGATGCATCACAAAAACAATTGACACAAACGTTAATTCAACAACATCATCCATATGAAACACCCGTATATGACTTTATTCCACTTGAAAAGAATATTCAACGTGGCTTAGGTATGATTGGTCAGTTATCAAAACCAATGACAGTTTCGACTTTTGTTGAACATGTTAAAGCGCAATTAAATATGCCAAGTGTTCGTTTTATTGGAGATTTAGATCGTAATATTGAGACAGTGGCGATTGTTGGCGGTTCTGGGATTGGCTATGAACAAACTGCTGCTCATCGCGGTGCAGATATCTTTTTAACAGGTGATATTAAACATCACGATGCTTTAGATGCGAAGATAGCTGGTATCCAATTATTAGACATCAATCATTATAGTGAATATGTCATGAAAGAAGGCCTTGTTACTTTATTAAATCAATGGCTATCTAATGATTTCGATGGAGAAATCTGTGCCTCAAACACACATACAGATCCATATCAATATATGTAAACAGAAAACAAACCCCTTCATTATGTGTAAATACATACACAATGAAGGGGTTTGATGCTATTCCATAATTTCAACTGGTTTCGCTTTTTTAATTTTAGGTAAAATCTTTTCAACTGGGACATGTGACGTTGTATCATGTGTCGCAGGGTTCATTGGATCATATTGGTTAAAGAAATTGATCACTTCTTTAACGATTGGGGTAGGTGTAGAAGCACCAGCAGTAACTGCTACTGTTTCTACGCCATCTAACCAGTTCAGGTCAAGCTGTGAAATATCTGCAATACGATATGACTTTGTATTTGCAATATCTTTAGAAACTTGTGCTAATCTGTTTGAGTTATTACTTTTTGGATCGCCAACGACAATAAGTAAGTCTGCCTCACCAGCGTGGTTGGCAACAGCTTCTTGACGGACTTGTGTTGCTTGACAAATCTCTTTATGCTGCTCAATATGTGGATATTTCACCTTTAGATCATCCATCAAATGTAAGACATCCCATTGTGACATCGTTGTCTGGTTTGTCACAATTAACGGAAATTCATGTAAACTCTCAGGTAGCGCGTCTACATCTTCCTTCGTTTCAACAAGGTGCACAATATCAGGTGCAACACCGACTGCGCCTTCAGGTTCTGGATGCCCTTTTTTACCAATATAAACGACATGATAGCCAGCTGATTTTTTCTGTCTTATGAGTTCGTGAGTATTCTCAACATCAGGGCACGTGGCATCAATACAAGTTAATCCTTTTTCTCTTGCACGTTTTTTCACTTCTGGTGATACACCATGAGCAGTAAAGATAACCGTTCCCGTTTCAATTTGTTCTAAAATTTTAAGTCTATTCGGACCATCTAATGTGATGATTCCATCCGTTTCAAAAGCATCCGTAACATGCTTATTGTGTACAATCATACCTAAAATATATATCGGACGTGGTAGGTTCGGGTCTAAAGAAGCATTTCGTGCGATCACCATCGCATCAACAACGCCGTAACAATAACCACGTGGTGTAATTTTTATAATTTCCATATTTATCACGAACCTCCTTCAATCATTTATTATAGCAACATATCAGGTGCTTTTAAAGAAAAGGGACCATTTAGCTATGAAGTTCAATAGAAAGTTAAACAATTTTTTGAATTCATCCTAAATAAATTGTTATTTAGCTAGAATTATATGACATCATCATATTGTTTATTTTCTTTATGCCGTATTTCATTTATAATGGATAGATGAATCTTTAAGGAGGCCAAACAATGGCAAAACATCCATTTGAGCAATTTAACTTTGACTCAGATATTTTAGCAGCTATAGATGCGTTAAATTTTAAACAACCAACTGATATACAACAACGTGTGATTCCAAAAATGATGAAACAAACAAATATCATTGGACAATCACAAACAGGTACAGGAAAGTCACATGCCTTTTTACTACCTTTATTCCAACAAATCAAACCTGAAATTACTGAACCACAAGCGATTATTGTTGCACCTACACGTGAATTAGCAACACAACTTTACCATGCAGCCCTTCAATTAGCAGAACATAAGCAAGGTGTAAAAGTAAGCTTATTTATTGGTGGTACAGATTTTGAAAAAGATAAACAAAAAACAACGAATCAGCCACAATTAATTATTGGAACACCGACTAGAATTAATGATTTAGCAAAAATTGGCGCACTGCATGTACACCTCGCACATTATTTAGTTGTGGATGAAGCAGACTTGATGATTGATTTAGGACTTATTCAAGAAGTGGACCAAATCGCTGCGAGACTTGATGATGAGACAAAAATGGCAGTTTTTAGTGCTACAATTCCTAAATCATTACACCCATTTCTTAATAAATACTTGGAAAATCCAACATTTATTGAAGTAAAAAATACTTCAAAAAATAAAAGCAGTATTCAATTTTACTTAATACCAACAAGAGGTTCAGCAAAAATTGAAAAAACAATTGAACTCATTCACACATTAAATCCATATTTAGGTATTATTTTCTGTAACAGTCGTGAGAATGCCGATCATCTTGCACAACAACTGACTTCAGAAGGTATTCAAGTTGGTATGATTCACGGTGGCTTATCACCACGTGAACGTAAACAACAAATGAAGCGTATTCGTAATCTCGAATTCCAATATGTGATTGCGAGTGACTTAGCATCACGTGGTATTGATATCGAGGGTGTCAGCCACGTTATTAACTTCGATGTTCCTAAAGATATTGACTTCTTTACACATCGCGTTGGTCGTACGGGACGAGGAAACTATAAAGGTATCGCCATTACATTATATACACCAGATGAAGAGAACTTAATTCATCAAATCGAGGCAAAAGGTTATCATTTTGAGAACGTAGATGTGAAAAATGGTGAGTTGGTACCGATTAAAGCCCACAACACACGTCGTTTACGTCAAAAACAAGATGACCATATTACGCAACAAGTAAAACATAAAGTAAAACGAAATAATAAGAAAAAAGTAAAACCAGGTTATAAGAAAAAGTTTAATCAAGAACTTGAAAATCTTAAACGCCAAGAAAAACGTCAATTTAGTCGTCGTAAAAACCGACAAAATCGTAAAAATAAAAAGTAAAGGATGGATTACCAAATGTTAATTGGATCACATGTTTCAATGAGTGGTAAGAAAATGCTTCAAGGATCTGCTGAAGAGGCGCATAAATATGGTGCATCTACGTTTATGATCTATACAGGTGCTCCACAAAATACACGTAGAAAACCAATTGAAGAATTGAATATTGATGCTGGACAACAAGCAATGAAAGACTATGGTTTATCAAATATTGTTGTGCACGCACCCTATATTATTAATATTGCTAATACAACCAAACCAGAAGTATTCCAACTTGGTGTAGATTTCTTACAAAATGAAATTGAACGCACTGAAAAAATTGGGGCACAAGACATTGTGCTACATCCAGGTGCGCATGTGGGTGCTGGTGCTGAAGTTGGTATTAAACGTATCATTGAAGGTTTAAATGAAGTATTAACAAACGATAATAATGTACGTATTGCTTTGGAAACAATGGCTGGTAAAGGTTCAGAAGTAGGGCGCACTTTTGAAGAAATTGCACAGATTATTGACGGCGTACACCACAATGAAAGATTGTCAGTTTGTCTAGACACTTGTCATATTCATGATGCTGGTTATGATGTTGTGAATGATTTTGATGGTGTCCTTAATCAATTTGATAAAATTGTGGGTGTTGATCGTATTAAAGTTGTACATGTTAACGACAGTAAAAATCCAGTTGGTGCGCATAAAGACCGTCATGAAAATATTGGTTTTGGTCACATTGGTTTTGACGCATTGAATTATGTTGTCCATCATGAACAATTCAAAGAGATTCCTAAAATTTTAGAAACACCTTATGTTGGTGAAGATAAGAAAAATAAAAAAGCACCATATGCATATGAAATTGAAGCATTTCGTAATAAAAAATTCGACCCTGAGATGAAAGATAAAATTTTATCAATTTAATTTTGAAAAAAATGGAACTATACATTGATTAAACAGTGTTGACTCAATGTATAGTTCTTGTCTTTTGTAGTCGTAAACATTACTATTTACATTTAATGACGTGACGTATATAGTATTTAATGAGGTGAAATAATGATGCAACCTGTATTTGAATTAAAAGATATTGATTTTTATTTTGAAAATAAAAAAGTGTTAGAGAATATCAATATCTGTATAAATAAAGGTGAATTCTTGGCCATTGTTGGTCCAAATGGGGCAGGAAAATCAACTTTATTAAAATTAATGTTAGGTCTATTACCTATTCAAAAAGGTGAAATTTTTGTTGATGGAGAAGCGTATCAAAAAAGTTTGACATCAGACAAAATTAGTTATGTCTCACAAAAAGCATCTGCAGTTGCTGCTGGCTTTCCTGCTACAGTCAATGAAGTTGTGTTAAGTGGTCTAACGAGACAAAAGAGATTATTTAAATGGTTTAATCGCCAAGATCATCAAAAAGTAGACCAAGTGCTTGAACGCCTTAATATTAGCCATTTAAAAGGGAAGAATATCTCAGAATTATCAGGTGGACAACAACAACGTGTTTTGATTGCTAGAGCTTTAGTAAGTGATCCAACCGTCCTTATTTTAGATGAACCAACAAATGGCATTGATGCAAAACATGTTGGAGAATTTTATGATACACTTGAACATTTAAAAAATGAAGGTGTTACGATTATTCTGGTAACACATGATATAGGTGTTGTTGCAGATACTGCGACAGAAGTGGCATGTATTAATAAACATCTCCATTTCCATGGATCTGCACATGAATTTAAATCATTAGATGAAGTCGAAATTTCAAAAATATATGGTCATCCTATTAAATTTGTTGACCATAAACATGATAGGGATTGTTGTTTATGATAGATGCGTTAATGAATTTTGAATTTATAAGGTATTCATTTATCAGTGGTATATTGATTGGTTTAATTGCACCACTGATTGGAACGTTTATTGTTGTCCGAAGATTATCACTGATTGCAGATGCATTAAGTCACGTGACATTAGGTGGTATTTCTTTTGGGATGTTTTTAATTACTGCCGTTCCACTTTTTTCAAATATTAATCCTATTTGGACCGGAATTCTCTTTTCAATTATTGGGGCATTATTAATTGAAAAATTGCGTAGTTCATATAAAAATTATCAAGAAATTGCCATACCGATTATTATGAGTACGGGTATTGGGTTAAGTGCCATCTTCATCTCATTGGCTGATGGATTTAATCAAGAGTTAGTCGGCTTATTATTTGGTTCTATCAGTGCAGTGTCAATTAGTGATTTAATCACCATTATTATCATTACAGTATTAGTACTCGTATTTATCTTGTTATTTTATAAAGAATTATTTATTCTTTCTTTTGATGCTGAATATAGCCAAGTCATCGGTATTCCGAAATGGATACAATTTCTATTTATTGTGATTGTTGCCCTTGTTATTTCTGCATCGATGCGTGTCATTGGGGTATTATTAGTCAGCGCGCTCATTACGCTACCAGTCGCAATTGCAATGCGCTGGACAAAAGGGTATAAACAATTTATCTTTATGAGTATTATGATTGGTGAATTTTCCGTCATAACTGGACTAATTTCTGCTTTCTATTTAGATATCTCTCCAGGTGGTATTATTGTTGTTATTTTAGTTTTATTGTTATGTTTAACAATGGGGTACCAAGGATTGATGAAAGGGAAAGTAAAAGAGGTGAAAGCAAATGGAAACGAATAATGCGATTCAACTACTTAAAGAAAACGGCCATAAATATACTGATAAAAGACGCGACATGATTAATATCTTTGTCAATGAAGATAAATATATTAATGCAAAACATGTACAAAAAATCATGAACGACACATATCCAGGCATCTCTTTTGATACCATCTATCGTAATCTGCATTTATTTAAAACACTAGGCATTATTGAAAGCACTGAATTAGATGGAGAAATGAAATTTAGGATTTCATGTACAAAACATCATCATCACCATTTCATATGTAAATCATGTGGTGATACAAAAGTCATTGATTATTGTCCAATGACTGAAATTCAAAAATCATTACCTGAAGTTGAAATTGAGATGCATAAGCTAGAAGTTTATGGTATTTGTGAAAATTGTCGTTAAGAAAAAACCTTGTAGGCAACAATGCTTACAAGGTTTTTCTAATGCTTAAAATCAATTATGAAGAAAAAGGCGAGATAGTCTCTTATACTATCTCGCCTATATTAACCACTCACTTTTATGATTGGGCTGCTTTATCACGGTTAGCTTCCATTTCTGCAGCAAGTTTGTCGATTTCTTTTTTAAGTTCATCAACCATTGTTTCTTCAGGTACTTTTCTAACTGTTTTTCCTTTCATAAACAATAGGCCTTCTCCACGTGCACCGGCAATACCAATATCTGCTTCACGTGCTTCACCCGGTCCATTAACAGCGCAGCCTAACACTGCAACTTTTAATGGTACTTGCAATTTCTCAATGTAATCTTCTACTTCATTAGCAATTGAGATAAGGTCAATTTCGATTCGACCACAGGTAGGGCAAGCAATTAATGTTGCAGCATTACTCGCAAGACCAAAAGCTTTCAATAATGACTTCGCAACTTTTACTTCTTCAACGGGATCTGCTGATAAAGAAATACGAGCAGTATTACCAATACCTAGCGCTAAGATAGCACCTAAACCAGCAGAAGATTTTACTGTACCATTGAATAGTGTGCCACTTTCAGTAATCCCTAAATGTAGTGGGTAGTCAAAAGCTTGTGCTGCTTTTGTATATGCTTCAATGGCTAAATTAACATCACTTGCTTTCATTGATACGATAATATCGTGGAAGTCTAAGTCTTCAAGAATTTTAATGTGATGCAATGCACTTTCTACCATTCCATCTGCAGTTGGATAACCATATTTTTTCAAGATATGCTTTTCTAATGAACCTGCATTAACCCCAATTCGAATTGGAATACCTTTCTTTTTACATGCTTCAACAACTGCTTCAACTTTCTCACGTCTGCCGATATTACCAGGATTGATACGAATTTTATCCGCACCGTTCTCAATAGCGATAAGCGCTAATTTATAATTGAAATGTATGTCTACTACAAGTGGAATATTAATTTGTGCTTTAATATCTTTGATTGCATGTGCATCTTCTTCATTCGGACATGCGACACGAACTATTTGACAGCCAGCTTCTTCAAGTCGCTTGATTTCTGCAACAGTTGCCTCTACATCATGGGTTTTTGTCGTTGTCATACTTTGAATCACAACTTCATCGGAACCACCAATTGTTAAATTACCAACTTTGACAGGTCGGGTATTTTTACGATGTGTAATTTCTGACATGTTAGAAACTCCTTTTTACCAATTTTATATATTGAAAATGCACTTAAATAGGCTAATCTTTTCAACGTTAATATTTATTATACAATATTAAATGGCGGTTATTCAAAACAATGAACTAATTTTTGTCACATTTTACGTTTAAGTGATATATAATTGTGTTATACAATAACTAAACATTCCTGTTATTAATGCTTTATAAGCAGATTAATTGTAACAGGAAAGTAGGAATTGTTAGAATATAACTGGAATCAACAATTAGGAGGATGATTAATTATGGCTTTCGAATTACCAAAATTACCTTATGCATATGATGCATTAGAACCACACTTTGACAAAGAGACTATGGAGATTCACCATACAAAACATCATAACACGTATGTAACTAAGTTAAATGTTGCAGTAGAAGGTACTGAGTTTGAAAACAAATCAATTGAAGATCTTGTAGCAAACTTAAACGATGTACCAGAAGAAAAACGTACTGCTGTTCGTAATAATGGTGGCGGTCATTTAAATCACTCATTATTCTGGCAATTATTAACACCTAACTCAGAAGAAAAAGGTGAAGTGGTTGAAAAAATCACAGAAAAATGGGGTAGCTTAGATAGCTTCAAACAAGAATTTGCTGACAAAGCAGCAGCTCGCTTTGGTTCAGGTTGGGCTTGGCTCGTTGTAGACAATGGAGAATTAGCAATTGTCACTACGCCAAACCAAGATAACCCAGTAACTGACGGCAAATCACCATTACTAGGTCTTGATGTTTGGGAACATGCTTACTACCTTAAATATCAAAACAAACGTCCAGATTACATCAATGCATTCTGGAGCGTTGTAAACTGGGAAAAAGTAGACGAATTATATCAAGCAGCTAAATAATTTTGATATATTTGATAGAGCGTGTAATTCATTGTAATTACACGCTTTTTTACGTTGCTTTATTGATAGTCATTTGAAGTCTATGATCCTACATATAAATGAAAAAGTTAAATTCCTTTATGAGGTATTTCTTCTATTGTAATTAAAGCTATGAACCCATATCATTTTAAATAACAAAATTCTTTTACTTTTTCTGAAAAAATATTAGCCAAATAAGGAAATATCATATATCATTTTAAGAAGAAAACGTGCGAATTGAGGTAGATTGTGTTGTTAAAACGTTTAAAGGAAAGAACAAACGATGAAAAAATGCGCAATCAAATGAATAAACGTATTAATTTCATCTTTGGTGTTATCATTTTTGCCTTTGTTGCAATTGTATTAAGGCTCGGCTACCTTCAAATTGCGCAAGGCTCACATTATAATCAAATGATTCGAGAGAGTGAAAATGTTACAGTCAATGAATCCGTTCCTCGAGGAAGAATCTTAGATCGTAATGGTCATATTATCGTGGATAATGCCTCAAAAAAAGCGATTACCTATACACGAGGTAAAAAGACGGATCAACAAGAAATCCTAGGCACTGCAAAGAAACTAGCCAAATTAATTGAGATGGATACTGATAAAATAACAGATCGTGATAAAAAAGACTTTTGGATTACATTGCATCCTGAAACAGCTCAAAAACGTATGAAAAAGGAACTCGATCTTTATAAAAATGGAGATATTTCACAAGAAGATTACGATCAACAATTGCGAGATAAAATCACAGATACAGATATTAAGACGTTAAGCAATCATGATTTACAAGTACTCGCGATTTATCGTGAAATGATGCAAGGAAGTACGTTAAGCCCAAGAACCATCAAAAATGAAAAGGTAAGTGATAAAGAGTTTGCGACAGTTTCACAACAGCTTTCTAACTTACCAGGTATTAATACCACAATGGATTGGGACCGTAAATATCCATATGGTGATTCACTGAGAGGTATTTTAGGAAGTGTATCAACACCTGAAGAAGGCTTGCCGAAAGAATTAACAAACTATTACTTATCAAAAGGCTACTCACGTAATGATAGAGTAGGTAAAGGGTATTTAGAGTATCAATACGAAAGCATATTACGTGGGAAAAAGAAAGAAATGCGTTATACAACGGATAAATCTGGTGCAATTATTGATTCCGAAGTTGTGAATAAAGGTTCCAGAGGGGACGACCTCATCTTAACGATTGATATGGAATTACAACAAAAAGCTGAAGAGTATCTTGAAAAGCATATTAGCAAACTACGCGCACAAGGCGCAACAAACATGGATTCAGCATTGCTCGTTGTTCAAGATCCTAATAATGGTGATATTTTGGCACTTGCGGGCCGTCAAATTGACACAGATGGGTCATTAACAGATTTTGATATCGGTACATTTACGACACAATATACTGTCGGATCTTCAGTCAAAGGGGGTACCTTGCTGGCTGGCTATCAAAATAATGTGATTCAACCTGGGGATGTGCTCACTGACGAACCTTTAACGTTCCAAGGTGGGCTTACAAAGCGTTCATACTTCAATAAAAACGGCAGTCGTGTTATAGATGATACGCAAGCACTTATGCATTCATCAAACGTATACATGTTTAAAACAGCGTTAAAAATTGCAGGTGTTGATTTTTATCAAGGAATGTCTCTTCCAGATGATATTACTGAAGCCGGTAAGAAGTTACGTAAAGGGTTGAACCAAGTCGGTCTTGGCGTTAAAACAGGGATTGATTTGCCTAATGAAGTACAAGGCCAAATTGAACCATTAAATGACAACCCAGGAAACTATTTAGATTTAGCAATCGGTCAATATGATACGTATACGCCATTACAATTGGCACAATACGTTTCTACAATTGCGAATGATGGTGATCGTATTCAATCTCACATTGGTAAAGAAATTCGAAAAGCAACTAACGATGACTCAATTGGACCTGTTAAGCATAAAATATCAGGTAAAGTACTCAATCATGTGAATAATACACCTGAACAAATAGAACAAGTACAAACTGGTTTCGACATGGCATTTAATAAACCACAAGGTACTGGGTATAATAGCTTCAAAGATACAGTTGTACGTTCTGCTGGTAAGACAGGAACAGCTGAGGTATTCCAAGATGGCCAACCACGTGTTAACTCAACGTATATTGGCTATGCGCCGGCAGATGATCCAAAGCTTGCATTTTCAATTGTTTACACAAATCAACCTGTTCCAGAACCATGGTTACCAGGTGGAGACCTAGGTAGAGATATTATTAACTATTATTTTAGTAATAAGAACTCCTAAAATAAATAAACAAGAAGCGGATATATTCTCAATTAGAGTATTGTCCGCTTCTTCTTTAACTCATAAAGATTGTTTTCAAAATATGTTAACTACGATATTAAATTAATACTTTTCAATTTAACAATAAAATGATATGATTATAAAGTCGTATTTTGAAGAAAGATTAGGAGGGGTAATATGCGCGTAAACGTAACGCTTGCATGTACAGAATGTGGAGACCGTAACTATATCTCTACTAAAAACAAACGTACGAACCCAGAACGTATCGAAATGAAAAAATTCTGTGCACGTGAAAACAAACAAACTTTACACCGTGAAACAAAATAATTTAATCTTGGGCTAGAACATTGGATGTGTTCTGGTCCTTTTTTGTGGACGTAAAATACTAAAACTCTTCTCTGGATTTGAAATAAAACTAAATAAAATTGTAAATATAGTTATAGTTGTATTATAATAATTTTGAAGCAATCATAGCATGATACTTCAGTATTAAAACTTATAAATGAAAGAAGGTTTATATGATGACAAAGAAAACAGCTTCTATTTCTGGACGTGTCGTAGAAACAACAGAAGGTAAAATCAAAGGTACTGTAAAAGATACAACGCCAAAAAAATAATTTTTGTTAACCCAGCGTGGTCGTGAGATATCATGATTATCGTTGGGTTTTTACTTACCAATAGGAATTGTCTATAACCACTGCCATTGATAACTGCGATATTCATGACACTTTAACAATACCACGTTATAATGGAAATAAGATGGGAGGAATATGATATGTCTAAAAAAACAATCAGACAACATATTTTGAAGCAAATGAAACATCTTAGTTCAGAGCAAAAAAAATTAGCAGATCAATGGTTATTTAATGAATTGATTGAACACGAGCTTTACCAGAAAGCAACTAAAATTGGCATAGTATTGTCCATGCCACATGAAGTAAATACTGACCCGATGATTCAACACATGCTTGAAGATGATAAACAAGTTTTTGTCCCTTCAATGAACTACAAAAATAAGACAATGGATTTTCAACAACTGACAGATTTATCGATTGTTGATTATGATGAAAAAGGCATACGTTATATCACAGAAGACACACAAATATACAACAATTTAGACTTAGTGATTGTACCCGGTGTTGCATTTAATGAAGAAGGTTATCGCATTGGATATGGTGGAGGCTATTTTGATCGTTATTTAAATACATATGACGTACAAAACATCAGTTTAATTTATGATATTCAGTTATGTGATAATATTCCGATTGAATCACATGACTTTCGTGTAGAACATCTTATCATTGCAAAAACTTGAGAGCACCGGAGGAAATTATGTTAGACGAAAAAGATTTTTGGAAATCAAGCTACATATGGATACGTTATTTTGGTTATTCATGTGTGCATTATGATAAAGACAGGCAGGAAGTCTGGCTTGTTAATAAAAAGAAACAGCACGTTGTGATATTTAAACAAGGTGAATATACAACGCAATCACTCGAATTTGATAAAGATCGTATTTTAGAACATCAACAACAAATTAATGCGTTTTTAAGTATCGATGTCAAACGCTATGATATTTATTTCTTAACTGAAAAACCTTTCAATCAAGCAACATTAAATGTGAAAGAACCGATACTAGTAAAATTCCATTCAATACAAGATTTAAAACGTCTTAATAAACACATTTCTCATCCAATTGCGAAAGGACATCTTTCTAAACAAGATAATCACGCAACGGACTATTTTAAAAAACGTGTATTGAATCAGAGTCCTATTGAAAAAGGCATGTATACTTTTACTCCTGCAACATTTAGCTTGATTGCAGTAACTGTCCTCATTTGGGTGTGGGCGCGATTTTTTGCGCCACATCACACAGATATTGAGATTATTGACTTAGGTGCACTTGCACATTTTAATGTTGTACATGGAGATTGGTATCGCTTAATTTCTTCTATGTTTTTACACTTAGATATTGAACACCTATTGCTCAATATGATGTCACTTTATATTTTTGGGAAATTAGTAGAATCTTATACAAGTTCTTTAAAAATGTTAGGAATATACTTTTTATCCGGATTTATTGGCAACATTTTAACACTTGCTTTTAATACAGATAGCTTATCGATTGGAGCAAGTGGCGCTATATTTGGTTTACTAGGCGCACTCATTGCACTATTAATGATTAGTCAGCACTACAATCGCAAAACTGTATTCCAATTACTGGTAGCTGCTATTATTATGGCAGTGATTTCAATCTTTATGCGCAATGTAAATATTATTGCTCATTTAGGAGGTCTACTTGGTGGCGCACTTGCTGTATATTTAGGTTATTACTACGGTTCATTTAAGAAAAAGTTTTATTGGCTAATAGGTGTGACGGTTCTTATCATTTTAATTTTGGTTGTCAAAATTTTTATGACTCCAAGTGAAAATATTTATAATCAAATCATTCAAGACGAAATGCAAAAGAGACATTATACGCAAGCAGAGGAAATGATTGAACAAACGATTAGTAGAAATTATGCTGATGATATGACTTATTATTTATCAGGTATGGTGATGGCTGCTCAAAAATCAAAAGCTGAGGCGATTGCTGAATGGGAACATGGCTTAGAGATGTTTCCTAATTCTGTACAATTGAATTATGTTATGGCAATTTCAAATCGTTCACTAGGTGATCAAAAGACAGCGAGAAAATATATTCGTAAAGCAGCTGAACTTTCACCACAAAATGAAAGTGTGAAAATCTTAAAACGAGAGTTGGAAGATTAATATGGAAACGAAACTGAATACATTTTATGATGTTCAACAATTATTAAAGAAATTTGGATTTATTATTTATTTTGATGATAAGGCGGATATGTTAGAAATGATTGAACAAGAACTAAAATCATTATTTAAACATCAGCTCATTACTAGTGAGGAATTTTTTCAATCCCGTCATATTATTAATGAGAGAAGGTTAAATCGCTTATGACAGGTAAGATTATTTTTGCTGCTGATATTGGTGGTACAACATGTAAGTTAGGCATTTTTGATGCGCAATTGCAACTGATAAAAAAATGGTCTATTCATACTGACACATCAGATGAAACAGGATTTCAATTATTAAATCAAGTATACAATGCTTTAATTGAACAATCTAAAGTGTTAAATTATGAAATAGATGATGTGATTGGAATCGGCATCGGTGTGCCGGGACCTGTTGATTTTGAATCAGGCATTGTAAATGGTGCTGTTAATCTTAATTGGCCAGGGAAGGTGCATGTATCAAAAATCATGAAAGACCTTTCCGGATTACCAGTATTTGTTGATAATGATGCCAATGTGGCGGCTTTAGGTGAGAAACATAAAGGTGCCGGTCAAAATCATTCTGAAGTTGCAATTATTACACTAGGTACAGGTGTTGGTGGCGGTATTATTTCAAATGGTAAGATTGTTCATGGACATAATGGTTCGGGTGCCGAAATTGGCCATATACGTGTTGACCATGATCAGCGTTTCAACTGTAACTGTGGCCATGCAGGGTGTGTAGAGACAGTGGCATCTGCAACAGGTGTTGTCAATCTCGTTCATTATTATCATCCACAGTTATCCATACAATCTAGTTTACGACCATTGATTAAAAATGATCACATCACTGCAAAAGACGTTTTTGACGCAGCAAAGCAAGGGGATATTTTTGCTCTTTTTATTGTTGAAAGAGTGGCAAACTATCTTGCATATTTAGCAAGTATTTTAAGTGTAACAGTCAATCCTAAATATATTATTTTAGGTGGTGGTATGGCAGGAGCTGGCCATATCTTAATAGAAAATATAAAGACAGCTTATCAACAACTCGCTTTTACACCGTCTCAAGCCAATACTGAAATTGTACCGGCTTTATTAGGCAATGATGCAGGTATCGTTGGTGCAGCTGGACTTATAAAAACATATCTTATGGAAGAGGAGTAGATAGAAATGGCAATTGTAGATGTTGTAGTAATACCAGTAGGAACAGAAGGACCAAGCGTCAGTAAATATATCGCAGAAATCCAAACAAAACTTGAAGAATTTAAACAAGAAGGTAAAATTAACTATCAATTAACACCAATGAATACTTTAATTGAAGGTGACTTAAAAGATTTACTAGAAGTGATTCAAGTTATTCATGAACTACCATTTAATAAAGGCTTAGACCGTGTTTGCACAAATATTCGAATTGATGATCGTCGTGATATCGAACGCGAAATGAATGATAAATTGGCATCTGTACAAAAACATTTAAAATAATTCTTTAACTTCGATTGGAGTCAAAAGCATGAAATTATCATATTTAACATTAGGCTGGGTTGAAACAAATGCATATTTTGTCGAAAATGACACAGAGCTTTTATTGGTAGATCCAGCAGGGGAACCAGAAAAGATACTAGAGAAAATAGCCTCAATTGGTAAACCATTAATTGGCATTTTACTAACACATGCACATTTTGATCATATTGCTGCTTTAGACGATATTTTAGCGAAATATAATGTGCCAGTATATATTCATCCAGAGGAAACAGATTTTCTAGTAGATGCCCAAAAAAATGGATCAGCAAAGTTCGCTGCGCATGGATTACCTATTATAACAAGTCAAGCACATCCTAATTTATTAGAAGAAGGGCCATTTGAAATTGGTCAGTTCAATATCGATGTCTTGCATACACCGGGACATTCTCCTGGTAGCTTGTCATTTGTATTCGAATCCTTTGCGATTGTAGGAGATACATTATTTAACAATGGTATTGGACGTACAGACTTATATCGTGGTGATTATGAAACACTTGTTGATTCAATCAAAGATAAATTGTTTGAACTTGATGAAACGTTACCACTTTATCCAGGTCATGGCCCATCCACAACAGTAGAAGCCGAATATATGAATCCATTTTTAAATGGCTAACTAAATAAGTAATTCAATCACCTCTTACGTGTATAACAATAAGAGGTGATTTTTTATGCAATTTCTATTGGATACAGTGATAAAGCATGCGATTACAGAAGGGGCATCAGATATTCATTTTATTCCTTCTAATGAACAAGTAGAGGTGAATTTTCGAATTAAAGACCGATTAAGTTGTTACGACACATTAAATTCTGAGACGTATCAACGTTTACTGACGCTCCTAAAATTTCAAGCAGGATTAGATGTATCATCTAGGCATCGCGCACAAAGCGGACGCTATATTTATCAATTTAAAGAACTATACTACTTGCGTGTATCTACATTGCCTTTAAACTTAGGGACTGAAAGTTGTGTTGTGCGCATTACACCACAATAATTCCAAAACATATCACTCAAAGATACAGAGGATATTTGTCGCTTGATGGAAAAGAAGCAAGGACTGATCTTATTCAGTGGGCCCACTGGTGCTGGAAAGAGCACACTTATGTATCAGATGGTACTTTATGCCAAACAAGCACTTAATCTAAATATCATCACGATTGAAGATCCGGTCGAACAGATTCTAAATGGCGTCACACAAATATCTGTAAATGAAAAAGCAGATATCACATATAGTGCATCATTAAAAGCCATTTTACGTTGTGACCCAGACGTCATACTTATTGGGGAAATACGAGATGCCAGAATAGCCAAAGAAGTGATACAAGCGAGTTTAAGTGGTCATCTTGTTCTAACAACCATCCATGCAAATGATTGCCAAGGTGTACTGCTCAGATTATTAGAAATGGGCATTCCACAACAAGATATACTTCAAGCCACCAATTTAATCGTCAATCAACGGCTTGTGACGACTGTAGATCAAAAAAGAGAACTTGTATATGAAACAATGTTACATTCAGACATTCAACATTTTTTAACGCATGATTTCCAACTTCCTGGAACATTTACAAGCTTGTCAGAAAAACTGAATTTATTAAATGATAAGGGGGTTATTGATGGAGCCACTCTTAGAAAGTATCAGAAGTAGACGATCCTTTGCACTTATTAAAGCGAATCATTTATTAATTATCGACCGTGTTTGCCAGTTATTAAATCACGGTTTTACCTTTGTAGAAGCCATTCAATTTGTTTATAAACAGCTAGATATCAGAGATGAAAAATTGAATGATCAGTTGCAACAATCCATATTAAATGGTGGATCCTGTTATGACATATTTAAGTTATTTAAATATCCAGATATCATTCTTATGCAAATTTATTTTGCTGAGAAATATAGTGAATTAAGTACAACACTTGAACAATGTTCGATCTTTTATGGTAACCATTTAAAATTAAAAGCGCAGTTCATTAAGGCCATTCAATATCCTATTCTGCTCCTCTTTATTTTTATTTTCCTCATCGTGACCCTTAATAAAACGGTTATTCCAGAATTTGAACATATGTATGCAACTATGCAAATCAATCATACTTTTACACAATTACTATTAAAAGCTATTCTTGCACATTTTCCATTATTCTTTTTTATGAGCATGATAGCAATCTGTATATTTATTTATCTTTTTAAACATTGGCTCAGACAACAATCCATTAAAAAGCAAATTGACGTATTAACACACATGCCTGGTTTTAAAAATTATTTCCGCTTATTCACCACTTATCAAATCTCACAACAATTTTCTCTCTTTTTTAAAAACGGTATTAAGTTAAATGATATTGTTCAAATATATGAAAACCAAAATGAAAATGGGTTTTTGAAGTATTTTGGACAATATATGAAAACAGAAATTCAAAAAGGGCAGTCATTTTCAAACATACTTCAATCATTAAATTGCTTTGAAAAACATTTCATCTCATACATTGAACAAGGGGAAGAAAGAGATAAATTAGATGTTGAATTACACATTTATAGTAAATTCCTTTTGGATCATATTCAGTTCTTTATAAAGAAGCACATTAAGCTTATTCAGCCCACAATGTTTATTGTCATTGGGTTATTAATTATGGGTGTTTATTTAGAAATGATGCTACCAGTATTGGAAATGATGCAAAATATTGAACAATAGGAGTAAAAACATGAAACAATTACTATCAAAATTGCGACAAACGAAAGGATTCACACTCATTGAGATGCTACTCGTTTTACTGATTATAAGTGTACTTCTCATTTTAATTATCCCAAATATCGCAAAACAATCTGATCATATTCAAAAAACAGGATGCAAAGCACAAATGCGCCTTGTCGACAGTCAAATAGAAGCCTATACTTTAAAATTTAATCAAAAACCAAATTCGATAGATGATTTAATTCGGGAAGGGTATTTAAAAGATGTTCAAAAGACTTGTAAATCTGGGGAAACAATTCGTATTCAAAATGGCGAGGCCGTTGCATCATAAAAATGTTTTTACCTTAGTCGAAATGTTAATTGTTATGTGCGTTATTTCTATCACGTTGTACCTCTTTATGACTATTAAATCATCGATGTATTCACAACAAAACATAAAAGATCAAATCAAGTTATTGACAAGCAAGATTGATTATTACCAGGCATATGCTATCAAACATAGGCAAACAGTACTCATGGTATTTCGCCCAAACAAAAATAATATTCGAGTTGTATTTCAAAATGGCCAAAAGGATATCGTGATACCATTGTCACCTTTACATCTTGATGAAGGAAGTACACTTAATACAATTGCTTTTGACAAAGATGGGAATATCTTGAAATTCGGTAAATTAAAGTTCCAATATATGCAATATCATTTTGACTTAATATTTCATATCGAACAAGGGAGGTATCGTATTGTAAGTAATGAATAAAAAAGGTTATACACTGTTAGAAGCGCTTTTTGCATTTTTTCTATTTTCTATCATCTGTTTTTCACTCATTCCAATATTACAGCAACTAGAATCAACATATTCAGAGGCGAAACAAGAGCTTGAACTCAGAAGAACTTTATTTTTCTACCTTAAGGAAAACTTAACTGAAAGGCACAAGCAAATTGATCAATATGTCATTGATTTCGTTCATAATAAAATATGTATCTCAAATATTCAAAATCATTCTCAATACTGCCAAAAAATCGAACGGTTTCACCATGATTGAAGCATTATTATCACTTTATATACAGATGCTTGTTGTTACTTTGATACCTGTATTGATTTTTACACTTATCAATTTTAGGACCAGCTTTATCAACGACGACACATTTGTACAAGAACTGATGGTTAAAGAAATTGGTCACCATCTTCATGAATCAACTGTAAAAAAGTAGACATTCATCATCAATGTTTAGAAATAATACAGGATCACACCAAATATACGTATCAAATTAACCATTTAAAATTGATCAAACAAGTAAATGATCAAGGAAATATTACAGTCTTAAATGGTGTGAAAAATATTCAATACACAAGGTTATCAAAGAAAAACTTTAAAATTACCATTTCATTATTAGAAGGGAACACCTGGATTGAAAAAACATTTATTATCTAATCAAGGCTTTACTTTACCAATTCTATTTGTCATCTTTAGCGCGTACATGCTATTCATCTCTTTCATTATGGTTATTTATACCTTAAAATTAAATGCATTAGATTCACTTTCAGACTATTATAAAAATGAAATAAGATTATTACTTGAAACGAAAGAGGTGAGAGGATGAATCGATTAAAACGACCCATTATTCTAGTTGGGTTTATGGGTTCAGGAAAATCATCAATTGGAAAGGCATTGGCAAAACGTCACAATTATCGTTTTATAGATTTGGACCAACATATCGCTTCATCTGAAAAAATGTCAATTCCTGATATTTTTAAGCATGATGGCGAGACAACATTCCGTTTATATGAACAAAAATATCTTAAAGAAACGCTCCATAAATATGATATTATCTCAACGGGTGGGGGCATTATTACAAATGATAAAACATTTCAATTTTTAAAGACGTTAAATGCAGAGATCATCTGGTTGGACGCACCATTTTCAATCTTATATCAACGGGTTAAAGGAGACCCCAACCGTCCAAACGCAAAGAACAGTAATTATGAAACATTAAAAAACTTGTACTTATCACGTGTTTCACGATATAATGAAATCGCATTCATGAAGGTGACAACTAAGAATACTATGGATGAAACGCTTCATGAAATTGAAAACAATATTTTTGCGAATGACCAATATTAGAGAGAATGGTAGGAGACCATCGCCGAAGGAGCAAATAATACTGAATTATGAAACTCTCAGGCAAAAGGATAATATTGTGACGCATTCCTGAAGATACTTCAACAGGGTCGTATTATCCTATTTAATACGCCCTGTTTTATTTTTTATAGGAGGGTATGTTATGACACAAGAGTTGAAACAAACGCCATTGTATCAAGAATATGTTGATGCTGGTGCAAAAATTGTAGAGTTTGGTGGCTGGGCGATGCCCGTACAATTCTCTAGTATCAAAGAGGAGCACAATGCAGTGCGTTCGAAAGTTGGCTTGTTTGATGTCAGTCACATGGGGGAAATTTTGATTGAGGGAGAGCAAGCACTTGATTTAGTTCAATATGTACTCTCAAATGATGCAGGTCTACTTACAGATCAAAAAGCGCAATATACTTGTTTATGTAATGAACAAGGTGGGGTCATTGATGATCTTGTAGCCTACAAGTTGAATGATGAGAAGGTATTGCTCGTTGTCAATGCAGCAAATACTGAGAAAGACTACAATTGGATTGTAGAACATTCAGGTAACTTAAATGCGAAAGTGTCAAATGTTTCAGCATCATATGGTCAACTTGCTGTCCAAGGTCCAGAAGCAAGAAAATTGGTACAAGAAAACACAGACGTTGATGTAAGCGAAATGGGCATGTTTGAGTTTTATCAAGATGCAACAGTCTTTGGTAAAAACGTCATTTTATCTCAATCTGGTTACACAGGTGAAGATGGTTTTGAAATCTATTGTTCTAGTGAAGATGTCGTATCACTTTGGAAGTCTTTATTAGAAAATGATGTGACACCTTGTGGTTTAGGTGCCCGTGACACATTAAGATTAGAAGCTGGACTCCCTTTACATGGTCAAGATCTTTCAGAAGACATCACACCATATGAAGGTGGCGTTGCATTCGCAGCAAAACCATTAATCGATGCAGACTTTATTGGTAAATCTGTATTGAAAGACCATAAAGAAAATGGTGCACCAAGAAGAACAATCGGTCTCCAAATGATTGATAAAGGTATTCCACGTACAGGTTATCCAATCTTAGATACTGATGGAAATGAAATTGGTGTCGTAACATCAGGGACACAGTCACCTTCAACAGGAAAATCAATCGGCTTAGGTCTCATTCAACGTGATGCGTTTGAAATGGGCAAAGAAATTCTTGTTCAAGTAAGAAAACGTCAAGTAAAAGCAAAAATCGTTAAGAAAAATCAAATTGAAAAATAAGGGGTGAAGGCATTGAGTCATCGTTATATTCCATTAACTGAAAAAGATGAAAAACAAATGCTAGATACGATTGGTGTTAATTCAATTCAAGATTTATTTAATGATGTTCCTAAAAATGTCTTATTAGACAGAGATTTAGGCATTGCAGATGCAGAATCTGAAACACAACTTTTAAAAAGATTAAATCGTGTAGCGAGCAAAAATATCACAAAAGAAACACATACAAGTTTCTTAGGTGCTGGGGTTTATGATCATTACGCGCCATCTGTTGTTGACGCAATGATTTCTCGCTCTGAGTTCTATACAGCATATACACCTTACCAACCTGAAATTTCACAAGGTGAATTACAAGCAATATTTGAATTCCAAACAATGATTTGTGAATTAACTGGAATGGATGTTGCTAACTCATCAATGTATGATGGTATGACAAGTTTTGCAGAAGCTTGTTTACTTGCATGGGGTAAAACTAAGAAACGTAAGCTTGTTGTTTCTAAAGGATTACACTACCAAGCGCTTCAAGTATTACACACATACTCTAATATTCGAGATCAATATGAAGTGGTTGAAGTTGATTTAGATGGAACAATTACTGACTTAGAAAAATTAGAAGCGGCAATTGATGATGATACAGCAGCAGTTGCTGTTCAATATCCAAACTTCTTTGGTTCTATTGAAGATTTAGAAAAGATTAAATCATTTGTTGAAGGTACGAAAGCATTATTTATTGTTTATGCAAATCCACTTGCACTTGGTTTATTGACACCACCTGGAGAATTTGGTGCAGACATCGTTGTAGGTGATACGCAAGTCTTTGGTATTCCATCACAATTTGGTGGTCCACACTGTGGCTACTTTGCAACAACTAAAAAATTAATGCGCAAAGTACCTGGTCGTTTAGTCGGTCAAACACAAGATGATGAAGGTAACCGTGGCTTTGTATTAACATTACAAGCGCGTGAACAACATATTCGTCGTGAAACAGCAACTTCTAACATCTGTTCAAACCAAGCACTGAATGCTTTGGCTTCATCAATCGCAATGTCAGCGTTAGGTAAGCAAGGTTTACAGGATATTTCAGAACAAAATATGGAAAATGCTAACTATGCGAAAGAAGCATTTAAAGCGCGTGGTTTCGATGTATTAGATGGTGTTTCTTATAATGAGTTTGTTGTTAAATTTAATCAACCAATCGCAGAAATCAATAAAAAGTTATTAGACTTTGACATTATTGGTGGATTTGACTTAAGCGTAGTAGATACTTCATTCGATAACCATATGCTTGTAGCAGTGACTGAGCTACGCACAAAAGCAGAAATTGATTATTTTGTAGAGAAAGCTGGTGAGCTCAATGACAAGTAAATCAAGCCCATTAATTTTTGAACGCTCAAAAGAAGGACGTTATGCCTATTCATTACCACCTAAAGAAATTGATAACGGCGTTGCTAAAAAATTATTAGATGATAAATTTATTCGCAAAAATAAAGCAGAGTTTCCTGAAGTGTCAGAGTTAGACCTTATTAGACACTACACTGAACTTTCAAATAAAAACTTTGGTGTAGATTCAGGTTTCTATCCACTTGGTTCTTGTACAATGAAGTACAATCCGAAAATTAATGAAAAGGTAGCACGTATTGCTGGATTTACAGAATCACATCCTTTACAAGAAGTTGATCAAGCACAAGGTTCTCTTGAAATTATTTATTCATTACAAGAAGAATTAAAAGAAATTACAGGTATGGATGAAATCTCATTACAACCTGCAGCAGGTGCACATGGTGAATGGACAGCCTTAATGATTTTCAAAGCGTATCATATTAAGAATGGTGATACACAACGTGATGAAGTCATTGTTCCTGACTCTGCACATGGTACTAACCCTGCATCAGCTGTATTTGCTGGATTTAACGTTGTGACTGTTAAATCAAATGAAAAGGGCGAAGTGGATATTGATCACTTAAAAGAATTAGTCAGTGAAAAAACAGCTGCTATCATGTTAACAAACCCAAATACATTAGGTATTTTTGAAACAAATATCATGGAAATTCGTGATATTGTACATGAAGCAGGTGGATTATTATATTATGATGGTGCGAATTTAAATGCCATCATGGATAAAGTACGTCCTGGTGACATGGGCTTCGATGCTGTTCACTTAAACTTGCATAAAACATTCACAGGTCCTCACGGTGGGGGCGGTCCTGGTTCAGGTCCAATCGGTGTTAAAAAAGCATTGCACGAATTCTTACCAAAACCACTTGTTGTAAAAAATGGTGACAAGTTTGAATATGATAACTCAATGGAAAAATCTATTGGTCGTGTAAAACCATTCTATGGTAACTTCGGTATTTATTTACGTGCCTATACGTATATCCGTTCAATGGGTTATCAAGGACTCAAAGAAGTTTCTGAAGCAGCAGTATTAAATGCGAACTATATGAAAGCACGCTTGAAAGATGCCTTTGTTATTCCATTTGATCAATACTGTAAACATGAATTTGTACTTAGCGGAACGAAACAAAAGAAATTGGGTGTTAGAACACTTGATATGGCAAAACGTCTATTAGACTTTGGTGTACATCCACCAACTGTTTACTTCCCACTTATCGTTGAAGAAGGTATGATGATTGAGCCTACAGAAACAGAATCTAAAGAAACACTTGATCATTTCTGTGATGTACTGATTCAAATTGCAAAAGAAGCAGAAGAAAATCCTGATATCGTATTAGAAGCACCACATACAACTGTAATTGATCGTTTAGACGAAACAACAGCAGCAAGAAAACCTATTTTAAAATTTGAAGGTTTAAAAGCTGAAAAAGAATAGCATTATGAATAATAAAAATCCTAGAGTTTAAAAGTAAAACTCTAGGATTTTTTTATTATTTTTTGGACTTTACTTTACCAGTCCACTTTTTGTATCCGCCTTTAAGCATATATAATTCTTGATAACCTTTTCTTTTTAGCGTTCTTGCCGCTCTGTAGCTTGCGATACCATTTGCATCTACTAAGTAAATTGGCTGATCTTTTCTTAACCCTTGATAACGCTGGCGAAACACTGTCATTGGAATATTTCTAGCCCCAATAATATGACCATAGTCATAATCCGCTTTTTCACGTAAATCGATGACTTGCGCTTTACGTAAACCTTGTTGAAATTCATCTTGATTTAATTCATTTACTGCTCTTTTATTCAACATAAATTGGACAACCATCCAAACAATAAGAGCGGCTAAAATGATTAAAATAATCACAGCTGTATTACTCATCTTGCATCCTCCCTCAAATACCGATATTATTATTATAAGACTGATAAGATAAATTATCAAAATTTTTATGTTAAAATAACATATCGAAATGTGACATAGACAACTCAGCAAATGGAGGCAATAATTGTGACTGAAACTTGGCATTTTATTCATACAGGTAGCCATGATCCATACTATAATATGGCATTAGATGAGGCATTGCTCAATTTTGTTTCAAGAGGCGAAATTGATCCTGTTGTCCGCTTCTATACATGGTCTCCACCCACACTATCAATTGGATACTTTCAGCGATTAGAGAAGGAAATCGATATCGATAAAGTAAAAGAAAAAGGTTACGGTTTAGTCCGTCGACAAACAGGGGGAAGAGGAGTATTACATGACAAAGAGTTAACATATAGTGTCATTGTGCCAGAATCTCATCCAGACATGCCTAAAACCGTCACTGAAGCGTATAGAGTCATTTCTAACGGCTTACTTGAAGGCTTTAAATTATTAGGCTTTGATGCATATTTTTCTATTCCACGTTCAAAAGAAGAGCGCGAAAAATTGAAACAGCCTAGAAGTTCTGTATGCTTTGACGCACCAAGCTGGTATGAACTCGTCGTAGAAGGTAAAAAAATTGCAGGTAGCGCACAGACAAGACAAAAAGGGGTTATTCTTCAACACGGTTCTATTTTACAAGATGTTGATATTGATGACTTATTTGATATGTTCATCTTTAAAAATGATCGCTTAAAAGCAAAAATGAAAGAAGCATTCGTTGAAAAAGCCATTGCAATTAATGATTTATCAGATAGACATGTGACACTTGAAGAAATGGAAAAAGCCTTTAAAGAAGGATTCCAAAAAGGACTTAATATTGAATTTAAGCCATTAGCGCTTACAGAGGCACAGTTAGAAGAAGTCAGATCACTTGAAGAGAAATATCGTTCTAAAGAATTTTTATATCGAAAATAGAAACAAGGCAGTATGTCATCTATTATATTAAATAATGACATACTGCCTCTTCTTTTTTTATCTGCGTTTACGATATTTCCATTTATTTTTCCAAACAGCTTTTTTATATTTTCTTTGATCTTCAGTAAGAAAAAAGAAGAAATAGACTAAATAAATGACACCTATTATTACAATCATTGTTATAAGTGTATTTGTAATACTATATAAAAATGCCTCGAGATTCATAATAAGCCCAATAAATGCGATCAGTGCTATAAACCCAAATAAAATCTTTTGAAAAACACTCATATTTATCCTCCTTATTGTTGTTGTGCTCCATCAGACGTATCAACTTTAATATTTGTTAATTTTTGACGTCCTTCTTGAATCATTTTCTCATCTTTTTTAACATAACCTTTTCGAATTGTTTGGAAGGAATCATGGACTGTTTTTTGGACATTTTGAACGTCTTTATGCTGTTTTTTCACTTGCTCATCTTTTTCTACAACATTCAGTATCTCTGCATCATCTTTATAACGCTCAACGGCCAACTCATGGTCATCAATAACAGCTTCTAATTTTTCTATTACTTTTTCTTTTCTTTTATTCTCTAAAACCTCTCTGTCTAATGTTTCATAGGCATTAATAATACTTGTTACGTCACTATAATATTTTGAAGACACTTCGTAATAACTTGCGATTTGATGGTTTTCTCTCGCTTTTTTCGTATCTTTCGTATCCTTAACCAATGCAGCTAAATGCTTTTCTTTTGATGCATTATCATTTTTCAATGATTGATTTTCTAATTTTAATTCATGATTCGATTCTTGAAGTTTTGTACTTTGTTCTTCTAGAGGAAGCAGATTTTGATTACCGCAACCTGCCAATAACACAAATGTACTAAAGCTTAAAAATATAATTTTTTTCATTTTTAACTCCTGTTTCGATGTTTTACGCTATACATCACTCTATTTTAAGGTATCATATAAATAAGTACAAATATTCTAGGAGGGGGTTTTATTGAAACACCGTACTGAAAAGGCAAGACAAATATTAAAGGATCAAGATTTGGATGCATTACTCGTATTGACAGACTATAATCGCCGCTATCTATCAGGGTTCTCTGGTACAAGTGGCGCGTTGATCATTACGGAGTCTGAACTGTTGCTATTCACAGATTTTCGCTATACAGAACAAGCGACGAAACAAGCAGATGCGTTTACAATTGTTGAACAACAAGGGGACCTGGTTTCAACATTAAAAACGCATATTCAAGAAAACAAATATCAAAAAGTGGGTTTTGAAGGCCATCTCGTTTCATATGACACATACGTAAAGCTTAATGAAGGGTCACATGAATTATTACCAATCGGACAAGAAATCGAGGAAGTCAGAATGGTTAAAGATGAAGCAGAAATCGCAAATATTCAAAAAGCTGCTGAAATTGTAGATAAAGCCTACGAATATATTTTAACTGTTGCCAAACCAGGGATGACAGAAAAAGAATTAAAAGCACACCTAGAAAGTAAGATGTTGCATTTAGGTGCAGACGATACGTCATTTGATACAATTGTAGCTTCTGGTTATCGTGGTGCCTTACCACACGGTGTCGCATCTGACAAAGTGATTGAGTCAGGCGATATGGTTACATTAGATTTTGGTGCTTATTATAATGGCTATGTTTCTGACATTACACGTACATTTGCTGTCGGACAACCTTCAGATGAAATGATTAAAATTTATAATATCGTGTTAGAAGCACAAAAGACGGCTGTATCACAAATTAAGGCAGGTATGACAGGCGTTGAAGTTGATAAAATTGCACGTGATATTATTGCCGAAGCAGGATACGGTGAGAACTTTGGTCACTCACTCGGACATGGTATTGGTTTAGAGATTCATGAGGGCCCTAATTTATCACATAAAGCAGATAATGTTCTAGTACCAAATCATTGCGTGACGATCGAACCGGGTATCTATGTAAATGGTTTAGGTGGTGTTCGCATTGAAGATGATATTTTAATTCAAGAAAATGGCGGTCAATGCTTTACTAATTCAACAAAAGACCTTATTATTTTAAAAGAAGAGTGATTCTGAGGAGGAAACATAATGATTTCTGTAAATGATTTTAAAACAGGATTAACCATTTCAGTAGATAATGGTATTTGGAAAGTATTAGAATTCCAACACGTTAAACCAGGGAAAGGTGCTGCATTCGTAAGATCAAAATTACGTAACTTACGTACAGGTGCCATTCAAGAAAAAACATTCCGTGGTGGCGAAAAAGTTGAGCCAGCTATGATTGAAAATCGTCGTATGCAATATTTATATGCAGACGGTGACACACATATCTTCATGGACAACGAAACTTTTGAACAAACTGAATTATCAACTGCATATTTAGAACACGAATTAAAGTTCTTGAAAGCAAACATGGATGTTCATATTCAAACATACGAAGGAGAAACAATTGGTATTGAATTACCAAAAACTGTTGAACTTGAAGTAACTGAAACAGAACCTGGTATCAAAGGTGATACAGCAACAGGTGCAACTAAGTCAGCAACAGTTGAAACTGGCTATTCTTTAAACGTACCATTATTTGTAAACCAAGGAGACGTATTAGTCATCAATACTTCTGATGGTAGCTACGTTTCACGTTCATAATTATGCGACTGGGAAAATCAAATTTACATTTGAATTTCCCAGTTTTTTCGACATTAGTTAACACCTATCAATTATGACTTTGCTTGAATTGACCCTATCCCTCAAGTAAAATGATTAAATACAAATCATTAATGAGGGAGTAACCAATATGAACTTTAATGAGATAAAAGAATTAATTGAAATGCTGGATCAATCTAGTTTAACGGAAATTAAAATTGAAAATAAAGAATCAAAGATTAGTTTAAAAAAAGAAAAGATTACGCAACACGTAACAGCTGCATCTGTTCCAAATGTTGCACAAATCAATCCAGAACCTGTATCTGTTGAATCAGCAGAACCTGTTATCACAGAAGATACGTCTGATCTCAAAACAATTAACGCACCTATGGTCGGTACATTCTATAAGGCACCTTCACCTGAAGAAAGCCCTTATGTTCAAATTGGAGACCAAGTCAGTCCTGAAACAACAGTTTGTATTTTAGAAGCAATGAAGCTATTCAACGAAATTCAAGCTGAAGTCACTGGTGAAATTGTTGAAGTATTAGTAGAAGACGGTCAAATGGTTGAGTATGGCCAAGCATTGTTCAAGGTGAAATAACATGAAAAAAGTATTAGTGGCCAATCGTGGTGAGATTGCTGTACGTATTATACGTGCATGCCATGAATTAGGGATTCAAACAGTAGCCATTTATTCTGAAGGCGATAAAGATGCATTACATACTCAACTAGCTGATGAAGCATACTGTGTGGGGCCTAAGCAATCTAAAGATTCATACTTAAATATTCCGAACATCCTTTCTATCGCAACATCAACAGGATGTGACGGTATTCATCCTGGATATGGCTTTTTAGCTGAAAACAGCGACTTTGCAGAGCTTTGTGAAGCCGTTCAGTTGAAATTTATAGGGCCTAGCTATCAATCCATACAAAAAATGGGCATTAAAGATGTCGCAAAGGAAGAAATGAAACGCGCCAATGTCCCTGTTGTACCAGGAAGTGATGGACTTGTTAATACGATAGATGAGGCAATTGAAACAGCAAACGATATCGGTTACCCAGTCATTATTAAAGCAACTGCCGGTGGTGGAGGCAAAGGGATTCGCATTGCACGCGATGAAGAATCTTTAATTAATGGATACAAGATGACACAACAAGAAGCAGAAACAGCATTTGGCAATGGGGGCCTGTATCTTGAAAAATTCATTGAAAATTTCCGCCATATAGAAATTCAAATCATTGGTGATGAACATGGCAATGTCATTCATTTAGGTGAACGTGATTGTACGATTCAAAGACGTATGCAAAAGCTCGTTGAAGAATCACCATCGCCCATTTTAACTGATAAAAAAAGAACAGAAATGGGTGAAGCCGCTGTACGAGCAGCTCAAGCAGTTGGCTATTACAACGCAGGGACAATTGAATTTATTTATGATTTAGATGATGATGCGTTCTATTTCATGGAGATGAATACTAGGATTCAAGTTGAGCATCCAGTCACTGAAGCTGTCACTGGTGTAGATTTATTAAAATTACAACTCAAAGTAGCTATGGGTGAAGCATTACCATATAAACAAGAGGATATTAAAATTTGTGGACATGCGATGGAGTTTCGTATCAATGCTGAAAATCCATACAAAAACTTTATGCCGTCTCCAGGCGTCATTACACAATACCTCACACCAGGTGGCTATGGGGTCAGAATAGATTCTGCATGTTATATGAACTATACCATTCCACCATACTATGATTCGATGGTTGCGAAATTAATTATACATGGTGAAACACGTGAAGAGGTTATTCAAACAAGTTTACGTGCATTAAATGAATTTGTCATAATGGGGATTGATACGACCGTACCATTCCATATTCGTTTACTCCAACATCCAGTCTTCCAAAAAGGCATTTTTAATACGAAATTTTTAGATATTCATGATGTGATGAATGAAGAAGTATAACCAAAACGGAGGTTAAAACAATGTCAAAATCAATTGAAAATTATAATCCTAACCTAGGAAATGTAGAAATCGTACCTGAAGTTATCTCAGTCATTGCGAGTATTGCTGCTTCTGAGGTCAAGGGTGTTCATGGCATGTTCTCAGATAAAAAGAATTCAACGCTAGAACGCCTAGGTCGTAAAAATTTAAGTAAAGGTGTCAAAATTGAAACATCAGATAATGAAATTATTATCAATGTTTATTGTTCATTAAAATATGGTGTGAATATTTCAGATACGGCATTAAAAGTACAGGAGTCAATTCATAATGCAATTAAAACAATGACGGCATTAACACCAAAACAAGTCAATGTGCATATTACACACATCGATATGGGCAAGCCTAAAAGCTAATTTTGACAGAATGGAGCATTAACATGAGTAGAAAACAAGCGAGAAGCCAAGCTTTCCAAACTTTATTTCAACTAGAAATGAAAAATTCAGATTTAACCATTGATGAAGCAATCAGTTTTATTAAAGATGATTATCCAGATCTTGATTTTGACTTTATTCAATGGCTTGTTTCTGGCGTTAAAGATCACGAACCAGTGTTAGATGAGACCATTTCACCACATCTAAATGGTTGGACGATTCCACGTTTATTAAAATCTGATCGTATTATTTTAAGAATGGCAACGTTTGAGCTTCTTCATAGTGACACGCCTCCAAAGGTCATTATTAATGAAGCTGTGGAACTAACAAAGCAATTCTCGGACGATGACCATTACAAGTTTGTGAATGGGGTATTAAGTAATATTAACTAAGATTGAGTGATATCATGGAAAAATATTTAACGGTCTCTGCATTAACTAAATATATCAAGTATAAGTTTGACCAGGATCCACATCTCCAATCAGTGCTCATAAAAGGAGAGCTTTCTAACTTTAAACGTCATAGCAGTGGGCATCTCTATTTTGCATTAAAAGATGAAAATAGTGTGATTAACGCAATGATGTTTAAAGGTGTTGCAAATCAACTTGATTTTAACCCTAAAGAAGGGGATCAAGTTATCGTTGAGGCACGTGTATCCGTCTATGAGCGTCGTGGTAGCTATCAAATCTATGTCAACAAAATGCAATTGGATGGCATTGGTAATCTTTACCAAAAATATGAACAGCTTAGATTAAAGCTTACAAAAGAAGGATATTTTGATGCTGCACATAAAAAGCCCATTCCACAGTATCCTAAGAAAATAGCGATTATCACAGCAAGTACTGGTGCAGCAATTCGAGATATTTTAAATACAATACAAAGTAGATACCCACTGGTTGAGCCAGTAAAAATCAGTGCGCTCGTTCAAGGAACACAAGCTGCTGAAGATATCGTAGAAAAATTAAAATATGCAGATTCTTTAGATGTTGATACGATTATCGTAGGCCGTGGTGGTGGTTCTATTGAAGATCTGTGGAGTTTTAACGAAGAAATCGTTGTGAAAGCAATATTCGACTGCAACACACCCGTTATCTCTGCGGTGGGACACGAAACGGATACAACCCTTAGTGATTATGTGGCAGATGTTCGTGCGGCAACACCCACACAAGCAGCCATGATTGCAACACCAGACCAACAAGAGTTGTATCAATTATTAGAAAAGAGTCAAAACTATTTAAATCGATATATTAATCAATATTTAAAACATGCGAGACAATCGTTAACAAGATATCAAGATTACTATAAATTTAAGCAACCCACATTGCTTTATGAGCAACACATTCAAAAAAGAGATGATTTAGATAGAACCATGCATCAAGCCATGGACATGATTATCCAAAAGCAACAACAACGGTTACAATTATTGGAACAACGTTTTTATGTTCGTCATTTATATGATTCAATCAAAAACAATCAACATAAGATCAGTCAATCAAAAGAAACATTAAATCAACAGATTAAACAACGATTGAGACAAAAAGAACAAGCGTTGGTTCAACAAGTTACCTCTTTGGATAACTTAAGTCCAACTAAAACGATGTTGCGTGGATACTCAATTGTTAAAAAAGACGGCGATGTTATAACAAGTAGCCGTGATTTATCTTCAGGAAACGCAATTGAAATAACAATGAAAGATGGCAAGGTGGATGCCATTATTGAAAAGGTGGGGTATGACGATGACAACAGATAACCAATCTTTTGAAACAATGATGCATGAATTAGAAGAAATCGTTAAACAATTAGATAATGACACCATTTCTCTTGAAGAATCACTTGCGTTATATCAAAAAGGTATTGCACTTTCAAAAGCATGTGAAAAAACTTTAAAAGAAGCAGAAAATAAAGTTTCAAAATTAATTGAAGATGAGGCTGATGATGTCAATGAATCAAAGTCTGAATAAACTGTTAGCAACTTTTAATGAAACATTAGAGACGAGTATTGAGCACTCAAAATTAGAGACCGACCTTGAAAAAAGTATGCGCTATTCTTTAGAGGCGGGTGGCAAACGAGTACGTCCTTTATTACTTTTAGCAACTTTAGAGATGTTAAAACCTAATCAAAGTCATTTAGGATTACATACGGCTCTAGCGCTAGAAATGATACACACATACTCTTTAATACATGATGATTTGCCTGCAATGGATGATGATGATCTACGTCGTGGTAAACCAACAAACCATAAGGTATATGGTGAATGGTTAGCGATTCTGGCTGGTGATTCACTCTTAACAAAAGCATTTGAAGTCATCAGTGATGATACACAATTAGATGCTGAAACACGTGTGAAATTGATTTCGGCATTAAGTCATGCGAGTGGTCACCGTGGTATGGTAGGTGGACAAACACTAGATATGCAAAGTGAGTCACTAAAAGTACCACTAACAATTCTTGAACAAATCCACCGTCATAAAACGGGCGCTTTAATTAGATTCGCTGTAGAAGCAGCGACAATTATTGCAAATATTGATAAGACTGAACAACAACAGCTTATTGATTTTGCAGATTACTTAGGTATCATTTTTCAAATAAAAGATGATTTGCTGGATCAATACGGCACGACTGAATCATTAGGGAAACAAACGGGTAGTGACGATGCGAATAATAAATCGACATATGTAACTTTATTAGGTCGTGAAGATGCTGAAGCCATTTTGGCACGTCAAGTTGCTGATGCCGAAGCCATTTTAACTACACTTTCTCAAAAATATGATACAACTGATTTAGATTATTTGTTAAAACTTTTTTATCAACGTCAAAATTAATTTATTTCTATCTCGACAGATAAATGGGTGGTATAATCGAAAGAGATAAAGATAAAGGGTGATATGAATATGGATATACGTACGATTAAGGATCCGTCATTCTTAAAAAGTCTTTCTGTAGAAGAACTTGAATCATTGAGCGAAAATATACGTCAATTTTTAATAGAAAAATGCTCTGTAACTGGTGGGCATATCGGAGCAAACCTAGGTGTCGTTGAATTAACAATTGCATTACATAAACACTATCACAGTCCAAGTGATAAAATTATTTGGGATGTTGGGCATCAAAGCTACATTCATAAAATTTTGACGGGACGCGCAAATCAATTTGATACATTAAGACAATATAAAGGATTATGCGGTTTTCCAAAGTTAAGAGAATCAGAGCATGACGTATGGGAAGCAGGACATAGTTCTACTTCACTGTCTGCTGCAATGGGTATGGCCAAAGCAAGAGATATTTTAGGTCATTCTAATCATATCATACCAATCATTGGTGATGGGGCACTAACGGGCGGTATGGCATTAGAAGCTTTAAACAGTATCGGTCATGATCGCACAAACATGACAATTATTTTAAATGACAATGAAATGAGTATTGCACCTAATGTTGGCGCTATGCACAATATGTTAGGTCGTATTCGTATGAATCAAGGCTATAATCGTTTGAAAGTAGATGCTGAAACAGTATTAAGTCGTATACCTGGTGGTAGTCGACTTCGTGAATCTGCTGACAGACTGAAAGATAGTATAAAATATTTAGTTGTAGATGGTGCATTTTTTGAAGAATTAGGTATTCGTTACATTGGGCCTGTAGATGGTCATAACTTTGAAGAGTTAGAACATGCACTTAAGACAGCAGACTCTATTGAGAAACCTGTGCTTATACATGTTGTCACGAAAAAAGGGAAAGGTTACCATCCAGCTGAAAATGATAAGATTGGTACTTGGCATGGTCTAGGACCATACAAACTTGACACAGGTGAACAAATTAAAGGTCAGCCTAAGGGACCTTCATGGAGTCAGTTAATGTCCGATGAAATTTTATCTTATGCACGAAATGATAAACGTGTCGTGGCGATAACACCTGCTATGCCAGTAGGTTCTAAACTGACAAAATTCCAATCTGAGCTTCCAGATCAATTCTTTGATGTGGGAATTGCAGAACAGCATGCTGTCACAATGGCTGCAGGTTTAGCAATTGAAGGCATGAGACCTTATGTCGCAATTTACTCTACATTCTTACAACGCGCTTATGATCAGGTATTGCATGATGTTGACCGACAAAAGTTAAATGTCATCTTTGGTATTGATCGTTCGGGCCTTGTAGGTGCTGATGGAGAAACGCATCAAGGCGTCTTTGACATTGGCTTCTTAACACAATTTCCAAACATGGTAGTGATGATGCCAAAAGATGAAAATGAAGCGAAGGACATGGTTTATACAGCCATGGAATATCAAGATGGGCCAATAGCAATTAGATATCCTCGTGGAAATGGTCTGGGCGTTGAAATGAGTGATAAAAGAGAAGCATTGCCAATAGGAAAATGGGAAACAATCAGTGAAGGGACAGACGTGGCTTTGATTGCTTATGGTCCAACTGTTGATACCATTAAACAAGTGGCAGCTTCCCTAAAAGAACAAAACATTCATGCAACACTCATAAATGCACGTTACCTTAAACCTATGGATATTGATTTACTACATCAACTTGGTAAATCCAATATTCCGATTATCACAGTTGAAGAGAATATGTTAAATGGTGGTCTTGGTAGTCTCATCAGTAACTTTATGACAGACCATGCTTATCATAATAAGTTGAAACGTCTAGGTATCGATGATATTTACATTGAACACGGTGACGTTGAACAAATTCTTCAAGATATCGGATTAGATGCAGCTTCAATAGAACTAACTGTTAAAGCACTTTTAAAATAATAAATAGAATTCAAAAAATGTTTGAAATATATAAGCACCCTATAGAGGGACACAGCATTGTGTGACCATCTATAGGGTTATTTTCATTGGCTTTAAAATAGTTGCTTTTAATGAACAACTTTTATTGTTGATAGCGATAGTGTAAAATGATATTAAGTAAGGAGTTGATCAATAATGAATGGTGGTTTATTTACTGTTATATTTGTTTGTTGTTTCCTTTTACCTATTATCATATCTCAAAATGTAAATAGAAAAAAATGAACTTAATCTTACATCTGCATTTCTCAATTATTGAAACGACAAACTAATGCATACTTCATATGTCAAATAACTGTAGAAATCTGTCCTTACATACCTCAAGAATATAAATATTTTCTTTCGCTATTGTCAATAGGTCTCATAAACGATTTTAAAAGATGCATCATGTCTTCATTTTATTTTTGCATAAATAGAACAAGAGAGCATGAGCATTTTTGTATCCACTGATGTAAAAATAAAATGATGTATATTCAGATTCATATGCTGATTTCATTTATAAATAACTATGTTAAATGTAAGTTCCACTACAATTTTATGCATATTCAAACAATGATTTATTAGAAAAATCAAATTTCTCTTTATTCGTAATCTTGTTCAATTACTTGATATTTCTTCACTTATACGAATAGAACAAGTATGATAATGATTCAACTTATGCTAAAATCTTTGTATAAATATTCGTTATGGGGTGCATATTATGCCTAAAAAATCGGTTAGACATATAAAGATTAGAGAAATTATTTCGAATGAACAGATAGAGACACAAGATGAACTTGTAAAACGATTAAATGACTTTGATATGAATGTGACACAAGCAACTGTTTCACGAGATATTAAAGAGCTACAACTTATTAAAGTGCCAACACCAACCGGGGAATATATTTATAGTTTGCCAAATGATCGTCGCTACCATCCACTTGAAAAATTAGGGCGATATTTGATGGATTCATTTGTGAAAATTGATGGTACCGATAACTTGCTTGTTTTGAAAACTTTACCAGGGAACGCTCAATCCATCGGTGCTATTTTAGATCAGATTGATTGGGAAGAAGTACTTGGTACGATTTGCGGCGATGATACATGTTTAATTATATGCCGTAGCAAGCAAGATGCTGAAACAATCAAAAATCAAATTTTTAATATGTTATAAGGATGAGATAAACATGTTACAAAGTCTATCAATTAAACAATTTGCTATTATTGATGAACTTGAAATTCAATTTTCAGATGGCTTAACTGTATTAAGCGGGGAAACAGGTGCAGGTAAGTCTATTATTATTGATGCAATCGGTCAGTTGATTGGTATGCGTGCTTCATCTGATTTTGTACGCCACGGGGAGAAAAAAGCAATTATAGAAGGTCTTTTTGATATTGATAACGCCAAAGAAGCCATTCATATGTTAAGTGAATTAGGTATCGATATTAATGAGGATTTTTTAATTGTAAAACGCGAAATATTTAATTCTGGAAAAAGTGTTTGTCGAATTAATAACCAAACTGTGACATTACATGATTTACGTCAAGTTATGCAAGAACTCTTGGATATACATGGTCAGCACGAAACACAAGCTTTATTAAAACAAAAATATCATGTTGAGTTACTCGATAAATATGCTGATGGTGGCTATGATGATGCGCTTAATGCATACCATGACACATATGATTTACATCAAAAAAAATTAGCTGAACTTGCAGAATTAGAGTCAGCAGATCAAGCGCTTTTACAACGCTTAGACTTAATGAAGTTCCAGTATGAAGAATTGAAAGAAGCTAAACTCCAAGAAGATGAAGTGACACAATTAGAGACAGATATTAAACGCATACAAAACTCAGAGCAATTAAGTTTGGCATTAAATAATGCTTATATCACATTAACAGATGAACATGCGATTACTGATCGTCTGTATGAGCTCAGCACACAGTTACAAAATATTGATCAAATTTTACCTGATACGTATGCATCATTAAAAGAGCAAGTAGATCAGTTTTACTATTTATTAGAAGATACAAAACATCAATTGTATGATGAAATGAATCAGAATGACTTTGATGAGCAAATGTTAAATGAATTAGAGTCACGTATGAATTTATTGAATAATTTAAAACGTAAATATGGAAAAGATATTCCAGAATTAATCACGTATCAGACGAAACTTGAAGATGAAATAAATAAAATAGAAAACTATGAAGAATCAACAGCGCAATTACGTGCTGATATTCAACAATTAGCTGAGCAATTAATGACAGATGGTAAAAAATTATCACAAGAACGTCGTAAAGTAGCTAGAACATTACGTGACCATATTGTACAAGAAATTCAAAATTTACAAATGAAAGATGCAAATCTAGAAATTTCATTTAAGCCTTATGAAAAACCTCAAAAAGATGGCATTGAACATATTGAATTTTTAATTAGTCCTAATAAAGGAGAACCTTTAAAAAGTTTAAACAAAATTGCTAGTGGTGGGGAACTTTCGCGAATTATGTTAGCACTTAAGAGTATCTTCGTCAGTTCACGTGGCCAAACAGCTATTTTATTCGATGAGGTGGATTCAGGTGTATCTGGTCAAGCAGCGCAAAAAATGGCCGAAAAGATGAAACAAATTGCATCTGTAATTCAAGTGATTTGTATTTCCCATTTACCGCAAGTTGCGTCAATGAGTGATCATCATCTCTATATTTCTAAACGTGAAAAAGATGATAGAACAACAACATCGGTTCAAGAATTAACGGGTGAGGATCGCATTGAAGAAGTTGCACGTATGATTTCAGGTGCAGTTGTCACAGATTTAACGAAACAAAGTGCAAAAGAAATGATAGAACAAAATCAAACTTTTAATTAATAAGGTGGGATGATTGATGTCTTTCGAACAAATGTTAACTGTACAGACGCCATCAGACGTTCATATTGCTGTGGTCAATGCGCATAATGAAACAACGATTCGTGTGATATGCCATATACTTGAAACAACAACAGCTTCATTTTCTTTATATAATACCCAAGATGTTTCAGAATTAATTCGTTCTTTTGATCTAACAGCTAATATGTTCGCGCGTATCAGTATGCAGACTTTTGAATCCGAAGAAGATGCATTAACACAGTGTATGAAAGATTTAGATGATGGTCGTGCAAACATTCTTATGAAAGGGCACATACCGACATCTCATTTGTTATCAGCTGTTTTAAAACACAACAGTAAGCAGGGGCAACATTTTTTAAATCATGTCGCACTATTTGATATACCAGATTATCATAAACCATTAATGATATCTGATGTTGCTCTAAATATTCAGCCGACTAAATCAGACATGAAAGCAATGATTGATAATATTTCAATATTCGCTAAACAACTTGATTATAAAACATTAAAAATCGCACTACTTTCATCTACAGAAACAATACAGTCAAAACTACCTTCTTCTATTCAAGCTCAGGAAATCAAAAATATGTTTATGAAACAAGATACATCATCATTAATGGTTGACGGTCCCTTTGCACTCGACAATATCATCGATAAGAAAAGCGCGCTTCAAAAAGGGATCCAATCAGAAGTTGCCGGAGATGCTGATGTGATTATTGTGCCTCACTTAGATGTTGGTAATGCACTATATAAATCACTGACTTATTTTGGTCATGCACAAGTGGCAAGTGTTGTAATAGGGGCACGTTTTCCAATCGTTTTAACATCAAGAGCAGACAGTATGTCAAACAAAATCAATGCCATTCAACTCGCAATGAAAATTCTTGTAAAATAATTTTTTTAGCAGTATACTAAGTCAATCGAGATGTCTTTTATAAGTAGGTGATAATTATGGCATTCATTTTAGTTCTAAACCTAGGCAGTACATCTAGTAAAATTGCTGTTTATCAATCGGAAAAATGTCTTTATGAAGAAAATTTGATACATGATGCAGTGATGTTATCTCGACCCGTTTTTGAACAAATTAATGAACGTCAAACAAGCATCGAACAGACACTCGAAAACAATGATTTCCAAATTAAAGATATTGACATGATTGCCTGCAGGGGCGGTCTTTTAAAGCCTATAAAAGGTGGCACATATGTCGTAAATGATATGATGTATGACGATCTTTTAGATGGTAAATATGGAAAACATGCTGCCAATTTAAGTGGCATTATTGGCTACCAAATTGGAAAGGCATATGACATTCCAGTGTATACGACTGACCCTGTAGTCATTGACGAACTTATCGATGAAGTACGTTTAACAGGAATACCTAGTATTAAGCGCAAAAGTATCTTTCATGCATTGAATCACAAAGCAGTAGCACGTCGTTATGCAAACAAAGTAAATAAGTCTTATCATGACCTCAATCTTATTGTTGCGCATCTAGGCGGGGGCGTGAGTATTGCTGCTCATCACCATGGTGAAGTGATTGATGTAAATGATGCGTTATACGGTGAAGGACCTATGGCATTGACACGTTCAGGTACAATTCCTAATGACCTACTTTTAAAATTTGCAGAAGACAACCATTATTCGGTCAATGATATGAAAGATTACATCACACGCCATGCTGGTATTCAAGCTTATACACAGTCGACAGATTTTAAAAGCATTATGTCGCAGTATAAAAAGCAAAAAAATGTGACAATACTTATAGACGCCTTTATGATTCAAATCAGTAAAATGATTGCAGAACGTGCAGCCGTTCTAAAAGGGCAAGTCGACCAGATTCTTTTAACAGGTGGTTTAAGTTATAGTAAGCCATTTGTAAATCTTATCAGCGAACACACCGAATGGATTGCGCCTGTCACTGTTTTTGCAGGTGAATATGAAATGGTCACATTAGCAGAGCAAGCATTGAAAGCTTATCGTCATGAAATATCTGTCAGTTCTTATTGTTAGGGGAGACACTTAATGACTCAAGAAAAATATGATTTAGTCATCCTTGGTGGTGGCATCAGTGGTTATTCAGCAGCCATTCGAGCCACGCAGCTTGGGAAGAAAGTTGCAATTGTAGAGAAATCCCAACTTGGAGGCACCTGTTTACATAGCGGTTGCATCCCAACGAAATCCTTCTTAAAATCAGCTGATACCTATCAACTAATTCAACATGCCGAACAATATGGCATTTCCACTTCAAAACCTACCTTTCATTTTCCAAAAGTATTAGAACGAAAAAACCACATCGTGAAAAACATGTATCACGGCTTACAAACCCTCATAAAACAGCACAAAATTGATGTCTTTCATGGAGAAGGACGATTGTTAGGTGCTTCCATATTTTCTCCACAGAGTGGGACTGTATCCGTCACGTATGACGATGGACAGTCAGAACTATTACCAAATGATTATGTACTAGTTGCAACCGGTTCATCATCCATTACACTTCCATTTTTACCCATTGATCATAAACGTGTCGTAACAAGTAATGACATTTTAACCATGAAGACATTACCTGAATCTATTACGATTATTGGTGCTGGCGTGATCGGCATCGAGTTTGCATCATTTTTCAGTCAAGTAGGCGTTGATGTTCATGTAATAGAAGCGGCAGACACTATTCAGATAAACGAAAGCCGTTCGATAAGTGAGCAACTCATTAAAAACTTAAGAAAACTAGGGGTTACTTTCCATACAGGCATTGCTTTAAATGAACAAAATACAACCGTTTCACAAGAAGGCGTCTCATTTAGTTTAGACCAATCTTTTACTACGGATTTAGCACTAGTAGCTATTGGTCGGCGTGCAAATACGCAAGATCTCGGTTTGCATAATACAGATGTCGTTATTAATTCGGATCATACAATTGAAACAAATAGATTTATGCAGACAAAGTCATCACATATTTATGCTTCAGGTGATGTCATTGGACACTTACAACTTGCACATGTTGGCGCAAAAGAAGGGGTGATTGCTGTTGAACATATGTTTCAACAATCATCGCTTCCAATTGACTATACTGTCATGCCTAGATGCATTTATAGCAATCCAGAAATTGCTTCTATCGGTTTATCAATTGAAGCTGCAACAAAACAAGGATATAAGGTGGATACCGTCAAAGCACCATTTAAAACAAACGGTAAGGCGATGATTATGTCGGGGGACGTTCCAAATGGTTTTGCTGAGCTGATTGTTGATAAGACGGATGGCACCGTTTTAGGCGCAAACTTAATCGGACAAAACGTAACTGAACAAATTAATGAGTTAAGTCTTTTAAAATTTTTAGATGGCTCAGCTTTAGAGTTAGGGATGACCACACATGCACATCCATCAATGTCTGAATTACTTATGGAACTTGGTTTGAAATACGAAAAACAAGCCATTCATCTGTAAATATTAGGGAGGAACTGTGATGTTAGATTATAAAGAAACACAATTAGAGAAACAAGATTTACAGTCCATCTATCAAGCTATGGACTTAGCTCGAAAAATAGATGAACGTATGTGGCTCTTAAATCGCGCAGGCAAAATTCCATTTGTTATTAGTTGCCAAGGCCAAGAAGCGACACAAGTGGGGGCAGCATATGCATTAGAAAAAGGAGATGTGACGGCACCCTATTATCGTGACTTGGCACTGGTGACATATCTCGGTATAACACCTCTAGAAACGATGTATTCTGTTTTCGGCAAACGAGACGATGTCAGTTCAGGTGGCAAACAAATGCCTTCTCATTTCAGTAAAAAAGAAATTGGTATTATGTCACAAGGGTCTTCAGTAGCAACACAATTATTACATGCAATTGGTGCTGCACTTACTTTTAAGATGGATAATAAGCCACAAGTTGCTTTATCCACACTCGGCGAAGGAAGTTCGAATCAAGGAGACTTTCACGAGGGGCTTAACTTTGTAGGTGTTCATAAGCTACCTTTCATTTGCATTATTGAAAACAATCAATATGCAATATCCGTTTCAAAAGATTTACAGTATGGTGCCGAACGACTTTCAGATCGTGCAAAAGGTTACGGCATGTTTGGTATTACAGTTGATGGCAATGACCCCATTGCAGTCTATAAAGCTGTTAAAGAGGCGAGAAAACGTGCGTTAAAAGGTGAGGGGGGCACATTGATTGAAGCCATGTGTACGAGATTAACTGCCCATTCATCAGATGATGACGATCGCTATCGTGATGATGCATTGAAAAAAGCCGATCAAGAACAAGACTGTAACCATTTATTCAAACAATATTTACTTGAACAACAACTCATTGATCATACTTGGCTTGAAAAAACTGAACAAGTACACCAATCCATAGTCAATGACGCAACCAAAGAAGCAGAAAATGCACCATATCCGGAAGTGAGTGAAACTTATACACATGTATATGAAAAAGGAGGTCCTTTCAATGCCTAAAATTTCTTACCTTGAAGCCATTAAAGATGCATTACATATTGCATTAGATCAAGATCCACAAACATTCATACTTGGGGAAGATGTGGGCAAAAAAGGGGGCGTATTTGGTGTCACTGCTGGCCTGCAAGAGAAGTTTGGTTTATATCGTGTATTAGACACGCCACTTGCAGAATCTAATATCGTAGGCTCAGCCATTGGTGCTGCCATGATGGGGAAAAGACCGATTGCTGAAATTCAATTTGCTGAGTATATATTACCTGCCACTAATCAAATTATGAGTGAAGCGGCTAAAATGCGCTATCGTTCAAATAATGATTGGCAAGTACCTCTGACAATACGTGCGCCATTTGGTGGTGGTATACACGGTGCACTTTATCACTCACAGAGTATTGAAAGTGTCTTTGCATCAACACCAGGTTTAACGATTGTCATTCCATCCAATCCATATGATGCCAAAGGATTGCTCTTAAGTGCTATTGCGTCAAATGATCCTGTTTTATATTTTGAGCACAAGAAAGCATATCGTTTATTAAAAGGAGACGTACCGACTGACTATTATACAGTGCCATTAGGGAAGGCTGATGTAAAACGTCATGGATCAGATATTACAGTCTTTAGTTATGGTCTTGCTGTAAGTCAATGTATTGAAGCAGCCGAAGAATTAGAAGAAGAAGGTATCAGTGTTGAAGTGGTTGATTTACGCACCGTGTATCCATTAGACAAAGAGACGATTATTGATCGTGCAAAACAAACGGGTAAATGTCTACTTGTGACAGAAGATAATCTAGAAGGCAGCATTATGTCAGAGGTCGCGGCGATTATTGCTGAAAATTGTCTATTCGAGTTGGATGCTCCAGTCATGAGACTTGCGGGTCCAAATGTACCTGCAATGCCATTCTCACCCCCTCTAGAAGATGAATTTATGATCAATCCAAATAAAATAAAAAATAAAATGCGCGAACTTGCTGAATTTTAAGGAGGCTCATCTATGGATATTAAAATGCCCAAACTCGGGGAAAGTGTACATGAAGGAACGATAGAACAATGGCTCGTTAAGGTGGGAGATCGTATAGAAGAATATGATGCGCTCTGTGAAGTGATGACCGATAAGGTGACAGCAGAAGTACCATCATCATATGCAGGCGTGATTACAGCTTTACACGTTGAACCAGGTGATACAGTTAGCATTGGGACAGTGATTTGTTCTATTGAAACGGATACACAGCTGGACGAAAACATAGAAGTTAAAAAAGACGACGTGTCGATGAGTGAAGAAAAAGAACATGTTCATGATACAAAACAAACGTCTACAGCATCTCAACATACTAATAATAATGGTCGCTACTCACCAGTTGTTGTAAAAATGGCATCAGAGTATCAGATTGATTTAAGTCAGGTCATTGGGACAGGATTTGAAGGTCGTGTAACGAAAAAAGATATCACATCTTTTATTGAAAATAGTAAGCAGCAGCAAAATACCCCAAATAACAACCCGTCTGCTATCAAATCACAGCCTGAATCAACACATAATATCAAAAGTTCGAGTCAAAACAATATTCCTGTAAAAGGGGTACGTCGTCAAATTGCACAAAAAATGACAACGAGTGTCCAAGAAATCCCGCATGCTTGGATGCAAATTGAAGTAGATGCTACAGAATTAGTAAAAACACGTCAGCATTATAAAACATCATTTCAAGCTCAAGAAGGATATAATTTGACTTACTTCGCCTTTTTCATCAAGGCCGTTGCAGAGGCTTTAAAAAAATATCCACTGCTAAACAGTTCATGGCACGATGATGAGATTGTTGTCCATGATGACATTCATTTATCCATTGCTGTTGCGCATGAAGATCAATTGTATGTTCCTGTGATTCATCATGCTGATGAGAAGTCCATTAAAAGGATTGCTAAAGAAATTCATACATTAGCGTCAAAAGCACGCAATGGTCAGCTAAGTTCGGAAGACATGTCAGGAGGCACTTTCACGGTTAATAACACAGGCACTTTTGGTTCCGTGAGTTCAATGGGCATTATTAACCACCCTCAAGCTGCGATACTTCAAGTCGAATCTATTGTAAAAAGACCTGTCGTCATTGATGATATGATTGCGATCCGTCATATGGTGCACTTGTGTTTATCTATTGATCATCGTATCTTAGACGGTCTTCAAGCTGGTTTATTCTTAAAAGAAGTGAAACAGAGACTTGAACAATACACAGTAGAACAGACAACGATCTATTAGTGACAATTTAAAAAATTTGGATATAGAAAAATTGAATTGCTACGAATCCTTTAGTAAAATGAATGTATACTAATGTCGGAGGTAGATAAGATGGACTTAAGTTTCGATTTATATATGAACAACGTTGTACAACAAGCACGTGAAGATCTAGTAAAAGCTGGATACGAAGAATTAACAACTGAAGAAGAAGTTGATAGTGTATTCAAGCAAGATGGCACAACGCTTGTAATGATTAACTCTGTTTGTGGTTGTGCAGGCGGTATGGCGCGACCAGCTGCAGCACACGCATTACATTATGATGTGTTACCTGATCGCTTAGTAACCGTTTTTGCAGGTCAAGATAAAGAGGCAACACAACGTGCACGTGATTACTTTGAAGGTTATGCACCATCTAGCCCTTCATTTGCTTTAATGAAGGACGGTAAAATCACTGAAATGATTGAACGTCATCAAATCGAAGGTCACGACACAATGGATGTTATCACGCAATTACAACGCTTATTTGATAAATATTGTGTAGCAGAGTAAGGAGTTGACCGTATGTTACGTTTGAATCCATATCGAATTGGGTGGCGAACGATTAAAACTGCGGTTGGTATGGCACTAGGTGTAATTATCGCTAAGCTTATGGGGTTAGATAATTATGCATCTAGTGCCATTTTAGTTGTTCTTTGTATCAAAGACACTAAAATGCACTCAGTGAAAGCCATTTGGTCACGTTTTGTTTCCTGTTTAATTGCTATGGGATTTGGCGCAGCTGTATTTCCATTACTCGGTCAACATGCATGGGTATTAGGGCTGATTGTTTTGTTCTTTATCCCACTGACCGTGATGTTCAATACACAAGAAGGTGTTGTCACAAGCATTGTCATATTACTGCACTTTTTCAATGCAGAAACGATTAACATGGCGCTTGTCTTTAACGAAATACTACTACTCTTAGTCGGTCTTTCTATTGCTTTTATGATGAATACCTTTATGCCAAGCTTTGAAAAAGAACTCACACAATATCAAAATGATATAGAAAATCAAATCCGCCATATTTTTAATACCTTTGGTGAGATGTGTTCTAAAGATGCACAATCATGTGAATTGTCGTTTGATAAATTACTTTTAACGATTCAACAAGCTAAGTCAATTGCCTTCCGAGATGTTAAAAATCATTTTGTGCGTAATGAGAATAGCTTCTATCATTACTTTGATATGCGGCAAGATCAAGTCGATATTTTGCAGCGTATTCATTTTAATTTAGCGCATATGTCCGTTGATGATGTTCTCTTACCAAAAGTGGCGCAACTGTTCAAAGAAATGGCAGATAATGTGAATGAAAACAACTATACCGCTATGCGTTTGCACACATTGTATGATATTCGTCTTCAAATAGATGAATTACCGTTACCGGAAACACATGAGGCACTACATACACGTGCAAGTATTATACAAATTCTTTATGATACAGAAGCTTATTTAAATATCAAATCTAATTTTGGTTCATTAAAACTTTATCACGAAGTTAATTAGCCATTGTATCTCATCCAAAATAAAAAGGATGTCCGTTAATGTATATCATCACTTGAAAATGAGCGTTTTAAAACGCATTTAAGTGTACACATACATATGGACATCCTTATTTTTAATTACATGCTTAGTAATGGTGCGATTCCAGTTAATAACAATGATGCAACGATTGCTAATAACATGACAATAAGTAATACTTTTCTTAATTTCTTATTTTGCACGTTTAATGGCCTCCAATAAACTTGTTAATTCTTCAATTATAATTACGTCAAATTATAACATTTTTAAAATATGAATCTCAAGTACACCTTTAAAAATACATTTTGCAAATCCAGGCTTTTTCGATACACTTATAATGACGTAAAAGGGGGAATTTAGAATGATCAATCAAGATCGATTAGTAGAAACATTTTTAGAATTAGTACAAATAGACTCTGAAACAGGTCATGAAGAAATGATTCAACCGATTTTAAAACAAAAGTTTGAAAGTCTCGGTTTAATCGTAAAAGAAGATGATGCCAAGGCAAAAACAGGTTTTGGTGCTAATAATTTAATTTGTACTTTACCAGCAACGGATGACAGTAAAGAAAAGATTTATTTCACAAGTCATATGGATACAGTTGTCCCAGGGAAAAGCGTGAAACCAGTGATTGAAGATGGCATCATCAAATCTGATGGTACAACGATCCTTGGTGCTGACGATAAGGCAGGACTTGCTACGATATTAGAAGTGATCCGAATTATTCAAGATAACCAACTGCCACATGGCCAAATCCAATTTGTGATAACAGTGGGTGAAGAATCTGGTCTTGTTGGTGCAAAAGCATTGAACCCAGATGATTTAGATGCAGCATACGGCTATTCCATTGATTCTGCTGTACCCGTTGGAAACTTTACAATTGGTGCACCGTATCAAATGCAAATTAAAGCAACCACCCACGGTAAAACAGCACATGCGAGCACGCCTGACAAAGGTGTGAGTGCCATTAATATCGCCGCTAAAGCGATCAGTAAGATGAAACTCGGTAAAATTGACCATGAAACGACTGCCAATATTGGGAAATTTGAAGGTGGTGGACCAACAAATATCGTAACAGACCTTGTACATATTTGGGCAGAAGCACGTTCTCACTCTGAACTAAAAATTGAAGCACAGACAAAACATATGGCGCAAACATTTAAAGAAACAGCGGAAGCCTTTGGTTGTCATGCCGATGTTGATACAGAATTAGCATATCCAGGCTTTTTAGTTACTGAGGATGAAGTTGTTTATCAAAAGGCACAAGCAGCCGCGAAAGCTGTTGATTTAATTGGTGAACCAACAATTGGTGGCGGTGGTTCTGATGGTAATATCATCAGCCAATTTGGCATTCCAACTGTGATTTTAGGTATTGGCTATGAAGCGATTCATACAACCAATGAAAGTATTGCTATTCAATCGTTAGTAGACCTTGTTAAATACGTACTTAAACTGATAGAGATTGCTTAATTTAGCGCAGTATAAGTGTGAGAAAGCATATAATGTGATACAATTAACCCGTAATTTATAATAAGAGAGGTAAGTATAAAATGACACAACAAATTGGTGTAATCGGCTTAGCGGTTATGGGAAAAAATTTGGCATGGAATATTGAGTCACGCGGTTACAGTGTTTCTGTATACAACCGTTCTTCTGACAAGACAGATCTCATGGTCAAAGAATCAGCAGGCAAAAACATCGTTCCAACTTATTCCATTGAAGAATTTGTTCAATCACTTGAAAAACCACGTAAAATTTTACTCATGGTTAAAGCAGGTGAAGCAACAGATAAAACAATCGAAACATTATTACCATTATTAGATACAGATGATATTTTGATCGACGGTGGTAATACGAACTATCAAGATACAATTCGACGCAATAAAGCACTTGCCGAAAGTGGTATTAACTTCATTGGTACAGGTGTGTCAGGTGGCGAGGTTGGTGCACTGACTGGTCCTTCAATGATGCCAGGTGGTCAAAAAGAAGCTTATGAAAAAGTTGCAGATATTTTAGCATCTATTTCAGCTAAAGCAGCAGATGGCACACCTTGTGTCACATATATTGGTCCTAATGGGGCAGGCCACTATGTAAAAATGGTTCACAATGGTATCGAATATGCAGATATGCAATTGATTGCTGAAAGTTATAACATGATGAAAAACTTATTAGGTATGGATCATGAAGAAATCTCAGCAACATTCAAAGAGTGGAATACTGGTGAATTAGAAAGTTACCTTATTGAAATTACGGGTGATATTTTCACAAAACTTGATGAAAATGGTGAACCCCTTGTTGAAAAAATTATGGATAAAGCAGGTCAAAAAGGGACAGGTAAATGGACATCAATTAATGCATTAGAACTTGGTGCGCCACTTACAATTATTACTGAATCTGTATTTGCACGTTTTATTTCATCATTAAAAGCACAACGTGTTCATGCGTCATCATTATTAAATGGTCCTGAAGCGGCATTCACTGGTGATAAAGCAGCATTTTTAGAAAAAATCCGTCGTGCGTTATACATGAGTAAAATCTGTTCATACGCACAAGGTTTTGATCAAATGAAATCTGCAAGTGAAGAAAATGACTGGAACTTACAATTAGGCGAATTAGCAATGATTTGGCGTGAAGGTTGTATCATTCGTGCACAATTCTTACAAAAAATTAAAGATGCATATGACAAAGATGCAAACTTACAAAACTTGCTTCTTGATGATTACTTCAAAGAAATCGTTACGGAATATCAACAAGCACTTCGTGACGTTGTCGCAATGGGTGTTCAAAACGGTGTCGCAATTCCTGGATTTGCTGCAAGTATTAACTACTATGATAGTTACAGAAGTGCAGACTTACCAGCTAACTTAATTCAAGCACAACGTGACTACTTTGGTGCGCATACTTATGAGCGTAAAGACAAAGAAGGTACATTCCATACACAATGGACTGAATAATTCATATATAACTGAAAAAGCTGGATGTTATCGATTATGATAACATCCAGCTTTATTTTTTAACTTTCAATATTAACTGGCACACACAATTGAATTTTCGTAAATGCATCATCAAAAGAAATATTGAGTGGATAAATTTCTAAATACAGTCGATTTCTTTCATATGGCAATGTAAGTTGTAAACTTGTTTCTATATAATGCCATGCCTCACTCGTCGCGTAATCAATTTCACCTTGCAAGTTAAATACCGCAAACTGCTGTTCCGACAAGTAACGATCTTCTAAGTACGCAGGGAAACGTTCACTCGGTACACCCACAAATACTTCTAATCCATGATCTAATGGGCAACTGACCACAAAAATTTCGTGTGGACTACGATCATTATATCGAATCATATCTTCTAACTGACCGCTTCTCTGTAGGTCCTCTAGAAAATCTGGAATAATAAAATGATCATCCAATTGGTCAGTTGGTATAAAGCGAGAATGACCGACAAGCGTGTAATCACCCATGTCTTCTAAACGGTAAGGGTAGGGCGCTTTAGAAGTTGTCGTCAGCTTTAAATAAAGACGTTCTTGTATTTTAAGTTGATCTCGTTTTGTTTTAGCTTGTAACGGTGAAACACCATGATAGTCACTAAAGTCGTGTGCAAATGCATTCGCATCTGGATAACGATAACGTTTAGCTAAATCAATCAGCCGATTAGCACCATGAATTAAATCATGAGCAGCTAATGTTAATCGTCTTGCACGGCAATATTCAAAAGGGGTATACCCCACAATCATTGTAAAAGACTGTTCTAAATGATAAGGAGAAATACCAACGTAATCACTTAATGTTTGAAAATCGAAAGATTCCAAAAGATGATCTTCAATATATACAATGGCTTGTTGTACATGTTTGATAACGTCCAAAATGGTCACTCCTTAATAAAAAATTGACTGCAGCTATAAATAATCTAAAAATATTTTTATAAACATAATCTCTACTTCTATCTCATGAAAAGTGGGTATGACTACTACTTTAACAGATAGATTTACACGCAGTCTCATATGTTATTATAAATCAAAATAGGCTGAGTTACACGGATATTTGTGCAACTCAGCCTATTTTATTTATGAGCAAGCAGAAACGAATACTTTGCTATTATTGAATATCTTCCCACCATTTTAATCCATCACGACTTAATAATAAGTGACTGTCTAATGGACCATTTGTACCTGATGCATAGTTTGGAAATTCAGGTTCAAACTTGTTCCACGCATCTTGAATCGCATCGACAAATTTCCAAGTAGATTTTAATTCTTCCCAATGTGTGAAGTTTGTCGCATCGCCTTTGAGGCAGTCATATAACAAGTTTTCATAGGCATCAACAGTGTTCATTTTATCTTGGGCACTCATTGAGTAAGATAACTGAACAGGCTCTGTTTCAATCCCTTGTACATATTTCTTACCATTTAAATGAATAGAGACACCTTCATTTGGTTGAATATTAATCACAAGTAGATTGGAGTCTAAATGTTGATCTTTATCATAATATAAATTCATTGGGACTTCTTTAAATTCTACAACCACTTGAATCGATTTACGTTTCATACGTTTACCTGTACGGATATAGAATGGTACACCAGCCCAACGGAAGTTGTTGATCATTACTTTACCAGCAACAAATGTTGGTGTGACAGAGTCTTCAGCTACTTTATCTTCTTCTCGATAACCGATAACAGGTTGACCATCTATTTCACCTGCATCATATTGTCCACGCACGAAATTATGACGTACTTCATCATGTTCAAGAATGTTTAATGATTTTAATACTTTTACTTTTTCAGAACGAATATCATCACTATGTAGACTGATAGGTGGTTCCATAGCAAGGAGGGCAACCATTTGTAACATATGGTTTTGCACCATATCTTTTAATGCACCACTTGATTCGTAGTAACCTCCGCGATCCTCTACACCGAGTACTTCTGATGAGGTGATTTGAATATTTGAAATATATTTATTGTTCCATAATGGTTCAAACATCGCATTACTAAAGCGTAATACTTCGATATTTTGGACCATATCTTTCCCTAAATAATGGTCGATACGGAAAATTTCTTCTTCTTTAAATGATCGACGGATTTGTTTATTCAGTGCTTCAGCAGATTTTAAATCTGTACCGAATGGTTTTTCAATCACAAGACGTTTGAAACCTGTCGTTTTTGTAAGGCCAGATGCTTTTAAATAATCCGTTACAACACCGAAAAATTGTGGTGCCATCGCCAGATAAAATAGGCGATTCCCCTCAAGAGAGAACTGTTTATCTAAATCATTGCTAAGTGTTAATAATTCATTGTAACTTTCTTCATTATTAACATCTAACTTCTGATAAAATACATGTTGCATAAATTTATCTAGATTTTCCGTATTTTGAACATGCGCTTGAATTGATGCTTTGACTTGCGATCTAAACTCATCAACTGTTAAATCACGGCGACCAATGCCGACAATCGCAATTCTATCGTCTAGATTATCTTGTTGAAATAAATGGAATAACGATGGAAATAATTTACGGTGGCTTAAATCACCGGTTGCACCAAAAATTGTAATCAGCGCTGGTATATAATTGTGTGTTTTATTCAAGATTCAAAACCTCAATTCTTCGTAATGTTTTACGTTCTTATTATAAATCATGAGTACTATATGGTCATATATTCTGCTTTATTATATCATGCTATATTTTTAAATACGGTTCAACTATAATTTATGATAGGATAACGCTAAGGAGGCGTAACAATGGAAGTCATATTTTTCGGAACAAGTGCCGGTCTACCAACCAAGGATAGACATACACAATCCATCGCATTAAAATTAGAACCTTTCGCCACAGATATTTGGCTCTTTGACGTGGGAGAAGCCACACAACATCAAATCCTTCATCACTCTATTAAGTTAGGAAAGGTAAGTCATATCTTTATTACACATATGCATGGAGACCATATCTATGGGTTACCTGGCGTACTGACAAGTCGATCGTTTCAAGGAGGGGAAGGTAAGCCACTCACATTGATTGGACCAAAAGGATTAAAAGCCTATGTCGAGGCAAGCCTGTCATTGACACATGTCCATCTCAACTACCCAATACATATGATAGAAATCGATGAACAGCTCGATATGATGATTGATGCGTTCAAAGTACAAGCACGCCCTTTGAATCATGGCGTACCGTGCTATGGCTATCGTGTGCAAGCACCAAGTACACCTGGCACACTCGATGTCGCCAAATTAAAAGCCATCGGTATGCAACCTGGTCCACAATATCAACAAGTCAAAAATGCGGATCAGTTTGAATTTGAGGGGGTTACTTACGATGCGCATGATTTTAAAGCACCGGATAAACAAGGGCCTATTGTTGCGGTATTTGGAGATACAAAACCATGCGACAATGAGCAAACACTTGCCCAAGATGCTGATGTCATGGTTCACGAAGCGACCTATATCGATGGGGACAAGCAACTTGCCAATGATTATCATCATAGCCATATCGATGATGTTCTCATGTTGATTGAACAAAGTGATGTGAAACATGCCTTATTAACACATTTAAGTAATCGATATACTAAAGAAGATATTAAGGAGATTGATCAACAATTAAAATCTACAGATACGCCATCATTTCAATTTGTTCAAGATTTTGATAGCTATCAATTTTAATTTCCCCATAAAGAAAACAGGCAGCGGTAATATGTCGCTACCTGTTATTTTTATTCATTATCATCGTCTTGTTCAGATAATTCGATGCTGCGTTCAACTGCAGCGTTTAAACAATCTTCAAAAATACCTTCTATATCATAATTTGACAGTGCATTTAAACCTGCTTGAGTTGTTCCACCTTTAGATGTGATGTTTTTACGCAACTGTTCCATGCTAAGGTCCGAACGTTCAATCATCTTACTTGTTCCAATGATCAATTCACGAATCGATTCCTCAACTTGTGATTTATCCAGTCCTAATTTTGTACCAGCATCTACATATTTTTCAAAGACGTGGTATAAAAAGGCAGGGCCACTCCCTGTAATAGCTGTCACTTGATGCAGGTGATCTTCTTTTACCTCAATTGCTGATCCAAAAGCATTAATCACTTCTAATACTTCATCTTTAGACTTTGGACCAAAGTTTCTTGAAAAGCTTAAGCCTGTGACAGAATGTCCAACATGTGCGTTAGTATTTGGCATAATACGCGCAATAGGATTAGAGACATCTAAAGCTTCTCGAATATAAGCAATCGGTAAGCCAGCCATAATTGAAATAAACTTATTCTTACTGTCGATATGCGGATGCATACGTTCTGCTAAGTCATCAAAATCATGTGGCTTTGAACCTAGAAATACATAATCTGCATCTTTTAATAAACTTGCATCATCATAGCTGTATTGAACACCTAATTCTGACTGATATTGTTGTAGTGCCGCTTCATTTGAACGATTTGTTAAATATATATTTTCTGGTGGTAATACTTTTGAGTTAATAATGCCTGTGAAGATAGCGTGTGCCATATTGCCTGCCCCATAAAATACAATTTTCATTTTCTTTTCACTTCCTCATCTCTTTTCTATCTTTTATACTAACATAAATAAGAATTTGGACAAAAAAGGAGTATAAGCATATGGACCATAAACATTTTCTGATGACAGGGGCGACGAGTGGTATTGGCTATGAACTCGTCAAGCAGTTACATGCTCAAGGCGCGCACCTTACTTTATTGATTAGAAATGAGGAGAAGGCAGCACAATTATTCCCATCTAAAAGCTTCCCAAATATAAGTTTTCTTGTATGTGACTTAAACGACACAACAGCCATTGAAAAATTATCATCAGATTTTCAAAAACTAAATGTATCATTTGATGGATTCATACATAGTGCCGGTCTCGGTTACTTTAAATCATTGGCATCACATACAACGGAGGAATTGTTAAAAACATATCGTTTAAATGTGATTCATTTTGCGGTATTACTCAATGTGGTTAAACCATTCTTAGTAACAAATCCTCAAATTGTTGCACTCAACAGTATGTCTGGGCTTGCTACACAACCATATGCAGCACATTATGGGGCGAGTAAAGCAGCTTTAATTCAAATTTTAAACGCCTTACGTATAGAAGAACCATCTTACCATGTATTAAACGTGATATTAGGTCCTGTGAAAACACCATTCCATGATCATTCAGACCCATCAGGAACATTCAAGCGTAAAACAGCTTTATTTATGTTAAAACCAGAACAAGTGGCAAAAGATATTATTGTGGCAATGAACAAAGGGCATCAAGAACTGCGTGCACCAAAGTGGATGTCCATGATGCTCAGACTTTATTCACTGGCACCTAGAACCATTGAAAAAGCAGCCAAACCATTCTTTATGAGTAAGAAAAAATAAAAATATGCCAGAAATGTGATATGCGGCAATCTTTCTATAAGAGATGTTGCCCATCATCATTTCTGGCTTTAATTTTTTTATTTTAAATGTTGTGTATAGTTTAAGTCTTTAACAATCGCTCTTGCTTGTTCAACCATGCTAGCATCAATAGCTTTGTTGTATTGTGCCACGTTTTCTTTTAGTTGTTCTGATGAACTTGCACCAACAATAATAGAACCTAATGCATCAAATGATTTTAAATAATTAAACGTTAGCGCTGTTAATTCAGGTTCTAAATCGTGTAGTTGAGAAACTGTTTTTTTAAGTGTTTCAGCATCATATTCAAAAATACCATCTTTAAATTTTTGAGTGAGGGCTTTCTGATAATTCTGTGTCAGCAATCCTTTGAATACGGGACCACGTGCTAAAAGTTTTACACCGTGTTCGTGTACTTCATCAAGCAACATTTCTGGACGATTATCAATTAAATTAAATTGTGACATCAGCACTTCAATTTCACTATGTGCCAAGTAGTATCGAATGACATTTGGACGAATAGAAGACAGACCATAAGCTTTGACCAAGCCTTCTTGTTTTAATTCATCAAATGCACTGATTGTTTCATCAAGCGGATCATCAATCGTACCACCGTGTAACATATATAAGTCGAGTTGATCTAAACCAAGGCGTTGCAAGGAATGTTTAATATTTTCTTTAATATATTTTTTCGTTGGATTCCACGCCATTTCGCCATTTGGTTTTAATTCATTGCCTACTTTAGTTCCAATAACAATATCATCACGTTGTTGATATTGTTTTAATATATGACCAACAATTTTTTCATTTTCACCTTTATCATAGATATCTGCCGTATCGAAGTAAGTAATGCCAGATTCGAGTGCGGTTTCAACAATTTCTTGTGCTTGCTTCTCATTCGTTCCTAAACTCATACAACCTAAGCCTAATTCTGAGAGGGTTAGGCCACTTTTTAATGTATTTTTTTGCATGATGATTCTCCTTCCGATAAACTTTATATGTATCATCATATCAAAGAGTTTGTGCAAAATAAAAGGAGTGGCATTTATGAATTTTGAAGAAAAAACCATTGAGAAAGAATCCATTTATGAAGGGCGTATCATCCGTGTAGAAAAACACCTCGTATCATTGCCAAATGGAGAAACAGCAACACGTGAAGTTGTCAAACATAATGGAGCTGTTGCGATCTGTGCCATGACACCTGAAGGCAAAGTACTGCTTGTCAATCAATACCGTAAACCTTTAGAACATATGTTATTGGAAATACCCGCCGGAAAGCTTGAACCTGGAGAAGATCGAGAAGACGCTGCAAAACGTGAATTAGAAGAGGAGACAGGCTATCGTGCTCATTCACTTCAACATATTGGAGATGTCTATGGCACACCTGGATTTTCAAATGAACTGATTTCTATTTACTTTACTGATGATATTGAAAAGGGGGAAATGAATTTAGATGCTGATGAGTTTGTTGAACCTATTCAATATTCATTATCAGAGGTGGAAGAAGCGGTAAAAAATAGGAACGTCAATGATGCGAAGACTTTAATTGCATTTCAATATGCATTATTAGTTTATAATCATTCTAAATAGTCGCACATTATCAATTGCTTTTTTTCTCATTTACTGGTATTTTATAGTCATATAAACAATACTAATTTTAATTATCAGTAGAGGAGTGAAGCTGCCGTGGAAGAACGACTCAATCGCGTAAAGCAGCAATTGCAGCAGTCATCGTATAAGTTGACACCACAACGTGAAGCAACGGTACGTGTCCTTATCGAGAATGAGGCAGACCACCTCAGTGCAGAAGACGTTTATTTAAAAGTAAAAGAAAAAGCACCAGAGATTGGACTTGCAACAGTCTACCGTACATTAGAACTATTAGCAGATATTAAAGTGGTAGACAAGGTGAGTTTTGGAGATGGTGTGTCACGTTTTGACCTCCGCAAAGAAGGGTCTAAACATTTCCATCATCATTTAGTATGTATGGAATGTGGACGTGTAGATGAAATTGATGAAGATTTGCTACCACAAGTTGAAGAACGTGTTGAAAATGAATTTGAATTTAAAATTTTAGATCATCGCTTAACTTTCCATGGCATTTGTAAAACATGCCAACAAGAAGGAAAAGGATCTGAAGTATAGGAATCTATTAGAATTGAGGTCATAGTATGGAAGAGGTTCGTGATGAGTATTTACGGTTTATACAGCTTGAAAAAGGGTTGTCGAAAAATACAATTGCGGCATACAGACGTGATTTAAATCAGTATATCGAATATTTAAAGTCACAAAAGATTGCGCAACTGGATTTTGTCACGCGTGATGTGATACAGCAATGTTTTGCTGCAAAACATGATGAAGGACATTCGGCAAAATCCATTGCACGTTTTACCTCAACCATTCGTAGTTTTCATCAATTTGCACTCAGAGAACGCTATACTTCTCAAGATCCAACTGTTTTAATTACCACACCCAAATATGAACGTAAGTTGCCAGACGTTTTGTCCATTGATGAAGTAGACCAACTCTTATCATCTTTTGATTTAAATAAACTGAATGATTATCGTAACCGAACGATGCTCGAGTTACTCTATGCAACCGGCATGCGTGTTTCAGAACTGATCTTTGTAGAAACACAAGACATTAATTTGGTCATGGGCTTTGTTAAAGTATTTGGTAAAGGGAATAAAGAACGTATTATTCCACTGGGAGAAACAGTCATTCAATTTTTAACTCACTATTTACAAGAAGTACGTCCAAAGTTATTGAAAAAAACGGTGACGGATACGTTATTCCTTAATCTTCATGGTAAACCTCTTTCAAGACAAGGTGTCTGGAAAATAATTAAACAAGCTGGATTAAAAGCTGGATTAACGAAACGCTTAACACCGCATACATTGAGGCACTCATTTGCAACACACTTATTAGAAAATGGGGCAGACTTGCGTGCTGTTCAAGAAATGTTAGGTCATTCTGATATTTCAACGACCCAATTATATACACATGTATCAAGTACACAAATTAGAAAAATATATCAATCCTACCATCCTCGCGCTTAAGTTCAGGTTGGAAAGATTAAAAAGAGACTAGTATTCCAAGGGGGTATCTGTTCCCGACGAATACTAGTCTTTCTCTTTATTTTATGAGTGCCTTAGTTGATACGCCACTTCACGTGCACGGATAACTGAAGAACGATCACGATTACGGTGGTGATCTAAAATATCTGGTGTACTAACAATATCCTTACGCACCGTATAATCATGATATTGTGCTGTAAGTGTTTGAATCGTGTCATCCAAAAGCGGAAGTCGAATCGGTGTAAAAAGTTTTTCTAGGTTGATATCAGAAATTAATTGTTTTATCAGTTGACGAAATGCCATACCATCTATACCAAATTGTGTCATGACAGTATCTGAGTATTGGTTGAAAATATTTTCAGCTTTTCGATACGTACGCAACGCACCTCTAAAATTTCCTCGTCGGTAATGATAAGATGCAGTCGCAAATAAAATTAATCCCACAACAAAATCTTGTTTTTCATATTGATCTTGCGCTTTCCATGCTTCTTCTAGAATGTCATGACATAGAAAATAATGCTGTTGTGTATGAAATTGATAGTAATATTCTAATAGTGCATTTCGCATCTTATTCACTCCTAAATTTATTCCTGTTAGTAAACATGCTATAATATTTTTTGGTAAGATGCACCTAACATGCAAAATAGAGAGGCTTTCAAATGTATGAAGTAAAATTAGATGCCTTTAATGGCCCTTTAGATTTATTGCTCCATTTAATTCAACAATTTGAAATTGATATTTATGATATTCCCATGAATGCATTAACAGAACAATATATGCAGTATGTTCATGCCATGAAACAATTGGATATCAACGTTGCAAGCGAATATTTGGTCATGGCCTCAGAATTGTTGATGATTAAAAGTCAATTATTGCTTCCTGAACATTCATCCGATGAGATGGTGGAAGAAGATCCACGTGAGGCATTAGTAGGTAAACTGCTCGAATATCAAAACTATAAAGCATATGCAGAAATGTTGAATGAGAAAAGAGAAGCACGTAGTCACTACTACACCAAAACAGCGACTGATTTATCAAAATATGAGGTAAACGAACGAATACCTGAAGGAACACATATTGATCTAACGAAGCTAATTGTTGCTTACCAAAAGATGAAGCACCGAATTGCACTTAAAAAACCAAGAAGTGTAGAAATTCAAAAAGAAACCTTTACCATACAACAATCAACGGCACATATTTTCCAACAACTCGACAAACAACAAAAGATTACATTTTTTGATTTATTTACGTTCAACGAGTCGATTGAACATGTTGTCACACACTTTTTGGCACTATTAGAGATGGCAAAAACTGGTGTGATTCAGCTTCAACAAATTGAGGCATTTCATAATATTGAAATTACAAAAGGAGTTAACTATGGCACACAATCTTAATGCTGCAATTACTGCTTTGCTCTACACAGTTGGGGAAGATGGCATAGAAGCGGAACAACTATTAACCTCGTTAAATATAGATGAAGCAACGCTCAATGAAGCATTAAGTGCTTTAGAATTGCCGGGGTTAATGATTCAAAAATATGGAAACACCTATGTTTTAACAACGCAAAAGGATATGGAACCTTATATTGAGTCTCTCATCTTAAACAAGGTGTCTACTAACTTATCACAAGCGGCCATGGAAGTATTGGCCATTATTGCGTACAATCAGCCAGTAACGCGTAGTGATATTGAATTAATTCGCGGAATCGCATCGGATGGCCCTGTTAAAACACTTATTGCAAAAGGTTTGGTAGAACCACAACAGGATCCAGATGTGAGAGGTCAGCAACTCTACACAACAGATTTATTTTTAAATGTATTTGGATTGAAACAAATTGAAGAATTACCAACGACAGATGAAGAAACCGAAGAAATAGAATCGTTTTTCAGTAATCTTGTTAATCAGAAAGGACAAACAACAAATGAGTAAAGAATTAGAACGTTTACAAAAACGTATCGCAAATAGTGGATACACATCACGCCGAAAAGCAGAAACATTGATTCAAGAAGGAAAAGTTCAAGTGAATGGTGAAACCGTCACGGAACTAGGAACAAAAGTTCGCCCATCTGATGAAGTATCCGTAGAAGGGGTTCCTTTAGAACTAGAAGATAAATTATATATTTTATTTTATAAACCTACACAAGTGATTACAAGTGTCTCTGATGACCGCGGTAGAAAAGTGGTAACAGATTACTTTGATGACTTAGAAACACGTATTTACCCAGTTGGAAGATTGGACTATGATACATCAGGCTTATTGCTTTTAACAAATGATGGTGAGTTCACGAACCTTATGACACATCCAAAATACAAAATTCCTAAAACGTATATCGCTAAAATTGAAGGCTATATTTTAAGAGAGCAAGTGAAGGAATTAGAACGTGGCATTGTATTAGAAGATGGTAAAACACAACCTGCAAAAGTCAAAGTGAAAAAACAAAATAAAGAGAAAAATACATCTCTTGTTGAAATCACCATTACAGAAGGGCGTAACCGCCAAGTAAGACGTATGTTTGAACACTTTGGATTTAAAGTGAACAAATTATCTCGTGTGACGTTTGGTCCACTTGATTTGAAAGGGCTTGGTGCAGGAGAGGGTCGTGTGTTATCACCACATGAAGTGAAAACATTACGCCAACTTGCGCAAAGCAGTGCACAATAAATTATTTTTAATATTAAATAATTTATAAAATCCTTAATTGGAAGATCGAGCATAAAAGATGAGCACTGCCTTTCAATGACGAATTATAAATAAATGTATCATGCTTTCAAAGGGCTATATCAAATATGCTTTAACATCATATATGGATATAAATTTTTAATGCTTTTATGAACGTCACTAAACTGCACATTATTAAAAAATGCACTAACTTAATAAGATAGAAATACATTATATGAACATTTACCGCATCGTAATTAAAATATTATTTTTATAAAATAACCAATTAAAAAGATGTGTCTAAAAGTGGATTTTGCTGCGGTTTACATCGCTATTTTTGGTTGTCAAGAGCCCTTGACAGTATGGTATAATAGGCAATGACTTTTTTATTATGTAACATAAGTGGGAGGTATGTCTTGTGACTAAGGAAATATTAGTCGTTGATGATGAACACCGTATCAGAAAATTATTAAGGCTATTCCTTGAACGAGAGGGGTATGAGGTCGCAGAAGCGGATAATGGCTGTGAAGCATTTGAATTGGCAACAAAATATGATTATGCGTGTATCTTGTTAGACTTAATGTTACCAGAGATGGATGGGCTTGAAGTTGCAACGCGCCTTCGCGAAACAAAGGATACACCAATCATTATGTTGACAGCAAAAGGTGAAGAAAATAATCGTGTTGAAGGATTTGAGTCAGGTGCTGATGATTACATTGTAAAACCTTTCTCACCACGTGAAGTTGTGTTACGTTTGAAAGCATTGTTGCGACGTACACAGTCTGCAACTGCAGAGCAAAACGAACCACATGCGCGTGACATGATTGAATTTGAGCATCTTACAATAGATAATGATGCGCACAAAGTGTTAGCTGATGGCTCACCTGTTAACCTAACACCTAAGGAATATGAATTATTAATTTTCCTTGCCAAAACACCGAATAAAGTATTTGATCGTGAACAATTATTAAAAGAAGTTTGGCATTATGAATTTTATGGGGATTTACGTACTGTTGATACTCATGTTAAACGTTTGCGTGAAAAGTTAAATCGTGTATCATCTGAAGCAGCATTAATGATTCAAACGGTATGGGGCGTAGGATATAAATTTGAGGTTTCACAATCTGATGAAACGTCTAAATAGCGTCGTCGTAAAACTGTGGTTAACTATTATTTTAATAGTAACGACAGTTTTAATTTTATTAAGTGCTGCTTTAATCACATTTATTCAATATTATTTCACGCAAAAAACTGAAGAATCCTTATACAATGATGCCAAAAGTATCAGTACGGTTATTGAGAAAAGCAAAAATCGTCAATTGGCCATCAATCATAGTGAAATGCTGCTTGAAGGTAATAAAGGGGTTATCATTTTACCAGATTCAAACAACGCTTTCTTAAAAGACAAAGAAAAGAAAGAAATGTTAGCGTTTATTAAGCAAGATAAAGATCTTAATAATATCAAACTGACACAAAAAAAAGAAATCAAACATGTTTCTATTAAGGTGAATGATAAAAAACAAACCTATTTATTACTGGGGTATCCAACTATTGATCATAACGGTCAAAAATCTGTCATTTATATTTATGAAGATTTAAGAAGTATATCAGATACAAACAATGTGGTAGCAATTATTATCTTAATTACAGCAATCATCTTTTTAATTGTTACTACGATTTTTGCATTCTTCTTATCATCACGAATTACAAACCCTTTGAGATTATTTAAAGAACAAGCACAAGAAGTTGCGAAAGGTCATTATGATCAACAGGTACATGTGCAAACAAAAGATGAAATAGGTGAACTAGCGATTGCCTTCAATCAAATGAGCCATAATATTCAACATCATATTGATGATATTACAACGTCTAAAAATATTAGAGATACTTTAATCAATTCTATGGCACAAGGAGTGCTCGGTATTAATCATCAACGCGAAACCATATTATCCAACGAATTAGCTGATAATATGATTGGAGAAATGACTTCAGATGATATTTTACTTTTTGAAAAACAAATCAATGATACTTTCAAGAGCCAACAAACAGAATATCGGGAATATGAAATCAATCAAAAACATTATGCTGTTGTCATGAGTTATATTGATCAAATTCAAACCAATAAGCAAAGTGGCCTTGTTGCAATTATTCGTGATATGACAAAAGAACATCATATGGAGCAAATGAAAAAAGACTTTATAGCGAGTGTATCGCACGAACTTCGCACACCGATATCTTTGCTCCAAGGCTATACAGAGTCAATTGTTGATGGCATTGTCACAGAGCCTGAAGATATACATGAATTTCTCTTAATCGTATTAGACGAATCTAAAAGATTGAGTCGTCTGGTTAATGAGTTGTTAGATGTCGCAAAAATTGATGCTGAAGGGGTTAATATTACGAAAGAAGTACGGCCGATGTCTGAACTCATCCATAAAATGGGAACAAAATATCGTCAAATTGCTAATGAACTGTCATTAACGCTAGATTTTCAACAAGATGGCGTCATGAAAGATGAATGGCATTATGACTTCGACCGTATGGAGCAAGTACTTACAAACCTTGTAGATAATGCATCACGTTATACAAGTCCTGGTGACACAATTGCGATTCATGCAAAGGAAACACCTACAGAACATGTTTTAACGATTCATGATACAGGTGTCGGTATCTCACCAGAACATTTAGATAAAGTATTTGAACGTTTCTATAAAGTAGATGCTGCCCGTACTAGAGGTAAACAAGGGACTGGATTGGGTCTCTTTATTACAAGAATGATTATTGAAGCACATCGCGGATCGATTGATGTTAAAAGCGAAGTAGGAAAAGGGACTGCTTTTATAATCAAACTCCCAAAAAATAGTTAATCACTTAAAATTTAAACTTCTCGTCTATATGATTTTACACCTTTATTTAAACATATAGATGAGAGGTTTTATTTTATGCAGTGCGTAAGCAACACTGTTGTATTTATTAATTTCATTAGGTAAAATAATGCTAAATAAAATAATTGATTTATTCATCTTCGGGGTTGGGTGTAATTCCCTACCGGCAGTAAATTTAAAGCCTGCGACGGGGTTGAGATACATTAAATTTTGCACCAGGAAACTGATAAATAGTATCCTAAATGCTTTTGTCTCAATCTCTTGATCTAGTGAAATTCTAGAGCCGACAGTTAAAGTCTGGATGGGAGAAGATGGAGGTTTCTTTGTGCTGCGCAAATGCCTCCTATTCTAGAAGAATGAGAATCAGAAAAGGAGACATTTGAATTATGCAACAAACCAAACAAACAAGAAGATTAATCATCACGGGAATCCTGAGTGGTATTTCGGTCATTTTGATGTTTATCAAATTCCCATTACCGTTTTTACCACCGTATTTAACACTTGATTTTAGTGATGTACCTGCATTACTTGCGACATTTACTTTAGGTCCAATCGCCGGATTACTAGTTGAGTTTATTAAAAACTTATTAAACTTCTTTTTCTACCTTGGAGATCCAGTGGGACCATTAGCTAACTTCCTGGCTGGAGGTAGTTTACTACTTACTGCATATTATATTCATAGACAAAAGCCAACAACACGTGGCATGATTCTTGGATTGGCTTCAGGGACAATCGTCATGACAATTGTATTAAGTATTATGAATTACTTTGTACTTTTACCATTATATGGCATGATCATGAACTTATCTGACATTGCGACAAACTTGAAAGTCATTATTACAGCAGGAATTATTCCATTTAATATTATTAAAGGAATTGTCGTTTCATTATTATTCGTATTACTTTATAAACGACTTAAAAATGTTCTTAAAATATAAAAATAAGCAAACAAAGAGCGATGAGGAAATCACCGCTCTTTGTTTGCTTATCTATTTAAATTTAGCATAATGTAAGGTACAATACGCTTAAACTTATGTTATTCAAACTTTAATGCATCGCCATCAAAAGTCTCTTCTTCGACTTTGATAGAGTCAGTAGGGCAGCCTTCAAAAGCGTCCTCCAAGTCTTCATATAGTTCTTCTGGTACGGGCGTTGTGCCTTGGTTATCATCTAAAATAACATATGCAATTCCTTCATCATCATAGTCATAGATGTCCGGGGCAGCTGCACCACAAGCACCACATGCGATACAAGTATCCATATCAACAATTGTATACTTAGCCAATTTTTTCGCCTCCCTTTTCAAAGTGCCATACTAGCATTATAATTTCATTGTAGTTTGGATTTGTTTATTTTTCAATATATACGTTTTATTAATGAGGTTATCTATATGAAATCAATCATTTCTTATGCATATCAACATGCACATCCCTACAAAAATAAAAAAAGCATATATAATATTATCATAGGTAAAAAGACCCATCAAACCTTTTTTGATGCAACCTCTTTAAATCTCTTAAGCCTTTTTGGAAGTATTCCAAATTTAAGCTTCAAAGATTTTGAAAATATCACTGAATCAGAACACGATATGAACTTATTACTACCCACATCGTCATCTGTAACATACACCATGTTACAACATTCTTTTATAACATTGCAACTGCTGATTCAAACACTATCACAGGCACAACATCAAGAGATGCAGTTTATACCATTAACATCACAAACCGACATTCATCAGAGAGTGCGTTATATATATTTATACATTAAAAAGCAACAAAGAGAAGAAACAGTAAAGCTTGAAATCCATGAACTTTTTGACCAATTAAACAAAAAACATTCTCAAAGTATCGTACACTACTTTTTAACAGGTTATGATGAAACCATGTATACCATGCAGCAAGTGGCACAGATTAATAAAATAGATCATGACACTGTTTTTAAATTTTATTATCAAGACCTTATGTACATATATGAATTATTGTCAGATAAAGAACTTTTTCCTATTTTACACCATTGTTTATCATCATATTCACTTAGTCATACATTAGCACGAACAGAGTCTTTCCTTTTCCAAGGACTGACTGTCACGCAAATTGCAAACCGTATACATCTCACCGAAAATACGATACATGATCATATTTTAGAATTATTTATGCGTGGCCATTTGACAAAATATGAAGATTTTTTAACAGATGATATAGAATCATTTTTAATTTTCTATCAACAACAACCTTATCAACGGCTCCGTTTTTATAAAGAACATTTTGATCAGATGAGCTACTTTGAAATTAAACTTGCAATAGTTGGTTTATCGAAAGGAGCATTACATGCTTAAAGCTGCATTAAAACAGTATTTCGGTTTTTCACAGTTCAGAGAAGGACAAGAATCACTTATCCAAAGTATTTTAGAAGGTCATAACGCATTGGGAATATTACCCACAGGTAGTGGTAAAAGTTTATGTTATCAGCTCCCAACATACATTAAACAACAAACAACATTAATTATTTCTCCATTAATATCGTTAATGGATGATCAAGTAATGCAAATGAAAATGAAAGGGGAACGTCGTGTCGTTGCAATTCATTCAGGGATGTCTTCAGATGAACGACGTATGGCATATCAACAACTTGATGATGCTTTATTTATATTTGTAAGTCCTGAATTCATATTACAACCACATCATTTATCACGTTTTCAAAATATACAATTAGGACTCATTGTACTCGATGAAGTTCATTGTTTATCTGAGTGGGGATTTGACTTCCGTCCTCACTATGCACTCATTCGAAAGGTAACTGATTTATATCAGTATATCCCTATATTAGCTTTGACAGCGACAGCCACGAAACATTTACAAGCCGATATCGAATTTGTCACGAAAAGATCTTTTAAGTTATTACAATCTGAAATGGATCGCCCAAATATATCTTTAGCTGTTAAACATATGGAAAGTTATCAAGAAAAAATCGATTGGGTTTTAGAAACCATTGCAACTTCCGGACCAACAATCATATACGTTTCGTCAAAAAAGGTATGTGTAGATATTGCTGAACAGATATATGCATCGGGATATCTAACCGGAATTTATCATGCGGACTTGAGTTATGAAGAGCGATATACGGTTCAGCAACAATTTTTAAATAATGATATACGTATTATTGTTGCAACAAGTGCCTTTGGAATGGGTGTTAATAAACCTGATATTCGGACCGTTATCCATTTTCATTTATCTAATAGTCCTTCTAGTTATCTACAAGAAATAGGTCGTGCAGGTCGTGATGGGCAACAGAGCCAAGCGATTGCACTCTATCAACCAGATGATCAATATTTACTTGAAACACTTTCTTTGGCAAATACCATCACAGAAGAAGATATTCAATTATTTGAAGCTGGAACACTGATTGATCATGAAAAACATGACATTCTTATGCTGTTAACACAACAATATTCAAACACAAAGCTCCACGAGATATTCCGACAAAATTTCCAACAAAAGTCAATCGCACTTCAATTTATGTTGAAATATGCTCATACAGGTTCTTGTCGCCGGAAACTACTTATGAATTATTTTGGTATGACAGTATTAACAAAAGATAATTGTTGTGATATTTGTGGCATCACCCATACAATTTATGAAAAAAATAGAAAAAAAGTACTTAGAAAATTTACTTATAAAGAAAAATTAGAAAGTTTGTTCTAAACAACCCCGGAATGCTTTACACCACAATTTTAAACACGCTATAATCTATTTAAGAAGTATAATGAAAATAAGATTGAATGAAGGAAATGCGCACATTCTAAACACTTAGTTCTAAAGTAAGTTATCACGTATTTGTAGCGTAAAAGAAAGGATGAAAAAAGTGTCAAAAGATAATTTTAAAGATGAATTTGAACGAAATAGACAAGAAATCAATCCTAGTAAAGAAGATACATCACAGATTGATGACACAGCTAATGAACAAACTGATTCATTAGAAAACAAAAATATGCAGCATTTCCCACCACGTAATACACCAAGAAGACATCGTAAGCGTGTGCGTCACAATGGAAATGCACAAGAATCAAAATCAACGACTGACTCAGATGATAAACAGAAAGATGCACATAAGAGTGTGGCTGGTACTACAGGTGCAGGAGCTACTGCTTCAAAAGACATAAAGCAGTCTCCTAAGTCTGAAGTAAAACAACAACCTAAAGATAACAATAATAAGGAGAAAGCTGCTGGTGCGGGGGGTGCTGGTGCGGCTGCTTCCAAAAATTCGAATCAACCACCTAAATCTGAAACAAAACAACAACCTAAAAATGATAATAATAAGACGACAGCTGCTGATACTGGAGTTGCTGGTGTTGCTGGAACTGGCGCGGCTGCTTCTAAAGATGTAAAACAATCTCCTAATTCTGAAACAAAACACCAACCTAAAGATAACAATAATAAGGCGAAAGCTGTTGGCGCGGGGGTTGCGGCAGGAGCTGGTGCAGGGACGGCTGCTTCTAAAAAGGCAAATCAATCACCTAAATCTGAAACAAAACACCAACCTAAAAATGATAATAAAAAAGCAAAAGCGGGTGCAGCTGCTGGAGTAGTCGGTGCGGCTGGCGCTGGCGCAGCTGCTTCTAAAAATAATGCTGAAAAACCTAATACTACTGTTTCTAATGGCGCTGGTGGTGGCGGCTTCTTGATGCGTTTACTACCGATCATCGCGGCAATTTTACTTTTAGGTACGATTGCAATTTTTGGTGGTATGTATTTATTCAACCAAGATCAAGGCTCAAATAATAATGATACACAATTAACACAAAAAGCAGATAAAGATGATCAAAAAGCAGCTAAACAAAAAGCTGCCAAAGAGAAGGCCGAAAAGGAAAAAGTAGAAAAAGAAAAGGCTAAGAAAGAGCAAGCTGCTAAGGAAAAAGCAGAAAAAGAGAAAGCGGAAAAAGAAAGACAGGCACAATTAGCTGCAAATGAATCTGCAAACAACCAAGATACTAACAATCAATACACGGATCAAAATACAAATCAACAGTATTCACAAGACCAACAACAGCAACAACAAGCACAAAATGCTGGAAATCAATCACATACTGTAGGTGGCAGCGAAAACTTATACCGTATCGCTATTCAATATTATGGTAGTGGATCACCTGAGAATGTAGAAAAAATTAGACAAGCTAATGGTATTAGTGGTAATAACATTAGTAACGGACAACAACTAATTATCCCATAACGTGAAACTTTAAAAGAAGTATTATCTCATTTTGAAAGATAATACTTCTTTTTTGGTATTAACACATCATAAAGCTATGCTCTGAGAAACCGATTATCAGTGTTTAAGGAGTAGGATTTTCGGCAGAACTATGAATATTTCGTCAAAATTTGAAATGCATTTTTATCATTGTTCGGTACTGCTAAAATCTTAATTGCTTTTGTCCTAGCCTTAGTATTGTCAAAACTTATTCATTTAGTTTAGTGGTAAAAATTGCTATAATGTTCGAGGATTAGATAGATTAAATGTACGTATATACCATGCTAGTATGTGAATAGGAGGAAAGACTGTACTAAAATAGCATAATATGATGAGATCTTCATATTTTTTAGTTACAGTAACGAAGATGAAAACGGTCGAAAGTATCATTATCGGTGGTGGACCATGTGGCTTAAGCGCTGCAATTGAACAACAAAAAAAGGGAATTGAGACACTCATTATTGAAAAAGGGAATGTTGTTGAAGCACTCTACCACTACCCAACACATCAAACATTCTTTTCATCAAGTGATAAGCTAAGTATTGGTGATGTTCCATTTATTGTTGAGGACTTAAAACCTCGTCGTAATCAAGCACTTGTCTATTATCGCGAAGTTGTAAAACATCATCAATTAAAAGTCAATACTTTTGAAGAAGTACTGACTGTTCGTAAAATGAATAATCACTTCACAATTACAACGACAAAAGATGTTTATCAGTGCCGTTTCTTAACGATTGCGACTGGTTACTATGGCCAACCAAATACTTTGGAAGTGGATGGTGCAAACTTATCAAAAGTCATGCATTATTTTAAAGAGGCACATCCATACTTCAATCAAAACGTTGTGATCATCGGAGGTAAAAACTCAGCCGTAGATGCGGCGATTGAACTAGAAAAAGCAAATGCAAACGTGACAGTGATTTATCGTGGATCAGAATATTCTCCTTCTGTTAAACCTTGGATTCTTCCAAACTTTGATTCGCTTGTTCGTCGTGGTAATATCGATATGCATTTCGATAGTCATGTGACAGAAATTACCGAAACAAGCGTCACTTTTGAAACAAATGGCGTTTCCAAAACGATTGATAACGACTTTGTATTTGCGATGATAGGGTACCATCCAGACTATGATTTCTTACAATCTGTAGGTATTGAAATTAACGAAACAAATTTTGGTACTGCACCTCAATACAACAAAGATACATTCGAGACAAATATTGAAAATTGCTATATTGCCGGAGTTATTGCAGCTGGTACGGATGCAAATAGTATCTTTATTGAAAATGGTAAATATCATGGCGTCTCAATTGCACAAGATATCTTAACTAAAAAACAATCACCATTAGAATCATAATATAAAAGCAAAAGTGAGAGGTAATTGATCTTAAATGATCTACCTCTCACTTTTTATATTAGTTATTGAAATAATCACGAATCATCTGATGATCATAACCATTACTTAACGCCACTAGCAATTTTAAGCGTGCTTTCTGACCATTCAATCCATTTGAGAAAATAACACCTTTATTTTGTAATTGGTGACCCCCACCTGCGTAACCATAGACAGCACTCACGATACCGTTAAATGAACGTGATACAAGAACAATCGGAATATTTGCATCCAAACATTTGTCTAAACCATCTACTGCTGTAGGTGGTAAATTTCCTTGTCCTAATGCTTCAATCACAATACCATCGACTTGTTTTTCAGCATAAAAATTAAGAATCTCACTACCCATATCCATATGCGCTTTAATGAGCACCACATCTAAGTCAGTATCAATATCAGGCAGCCCTTTTTTAGCGTAAGGACGATGATGAAAATAAATACCTGATTTTGTTATGACACCAAGTGGCCCATGGTTTGGGCTTTGGAAAGTATTTGTATTCGATGTATGTGTTTTAGTAACATTGCGTGCAGTATGTATTTCATCATTAAAGACGACCATAACGCCCTTTTGATGGGAGTCATCAGCAGAAGCGACACGTATTGATGCGATAAAATTATAAAGGCCATCTGACCCAATTTCATTCGATGAACGCATAGCCCCCGTAATGACGACTGGTTTTGAAGTCACAAGCGTCAAATCTAATAAAAATGCTGTTTCTTCTAATGTATCTGTTCCGTGTGTAATCACAAATCCATCAAATTCGTCTACATGCGTCATAATCAATTCTTTTATTTGTTTCACATGATTAATTGTGATATGCGGAGAAGGGACTGTAAATGGCATCACTTCTGTAATATCGGCATATTTCTGAATTAATTCTTGATGATTTGCGATTGGATTATCACCATTTGTATTCACAGTATTAGATTCATCTTCAGACATACTAATTGTTCCGCCCGTATGAATCACTAATAATCGTTTCATTCAATTTCCTCCTCGTAAATGTCTCTCTTATTATGATAAAATATTGTCATACAAACAACAACAAGGAAGGTTTATAATGACAGCTATTAATATTGCCATTGATGGCCCAGCTGCTGCTGGAAAAAGTACAATCGCAAAACGTGTTGCGACAGCTTTAAATATGATTTACGTTGATACAGGTGCGATGTATCGTGCAATTACTTATTTCTACTTAAATCATCAAAATTCATTTGAAAATTTTGATGAGATGATGACAAAAGTGGATTTAAATCTCATTTATGACGAGGAAAAAGGTCAACGCGTGATATTGAACAATGAAGATGTCACTGACTACTTGCGCAGTAATGAAGTCACAGACAATGTGTCATTTGTCGCGTCTAAAGATGCTGTACGTAAGTATTTAGTGAAAGCCCAACAAGCATTAGCAGAAAATAAAGGCATTGTTATGGATGGTCGCGACATTGGAACGACTGTTTTACCTGAAGCAGAAGTAAAGGTTTATATGATTGCATCTGTTGAAGAACGTGCTCAACGCCGTTTAAAAGATAATGCAGAACGTGGTATCTCTTCAACACTTAAGCAATTGAAAAAAGATATTGCAGATCGCGATGCATATGATATGAATCGTGAAATATCACCGCTTGTTAAGGCTGAAGATGCCATTGAAATCGATACAACAGGGTTATCAATAGAAGACGTAACAGAACGTATACTACAACTTGCAAATGACGCAAAAGCAAAATAAGTTGAAAATGTGGAAATTTCTTGACAATTTCCATTATTTGTAAGATGTTATAATTATGTAGTATTACAAGGAGGCATATATGATGACAGAAGAATTCAATGAATCAATGATCACAGACATTAAAGAAGGCGACAAGGTTACAGGTGAAGTACAACAAATCAATGATAAACATATTGATGTTCATGTGAATGGTGCAAAGTTTAATGGAATTATTCCTATTAGCCAATTAACAACGCACCATGTTGAAGATGCCAATGAAGTTGTCAAAGTAGGCGATGAAGTTGAAGCATATGTAACAAAAATTGAAGTAGACGAAGAGAATGAAACTGGCAGCTATATCTTATCTAAACGCCAAGTTGAAGTAGAAAAATCGTATGCATCATTACAAGAAAAGCTTGATAATAATGAGACGATTGAAGCTAAAGTAACTGAAGTAGTTAAAGGTGGATTAGTTGTAGACGTAGGTCAACGCGGTTTCATCCCTGCATCACTCATTTCAACTGATTACATTGAAGATTTCTCTGATTATGAAGGGAAAGTACTTGAACTTAAAGTTGAAGAGTTAGATCCTTCAAATAATCGTGTCATCCTAAGCCGCAAAGCTGTAGAAGCAGAAGAAAATGCTAAGAAAAAAGAAGATCTTTTAAATAGCATTAAAGAAGGCGATGTTTTAGAAGGTAAAGTGGCACGTCTTGCAAACTTTGGTGCATTTATCGATCTTGGCGGCGTAGACGGATTAGTTCACGTATCTGAGTTATCTCATGAGCACGTATCTTCACCGGAAGAAGTCGTTGCTGTGGGCGATACTGTCAAAGTAAAAGTACGCTCTGTAGAACCAGGCTCTGAACGTGTATCTTTATCAATCAAAGATACATTACCAAGCCCATTTGAAACAATCCAATCTAAGTTTAATGAAGGAGATATCGTAGAAGGTAAAGTGATGAGACTTGCTAGCTTTGGTGCATTTGTTGAAATTGGACCAGGCTTACAAGGACTTGTGCATATCTCTGAAATTAGCAACAAACATATTGGTTCACCAAATGAAGTGCTTGAGCCAGGTCAAGTGGTTGATGTGAAAATCTTAGGAATTAATCCTGCAGAGGAACGCATCTCACTTTCAATCAAAGCAGCTGCACCTGCTGAAGAAACGAATGAAGCTTCACAAGAAACAACAGAACAATATACATTATCTACAGATGATGAAAGCAACAATCCAACATTAGGGGATATGTTTGCTGACAAATTCAAAAACCTTAACCTATAATTTTAATGTCTCAAAACAGACTGAAAAGTTGTTCAGTACAGCTTTTCAGTCTGTTATTTTGTGCTATAGTTATTGAATTCATGATTGAGCTAATGAGACATTGAGAAACTGATTAACAGTCTTCGAAAACCATTAAAAGGTGTCGAGATAATATCTTCAGCCACAACTTTTCATTCGATAAAACTAAAAAGTGATATTCTCTGTACTCTGATTGGGCTCAACCCTTAACTACTCCTTTCACAACCTCTTCGTATTTCCCTTAATAATTAGGACCATGTTATAATGTGTGTAACTTTGTTCAAAGGAATCAAATATGAAATTGAGATACTTTGCTTTTTAGATAGTCCAGAAATAAATGACGGATACAAAGATGAAGAGGTATTGATACATGGGATAGCGTAGTTGTTCCCATCTAAGAAGAAGCATTTCCACAAATTTTAAAGGGACCAAGCTGCTATCTCACTCCATGAACATAGCACTTTAAAGAACTAGCAAAGACTTACTTTGTAGAAACATAATCTTTTTCAAAAACGATATTTCTACGTCACTATTGTTATGCTAGAATGAAAAAGATATTTATAGAGAGGAAGAACACACATGACAAAACCAGTAGTGGCGATTGTAGGTCGTCCAAACGTTGGAAAGTCAACAATATTCAATAGAATCGTTGGCGAACGTGTCTCTATTGTTGAAGATACACCAGGAATTACACGAGATAGAATTTATGCCAGTGGTGATTGGCTCACACATGATTTTAATATTATTGATACTGGTGGTATCGAAATTGGAGATGCCCCATTCCAAACACAAATTCGTGCACAAGCCGAAATCGCAATTGATGAAGCAGATGTGATTATTTTTATGACAAATGTACGCGAAGGTGTGACACAAAGTGACGAAATGGTCGCTCAAATGCTTTACAAATCAAAGAAACCAGTTGTTCTAGCTGTAAACAAAGTAGACAACCCAGAAATGCGTAACGATATCTATGACTTCTATACACTAGGCTTTGGTGAACCTTATCCATTATCAGGCTCACACGGACTTGGGTTAGGGGATTTATTAGAAGCTGTTGCAAAACACTTCAAACCAGAAGAAGAAGATCCATATGATGATTCTGTTATCAGACTATCATTAATCGGTCGTCCAAATGTTGGGAAATCAAGTCTTGTCAATGCTATTTTAGGTGAGGAACGTGTCATTGTTTCAAATATCGCAGGTACAACACGTGATGCGATTGATACCGAATACAGCTATGAAGGTCAAGATTATGTCTTAATAGATACTGCCGGTATGCGTAAAAAGGGGAAAGTATACGAAACAACTGAAAAATATTCCGTATTACGTGCCTTAAAAGCCATTGAACGCTCTAATGTTGTATTAGTTGTACTCGATGCCGAAACAGGTATTATCGAGCAAGATAAACGTGTCGCAGGCTATGCGCATGAAGAAGGTAAAGCAATTGTAATTGTTGTAAATAAATGGGATACGTTAGAAAAAGACAGTAAAACAATGAAACGTTTTATGGATGATATTCGTAATAACTTCCAATTTTTAGACTATGCGCAAATTGCCTTTGTTTCTGCAAAAGAGGGAACTCGTCTTCGTACTTTATTCCCACTTATTAATGAAGCGAGCGAAAACCATAAAAAACGCGTACAAAGTTCAACATTAAATGAAGTCATTACAGATGCGATTTCTATGAATCCGACACCAACAGATAAAGGTCGTCGCTTAAATATTTTCTACACAACACAAGTTGCAATTGAACCACCAACATTCGTTGTATTTGTAAACGATGTAGAATTAATGCATTTTTCATATAAACGTTATTTAGAAAATCAAATTCGTAGTGCTTTCGGATTTGAAGGTACGCCCGTTCACATTATTGCACGTAAGCGAAATTAGAATAACGGAGGGTGAGTGGAGATGACTAATATTACTGTTTTTGGGACTGGAAGTTTCGGTACTGCACTCGCAAATGTTCTTGCAGGTAACGGTCACAATACATTGATGTGGGGTAAAACTGCTAAAACTGTTGATGAGATAAATACAAAACATACAAATCACGCTTATCTAAAAGATGCAGCGATTCATGAATCAGTATCGGCAACAACAGATATTCAAGAAGCTGTCGATCATGCAGATATTTATTTGGTAGCAATACCTACTAAAGCTATTCGTACAGTATTATCACAAGTTGATGAACGATTAACTTCAAAGAAACAGTTCATTCATGTTGCAAAAGGTATTGAGAATAAAACATTTAAACGTGTCTCAGAAATGATTGAAGATGTCATTTCTCCAGATCATAATGGGGGCGTCGGTGTATTGTCAGGCCCGAGTCACGCTGAAGAAGTAGTCATTAAACAGCCGACAACTGTTGCAGCAGCTTCAAGTTGTCCTGAATTATGCAAAACCATTCAAGACTTATTTATGACAGATTATTTACGTGTCTATACGAATGAAGACTTGATTGGAGTAGAAATTGGTGGTGCATTAAAGAATATCATTGCGATTGCAAGTGGTGTGCTTGCCGGTCTAGGCTACGGTGACAATGCCAAAGCAGCACTGATTACACGTGGTTTAGCCGAAATCACACGTCTTGGTGTTAAATTAGGTGCTGATCCACTGACTTTCCAAGGCTTAGGTGGGATTGGTGACTTAATCGTAACATGCACGTCTACTCATTCACGTAACTACTCACTTGGTTATGCACTTGGTAGTGGTAAAACATTACAAGAAATACTCGATGAGATGAACATGGTGGCTGAAGGTGTTTATACAACTGAATCTGTTTATCATTTAGCAAAACAAATGAACGTTGAAATGCCAATTACTTCAGCACTTTATCATGTATTATTTGAATCACAACCTGTACAAGAAGCGTTAAAAGATTTAATGGGTAGAACAAAAAAATCAGAGTAATTTGGTCCATTTTTTAAAATTTAGGATAATCTAACCCTAAAAACATATCAAAATGCGATGAAACCGGTGTTTTTCGCACATAAATCATTGCAGATATACCTATTGTTGTGTTAAAGTCATACCATAATGATAAATGAGTTATCATTACATAACCTTTAAGGAGGCGAACTTGGACATGAACAAAACAGACTTAATCAACGCGGTTGCTGAACAAGCTGACTTAACTAAAAAAGACGCGAGCTTAGCAGTTGATGCCGTTTTTGAATCAATTCAAAACTCATTAGCTAAAGGTGACAAAGTACAATTAATCGGATTCGGTAACTTCGAAGTACGTGAACGTGCTGCTCGTAAGGGACGCAACCCACAAACAGGTAAAGAAATCGACATCCCTGCAAGCAAAGTACCAGCTTTCAAAGCGGGTAAAGCTTTAAAAGACGCAGTTAAATAATTCTTTTATCTACAAAAAGCCTACATTTTCATGTAGGTTTTTTTGTTTGTAGTATATTTAATCGTTGTTTCGGGTAATTCGCATTTTAATTTTTAGGGGTTAGTGTTAATATAGATAGTGACTAAATTGAGAGGTGGCTCACATGCAAAACACATATCAGTTACTTAATCAACAGATAAAACAACGTCTTGAAGGCATACAATTTTCACAAAAAATACATATCAATGAAGCACTCAGTCTAGTGCTCGATTCATTACATATTCCTGTCCAAGCAAAACTCGCATGTCTCTCAATCGATACATCACTTAAACATCTTGATAAAGTGAGCTATCAAAATTATGAGCGTGATGGTATTTTAATCGGTGATTTATTAAGTGCACATTATTACACTTTACTATCTGACATTAACAACACAGAATTTCAAATAAAGATGAGTCAAGCGATTATAAAAATTAATGAATTGAAATCCATGTTACAACATAAGGTAGATCAACTTCCACAATCTCAAGTAATTGAAATGATATATCACATTGAAACATTACTGATCAAACAAGTTTTAGATGTCTTTAAATCTGATAAAATAACGAGAGAACCTATTTCTGAACTGATTCAAAAATTGAATGTATCCGATATGAGTTATCTTCAATTGTTTGATCATGAAACATCGATCAATTTATTTCAACAATTACAAGAAAAATATACAAACTAATGAGGTTTAAATTATGAGTAAAAATAAAGCAAACAAAGAGCAAGTACATGAAGTCTTTCAAAATATTTCGGGGAAATATGACCGCTTAAATAATATTATCAGTTTTGAACAACACAAAAGCTGGCGTAAAAAAGTGATGAAAGAGATGAATGTGCAACCTGGATCTATTGCATTAGATGTATGTTGTGGCACAGCAGATTGGACGATTGCACTCAGTCATGCTGTCGGGCCAGATGGAGAAGTCACTGGACTAGATTTCAGTGAAAATATGTTAAAAGTTGGCGAAGAAAAAACAAGTAATATGGATAATATTCGTCTTGTCCAAGGTGATGCCATGGCACTGCCATTTGAAGACAATACATTTGATTATGTCACAATTGGTTTTGGACTGCGTAATATTCCAGATTATAAAGTGGCTCTAGCTGAAATGTATCGTGTACTAAAACCAGGCGGTATGGTTGTATGTCTAGAAACAAGTCAACCTACGATTCCTGTATTTAAACAAGGATATAAACTTTACTTTAAATTCATCATGCCATTGTTCGGTAAATTGTTCGCTAAATCAAAAGCAGAATATGAATGGCTACAACAGTCTGCGTTTGACTTTCCTGATCGAGACACATTAAAGCAGCTATTTGAAAGTGTTCATTTCCAAAATGTTAAAGTGAGAAGCTTTACTGGTGGTGTTGCAGCGATGCACCTCGCGTATAAACCGAACACGAATGATTAAAAGGTGAGTAGCATGTCGAAAATTAACTTAAATCAAGAAATAAAGACAATTGAAAAACGATTACAACAACTCGTTATAAGTGATGATTCTGTGCTTAGTTCGGCTTCGAGTCATCTGTTGAAGTCTGGGGGAAAACGCGTAAGACCTTTATTCGTTATTTTAAGTAGTCACGTGGGTCCTAACCCTTCAAATGAATCTGCTTATCGTGTTGCAACAGCACTGGAATTAATTCACATGGCTACGCTTGTGCATGACGATGTGATTGATTATAGTGATAAACGCCGTGGTAAAAAGACAATTGAGAAAAAATGGGATAAACCAACGGCTATTTTGACGGGTAACTTTCTACTTGCGAGAGCATTAGAATATTTATCTTATATTGAAGACCCTCAAATACACAAAACATTGTCACATGCCATCACTGAAGTTTGTCGTGGAGAACTTTTCCAATTTCAAGATCAATTTAGAGCTGATCAGTCCATGACAAATTATCTACGAAGAATTAATCGCAAAACGGCACTATTAATTCAACTGTCCACAGAAGTAGGGGCAATGACTTCAAATGCTGATGCGCATACTGTTCGTACAATGCGACAGATTGGACACTATATTGGCATGAGTTTCCAAATTATTGATGATATCTTGGACTTTACAAGTACAGCTGAAAAGCTTGGAAAACCAGTCGGCAGTGATTTGCACAATGGCCATCTGACATTACCTGTTTTATTAGAAATGCGAAAAGATCCAGTATTTAAACAAAAAATTGCATCATTGCATGCTGAAGCAGATCAAGCGCTATTTGAAGAATGTATTGAACATATACGACGTTCTGACGTTATTGAAGAATCAAAAGCCATTAGTGCGAAATATCTTGATAAAGCGACAAAGCAACTCGACTTATTATCAAATGATGCGCTAAAACCTCTTTTCCAAAAGATTATTAATAAATTACAACATCGAATGCGTTAATTTCAGATTGAAAGCGCTTTACTAACGTGGTAGTATATTGTTGTATGTTTATTAATAAGGGGGATTTTTCATGGAAAGAACTTTTGTAATGATTAAACCAGATGCAGTACAACGTAAACTAATTGGAGAAATTGTTCAACGCATCGAACGTAAGGGGCTAAAATTAGTCGGTGCTAAGTTGATGACTGTATCTCAATCATTAGCAGAAACACATTATGGCGAACACAAAGAAAGACCATTTTACAATGATTTAATTAGTTTCATTACATCAGCACCTGTATTTGCGATGGTAGTAGAAGGTGAAGATGCGGTCAATGTATCTCGTCATATCATTGGGGCTACAAATCCAACTGAAGCTTCTGTAGGCACAATTCGTGGTGATCTTGGCTTGACAGTAGGACGCAACGTAGTTCACGGATCAGATTCTGTAGAGTCAGCAGAACGAGAAATTGCTTTATGGTTTGACGAATCAGAAATTAGTTCATACACATTACCTGAAGAAGTTTGGGTATACGAATAATACATGTTATGGGTAGGTCGATTAGACCTGCCTTTTTTGTTTGGTTGTATCAATTTTTAGCGTTTGATATTTTAGTCATTAAAAGCGATAAAGTTTTTTGAAGTTTTCTGTTAATTAAATAAATAATTTATGCTATGATGTAAGACATATCTCATTCCGAAATAAATAAGATAATAGAGACAACTGATATACAAAATAAAAGTAGTACACAGGGGTGAAACATTATAAGTGTATTCGTTGGGCAACCTATCAACAGTGTCCCAACCTTATATTTTATTTATTAATTTTCCAGCCCCAATTTTTAAATAAATCGTTATAAAGGGAGTGTTATACATATGAGATTTTTAACAGCAGGAGAATCACATGGTCCGCAATTAACAGTCATTGTTGAAGGATTACCCGCTAATATGAAGGTAGATATTGAAAAATTAAATCAAGAAATGTATAAGCGACAAGGGGGATACGGTCGTGGTAGACGTATGCAAATAGAAAAAGATAGTGTTGAAATTGTTTCAGGTGTTCGCCATGGTTATACACTAGGTAGTCCCATTACCATCGTGATTAAAAATGATGACTTCACACATTGGCGTAATATTATGGGAGCTGCACCTATCTCTGAGCAAGAAGAAGCAGAGATGAAACGTGTGATTACAAAGCCAAGACCTGGACATGCAGACCTAGTTGGTGGTTTGAAATATCAGCATCGTGATTTGCGTAACGTACTTGAGCGTTCATCTGCACGTGAAACCGCTGCACGAGTAGCAGTAGGGGCCCTATGCAAACAACTCTTACAACAACTTGATATCGACGTGTATAGTCGTGTTGTTTCAATTGGCGGCATTAGTGACAAACCTGAATATGCCATTGAAGACATCATCAATCATGTTGATAGCAATGATGTTCGTGTTGTTGATGAAAACATTGCACAACAAATGCGTGATAAAATCGACCAAACGAAAAAAGACGGTGATTCAATTGGAGGCGTTGTACAAGTCATCGTCAATCATATGCCTGTGGGTATTGGCAGCTATGTTCACTATGATCGCAAGTTAGACGGCCGTATTGCACAAAGTGTTGTTGGGATCAATGCTTTTAAAGGTGTATCATTTGGTGAAGGATTTGCAGCCGGAGAAAAATTAGGTAGTGAAATCCAAGATCCTATCCATTACGATACAGAAAATGGGTACTACCGTGCTTCCAACCATCTAGGAGGACTAGAAGGTGGTATGTCAAACGGCATGCCATTAATTGTGAACGGTGTCATGAAACCTATTCCAACTTTATATCGTCCACTCGCATCAGTTGACATCAATACGAAAGAACCATTTAAAGCAACAATTGAACGTTCTGATAGCTGTGCCGTTCCAGCAGCGAGTATTGTCTGTGAACATGCCGTTACATTTGAAGTGGCACGTGCATTGTTAGAAGAATTTGAATCAAATGATATATCAATTCTAAAAGATCAAGTAGACAAGCGCCGTGAGATGAATATTAACTTTTAGTAGGAGGCCTCTTGATGAAATTAATGACAACTTATGCGAATGATAACTATCCAGTGATTGTCGCAAACCAAGCAATTGATTCTTTAGCACAGTTCGCAACAAACTATCAGGATGTCTTTCTATTTATAGATGAAAATGTAGAAGCAAACTGGTCCTCAAAAGTTCAAAATGCCACTCAACAAGGTATTACAAAAACCTTTATTTTACCAAGTGGCGAACAACTGAAAACACTTCAACATTATGAACTTTATATGGAACAGCTACTTTCCTTTCAACCAACTCGAAATACATGTTTAGTTGCTATAGGGGGCGGTGCTGTAGGTGACTTTGTGGGCTTTTTAGCCGCAACATTATTACGTGGTGTTGACTTTATACAAGTGCCTACAACGATTCTCGCCCATGATTCAAGTATTGGTGGGAAAGTAGGTATTAATGCAACACATGGCAAAAACTTAATCGGTGCTTTTCATAGACCTGCAGCTGTGTTGTATGATTTGGAATTTTTAACATCATTACCACAAAATGAAGTATTGAGTGGTTACGGTGAAGTCTATAAACATGGTTTATTGAATGGTGCAGATTCTGTAAAAACTTTAGAGACGACTTATCCCAATCTTTCTGCATTATTAAAATTAACGAATATGGAAGCACACCTCATTGATGGTATTCAAACAAAACTCAATATCGTCGTTAATGATGAAAAAGAGAAGGGGCAGCGTCAGTGGCTGAATCTGGGCCATACTTTTGGACATGCTGTGGAATATCAAACAAAGATACCACACGGTCATGCTGTCATGATTGGTATTTTATATCAAATGATTGTCGCGAATCTCATGCTACAAGCTAATCATCCAGTACAACATTATTATGATTATTTCAAACAACTGGGATACCCACTTCAAATGATTGAATCACTGAATTTTGAGCCATTATTAAAATTGATGAAACAAGATAAGAAAAATAATCAAATAGGTATTCGTATGGTACTTCTAAAAAATATAGGACAACCAACTGTAGAAACTGTACCGATTCATATATTAGAACAGGCGTTTAATACTTTAAAATCATATTGAAAGGAGTCGAACACATATGACCACATTGATTGATGTAAAGGGTCCATTAAAAGGAGAAATCACTGTTCCAGGTGATAAATCTATGACGCATCGAGCAATTATTCTATCATCATTAGCAAAAGGGCGTTCAGTGATTCATCAGCCACTACTCGGTGAAGATTGTTTACGTACAGCTGAAATCTTCCGTTTATTAGGTGTTTCTATTGACGTAAAGACAGATCAAATCATCGTAGACTCTCCTGGTTATAAAAACTTTAAAACACCACATCAAGTTCTGTATACAGGTAATTCAGGAACAACAACACGATTGTTAGCGGGTCTATTAGGTGGTTTAGGCATTCAAAGCGTCTTATCTGGAGATGAATCTATTGGTAAGCGCCCAATGGGACGTATATTAAAACCTCTTAAACAAATGAATATTGATATTTCAGGTATAGACAACGACTTTACACCACTTATTATTCAGCCGAGCCAAGTACGTGGGATTCAATATCTAATGCCGGTTGCAAGTGCACAAGTCAAAAGTGCCATATTATTTGCCGGTCTATTTGCTGATGAACAAACTGAAATAACAGAGATTGATATTTCTCGAAATCATACAGAAACCATGTTTGCACATTATGGTATTCCTATTGAAACAAGTCCGTTACATGTCACGTTACCAGAGCATGGTATCACACACATTCAACCAGCTGATTTTGATGTTCCTGGAGATATCTCATCAGCCGCTTTCTTTATCGTTGCTGGTCTCATTGTGCCGGGCAGTGATATTACAATACATCATGTTGGCATAAATCCTACACGAGATGGTATCCTAGAGGTTGTCAAAAATATGGGTGGGAACCTCACAATTTTTAATGAGACAACAGGCCCTGAACCAACGGCATCCATTCGTGTACAGTACACACCAAACCTTAAAGGAACAGAGATTAGTGGGAACTTGATACCAAGATGTATTGATGAACTACCAATTATTGCATTACTCTGTACACACGCTCAAGGTTCAAGTATGATAAAAAATGCTGAAGAATTAAAAGTTAAAGAAACCAACAGAATTGACACAACTGCCAACGAATTAAACAAACTCGGCTTATCACTCGAACCGACACATGATGGACTGATTATTCATCCGTCTGCTGTTTCTAAAGTAAGTGAATTAGACAGTCATACAGATCACCGTATTGGCATGATGTTAGCCATTGCGACAGTTTTGTCACAATCGACATATCAAATTAGCCGCTTCGACAGTGTCAACGTGTCATTTCCTGGTTTTTTATCTGTGTTAAAACAATTAGAAAATGAGGGATAACATGCAAGATATCTATAAGTTAATCGATGAGATCAATAGTCAAAAGTTAGACGACATCAATAGCCGTGTGGAACAAGCCATTCAATCTGATAATGATGAGGCTTTATTCTTACTCGGCGAGACATTATATCGTTTTGGATTGATGCCACAAGGATTGGACGTTTTTAGAGCATTATATATGAAATATCCAGATGAAGCAGATGTATTGATTTACTTCATTGAAGGACTCATTTCAGAAAATCATACTGACGAAGCATTAGAATACCTAAACGATGTAGAGTTAACACCTGAAAGATTGATGTTAGAAGCTGATTTATATCAACAGATTAACATGACAGATGTAGCTATTGATAAAGTACAACAAGCCATTGATATGCAACCATCTGATCCGATTTTACATTTCGCTATTGCAGAACTATTTTATTACGACGGACAATATTTACGTGCGTCACGTGAATATGATACCGTGCTTGAAGCAGGAGAACATATTGTAAATGGTGTGAACATTTTCTCACGTCTTGCTGATAGTAGCTTACAAAGTGGGAACTATTCAGATGCCCTACAATGGTTTGAGGAAATTCATGAACAAGAGATGACATCAGAAGACTACTTCAAAAAAGCCATTGCTTTCGATAAAAATGATTTAACACAAGAAGCAATAAAAATCGTGCGTACTTTATTACAAAAAGACCCTGATTATATGCAAGCATATTTTTATTTACAACAGCTTTATGAAAATGAAAAAGCCTATGAAGATGCCATTGAAATTGGTAAAGAAGGATTACGCTTAAATCAATTTTATAAAGAATTAATGTATTCAACGGGTGCATTACAAGTCGAACATGGCGATGCAGAAGATGGAGTAGCATTACTTAAACAAGCTTTAGAAATTGATCCCGCTTACCAAGAACCACTTATGTTACTTGCGGATTATTATCGCAATGAAGAAGATAATGAAGGACTTATCTCATTAATTCAATATACTGAAGAAGATGATATGGACCCACAATTCATGTGGCAAATTGCCTATGCGTTAGGGGAAGAAGAACGCGATAAAGAGGCGCAACATTTCTATGCACTCGCACACGAAACACTGCATAATAATATTGACTTCCTTGGTGATTACTATCATTATGTCGTTGAGATTGGAGATACAGCAACACGTGATAAACTGTTGGATCGATTGATTGAATTAGAACCTAATAATACACAATGGCATGAAGAACGTGACCGATATTTATAATATAGAGACACCATTTAACACATCTTTAAACATAGAAAAAAAACAATTTATTACGTATTTACTCTCACACTATACGTTCAAGTCTCGCATTAGCGTATGGTTACTGAATTATATTAAAGCAGATAAACAATTATTGGATGATGTTCGTTTTGTTGATCAATCAATCGAACATCATCCGACTTTAATATTGTCAACAATCCATTCAAAAGAAGTTGCCATTCAATATCGAGATGATGAACAAAATCTCATTAATTCAGATCAAATCTTTTATGCTGTTATTCATAAAGGACAACCGATAGATATCAAGCTTCAGTTTGAAAATGAGCAAACAAGAGATGATAAATTAGATCATATTTTACTCAGTCAATTACTACAACAATCAAATCACTCAGAATATATGGGGGATTTGTATCATATTGGACTTTCAACACAAACAGAGCAGTATTTATTGTCAATGCTGTCGTCACATATTGATATAAGTCTTACGATGCATGATGCTGAGTCTTTTTATTATTTCACACGCTTACGCAACACCTTGAAGTTACGTAAACACCATCATTAAATTTTGTATTACGAGGTATCATTTATGTCTCTTAAAGAACTTATACGTGCATTCCTGTTTTATAAGCCATTTTTATATTTTATACTTTTCTGTAATGTCTTAGGAACGATATATGGATACATTTGGTATGACTCACAACTATCACAAACACCTTGGTATTTTTGGCCATTTGTACCTGACAGTCCAACTGCGACACTTTTTTTATCAATCAGTTTACTATTATTCATCATGAATAAGCAATCAGCCATCATCGATACGCTGGCTTTTGTTACTTTATTTAAATATGGCATATGGGCTGTCATTATGAACTTCATGTTATTTTATGAAGACAATACGATCTATATTACAGGTGTCATGCTCATTATGTCTCACGGTGTGATGGCCATTCAAGCATTGATATTTTTACCGAGGTTTTGCTTTACGTATGGTAGCCTTGCTTTAACAATGATATGGGTGATTCATAATGATGTGATTGATTATGTCTTCCATCAATATCCGGTTTATGGCTCATTAGCAAGTTATGAAAATATTATTGGATATATTGCATTTTGGTTATCAATGATACCGCTTCTGTATGTCATTTTAAAAATCAAACAGCGTACAAGTAAATAGTTTGACCCTTATACATGAACCACGTAAAATATAACAAAAGGAGTGAACAACATGTCTTTAGTTTCAATGATAGTATATTTTGCCATCATTATGATTCTTCCAATGTATGCACAACACAGTGTAAAATCTAACTATGAAAAATACTCAAAAGTAAGATCAACTAGTGGTAAGACAGGAAGAGAAGTTGCATTAGAAATATTACATGCAAATGGTATACATGATGTAGATGTTAAAGAAGGTAATGGCTTTTTAACAGACCATTACGATCCAAAGAATAAAGTTGTCGTTTTATCACCGGCAAACTATAGTCGTCCAAGTGTAGCGGGTACAGCCATTGCGGCTCATGAAGTTGGACATGCCATTCAACATTATGAAGGGTATTTCTTCTTACGTTTCCGTTCAGCACTTGTTCCAGTTGCAAACTTAGGTAGCTCATTATCATATATCTTTATTATGATGGGCGTTGTTTTGACTGCAATGAATAGTGCTTTTGGAACTTCAGCATTATGGATTGGTATTTTCTTAATGGCGTTTGCAGTGTTATTCTCAATTGTTACTTTACCAGTTGAGTTTGATGCAAGTAAACGTGCCATGAACCAAATCAAAAAAATGCAAATTGTAAATGAAAAAGAATACAAACATGCAGGACGTGTGTTACGTGCAGCAGCTATGACATATGTTGCAGCAACAGCTGTAGCGGTAGCTGAGCTATTACGCTTTATCTTACTTGCACGTTCACAAGAATAGTCTTAAAAGCTGAAACGAAATGGTTTCAGCTTTTTTATGTTTTAAAAACAGAGGTTGAGATTTTGAAGGGAACACTTGAAATTGAGTAGAACTCGAACAGCGATCTAAATTGATTTCCAAGTACACAAATATATAATGGCTCAACCACAAAATACATCTCCAACACTTTCTTCATATTAATCTTCACTTTTAATAACCTCTCAGAACGATACAAATCTTAAAGATTCTTTCCCCAATTTTTTATTTGTTTCAATAAGCTTCAAGAATTGCCCAAGGCGCCATATACATGTATCATAAAAGAGAATGCTTAAAAGAAAGAGGTCGTATCATGTCAAAATCTATGTATGATATGCAACAAGAAGTAGATGCTTATATTTCACAATTTAAAGCGGGGTATTTTTCACCACTCGCTAACTTAGCACGCATGACTGAGGAAGTCGGCGAACTTGCACGTGAAATCAATCATTATTACGGAGAAAAACAAAAAAAAGAAAGTGAAGCAGCGAATACAATTGAAGCAGAATTAGGCGATAATCTATTTGTATTACTTTGTATTGCCAATTCATTAAATATTGATATGACAGAAAGTTTTAATCAGACGATGCACAAGTTTAATACACGTGATAAAGATCGTTTTGAAAGAAAATAAAGGAGGTCTTTTCATGAAAATAGGGATTACTTGCTATCCATCTATCGGGGGGTCAGGTGTTATTGCAACTGAGTTAGGCATCTTGATGGCTGAACGTGGTCATGAAGTTCACTTCATCACGTCAAATATGCCATTTAGACTCAATAAACCGATTCCGAACATCACGTTTCACCAAGTTGATGTGAACCAATATGCAGTTTTTCAATATCCACCATATGACATCTCTTTAAGTACGAAAATTGCAAATGTCATCAATGAATATGATCTTGATGTCCTGCATATGCATTATGCAATACCACATGCGATATGCGGTATTCTTGCGCGACAAATGTCGGGTAAAGATATTAAGATCATGACGACATTACATGGGACTGATATTACTGTATTAGGATATGATCATGCTTTGCGAAATGCCATCAAATTCGGTATTGAACAAAGTGATGTTGTCACAAGCGTTAGCCAATCATTGAAAGATGAAACGTATGAAATCATTCAGCCTAATAAAGATATTGTGCCGATTTATAATTTTGTACGTGAATCAGAATTCCCAACAGAATATCAACCTGAATTAAAGGCTAGCTATGGCATTCCTGATGATGAGAAGGTCATTATTCATGTTTCAAATTTCCGTAAAGTCAAACGGATTGATACAATTCTTGATACGTTTAATCTCATACGACAAGAAACAAAAGCAAAACTATTACTTATTGGAGATGGTCCGGAACTGCTGGATATGCGTGAAAAGGCACGTGACTTAAACATACTTGATGATGTTTTATTCTTAGGAAAACAAGATTGTGTGAGCAATTTCTATCAAATATCAGACCTAGTACTCCTAATGAGTGAAAAAGAAAGTTTTGGTTTAACACTACTTGAAGCTATGACAACTGGGGTTGTTCCAATTGGTACTTATGCTGGTGGTATTAAAGAAGTCATTAAACATGGGGAAACGGGTTATTTAGTAGAAGTGGGTGACAGTGAAAAAGCAGCTGAATATGCCTTGAAGTTATTGTCAGATCCAAAGCTATACAAGACATTACAACAAAATATGATTAAAGATGTGACTGAACGCTTCCATTCTTCAATTATCGCTGATCAGTATGAAGCACAATATCGTGAAATGATTGGAGACATTAATCATGCATGAGAAAGAAAAATTTAATGCTGCATTGCCAGTGATGCAGCAGCTTGTTGATCATGGATACGAGGCATATTTTGTAGGGGGATCAGTGCGCGATTTTTTAATGCAACGTCCGATTAATGATATCGATATGACAACGAACGCAATGCCTGATGAAGTAGAGGCACTGTTCGATCATACCATACCTATTGGGAAAGAACATGGTACCATCAATGTTGTATGGCAAGACGATCATTATGAAATTACGACTTTCCGTACTGAAGGAGACTACATTGACCATCGACGTCCAAGTGAAGTGACTTTTGTACGAGATCTATATCAAGATGTTGAACGCCGTGACTTTACAATTAATGCAATAGCCATGGATCAAAATTTTAAGATAAAAGATTATTTTAATGGTCAACATGATATTCAAGAGAAAATCATCCGTACAGTAGGAAATCCTATAGAACGCTTTGAAGAAGACGCATTACGTATTTTAAGAGGACTGCGTTTTCAATCACAACTTGGCTTTTCCATTGCACCAGAAACATATGAAGCAATGATGAAACAAGTGTCTGATATTGAATACCTTGCAATAGAACGTATCATGGTGGAGTTAGAAAAGTTATTATCTGGTCTTTTTGTTGAAAAATCTTTTGAATCACTACAGTCTATCAATGTATGGCAATTTCTTCCTTATTTTAAAGCTTATGATATGCAAAAAGTCCGTATACATTCACCCGTGACATTACCACAATTTTTAGCCATCATCATGTACCAAATGAACAATCAATCTGTGAGTACAAGACAATTAAAACGCAGTAAAGATGAAATCAGGCATGCCGAGCAATTACTCCGAGCAATCCAACAAGCACCAAGATTATCAACACAAAATGAACTACGCCAATTTATCTATGATTTTGGTAAAGCATGTTGTTTGGAGCTATTATCCTTGCAATCTGTTTTAGAATTAAATGGCATTCCAACAGTATCCACATTGATATTTAATACCCAAACCATTGAAGAAATATGGCGTGATTTAACCATTAAAAACCGCCAACAATTAGCTGTTGATGGTAAGATATTGATGACTGTGTTTGATAAAAAAGCAGGACCTTGGTTAAAAGAAACATTGCGATATGCTGAGTGTGCTGTCGTTCAAAATAAAGTAACCAATATAGAACAAGAAATCATTGAATGGGTGAAACAAAATGTCGAAATATCGTGATCAAATTCTTGAATTGCTAACGAATGCGCAACCGGAATATGTATCTGGACAAATGATTGCCGAACAACTAAATATTTCACGTATGACTGTTAAAAAAGTGATTGATCAACTTAAATCAGAAGATGTCTCTATTGATTCTGTTCATAAAAAAGGACACCGATTAAATGCTTATCCAATGACATGGTATAAAGGTATTTTACAAGGATTGCTACAGGAACAAACTTTAATTCAAACCATTGAGACGTTTGAATCAGTGGCGTCAACACAAGATATTGCCAAACATATGTTAATTGATCATTCTGAAAGCATGTTGATTTTAAGCGATGAACAAACGGCAGGAAAAGGACGTTTCAAACGCCCTTGGCAATCTTCAAAAGGGAAAGGGATTTGGATGACACTTGTGTTACGTCCCAATATCCCATTTTCAATGCTTACAACATTTAACTTATTTATATCATTAGCTATTTGCCACACCATTCAACAATATGTTGATGAAAAAGTTTCAATTAAATGGCCAAATGATATTTATATCGGCGACAATAAAGTGTGCGGATTTTTAACAGAAATGATTGCGAATGCAGATGGTATCGAAGCAGTCATTTGTGGTATTGGAATCAATGTAAACCAACAACAACATGACTTTGACACATCTGTACCACTCAAAGCAACAAGTATCCGTCAACACCGTCATACAGATGTTGAGCTTTATATATTTATCCGTGATCTTATCTTAAATATTGAGCAACGCTATGAACAATTTTTAACAGAGCCTTTCAGTCATATAAAAGAAGAATATATCGCTGTTTCAAATATTTGGAATCGTCGACTACGCTTCACTGAAGGAGATAAACAATTTTATGGAAAAGTCATAAAAATTGATGATGACGGCTTTTTATATGTATTAGATGAAAAAGGAGATCTTCACCGCCTTATGAGCGCGGATATTGAAATCCCATAAGCGTATTGTGAAAGGAGGGGGATGACAGAATGAATTCAACGAGATATGCCGTCGTAGACCTTGAGACGACAGGAAACCAAGCCTATACTGATGATATTATTCAAATCGGTATCGTATTTATTGAAAATCATAAAATCATCGATAAATACCAATCAATGATTAAAACAGATAAAGAAATCCCGACATTTATCCAGGCGCTTACAGCTATTGAAAATGACATGTTGACTCAAGCCCCTTATTTTCATGAGATTGCTAATGAATTATTTCAAAAATTACAAGGTTGTATTTTCGTTGCACATAATGTCAACTTTGATTTAAACTTTTTAAAAATTGCCTTTGAACAATGTCATATCACTTATCAACCTACTCGAGTGATTGACACATTAGAAATGTTCAAAATTGCTTTCCCATCAGAAAAAAGTTATCAATTAAGTGAGCTGGCAGATGCTCTAAATATTCCTTTAACACAAGCACACCGAGCAGATGAAGATGCTGAGACAACGGCAAAAATTATGCTTTATGCCTTCGAAAAGTTTGAGCGATTTCCCATTGAAACGAAAAAGCAGTTATATTATTTAAGTAAAAACCTTAAATTTCATTTGCATGACTATTTCTTTGAACTTGTACGACTTCATGTTTCAAAAAAAGCTGTCTCGTCACATTTAAAACAATTTGAACAAATATTTTATAAACCAATGCGTCTCTTAGAAAAGTCTCATATTGATTTTGATGGTGATTTGAACACTTTATATCAAAAAGTGATCAATCATGCTGGATATCAATACCGTGAAGATCAACGCTACCTGGCAGAAGTTATTCACAATCAACTCTTGCATAACGAGAATGCACTGATTGAGGCGGAAACAGGTAGTGGTAAGTCATTGGCATACTTATTAGCAGCTGTCATGTATTATCTAGAAACAGAAGAACATGTAATGATTTCGACCAATACAAAGTTGTTACAACACCAATTGCTGGAGAATGATATACCACTCCTTAATAAAGCTTTAAATACGCATATTAATGCATGCATGATCAAAAGTAAACGAGATTACATGTCACTAGGCTTAGTCCAACAAATTTTACGCGACGAAACAAATAATTATGAAGTAAACTTACTCAAACTTCAATTACTTGTATGGTTGTTAGAAACAAATACAGGCGATGTACACGAGCTTAATTTACGTGGGGGGGTACAAATGTATCTCGATCAAAAAATCGAAACATATGTGCCTGTTCGGAGAGATGTGGACTATTATTATCAAATGAAGGTACAAGCACCGAATATTCAAATTGGTGTGACCAACCATGCACATTTATTACGATCATCTTCAGAAAATATGATTTATCAATTATTTAATCATTGTATTATGGATGAAGCACATCGTTTACCTGACTATGCTTTAGATTGTGCTGTACATGAAGTAGGCTATGCAGATATTAAATATCAACTCGGTCTTATCGGCAAAACTGAAAATGAAAAGTTGCTTGGCCAAATTGATGAACTTGAACAATTGCGTATCAAAGGGAAATTAGACATTGCCCCTATGAATGTATTTTCAATCAAACAGGATATAAGCGAAATACATGAAATGAATGAAGCTTTGTTTGAAAATATTTATTCGCAAATTGAGCCTGAACAATTACATAATGATGAATCATCAAAACGCTATTTTCACTACAACTTAAAAAATGAAGGTATTTTAAGTCTAATTCAACAATTAAACAAGAAGATCCTTCTGACACTGTTACATTTTGAAACGATTAAACATAAAACCGTCAAAACATTACGTAAACAACTCTTGAATATCGTTGCGCAATTGAAACCTTTTGAAGAAGGGTTAAAGGCACAAAAAGTGTTTTATATCTCACTTAAAAATTTGGATCAAAAAGCAACAATCAGATTGCATATTAAAGAAATGGATGTCAAAACTGTTTTAACTGAAAAATTGTTGTTACAATTCAAATCTCTTACATTTATTTCAGGTACTTTAACATTTAATCAGTCATTTACAGCCTTTCAAAACTGGTTCAAAGAAGGGACATCATTTAATCAATATCAAATACAATCTCAGCCTGTAAAATATGATAACGGTTATCTCTTTTTGCCAGATGATATTGAGGCATTTGATTATCAAAATTATGACAATTATATTCAAACCATTGTTGAATATATTACGCGTTACGTGTCGACCATAAATGGTAAGTGTCTCGTTTTATTTACAAATTATCAGATGCTTTATACAGTCATGGAATATCTCAATGAAATAGAACTATTTGATGATTATGTGATTCTTGCACAACAGCAAAGTCAAAATCAAAAAATCATCCAGCAATTCAATCATTTTGAAAAAGCTATTCTTCTTGGAACTAGTAGCTTTTTTGAAGGATTCGACTATCAAGCAAATGGCGTAAAATGCGTGATGATCGCTAAGCTACCATTCATGAATCAACACGCAACAAAACCATTTTTATTAAAAGACGAATTCTCTAATATTTTTAAAGATTATATTTTACCTGATGCTGTCACTCGTTTTAGACAAGGTCTCGGTAGATTGTTAAGAAATGAGAAAGATAAGGGCATTATCGTTTCATTTGATAATCGTTTAACGAGTAGTCGATTTAAATCGTTTTTCCAACAAACCATAGAACCTTATCATCAACAGACAGGGAATATTGATGATTTTGAAAAGTGTCTTAAACAGCTCGACCATCAAGTCGTTAAACATTAAAATCTATGCGAATGCTATATAATTTTTTATGAACGCTAGATGTACCAATTAAGTTTTGTTAAAATAATAGCAGTAAATAAAATAGGAGATTAATTTATGAAAACAACTATTAAAGAAGCAAAAAATCATATTGGAAAAGAAGTAACAATTGGCGCTTGGCTTGCCAATAAACGCTCAAGTGGTAAGATTGCATTTTTACAATTACGTGATGGTACAGGCTTTATGCAAGGTGTTGTTGTTAAATCAGAAGTTGGGGAAGAGATTTTTAAAACAGCGAAGTCTCTTACGCAAGAATCTTCTATCTATATCACTGGAGAAATTACAGAAGATCAACGTTCTGACTTAGGCTATGAAATGCAAGTGAAAGAAATTGAAGTCATTCATGAAGCACATGACTATCCAATCACACCTAAAAGCCACGGTACAGAATTCTTAATGGACCACCGTCACTTGTGGTTACGTTCTAAAAAACAACACGCTGTGATGAAGATTCGTAATGAAATCATCCGTGCGACTTATGAATTTTTCAACGACAATGGTTTCACAAAAGTGGACCCACCAATCTTAACAGCAAGCGCACCTGAAGGAACAAGTGAATTATTCCATACAAAATACTTTGATGAAGATGCGTTCCTATCACAAAGTGGTCAACTTTATATGGAAGCTGCCGCTATGGCACACGGCAAAGTATTCTCATTCGGCCCAACATTCCGTGCTGAAAAATCAAAAACACGTCGTCATTTAATTGAGTTCTGGATGATTGAACCTGAAATGGCATTCACAAACCATGCTGAAAGTTTAGAAGTACAAGAAGCTTATGTTTCATTTGTGGTTCAATCTGTACTTAAAAATTGTGCACTTGAACTGAAAGTATTAGATCGTGACACATCAAAACTTGAAAAAGTGGTTGCACCATTCCCACGTATCACGTATGATGATGCCATTACATTCTTACATGAAGCAGGATTCGATGATATCGAGTGGGGAGATGACTTTGGCGCACCTCACGAAACAGCAATTGCAAATCACTATGATTTACCTGTATTTATCGTCAACTATCCAACAAAAATTAAACCATTCTATATGCAACCAAACCCAGAAAATGAAGACACGGTATTATGTGCAGATTTAATCGCACCTGAAGGATATGGTGAAATCATTGGTGGTTCTGAGCGTATCAATGATTTAGAACTATTAGAATCACGTATTAATGCACACAACTTAGACCCAGAAAGCTATCAATATTACCTAGATTTACGTAAATATGGTAGTGTACCACACAGTGGATTTGGTTTAGGCTTAGAAAGAACAGTGGCTTGGATTTCTGGTGTTGAACACGTTCGTGAAACATCACCATTCCCACGTTTATTAAACAGATTATACCCATAAGAAACTAACATAAAGAAGCACTCTCTTTATAATGTTTATAGATGATATATCAACCCATTGAAAGCAGCTTTTACGTTTTCAATGGGTTTTACAATGACATGTCATCTTCAAATCAATTGCTATCAAGTCATGTCAAAATAAGTTATGATATGAATGCATACGTGAAATAAGAAGGTGAATCCATTGAATATTCATGAATTAAAAACACGACCTTTTGTATGTCGTTATGAACTTTTAGAACATTATTCAGATCTCGGACTTAATGAATCTGAACTTATTATTTTAATGAAAATTTTATATGCTTATGAAGTCAGTAATGAACAACCACCGATCGATCAGTTACAAAAGGGAACAACTATGCAGGGTTCTGAAGTAACAATGATCATTCAGAAGCTGATTCAACTCGGGCTACTAGAAATGAGAGTAGAGAAGAATCATGATGGAAAATTAAGTGAATATATTAACTTAGATGGTTTCTATGAAGCACTTTGCCAAGTTCTTGAAAACATTGAATCAAATAACGAGAAAATGGATAAAAAACAAGCATTTAAGTCACTTTTTCAAAAAATTGAACAAGGTTTTGGCAGAACATTATCTCCCATTGAATATGAAACATTAAACAAATGGTTAGATGTTAATCAGTATGATTTCACCATTATCAATGCAGCTGTTGATGAAGCACTCGCACATAATAAAACCAGTCTTAAATATGTAGATCGAATCTTATTGAATTGGGAAAAAAATAATGTACGTACAGTGAATGATGCGAAAACAATTCGTGCAAAATTTAATAAACAGCAACCCGTTGTTAAGAAGATTGAGAACTTCCCAAAATTTGATTGGTTGAAAGGAGAAAACCCATTTGATCAGTAAAAAGAAAGCACTAGAGATGATAGATGTCATTGATGGTATGTTTCCCGATGCAGAATGTGAATTGATTCATGACAATCCATTTGAACTCACCATCGCTGTCGTATTATCTGCACAATGCACGGATAATACTGTAAATAAAGTGACAAAAACATTATTTCAAAAATATCACACCCCTGAAGATTATTTAGCTGTTCCGTTAGAGGAATTACAAAATGATATACGATCAATCGGCTTATATCGAAATAAAGCTAAAAACATTCAAAAGTTATGTCGTTCATTAATTGAACAATATAATGGTGAAGTTCCAAATGATCATGCGAAATTAGTGGGATTAGCTGGCGTAGGGCAAAAAACAGCGAATGTTGTGATGAGTGTGGCATTTGGTGAACCTGCACTTGCTGTAGACACACATGTTGAGCGTGTTTCAAAACGACTCGGCATTTGTCGTTGGAAGGATAGTGTCACTGAAGTTGAGCGTAAGTTAACATCCATTATACCTAAAGTACGATGGACGAAAAGCCACCATCAACTTATCTTTTTCGGACGTTATCATTGTTTAGCGAAAAAGCCAAAATGTGATGCTTGCCCATTGTTTGAAGATTGTCGTGAAGGTCAAAAACGCTATCGTGCGGCTATACGACTAGAAGGAGGGGCAAGTGTATGAGCATTTTAGATAAAATGACAGAAATAGAGGGCCACTTAGATGTTTTAGCAAAATCTCGAAAAATTGGTAAGGCTCAGAGTCTTCAACCACTCGATGATTATTATCAGCTACTCATAAACTATTTTTGTTTCATTAATGATATTCAAGATATATCAGAAGCACCGCTAAATACATTGAAAATCGTTCCATTCAACTTTGATGAACGCCTCGAATACATTCAAGAACGTAAACACCATTATATGGGCTATCAACAAATGAAAACATTAAAATCTGAATTGATAAAAATGAATGCCGCATATCGTGCAAAAAACAACTGATTAAGATGCACCTTAATCAGTTGTTTTTTTATACAATGACACACAAAAAGGACAACATTTAAAATGCTGTCCTTTTTGTGCTTAGTTATTACCACCAAAGAGGTTGCTGAAAAAGCCACCGCTATTGTTATTATTATTGCTATTGTTGTTACTTTGTCCTTGGTTGTTTGAATTACTTAAGTTTTGTCCATTTTGGTTTTTGTTGGAATTACTATTTGTACCACCACTTGATTCAGTAAAGTTACTTGTTACATTACCATCTGGAGCTTGTGCTACATATAAGCTACGTCCACTACCACCAACAGAAGAAGGGCGGTCAAAATCTAAACCATCTTGTGGATTAATATCACTCATAACATCTCTGAATAAGTATTGTGGTAGTTTTTGTTCACCACTTCCAACGAATGAGTTTTCGCCATATTCTTTTACTTTGCCGAAGCCCATCCAAACAGACATTGCATAACGTGGTGTATAACCTGAAATCCAAACATCTTTAGCAGCTGAACTTGGGAGACTGTATTGTGCATATGTTTCATCTCCATAAGTACCAGTACCTGTCTTAGCAGCAACATTCACACCTGGAACGCCATTACCATAGGCTGAACCATAAGTATCAAATGTACCTTCTAAGATTTGAGTAATCATATAAGCTGTGTAATCATTCATTGCTTTATGACTTGTATGTTCAAATTCAATCGTATTACCATTAGGCTCTACTACTTTTTTAATAGAGTGTGCCTTGTTATACGTACCACCATTTGCAAATGATGCATAAGCTGAAGCTAATTGAACTGGTGAGAATTCTGATGAAGATCCACCTAATACTTCAGAAGGACCAATATTTGGGTTCTCATATTCTAAACCTACTTTAGCCGCAAAGTCTGTAGGAGCGCTGTCACCAGCATACTCTTTAACTGTTTGCCAAGTTTTTAAGGCTGGAATGTTAAAACTTTGTCGCAATGCATCATAAATTGTAACAACGCCATGACTGTTTTGGTCATAGTTTCGGAATGCGCCACCATCTACATAATATACAGATTCATCTTGTACAGAGTGGTTCGTAGCCCATTGGAAGTTGTCAATCGCAGGTGCATACGCTAAGAATGGTTTTAATGATGAACCAGTAGGGTGTACGTCTGTTGCTTGGTTACGTTGAACAACATCTTTATAATCACGTCCACCAGAAATCGCTGCAAGTGAACCGCTTTTACTATCAACAATTGTTGCTGCAACTTGTTGCTCATCATTCTTATAGTAGCCACCATTATCAATACGACTTTGAAGTGCTGTTTGTACATCAGAATCCATATGTGTATAAATCTTAATACCACTGTTTAGAATTTCAGATAAGTTACGACCTTTGAATTCTTCATGGTTCATCAATTCTTGTTTTACAAAGTTGATGTAAGAATCATACTGTTGTTTACTATCGTCTGGTTTGATTTCACGTTCTTCTGCAGATCGATCAACCAAATTCTCAGTAATTGATGTATCCTGTGCCTCCTTCATTGCTTTATCACTGATACGGTTGTGATAATTCATTAAATAAAGTACGGTATCTTTACGTTTTTCCGCTTCTTCTGGATAGTCATAAATGTTATACGTGTTCGGTACTTGTGGAAGACCAGCAAGATACGCTGTTTCAGCTAAATTTAACTCACTTAGATCTTTGTTGAAGTAATATTTAGCAGCTGCTTTCACACCATAAACACCATCAGAATAATAGATTTTGTTTAGATACATTTGGAAGATCTCATCTTTTGAATATTCTTGCTCAAGACGATAAGAGAGATATGCTTCCTGCGCCTTACGTTCAATGGATTTTTGATCGGTTAAAAATGTTCGTTTTACAACTTGCTGCGTTAATGTTGACGCACCTTGTGAACCAAATCCACCAGTCACATTTTTAATGACTGCACCAAATAGACGTTTATAGTCTAAAGCACCATGATCATAAAATCGATTGTCCTCTGTAGCAAGCACAGCAGCTTTCAATTGATCTGGTACATCTTTTAAATCAACGTGTTCACGTCTGGCACCATTATCAAGCGTTTTAACAAGTGAATCATTCTGATCATATATCTTAGCTGGACTCGGATCTTGTAACTTCGCTTCATTAAAAGCAGGTGCTTTCCATGCATAATAAGCAAAGAGTAAGACACCGATTAAGGCGAGTATTACAAAAGCTAAAATACAGAAACTGATCACCTTAATGACTGTGCGCTTAATATTTCTATTCTTTTTTTTACCGGACTTCTGTTTAGAACCATTAGAAGCCGCTTTTTTTTCCGTCATACGCGGTCCTCACTTTCATCTAATATCAACTTATCAACTGCTTTAAGATAGTCTAATCTTGGTTGATACTGATAGGGAATATAGTAACCATTTTTTTGCACTTCTTCAACAGATATTGACTTTTTGGTCCCATTTATATACCGTTCCCAAAAAATAATCAGCTTTTTAAAAGACAAAAGATACGTTTCATCTCTTCCTTTAAACCTAAGTAAAAGAAAAGTAATGCCTCCATGTCTGTCGACTTCACGCATATGTTCAATTTGATGTGCATGAATATTTTGTAGAGGGAATGATGTTTTATTTTTTGTCTCTTTCGCTTCAAAATCAACATGGAATCCTCGATAAATACCATTATAATCTGTTGTTGAAGGCGTTCTAAAGTAAGCCTCTTTAATGACAGCCTGACTCCGTTTAGGATAATCCACATGTACAATTTGAACAGGTGTTGGTTTTTTGTGTATGGCTGCGAGATGAATATTCAAATAATGCTTATTCGAACGTTCAATATCTTTTTCCAACGACATACCACGTCCACCATATTTAATCGTACGGGATTGTGCCTGGTTTTGACTTCCGACTTGAGTCTTATTTTGTCTAAAAGGCTTACCATTTGGATAATTCATAGTCTCACCTACATTCCATCTTTTATGTAATGAAACATAATGGATAGATGGTTTATGAAAGTTAAAAAATATAATAAGATTCATAAACTGACATTATTGTAACATAGATAACCCATCTCTGTTACCCCAAAGCATGGTGTTATCATGTTTTGTCACAATTTATGGTACGATATAATAAAATTGGTAGGTGATTTCATGGAGAATTCAATTTGGTCATTATTGTTAGATGATGTATCGTTAATTGAAACAAAATTTCATATGGCTAGAGAAGACCACCATTTTGATTTTGAAAAAGATATTGTCCCTTTTACAAAATTGATTGATGATCACATTCATTTAATGCATCAATCTACAAATCTGTTTTTTACACAGCGTTCACGTATTGAATCTTTAATACAGCCATTATCTGTATCTTGCCATGATAAACGAACGAGTAAGAAACAATTTTTCGACCAACTTAAAACAATAAAACACGATCTCCTAACTATTCAACGACAGGTGGAAAATGGTCATGTATAAATCAATTTATGTGACAGGATATAAACCTTATGAACTTAATATTTTCAAAGAAGATGCCAAAGAAGTTTATTACTTAAAAGCCTTCATTAAACAAAAGCTTATCAGCTATCTTGAGGAAGGTCTTGAATGGATACTGATACAAGGCCAATTAGGCATTGAAATGTGGACAGCTTCCTGTGTCATTGAATTAAAAGAAACATATCCTGATCTTAAATTAGGTATTATTGCACCATTTCAGAACCACACATCGAAGTGGCGTGAAGCACAACAAATTCAATACCAATCAATTGCTGCAGAAGCTGATTATATAAATGCTGTGTATCATACAGATTATGAAGGCCCACATCAATTTCAAGCCGCTGATCAATTTATGTTAGAACACACTGATATGACTATTTTAATTTATGATGAAGAACAAGAAGCGAGTCCTAAGTTTTTCAAAAAGAAGCTAGTTGATTTTATGGCACAAACAAACTATACTTGTGATGTTGTGACATTCGATGAAATTACAAGTTTTATCGATGAATTACAGTGGACAAATGAACTATGAATCAAGTGAGGTGACGCATATGTCAGATGTTTCATTAAAATTATCAGCAAAAGATATTTATGAAAAAGACTTCGAAAAAACAGTCGTTCGCGGTTATCGTCCTGAAGAAGTGGATGCATTTTTAGATGATATCATTGTGGATTATCAAAAAATGGCGGACTTAAACAGTCAAGTAGTAAAACTATCTGAAGAAAATCAAAAACTAAAAAAAGAAATTGAAGATTTACGCTTACGAGTTGCTTCAGGTCGTTCACAAGAAAGTAAGGCTTTTTCAAGTCAAGGTGTACAAAATAGTAACGCAGATATTTTGAAGCGTATTTCTAATTTAGAGAAAGCAGTGTTTGGCAAATAATCATTGCTTTTAATCACTGAGATGATATAATTTTGAAGTAATATTTTGGGTAATCGCTATAAATATGATTTATAGAGGAAAGTCCATGCTCACACAATCTGAGATGATTGTAGTGTTCGTGCTTGATGAAACCATAAGTCAAGGCAATGTAAATTGACGGCAACGAATTAACCTAAGTCTCCGGATAAGGTTATAATAGTTTGAAAGTGCCACAGTGACGTAGCTCTAATAGAAATATTAGAGGTGGAACGCGGTAAACCCCTCGAGTGAGCAATCCAAATTTGGTAGGAGCACTTGTTTAGCGGAATTCAACGCATAAACGAGAAAGTATTAAATGATACTTTAGACAGATGATTATCACCAGCGTACGAGTGCAACTAGTGCACGTGATAGTACTAAGGTACAGAACATGGCTTATAGAAATATTACAACTAGTAAATAAGGCTGGGACATGCTATATGTTCCAGCCTTCAGTGTGTTAAGCTATATTTATACAATATTTTAGACAGTAAAGCAATTATAAATTTATATGATGTTGAGACATAGTAAATCTTTAGGTTTGAAAACTAATTACTAGTATTCAAGGTGTAGGTTTTTGGCAGAATAGGGCGCACTACTTAAAATGTTGAAAGTTGATGAAATAGCGCGTCCTGTATAGTTGATGAGATATATACCAATTTTTAAAAGGTGCAGACACTGATCAATCAACAATTACACGCAATTTTCCAAAATCAAAAGCTATTAAAGCTATTTTGGTATTTCTTAGGTTCTGCTCAAAGCCAAACTACTCGCTTCACTACCTTTTAAAATAAGATTTTGTCTCCATCTCATCAGTCAATAATAGGAGGACAATTATGTATCAATTATTAGCAGTATGTCCCATGGGATTAGAAGCTATCGTGGCAAAAGAAGTACAAGATTTAGGCTATGAAACACGTGTTGAAAATGGCCGTATTTATTTTAATGGGGATGCCGAAGCTATCGTAAAAGCCAATTTATGGTTACGCACTGCTGATCGTGTGAAATTAATCGTTGGTCAGTTTAAAGCCACAACATTTGACGAATTATTCGAAAAGACAAAAGCCTTACCTTGGCATGAAATCATCCCAGCAGACGGACAATTCCCAGTACAAGGTCGTAGTTTAAAATCTGTTCTACACAGTGTCCCTGATGTCCAAGCAATCACGAAAAAAGCAATTGTAGAAAAACTGAAGTCTGAACATGGTGTATCTGGATGGTTAGATGAAACAGGTGCAAAATTTCCTGTTGAAGTAAATGTGTTAAAAGGCAATGTCTTGTTAACAATCGATACATCAGGTTCTGGATTAAATAAACGTGGTTATCGCTTGGCTCAAGGGGAAGCCCCAATCAAAGAAACGTTGGCAGCAAGTCTTGTTAAACTTGCAAACTGGACAGGTGATACACCATTGATCGACCCATTCTGTGGTTCTGGTACGATTGCCATTGAGGCGTGCCTTATCGCACAAAATATTGCCCCAGGATTCAATCGATCATTCGTTTCAGAACAGTGGCCAATGATTCCAGAAGGTTTATTCGATCGACTTCGTGCAGAAGCTGATGCACAAGCTGATTATGATAAAGATATTAAAATCTATGCATCAGATATCGATCCAGAAATGATAGAAATTGCTCGCCGTAATGCTGATGAAGTCGGTGTAGGCGATATCATTCAATTCGAAGTGAAAGACGTTAATACATTAACCATTGATCACGATGGTCCAATTGGATTAATTGGTAACCCACCCTATGGTGAGCGTATTGGGGAAAGAGATGAAGTTGAAGAAATGTATCGTTATTTAGGCACATTACTTCAACAAAATCCTCAACTTTCTATGTATATAATGACAAGTAGTAAGGAATTTGAATATCTTGTAAATAGAAAAGCAACAAAAAGACGTAAATTATTTAACGGTTATATTGAAACAACTTATTATCAATATTGGGCGAAAAAATAATTAATCACTTAATCATTTACAAATAAAAGGGGCGATGATATGAACCATGAATCATCCTTTAAACAAGGGGTTTTTTACGCACTCAGTGCCTATATTATGTGGGGGATTCTCCCACTGTATTGGGCTTTAATCGATGGCGTGGATGCTATAGAAATTCTGATGTACCGAATTATTTTATCACTTATTTTTATGCTTATTCTTGTCCCTTTAACAAAACAAACACCTCAATTGGTGTCAGATATTCAGCAATTTGTCAAAACACCTAAAAAACTATTCATCATTATTTTGGCAGGCTATGTTGTGACATTAAACTGGGGGACGTTTATTTATGCGATTAATGAAGGCTATGTTTTACAGACAAGTTTAGGATATTATATTAATCCATTGGTCAGTATTATATTAGCAATGATCTTTTTCCAAGAATGTTTTAATAAATTGGAATGGGCTGCTATTTTATTTGCAACAATGGGTGTCCTCTATATGACATTTAAAGTAGGAGAATTTCCATTTATTTCACTAATGTTAGCCTTCTCGTTTGGTATTTATGGACTGTTAAAAAAACTTGTTCCAATGAGTGCTGTGAGTAGTATTACGATTGAGTCCATGGCTACAGCTCCGATGGCTCTCATTTATCTCGTGATCATTGGACAATCTCACGGTCTTAGTATCGGTATGAATAGTGCTACTTTTTGGTTACTATTCTCAGGGGCTGTGACAGCCATTCCATTACTCGCATTTTCAGCAGCAGCTGTTCGAATTCCATTATCATTGGTTGGTTTCATCCAATATGTTGGACCAACGCTCATTTTCCTTAATGGTGTTCTAGTATTTAAAGAGCCATTTAATATGGATCAATTCATCACATTCTGCTTTATTTGGTTCGGTATCTTAATATATGTTCTATCACAAGTGATTAAAATGAAACGCAAACCTAAACCGCTTCAGTTTCATGAATAACAATATAATGAATGATAAACTGATGATCTTTACAGATTGTCAGTTTTTTTATATATCAACATCTCATAGAAATCACATTCTGATATTTTAACTTCGCTGTAAATGCTATACAATAACAGATAAGTAGATAAAAATTTTAGAATATGTATAGATTTGAGTTGAAAAGACATAAATTTCTCAAAATCTAACAAACAAGGGGATTATACATAATGAAGCATACGGAACAATTAGACATATTGTATAAATTAAAAAAAGAAATTGAAAAGTCGGATCATACATCATTTGTTCATACCATTAACCAAATGATTAAAAAAGTATATTTAGATCATTATACAATGACATTTGTTGGACACTTTTCTGCTGGTAAATCAACAATTATTAATAATTTAATCGGTCAAGATATTTTACCGAGCTCGCCCGTGCCAACAACCAGTAATACCGCTTTAGTTACTGTATCAGATACGCCAGGAATTACAGCGAATATTGAAGGACAGCGATATACAGAGCTTTCTTCTTATGATGATGTAAAACAAATGAACAAAGAAAATTATCATGTAGAATCTATCGATATACGATTCCAGTCAGAAGATTATCGCAATGGTTTTAACTTCCAAGATACTCCAGGCGTCGATTCTAACGTAAAATCACATAGCCATAGTACAAATCAGTTTTTATACACGAGTAATATGGTCTTTTACACGGTAGATTACAATCATGTACAGTCTGCATTAAACTTCCAATTTATGAAACAACTGAACCAAGCCGGTATTCCAGTCACATTCGTTATTAATCAAATTGATAAGCATAATGATGAAGAATTATCATTTGATGCCTTTAAGTCCCGTGTTTCAAAATCTTTAACAGAATGGGATATTCAGCTTGAAGAAATATTTTATGTGACTAAATTTGATCATCCAGAGAATCAATTTTCAGCTTTTAAATCATTTATGCATCAACAGGACGCAAATCGAGAACCTATTGAAGCATTTGTTTCACGAATGGTATCATTCATTCAAAAACATCAATCACAATATTTAATGGAACAAATGGAAGCATGTTTAGAAGAGTTGAATACCACAGCAGAAGCATTTGATACAGATTATAAAAGATATTTAGAGCAATCGTCTGTTCATAGTGAAGCACAACTCATTAACAATCACGATGCATTACGTGATCATCTAACCAAAAAGCGTAAAAATATCATTGATAATACCTATATTATGTCGCATGAGATGCGTGAACATATTCGTTATTATTTAGAAAGTATGACAAAAGACTTTTCTGTTGGGGGACTTTTTAATAAACGTAAAAAAATTGAGCAAGCGAGAGAAGAACGTCTTTCTACACTTATGTCAGCATTGCAAACACAAGTAACACAAGAAATCGTAAAACCGTTGCAAACAGATATGGCTTTTTTAACACGTTTTATCGATGACACCAACCTAAATAATAAGATTCTGAACCAAAATATTGAAATACCTTCAAACCTAGTTACAGATTTATATCAAACACAAGTGCAAATCAGTAACCAATATGTCTTAACGTTTTCAGAATCACTGATGAAACAAATTGGTCAATATGTGCAAAACATCTCTAAACCATTAGATGAAGAAATCATTTCAAATGTGAAAGCTGAAGTTCATGAAGAGACAAATAACCATGAAACTGACACATATGAGCGTTATCGTACCTTACACACATTAAAAACATCATTGGATACTGAAAACTACCAGCACTATTATATTCATTTAGACGATTCGCTTGATAAATTGATTGACCGTACAAAAATGACTTATACACCTTCACAATCTGTCGAAAATAAAACGGAAAATATCAACGAGCAATCAGCAGTAACCACTGATAGCCAGCAGTCAAAGCGCCATCAAATTGAAGCAGCACTTTCAACATTATCAAACTTGTCACTTTACGATACACAAGTAAACCAAATGCGAGAAACATTAAATCGTTTAGACAATCAAGTGATTAAAATAGGGGTATTCGGTACATTTAGTGCAGGGAAAAGTAGTTTAATTAACGCATTACTTGGTGATCAATACTTAGTAAGTTCACCAAATCCAACTACAGCTGCTACCACTGAAATTTCATATGGACATCAAAATACTGTAACATTTAAAACAAAGGAAATGCTACTGAGTGAATTAAATGATGTTGTTGAAGCTGTTGACTATCAGTTTGACTCTATCAATGACTTTTTAACACAAGACTTAACGGATTTAAAAGCGCGTATTGATAAAAATAAGCTGGCATTTATTGAAGCAATTGAAAAAAATTATACATTTTATGAGACTTTAATTGAAGATGGTTATGATCGTGCCATTCCTAAAGAAGAGCATAGAAAATGGAGTGCTGAAGACGAATATGCGACATTTGTTAGAACCGTTCATTTACAACTCGAACATGAATGGTTAAAAGATAAAATTATTGTCGATTCTCTTGGACTTTATTCAAATAACCAACGTCACACGAATGAAACAGAAAAAATTCTTGCCTCAGCAGACTTAATTTTATATGTCAGTTATTTCAACCATGCGTTCACTGATAATGACAAAGCATTCATTGAACATATGAAAGAAATGAACCAATTAGTTGAAAATCAAGCATTTAAAATGGTCATCAATGCGACAGACCTTGCTGAAACACCAGACGACTTAGCAGCTGTTCATGAATATACGAGGGACGCATTAGCACAAGTTGGCATGCATTGTGATATTTTTGATGTATCAAGTCGTGAAGCACTACGTGGTGGAGATCAAGGTGTTACACAATTAAAATCTGCCATTCAAACATTTGCTGACATTGAATCTAAACAAGTACTTGAAAACCAAGTCATCCATCAACTTGAAGCGATTACGCAATCACTTGATACAATGCTTCAGGATGTTGAAAGTAATGCGTTACAAGTTGAACAAAACCGTGCATACTTGAAAAAATTTGAAAATACACCGGTATTTCCTAAACAAATTTTACAAAGTGTACAAAATCAGTATCGCAGTGAACTTGAAGACCAGATTTATTATTTAAATGAACGTCTGAATATCCAATTGCTCGATCATGTCAAAACAGTCTTTAATACGCAAATGACAGATGCCAATGATTTTAAAACGGCCAAACGTCACGCAGCAAAAACATATCTTGATCAAATCCATCAAAAACTGTATTTAGAACAGACGTTAATGATTAACCGTATGAAAAAACATTTTGAAGCACAGTTCGCGCATCAATTGGCTCCAGTGATTACAGATATGTCTCAGCATCACGTGATTTTACAACCAGAAACGCAAATATCAGTAGAAGGTATTGAAGAAGCATACTTACAACTAGATTTAACAACGTTTATCTCAGCTTTACCAAAACAACTGACGAAAAAGAACATTCTTCAGCCTAAGCAACAGCAAAAGTTACAAACTGAGATCAAAGACTTGAGTGTAGAGCAACTACAAACATGTCTGGTTGATTTAGCAAATGCGCTGAACCGATATGAAAAAGCACTAACACAATTTGCAGAACAAAAACTTCAAACATTAGAAGCAGTTGCACAACAAGAAATTGAAAAATTATTAAGCTTTGAATTAGATCAAACACAGCGTCAAACATTACAAGAAACATTACCGAAACTTAAACAAATTTTGAACTAAAGGAAAAATAAAATGAATAATCGCACATTACTGATTGATGGCATGGCACTCTTATTTCGACATTTCTATGCTACCAGTGTTCATAAAAACTACATGCTTACTTCAAACGGATTGCCAACAAATGGGACACAGGGCTTTGTACGCCACGTCTTACGTGCCATCCATGATATACAACCAACACATCTCGCAATTTGCTGGGATATTGGGAAATCAACATTTCGAAATGAGCTGTATAGTGGATATAAACAAAACCGTCCCGAACCACCTGAAGCATTAATACCGCAATTCTCACATGTTCAACATATTTCACAGGAACTCGGTTTCTTCAATATTGGTTTACCTAATTATGAAGCTGATGATGTGATTGGAACGTTGGCAACACAAATGGCGCATGATCATACTGACAACGTCTATGTGATAACAGGAGATCGTGATTTATTACAATGTACATCTAACAATATACACATTTGGCTTGTCAAAAAAGGTTTCACGGAATATTTGAAGTTTGATGAACAAGTTTTCCGTGAACAATACGGTCTTGCGCCAAAACAATTGATTGATGTAAAAGCATTTATGGGGGATACGGCTGATGGTTATCCAGGTGTAAAAGGAATTGGTGAAAAAACAGCCATTAAATTAATTCAACAATATGGTTCAGTAGAAAATGTGATGACACATGTCGAATCATTAACACCTGGACAGCAGAAAAAAATTCAAACCGATATGGAGAATTTAATGAAATCAAAACAACTTGCTGAAATCATTTGCGATGTACCCATCCATACTAATGATTTATGGCAACAATTGGCTTATACATTAGACCTAGCACATATCATCCATGTATGTGAGCAACATGAATTGCGCGTTGCAAGAAAATATATTCTATCATTATAAAAAACCAAGCGAATTGCATGTTTTATTGAACTACAATTCGCTTGGTTTTTATTGTTTTGTGACACGATATAAGGTTTGTTGCGCGAGTTGATTGGCTTCCTTGTTTTGAGCACGTGGTATCCATTTAACAAAGCATAAATCAAAGGCCTGTGATAGTTGATTAAAGCGGTCTAAGTACGGTTTAAAACGTTTATTCTTCACAAAATTGCGATTTACGACATCTTCTATCAGTTGTGAATCTGTATAAATCAAGGCATTCGTCACTTGTAATTGTTTTGCTTGTTCCAATGCAAAAATGAGAGATTCCCATTCTGCACTATGGTTATCCATTTCACCTAAAACTTGTGAATACGTGTGACGTTCCGATTCTTCTACAATAACAACACCACAAGTACTCACACCTGGGTTTCCTTTCGTCGCAGCATCGAAATAAATTTTCGCCATTATTCATCATCCCTTACCTATAAAAAAGGGGACAAACACTTATGAATGTCCGCAATTTTTAAAATCACTTTTTCTCATAAATGTATTGTCACCTTCATTAACGATATCTTAAATATCATCATCATTTATTTTACCATGTCGATACATGGATTTCGCCCAATATCCAAATGGAACATTGAATACAGTAGATGCTAATTTTAATAAGTATGTTGTAATAAATATTTCTAAAATGACATCATTTGGTAGTGGCCCACCATAAAATGCAATCAGCACAAACAATGCAGTATCTATAATAGAACTTAATGCTGTACTTCCATATGCACGAATAATAAATGTACGATCAGATTTGAAAACCTTTTTGATCGCATGGAAGATAAACACATCGATATGTTGACCGATAATATACGCCACAATAGATCCCAATGCAATACGTGGAATAACACCAAAGATCGTTTTTAATGCCTCTTGTGAAATATCCGCTTCACTTGGTGCGAAAGCTAACGATACTTGCATGACAGCAATCATAACGAGTGTTGATGAAAAGCCAAGCCACACAGCTTTTTTAGCCACTTTTCTCCCGTAAATATCATTCAAAATATCTGTTGCTAAATAAATAGACGCAAACATCACATTTCCTAAAGTGGCAGATATTGTAAAAATATCTACAGTTTTAATCACTTGAATATTAGCGATGATTGTCCCAATCGCAACCCAAGCATACAATCCTTGTTTGCCAAAAAATCGAAACATGGCAACCATAAATACAAAAGTCAGGATAAATGCCCCGAGACCTACTAATTCATTATACATATTAAATTCCTCCTAAATTTTGATCATGCGGGTGTTTAGAAACCGCAATTGACAACTTATACATCATAGAACAGACAAATATAAAATTCAACAAAAAATTTTGTATATAAAAGGTTGTGAGAGAAGCGTTTAGAATTTGAGCAGAATCGGAGCAATGAGTAAAATCGCTTTTTGATTTTATCGAATTGCGATATTCTGCCGAGACTTCTGCTTCTCGAACACTGATATGACGAGGTTGTGAGAGAAGGGCTTAGAATTTGAGCAGAACTTAAAAAAATGACTATCTGTATCTAAAATTTCATATCATGACACCTTTTTATATATTTAGTATAAACATGTCATCCACTAAAAAATAAGACTTAAAACCCCCTTAATAAACAGGTGTGAAACATTTCAATGAAGGCCTATTTCATGTTACGATTATCTTTGTTTAACACAATATTATGCGAGGTGATAGATATGTTAACAGACGAGAAAAGACAAGCGATTGAGACCATTGATACATTAATGGCTGATTATTGTACCCAATGCTTAATCAAGTCGCACCTAAGAAAAGAAGAAAGTAAGACATCAGCACATCATTTTTGTATTAATGAATGTTCTGTTGGCCAACGTATCCAAGCCTTAGGAAAATATCTTCAATAACTCGCTGTAATATGAGGAGCGTAATAAACTATGGAAATTATTAAAATCGAACCAACACCAAGTCCCAATACAATGAAAGTGATTATTTCTGAAAAACGTCAAGATAATCAATCGACAACATATACTGAAGTAAAAGAAACTCAACCTATATTTATTAATCAATTATTGACGATTGAAGGCGTCAAATCTATTTTTTATGTTTTAGATTTTTTAGCGATAGACAAAATGCCTAAAGCTGATTGGGAAGATGTATTGCCACAAATAACAGCGATGCTTAACGGTGAAGAGACCTCTCATCAAGAAACAGCAGACACACAAGGACACTTTGGCGAAGTAAAAGCTGAAGTATTAAAATTTAAAGATATTCCTTATCAAATCAAATTAACAACAAATAGTGAGGAACAACGCCGTCAATTAAGCGATCGCTTTATCGATGCAATGACAGCGGCACAGTTACCTGGAGATAATGTGGTATTTTTAAGAAAATGGCATAATTTAGGTGTCCGTTATGGAGAACTGGAACAAATCATGGATGAAGTAGAAGAAGAAATGAATGCCTTATATCCTACGAGTGAATTGCAACAATTAGTTGAACGTGCACAATCAACAACATCACAAGAGATGCCCGTTAAAGAATATCAGCATGTGACGTTAGAAACCTATCAACAAGCAGAAGATTGGAAGGCACGTTTACGTATGCTTACCGCTTTTCCAACACCTACTGAAGCTGACTATCCATTGTTAGCACATGTACTAACTGAAGAAAAGGTTCAACTTCGTCGTGAGGGTATTGTTCTCTTAAGTATGATAGAAACAAAAGACACATTACCTTATCTCTATAAAGGGCTCCAAGATAAAAGTCCAGCTGTAAGAAGAGCAGCAGGAGACGCTTTAAGTGACTTAGGCTTTGCTGAAGCACTTCCTGAAATGGAACGTGCACTTGATGATGCACATAAAATCGTTCGTTGGCGTGCAGCCATGTTTATCTTTGATGAAGGGGGAGAAGCACAACTGGCCACATTAAAAGCACATCAAGATGATCCTGCATATGAAGTGCGTATGCAAATAAAAATGGCAATTGCACGTATTGAACAAGGCGAAGCAGCACTTGGTTCTGTGTGGAAACAAATCGCAAATCGAAAACGATAAATGATGTTATAATATTGAATAAACACAAGTTAATTAAAGGAGCGAATAAATATGAATGCTTACGATGCATATATGAAAGAACTTGCCGCACAAATGCGTGGGGAATTAACACAAAATGGTTTTACAAGTTTAGAAACTTCTAAGTCAGTGTCACAATACATGGACGAAAGAACAGACGATGAAACGACATTTGTTGTCATCAACTCGACATGTGGATGTGCAGCTGGTCTCGCACGTCCAGCAGCAGTTGCTGTAGCAGAACAAAACGAGAAGAAACCAGATAATAAAGTCACTGTATTTGCTGGTCAAGATAAAGAAGCAACTGAAACAATGCGCGACTATATTCAGCAAGTCCCATCTAGTCCATCATTTGCACTCTTTAAAGGTAAAAACCTTGTTCACTTTACACCACGTGAACACATTGAAGGTAGAGATATTAATGATCTAGCAATGGATATTAAAGAAGCTTTTGATTCACACTGTTAATCATTTTTGAAATGCTGAGACTATTTTTTCATAAATTGTCTCAGCTTTTGTTTTTTATTTTTCAAAAACTGCAAAATCGTCTATTATAGAGGATAAAGGAAAGGGGTGAACGTCATGAATCCATTTGATCAGGCATATCACGATTTATGCACTGAAATTTTAGAGATAGGCAATCATCGAGATGACCGAACAGCAACAGGTACCATTTCCAAATTTGGACATCAATTACGATTTGACCTATCAAAAGGTTTTCCATTATTAACAACAAAAAAAGTATCATTTAAACTTATCGCAACTGAACTCATATGGTTTATTCGTGGCGATACCAACCTAAGATATTTACTACAATATAACAATAATATTTGGAATGAATGGGCTTTTGAAAAGTATATAAACAGTTCTGACTATACAGGACCAGATATGACTAACTTTGGGCATCGCAGTTTAACTGACCCAGCGTTTAAAGTGCAATATGATGAGGAAATGAAAAAGTTCAAGGATGCAATACTTCACGATGATGCGTTTATGAAAAAACATGGTGATTTAGGCAATGTATACGGTAAACAATGGCGAGATTGGGTAGGTGCTGACGGCAAACATTATGATCAACTGAAAACGGTGATTGAACAAATCAAGACATCACCAAACTCAAGACGTCATATTATCAGTGCTTGGAACCCTGCCGAAATAGAATCAATGGCATTGCCACCTTGTCATACACTTTTTCAGTTTTATGTAGAAGATAACAAGTTAAGTTGCCAACTATATCAACGTAGTGCCGACATATTTTTAGGCGTTCCATTTAACATTGCGAGCTATAGTCTTCTGACACATTTAATCGCTCGAGAGTGTGGTTTAGAAGTGGGCGAGTTTGTTCATACATTTGGAGACGCACATATTTATAGTAATCATCTTGATGCTGTAAAAACACAATTGACACGTACAAGTTATGCACCACCTGAGTTGTGCATTCATACAGATAAATCAATATTCGATCTTGAATATGAAGATTTAGAAATTAAAAACTATACGTCTCATCCACCTATCAAAGCACCGATTGCGGTGTAATTTTGAGGAGTGATTATTTTGACACTATCTATACTCGTTGCACACGATGAAAATCGAGGCATCGGTTTTAATAACCAATTACCATGGCACTTACCGAACGACCTTAAGCATGTTAAAGAATTAACAACGGGTCATACACTTGTAATGGGGCGTGAAACTTATGAATCGATTGGTCGTCCTTTACCTAATAGAAAAAATGTCGTGTTGACACGTAATCCAGACTTTAAAGCTGAAGGGGTCGAAGTGATCCATCAACTTGAAGATATTGCAAAATTAGAAGGACAAGTGTTTATATTTGGTGGTCAAACGTTATTTGAATCTTTCATCGATACAGTTGATGATATGTATATCACAGTGATTCATGATACGTTCCAAGCAGATACGTTTTTCCCACCTTATACATTTAAAGATTGGGAAGTTCAATCATCAGAAGAAGGTCAAGTTGATGACAAGAACCGTTACCCACATACTTTTTTATACCTTACTAGAAAATAAATTGGAGGCAATACATTATGCAACGAATTATTGTTACAGATTCTACATCTGACTTAAATCCATCGTATATAGAAGAACATGGCATCCATGTGATTCCATTAAGCGTTACAATCAACGGTAAATCATATGAAGACCAAATTGATATTTCTTCTGAAGACTATTTAAACTACTTAGGTGATGATTCATATGATTTAAAAACAAGTCAACCCCCTTTAGGGAAATTTGTTGAAAAATATGAAGAATTAGCTAAAGATGACGTTGAAATTATTAGTATTCATTTAACATCTGGCCTAAGTGGGACAGTTCAAACGGCACGACAAGCAAGCGAAATGGTTGACGGTAATATCACAGTGGTGGACTCTAAATTTATCGCTTGGGGCTTAGCTTACCAAATCCAATATTTAGTTAAATGGATTGAAGAGGGCATTCCAACTGAAGAAATTCTCAAAAAACTTGAGAAATTACAAAAAAATATCAAACTGTACGTTGTTATCGGACAACTTGATCAATTAATTAAAGGTGGCCGTATCAGTAAGACAAAAGGCTTCTTAGGAAATCTTATGAAAATTAAGCCAATTGGCGAATTAGTGGATGGCAAGTTAGAAATGATTCACAACGTTCGTACACAATCGGCATGTGTGAAACAATTGATTAGCGATTTAAAACCATTTGCTGGAGATTCTAAACTCGAAAGTGTCGGTATATCACATGCAAATGCAGAAGATTTTATGAATAAAGTAAAAGATAAAATGAATGAAACGTTTGAAATTGGTAACTTTAATTTAAATAATACATCTCCTGTTATTTCTACACATACAGGTACTGGTGCAATTGGCTTAATCGCTTTAAAAGAAGATACATACTAAATGAAATGAGGGATGGCTATGGCATATGCAACATTAGCAGGCGGATGTTTTTGGTGTTTAGTTAAACCATTCACATCTTTTGATGGTATTGAAGAGATTCTTTCATGATATAGTGGTGGCCATGTTGAAAATCCTACTTATGAGCAAGTATGTTCTAATACAACAGGTCATGTAGAAGCTGTACAAATCACTTATAATCCTGATGTGATATCATATGAAGAAATTTTAGATATTTACTTTAAAACATTTGATCCAACAGATGATAAAGGGCAATTCTTCGATAGAGGGGACAGTTACCGCCCAGTCATCTTTTATCACAATTCAGATCAACAACAAGTTGCGCTAGAGAAGATTAGAAATCTAGACGTACAAGGCGTTTTTGATAAACCAATTGTGACGCCTGTTGAACCTTATAAGAATTTTTATCCAGCTGAAACACATCATCAAGATTATTATCTTAAAAATCCAGCACATTATGAACAGTATCAAAAAGGTTCAGGCAGAAAAGCATTTATAGAGAAACATTGGGGGGATATGCATGATTAAAAAAGACAAATCAGATTTAACAGATATCGAGTATCTTGTGACACAGCAAGATGGCACTGAACCACCATTTGAAAACGAATATTGGAATCACTATGACAAAGGGATTTATGTCGATAAACTTTCAGGTAAACCATTGTTTACTTCAGATGATAAATTTGAATCAGATTGTGGTTGGCCAAGTTTCTCTAAGGCGATCAATGACGATGAAATCATTGAGCTTGTCGACAAATCATTTGGTATGTTGCGTACTGAAGTTCGTTCAGAAGGAAGCAATAGCCACCTTGGCCATGTCTTTAATGATGGACCGAAAGAACGCGGTGGATTACGTTATTGCATCAACTCTGCAGCGATTCAATTCATTCCATATGAAAAATTAGAAGCACTTGGTTATGGCGATACAATTAAATTGTTTGATAAATAAAGAGGAGTGAGCGTCATGTTTAAAAAGTTATTTGGAAAAGGCAATGAAGCGAGTAAAGATATTAAAGTATATGCACCAATCACAGGTGAATATGTGAAAGTAGAAGATATTCCAGACCCAGTATTTGCACAAAAAATGATGGGTGATGGTTTCGGTATTCAACCTAGTGAAGGGAAAGTCGTTTCACCAATTGAAGGTGTTGTTGATAATGTATTCCCAACAAAACATGCGATTGGTTTAAAAGCTGATAATGGTTTAGAAGTTCTTGTTCATATCGGATTAGATACTGTTCAATTAAACGGTGAAGGCTTTGAAACACACGTAGAAAGTGGAGATCGTGTAAATGTTGGTGATACACTTGTTACGTTTGATTTGGATTATATCAATGCTAATGCAAAATCTACTATCTCACCAATCATTATTACAAACTTCGCTGATCACGTAGAATCACACCAACTTCATGATGTGACGACATTAGAAAAAGGCGAAACACTTGTATTTGATGTGACTGTGAAATAATGAAAGATGCCTCATTTTATCAATTTGCTTTGACAGTAAGAGGACGACGAGATGATAAAGGTGCATTTGCTGAAATGATATTCCAAGATCTTGATTTTCCAAAATATGAAACGGATTTTGATCAATTATCAAATTATATTGAAACAGAAGGCACTTATTCATTACCACTTTCTGTATTTGATAGCTTGTATGAAGAGTATCAAGAGTGGCTTCAGTTTTAATTGACACGTTCATCCTGTCACATTGCAAATAGTATTCAAGAAAGGTTGAGATATGAATCATGTCCCAACCTTTTTTGAGGCATACATATATAAAGCTTATGACAGGATGGCGAAATAACCATCATTACAATACGGACTAAAATAATTGGCTCCTATCAACATCTTCCACTTTTAGCGATTCATTAAAAAGGAGCTGAAACATGAAACCATTTAAATCAAAAAAATCTGGAACGACAACTTATGTTCCACTGAAATATGTTGTCATAAGTATTCTATTCACCATCATCATTACAGCTGCGATCATCCTTACGATCTTATGGTATTGGAAAAACACTTCAACGGATCCGAGTATTCAAAAAAATGCTGAAAAACTCGGTGAAGTCTATGAAGTAATTGCAACTGATTATTATAAAAACAAAGACAAAGAATTATTACTTGAAGATGCGATAAAAGGGATGACCAAAAGTTTAAAAGATCCATATACAGAATATATGTCAACTGAAGAAACAAAATCATTCAATGAAGATGTCTCTGGTGACTTTGTCGGAATTGGTGCTGAAATGGAACAAAAAAATGAAAAAATCTATATCGCCAGCCCAATCAAAGAATCACCTGCAGAAAAAGCGGGTATTCAACCAAAAGATGAACTCATTGCTGTAGATGGAAAACCTGTAAAAGGGAAACAATTAACTGAAATTGTTAAAGAAGTTCGAGGTAAAGAAGGAACCACTGTTAAATTATTAATTAACCGTAATGGCGATGAAAAAGAATTTTCAATTAAACGAGAAACCATTCATGTAGAAAGTGTTAAACATGAGAAACATGGCCAAACACATGTCTTTAAAATCAATAAATTCCAAGAAGGCACTTCTGATGAATTAAAAGCTGCTATTGAAAAGGCACAAAAACAAGGTGCCAAACATATTTTAATTGATTTACGAAATAATCCAGGTGGACTACTTGATGAAGCTGTCAATATGGCGAATATTTTTGTTGATAAAGGTGAAACAGTTGTCCAACTTGAAAAAGGCAAGCAAACACGTCAAATTACAACAGATCACGCACGCCTCAAAGGTATTGAAAAACTTGATGTCGGTATCTTAATGAATGAAGGTTCTGCTAGTGCTTCAGAAGTCTTTACAGGGGCATTAAAAGATCATGGTATCGCAAAAGTATATGGCGAAAAATCATTTGGTAAAGGCATTGTTCAGACAACAAGAGAGTTCAGCGATGGCTCACTATTAAAATTTACTGAAATGAAATGGCTCACACCGAAAGGCCATTATATTCATGAAAAGGGCATTAAACCAGATGTTGAAATAAAAGGAGCAGCATATGAAAATATGAAAGTCATTCCGTCAGATAAAACTTTCAAAGTTGGAGATAAATCTGAATATATTAAATCACTTAAAACTGGACTCGATGCGCTCGGTTACGATGTCGGCGAAATGAATGAAAACTTTGATTCTACATTAGAAGAGGCAGTGCGTAGTTTCCAATCAGATCAAAAAGTGGAATCTGATGGGGTATTCAATCGTAAAACCAACGAAAAACTAACTGAACAACTGGTGAACAAATCAACTGAAGAAGATGTCATGTTAGATCTTACACTCAAGAAAATAGGAGAGTGATGATAATATGAGACTTGCCACTTTAGCAGATATTGAACAGATTCATTTTTTAGTAGAAGAAGCCAAACAATTAATGCAACAAGATAATAATCCACAATGGGATGCAAACTATCCCGTATTAGAAGACTTTAAAAAAGATATTCATGAACAAGCGTTATATGTTCTTGATGAAGACAATATCATTAAAGGATTTATCGTCAAAAATCGTGATATGCCAGAATGGTATGATCAATTTGATTGGCCACTTAATAGAGAACATGTATTAGTCATTCACAGACTTGTCGCATCCTCACGCTATCCTGGCACTGCACAAATATTAATGGATTATGCTATCTCAAATGCGCAACAACAACAAATGACAGCATTACTCACAGATACATTTTCTAAAAATCAACGTGCTCAAAAATTTTTTAGGAAACATCATTTTATCAAAATAGGGGAAATGCAAAGTGATATTTTCCCCTTTGATAAAGGTGAACCATTTTATGCATACTACAAAATATTGAATTAGAATGAGAGGGAGAATATGGTTAAAATCGCATTTACAGGTGGCGGCACAGTCGGTCATGTATCCGTAAACTTAAGTTTAATTCCAGCCGCTTCAGAAAAAGGATATGAAACGATTTATATCGGATCTAAAGAAGGTATTGAACGTGAAATGATCACAACACAATTACCAGATACGCCTTATTATCCAATTTCTAGTGGAAAGTTACGTCGTTATCTCTCAAAAGAAAACGTAAAAGATATTTTTAAAGTTTTAAAAGGAATTCTAGATGCACGTAAAATTTTAAAACGTGAAAAACCACAATTAATCTTTTCAAAAGGTGGATTTGTTTCAGTGCCTGTTGTCCTAGCAGCAAAGTCATTGAACATTCCTGTCATCGTACATGAATCTGACCTTACACCAGGCTTAGCGAATAAAATTGCCATGAAGTTTGCTAAAAAAATCTATACGACTTTTGAAGATACTTTAAAATATGTTCCTGAAAATAAAGGAGTCTTTGTAGGCGCAACAATTCGCGAAGATCTAAAAAATGGAAGCAAAGAACGTGGTTATGCTTTAACAGGATTCGAAGCATCTAAAAAAACATTACTTGTCATGGGTGGCAGTTTAGGAAGTAAAAAAATAAATGAAACGCTTCGACAAGAACTGGATCATTTATTAGAAACATACCAAGTCATTCATCTAACAGGCAAAGGCTTAAAAGATGATCAAATTCAAAAACCAGGCTATATCCAATATGAATTTGTGACTGATGAATTAACGGACTTATTAGCCATCACAGAAACAGTCGTTTCACGTGCAGGTTCAAATGCCATTTATGAGTTTTTAACCCTGCGCATTCCAATGCTTTTAATTCCTTTAGGGTTAGATCAATCTCGTGGCGATCAAATTGATAATGCAAACTACTTTGCGCAACAAGGTTATGCGATGACTATTGATGAATCGACATTATCAGAAGCGACAATGACGACTTCTTTAGAGGGACTTGAACAAACAAGAGAACAACTTATTGAACGTATGCAAGCATTTACAGAAAGCTATACGAAAGAAGCATTACTAGAAAAAATCATCCATGACGGTCTATCATAAGGAGATACACATGACACAGTGGAAAAGAATATTATGTATGTTTATTTGTATGGTGTTATTTGTATTCATCGCATTTTTCCATACATCTGACTTAGGTGTATGGATTGATGATCATGTCTATAAATGGATTTTTTCAACGCATAGTGATGTCATGACATGGGTATTCCTTGTGGTTACACATATTGGAGAAGTGATAGGTATGGCCATCTTAACAACAATGATGGTGTTGTTATTAATGAAATATGGCTATCGAACTGAAGCACTTTATATAGCACTTACTATGATTCTTGCTGGTTTAACAAATCCGATTTTAAAACATATTTTTAATCGTGAACGTCCTAGTATCATGCGTTTGATTGATATTTCAGGCTTCAGCTTTCCTAGTGGCCACGCAATGGGATCAACGGCTTTCTTTGGTAGTCTCCTCTACATTGCTATTAGAATTTTAAAAGGAAAGTCAAAAGTTTTTATGATGGTGTTTTCAATTTTAATGATCTTATTAATTTGTGCATCACGTATTTATTTAGGTGTTCATTACCCAACAGATATTTTAGCAGGGATTTTAGGTGGCTTATTCTTTGTAATCTTCACTCAGATGATTTTAAGAAAACCTCTTAATATTTCCTAATCAAATAAAAGCCGTTGCAACATGTCAGTGCAACGGCTTTTATTTATAAGTTTAATTTAATATCAACGAAATTTTTATACGGGCATATAAAAGGGGATATTATTTGAAAATGACTCAATCGTTAGAACGAATAGTGTGGGGGGAATCGTTGTGATTGATAATCATTTTCAATTACATTATAACTCATTGAGAATAATTGTCAATTAGAAAGTTAGATTTTTTAACTTTCTCAAATAAATATTATGACTTATGATTATAGATGAGGTGACAACATGAAAAATGTATTAATTATTGAAGATGAACAAAACTTAGCACGCTTTATTGAACTTGAATTGAAACACGAAAATTATGAAGTGGCAATTAAAAATGATGGGCTATCAGGTTTAAACACAGCATTACAACAAGACTTTGATATTATTTTATTAGACTTGATGTTACCCGGTATTGATGGATTAGAGGTGTGCAAACGACTGCGTAAGCAAAAAGATACACCCATTATTATGATTACAGCAAAAGGGGAAATATATGACAAAGTTCTAGGACTTGATTATGGTGCCGATGATTATATTGTGAAACCTTTTGAAATTGAAGAACTATTAGCGAGAATGCGTGCGCTTGTGAGACGTTCTTCTGATGATCAACATAGTTCAAAAGACATAGTTGAAGTCAGTGGTATCGTCATTGATAAGAGTGCTTTTCACGTTTCATATGGCGAGCAAAAAATAGAACTGACAAAAACAGAATTTGACTTACTACTCGTCCTTGCAGAAAATAAAAATCATGTCTTGCATCGTGAACAAATTTTAAATCACGTATGGGGCTATGATTCAGAAGTTGAAACAAATGTCGTCGATGTCTATATTCGATATTTGCGCAATAAATTAAAAGCCATTCAAAAAGAGAAAATTATTGAAACAGTTCGTGGCGTAGGGTATGTGATACGTCAATGAAACAACCGACACTAAAAACAAAATGGACACTTGTCACGACGGTCATTACCTTTTTAATTATTTTTATATTTTGTCTGTTAATTATTTATGCTGTCAGTAGCTTATTAAAACAGCATGAACTGGAAGATGCGGAACACAGTGCAGACGAACTTTATCAGCTACTTGCTAACAAGCCTTTAAAAGATATAACACCATTAGATTTTAGTTCGGTAACAACCAATCATCAAAAAGTGATTTTATATGATCGTAATGGCACACATATTATGGAAAATGAAAATGCTTCAGATGTTCAGTTTATACCTGAATTCGAAAAGGTTTCAGACCGCAGTGTACGCATCATTAAAAACAGCCAAGGCTCATTTATTATCGTATCAAATCCAATTCATACAAATCACTTTAAAGGTTATTCAACCATCATACATCCACTCGATGTATTTGATGATCTCCTGAACTTCATTACATATCTTGCACTTATTTTTGGTCTTATTGCATTATTTGTGACAGCAACTATTAGTTATGCTTTTTCGGCTCAAATTACACAGCCTATTAATATCATTACAGATAAAATGACACAGATTAGACGCAATGGATTCCAAGAAAAGCTAGAAGTGCCAACAAGTTATGAAGAAACGGATGCATTAATTGATAACTTTAATAGTATGATGATGAAATTGGAAGATGCGTTTAATCAACAACGTCAATTCGTTGAAGATGCATCACACGAACTGAGAACACCCTTACAAATTATTCAAGGTCACTTAAACTTGATTCAGCGATGGGGAAAAAAAGATCCAGCCGTTCTTGAAGAATCATTGACAATTTCACTTGAAGAAATGAATCGTATTACTAAGTTGGTTGAAGAATTACTTCTCTTAACAAAAGATGATCCGAAATCTATAGAAAATCAAATTGAACAAGTTGATGTGAATTTAGAAATTAAAAATCGCTTGAACTCATTAAAACAAATTCATCCTGATTATCAGTTTGAATTTGAAACAAACCAAGATTTCATTTATCTCAATATGAATGCATTTCATCTTGAACAAATTTTATTAATCTTCATTGATAATGCGATTAAATATGATCAAGAGAATCGTCATATTTGTATTAAAACAAAACATATTAATCAACGGGTCCTTATCGAAATAAAAGATCACGGAATGGGCATACCAAAAGAAGACCAAGAACATATCTTCAATCGCTTCTATCGCGTTGATAAATCTCGTTCACGACAACAAGGTGGTAATGGCTTAGGTTTATCTATTGCATTGAAAATGGTTAAGCTCTATGACGGTCACATTACTGTGAATAGTGAAGAAGGGTCGTACACAATATTTACGATCAGTTTTAATTCTATGAAACATCATTAAAATAACCATTTTTTGCCTTTAAATGTTCACAATTTAATGCTATTATTTACTTGTAAGCGTTTTTATTCTTTCTGTGGAGGGTGGATTATGAAAAACGATAAACAGGTGAGTGAAGCGCCTGTAAATTTTGGGGCTAACTTAGGATTAATGTTAGAACTTTTCGATCAATATTTAGAAGATCCTAATTCTGTATCTGAAGATTTACAAGTGCTTTTCGGCACAATTAAAAATGACAACACATCTTATTCAAACGTATCAACACAATCGAGCTCAGGGGATAACACAATTAAACGTGTTATGCGCTTGATTGATAATATTCGACAATATGGGCATTTACTAGCTGATATCTATCCAGTAAACAGATCAGAACGTACGAATATTCCTAAGTTAAACATTGAAGATTTTAACTTGGATCAACAAACACTTGAAAAAATTCCAGCTGAGATTGTCTCAGATCATTTTAAAGACATTTATCCAAATGCTTTTGAGGCCATTCAGCGTATGGAAAAGCGATATAAAGGATCTATTGCTTTTGAATATACACATATTAATAATAACAAGGAGCGTGTATGGCTGAAGCGCAGAATCGAAACACCATATAAAGCGACCTTGAATGATGATGAGAAAGTTGAACTTTTCAAATTACTAGCACATGTTGAAGGATTTGAAAAATATCTTCACAAAAACTTCGTTGGTGCAAAGCGATTCTCAATTGAAGGCGTTGACGCACTTGTACCAATGATTGCTCAAATCATTAAACGTGCAGCTGAAAATGAAATTGCTAATATTCAAATTGGTATGGCACACCGTGGTCGTTTAAATGTGCTAACACATATTTTGAAAAAGCCATATGAAATGATGCTTTCTGAATTCATGCACACTGATCCAATGGCATTTTTACCAGAAGATGGTAGCTTAACGCTCACTTCTGGTTGGACAAGTGACGTGAAGTATCATTTAGGTGGCGTTAAAAAAATCCAAACTCACGGTATTGATCAACAAATTACGTTAGCGAACAACCCAAGTCACCTTGAGATTGTTGCGCCAGTTGTCACTGGACGTACAAGAGCAGCACAAGACTACGCTGAACAGTCAGGTCAACTTGAGTCTGATTACAACCGCGCAGTACCTATTATTGTTCATGGTGATGCTGCTTATCCAGGTCAAGGTGTTAACTTTGAAACAATGAACTTGGGTAGCTTAGAAGGATATAGCACGGGTGGTACTGTTCATTTAATCACAAATAACCGTATCGGCTTTACAACAGAGCCAACAGATGGCCGTTCAACAACTTATGCAACAGACGTCGCTAAAGGCTATGATGTTCCAATTATGCACGTCAATGCGGATGATGTTGAAGCAACAATTGAAGCCATTGATATTGCAATGGAATTCAGAAAAACATTCCATAAAGACGTTGTCATTGACATCGTTGGATATCGTCGATTTGGTCACAATGAAATGGACGAACCTATGTTAACAAACCCATTACCATATAAAAACATCAAGAAACATGAAACAGTAGAAGTGATTTATGGTAAAAAATTAGTTGATGAGGGTGTCCTAAAAGAAGACGAAATGCAAGCAATCATGGATGACGTACAAAAAGAAATGCGTCAAGCACATGATCAAATTGATAAAAGTAATAAAAACGATAATGCTGAAATGGAACGACCAGAAAATATTGCTGAACCATTAGCAAGTAATGAGTCTGAACTTTCATATGATCGTTTAAAAGAAATCAATGATGCAATGCTCACTTACCCTGAAGACTTCAATATCTTTGGTAAATTACAACGTATTTTAGAACAACGTCGTAAACCATTTGAAAGTGAAGAAGGTCTTGTTGATTGGGCACATGCAGAACAACTTGCTTTCGCATCTGTTATGCAAGAAGGCACACCAATCCGTATGACTGGTCAAGACTGTGAACGTGGTACATTCAGTCATCGTCATGCTGTATTACATGACCAAGACAGCAATAAAGTGCACATTCCTTTACAACATGTACCAAATCAAAAAGGTACTTTCTACATTCACAATTCACCATTATCTGAATCAGCAGTTGTTGGTTTTGAATATGGCTACAATGTTGAAAATCCTTCATCTTTCAACATTTGGGAAGCACAATTTGGTGACTTTGCAAACATGGCACAAATGTATTTCGACAACTTTATATTCTCAAGTAATGCGAAGTGGGGCGAACGTTCAGGACTTACATTCATGTTGCCACATTCATTTGAAGGACAAGGTCCAGAACATTCATCAGCACGACTAGAGCGTTTCTTACAACTTGCAGCAGAAAACAATATGACAATTTGTAACTTATCAAGTTCAAGCAACTACTTCCACTTGTTACGTGCACAAGCAGCAAGTCTAGGTACTGATGCAATGAGACCACTTGTATTAATGTCACCAAAAGGCTTATTGAGAAATAAAACAGTCGCACAACCTATTTCTCAATTCACATCTGGTGGTTTTGAACCTATCTTAGTAGGCACACATGATCCAGAAAAAGTGACAAAGGTCATTCTTGCATCTGGTAAAATGCTTGTTGACTTAAAAGAAGCATTAAGCAAAGAACCAAATGAAGCGATTGCACTTGTAGCAGTTGAAAGATTATACCCATTCCCTGAAGAAGAGATTGTTAAGTTCTTAGAAACATTACCAAATCTTAAAACAGTTGCTTGGGTACAAGAAGAACCTCAAAACCAAGGGGCATGGCATTTCGTTTATCCAAAACTTAATGACATCGTTGGTGATAAATACGAACTTGAATATGAAGGTAGACCACATCGTGCAGCACCGTCTGAAGGCGATGGCGAAATCCATAAAATTGTTCAAAATAAAATTATTGAAAATAGCTTAAATATCTAGGGGGCATATTAAAATGGCAGAGGTAAAAGTTCCAGAATTAGCAGAATCAATTACAGAAGGTACCATTGCTGAATGGTTGAAAGAAGTCGGCGACACTGTCGAAAAAGGGGAAGCAATCTTAGAACTGGAAACAGATAAAGTAAACGTTGAAGTCGTTTCTGAAGAAGAAGGTACGATTCAAGAATTACTTGCTGAAGCAGGCGATACTGTAGAAGTGGGGCAAGCAATTGCAATCGTTGGCGAAGGCGGTGCAAAACCAGCCGAGAAAAAATCAGATGATAAGCCAGCTGCAAAAGAAGAAAGTGCGTCTGAACCTGAGCCATCAAAAGAAACAGAAGAATCAACTTCTTCAAATGATCGCGTTAATGCAACACCATCTGCTCGTCGTGCAGCACGTGAAAAAGGTATCGACTTAGCAGAAGTAAGCGCCAAATCAGGCGATATTTTACGCAAAGAAGATGTAGAACGTGGCAACAAACCAGCTGAGAAGAAAGAAGAGAAAAAAGCTGAAAAACCAGCTGCGCCACAAAATCCATCTAAACCAGTGATTCGTGAAAAAATGAATCGTAGAAAACAAACAGCTGCACGTAAGTTATTAGAAGTAAGTAACAACACAGCGATGTTAACAACATTCAATGAAGTTGACATGACAAATGTTATGGAACTTCGTAAACGTAAAAAAGAAAAATTCATGGAAGATCATAATGGTACAAAACTTGGCTTCATGTCATTCTTCACAAAAGCTGCAGTTGCTGCATTGAAGAAATACCCTGAAGTAAACGCTGAAATCGACGGCGAATACATGGTAACGAACCAGTTCTATGATATCGGCGTTGCCGTTTCAACACCGGGTGGTTTATTAGTACCAAACGTGCGCGACTGCGATAAGAAAAACTTTGCTGAGATTGAAGAAGAAATCGCAAACTTAGCTGCAAAAGCACGTGATAACAAATTATCATTAGATGATATGATTAATGGTTCATTTACAATCACAAATGGTGGTATCTTTGGTTCAATGATGTCTACACCAATTATTAATGGTAATCAAGCTGCAATCTTAGGTATGCACTCAATTATTACGCGTCCAATTGCAATTGATAAAGACACAATTGAAAATAGACCAATGATGTACTTAGCATTAAGTTATGACCACCGTATCATCGATGGTAAAGAAGCTGTAGGATTCTTAAAAACAATTAAAGAACTTATTGAGAACCCAGAAGATTTATTACTTGAATCTTAATTTATAGCTCATATTCGTTTCGAGCCAGAAGTGTCCATGAAAATTGGCACTTCTGCCTTTTTTTATTGTTTGAAGAAATGTGTATTTTGAGGATATTGAAAACTGATACATCGTATTTGTTGCCTTAGTTTGAGTTTTTTATCTCCAGTTTTTCATAAATAACAAGTATGCTTTTTCGGAGGCGAGATATATGTTACGCTATATTTAATAAACTAGAGGAGTTATCACTTCAATGAATATCAATAAAAAGCTACTCGTTCCTATATTATCTGTAGGTGTTTTAATCATATTGATCAATTTTATTTTTATCCTGACAAGTTTATTTGGTTTAACAAACTACTGGCCAGTATTTCAAACGATTGGCTTAGGCCTCGTTGTATTATATGGCTTTGATGTCCTACAAAACCGTAAGCAACGTGCTATTTATTTTTATGCTGGTATCGTCTTTATTCTATTTGGTATTTTCTTCCAATAGCTATAAGCAAATACAGCTACAATAAAAAGGAAATTCGTTATAATATAGAGGATTAAGTGAATCATTAAATTTTGTCCATAACAAATATTTCAATGTATATCTGTTATGGACAAAGTAAATAATTTATTTCATAATGAATAATGATTGAATTTAAGAGGGTGAAGCAAATGTTACACGAAAATTGGAAAGAAGTAACACCAATTAAAAAAGTGAAAGTATTACATACAAACGCCAAAAAGTTTACAGTTAGTGATATGTTAACTGTTGATAACGTCTATGATGTGGTCAATGAAACAGAAGAATATTACCAAATCATTGATAATTCAGGACATGTTGGTGGTTACTACAAAACATATTTTGAAGAAGTTTAAACTTTATAAGTGTGATGAATGAAAAAAGCGATGTACAACGGTACTATCAGCTTTTTTCTTATGTTTGTCATCATTTAAAAACTTATTTTTAGCGCGATAAATCTTATTATTCGAAAGGTGATCTACATGACTCAACTAAGCACAGGTTACATTAACTCAGATAAAACTGTTTTTGGAGATGCTGAAAAATTATTCAGCCTTAATAAAAATATCTTATTAAAAGGGCCTACAGGTTCAGGAAAAACAAGATTAGCAGAAACATTAAGTGAAACAACGAACATTCCTATGCATCAAATTAACTGTTCTGTCGATTTAGATGCTGAAAGTCTTTTAGGTTTTAAAACCATTAAAACTTCAGAACAAGGACATCAAGAAATTGTGTTTATTGATGGTCCTGTTATCAAAGCAATGCGAGAGGGTCATATTTTATATATTGATGAGATTAATATGGCTAAGCCTGAAACATTACCAATCTTAAATGGGGTTTTAGACTATCGTCGTCAACTTACAAATCCATTTACTGGCGAAGTGATCAAAGCAGCTCCTGGGTTTAAAGTGATTGCTGCAATCAATGAAGGATACGTAGGTACCTTACCAATGAACGAAGCATTGAAAAACCGTTTTGTTGTGATTAATGTTGAATATATCGATGGTGATACATTACATCAAGTTATTAAAGCACAAAGTTTATTGCAAGATGATACATTAATCAACCAAATCATTAAATTTAACGAAGATTTACGTACAATGACGCAACAAGGACAATTATCTGAAGAAGCAGCTAGTATTCGTGCCTTAATCGATATGAGTGACCTTGCAACAGTGATGCCGATTGAACGTGCCATTCAACGTACGATTATCGATAAGTTAGAAGATGAGCGTGAACAACAAGCTGTTAAAAATGCTGTAGAACTGAACTTTTAGAGGGTGATACCAATGAGCGATCGCTTTATTCTATTCAACGACGAACAACTTGACGCAATGAAAGTCATGATGTTACAAGACCTTGCACGGTTATTATTAAAAAATGAAGATACTCAAGTGAAAATTCATAAATTCCCTTATTATGATGCCATTAATAATGAAGTCATTTGTAGTTCATTTTGGTCACATCGACCTGAAGAAATTGAACATACAGGCTTAAAAACGGATATTTTATTGGCAACTTATAGTTATTTCAATATGTCTCCACAAATTGTTAATGAGGTCATTTTAAATGAAGAAGGGTTTCAACATCCAAAATTATACCGTCAATTATTTAAATTAATTGAAGAAATGCGTGTCTTAAACCTTATTATTAATGAACGTCCACGTACCGCTAAATTGATTAACGTACGTAGACAGATGCGTTTACAATATTGTGAGACTCAAATCAATTTCTATCAAACTAAAACGATGTATACGGATCTTTTCTTCTTAAATTTAGAACGCTCTTTCTTAACGGAAAACTTTTTTGAAGTACCGGACATTCATCCAGAAATCAATCCAGTATTGGAACGCATGTATCAATATTTGCCGGATTTCTTCAATATTCGTACAAGTGAAGAAGCCATGTATTTAACACAACGCATCATGTTCCAAGTAGACGAGTGGCTTAAAGATGATATGTTGAATGAATATTATCATATTCCACGTCATGTATATAAAGCGCTGGATCATTTAACATTAGATGATATTAAGCGTATGGATGCGGCACAAACAGATGGTCAAACAGACGAAAAAGGTGACGTTGAAACAGAAGAAATTGAGTCTAAGTCTGCCGATTCTGATACAGCAGGTGGTGCCTACTTAGAGACAGAACTACATGAAGGTGAAAGTAGCGAAGCATTAAGCGACAATGACACCGCACGTGAAGGTGACAGTTCCGATGATATGACAGATATGATATCAAAAAAAGGGAAAGGGTCTCAAGATACTTTAGAAAATGAAGAAGGCGGCTCACAAGGCCCATCATCTAGTCTGTTAGGTTTAACAGGTATTAATGCCAATGTACGTATCAAGTGGAATGTACCAACTATTTTACCACAATATACAGAGGCATATCGCCAAGTTCAAACAGATGTACAATATGAAACAAAAGATTTAATTCATATTATCAAAAAGACGATAGACCGCGAATTCCAAGATATGCGAATGAACCTGACAAAAGGTCGCTTGCAGCGTAATCTCGTGAATTGGTTTATAGATGATCAATATAAATTGTTTTATAAAAAAGCCGATCAAAGTCAGTCATTCGATGCAACTTTCACATTATTAATTGATGCATCTGCAAGTATGCATGATAAAATGGATGAAACAATTAAAGGGGTTGTTCTATTCCACGAGACTTTAAAAGCATTGAATGTTCGTCATGAAATCCTTGCTTTTACTGAAGATGCATTTGACTCAGATGAAGATGATCAACCAAACATCATTGATGAAATTATCAATTATCATCAATCTATTTATCAAGCTGAAGCACCACGTATTATGTCCTTGACGCCACAAGATGATAACCGAGACGGTGTCGCAATTCGTATTGCCAGTGAACGTCTTCTGACACGTTCGGAAAAACAAAAATTCCTTATTGTATTTTCTGATGGCGAACCTTCTGCATTTAATTATGCTCAAGATGGTATTTTAGATACCTACGAAGCCGTAGAAATGTCACGTAAATTAGGAATTGAAGTATTCAATGTATTCCTCAGTCAAGAAACGATAACAGAAGCCATTGAACAAACTGTTCATAACATTTATGGACCTTATGCTATTTTTGTAGAAGGCGTTCAGCATTTACCAAGTCAATTATCACCACTTTTAAAGAAATTATTGTTGAAGTCTTTTTAAAAATTGATGATATAAAATACGTATTTTATACAAACAAAGGGATAAAAACATATTTTGTGAGTAAAATTATCACGAAATAAGTTTTTATCCCTTTAAAACTTTATTGTATGTCAGAATACTTTTAAAATTTTCAGAAATCTTATAGACGAACAAAATTTATTGTGATAAAATGAGTCATAAATTTAAAAAGGAAGGTTTAGGAACAAGAAAAATGAACAAGAACACTTTAGTCATTGGTTTTATGTTATTTGCAATATTCTTTGGGGCTGGTAACTTAATTTTCCCGCCTAGCTTAGGTCTAGAAAGTGGACAATATTTCTGGCCATCTATAATAGCATTCGTTATTACTGGTATCGGATTACCTTTACTCGGTGTAGTTGTAGGGGCACTTGATAAAGAAGGGTATATTGGGGCAATCAACAAGATTCATCCTGCATTCTCAGTGGTATTCCTTGTTGTTATTTACTTAACAATCGGACCATTGTTCGCTATCCCACGTACAGCATCAACATCATTTGAGATGACAATTACACCAATCATCAATTCTAGTAGCCCACTTTGGTTATTCGTTTTCTCAGTAATTTACTTTATTGTAGTATTATACTTATGTTTTAATCCTGGTAAAATTGTAGACCGTATCGGTGCGATTTTAACACCGCTTTTACTTATCACAATTCTTGCTATGATCGTTAAAGGTTTTATTGATTTTGGTGGCAACCCAAGTTCTTCAGCTGATCCAGAAGTATATAAATCTAACATTTCAGGATTTACAAAAGGATTTACTGAAGGTTACTTAACAATGGATGCTATCGCAGCGATTGCATTCTCTATGATCGTTGTAAACGCAGTTAAAGCAACAGGTATCAGAACAGCTGATCAAATCTTCAAGCAAACTGCATTATCAGCAATTATTGCAACTGCAGCACTTGCTTTTATCTATATCTCATTAGGATTTATCGGTAATCACATGATCATTAGTGAAGAAACAATGAAACAATTAACAGAGAACAACCAAAATATTGGGGCGCATCTATTAATTACAATCGCAGCAACTGGTTATGGTGCATTTGGTAAATACTTATTAGGTATTATCGTAGCACTTGCATGTTTAACAACTGCATGTGGATTAGTTGTAGCAGTAAGTGAATACTTCCACAGTATTCTTCCTAAATTATCATACAAAACATATGTTATTATCTTTACTTTAATTAGTTTTGTATTATCAAACTTAGGATTAAACTCAGTGATTCAATTATCAATCCCAGTATTGTTAATTATTTATCCAGTAGCGATTACAACTGTATTATTAATTTTAATTGCACGTTTTGTACCAACTCGTCGCATTACACAACAAATTACAGTTGCTGTTGTTGCATTAGAATCTATTTTAAGTGTATTCAACACAAATGGCTGGATCAAAATGCCATTCATTGAAAGCTTACCATTCCATGAATATTCACTTGAATGGTTCCCAATTGCAGTGATTACATTATTAATTGCATACGCTATTGGTGCTTTCGTGAAATCATCAAATATCATTGTCTATGAAAAAGAATAGCTAACAGAAAAGGCCTTGCCATCGATATGATGTGCAGGGCCTTTTACTTTGTTTGATATTATTTAAAGTCATTACGTTGATCTTGAGCTGTAACCAAACGTGATCGTAAATCTTGCTCTAACTGTTTTAAGTCTTTCTCAGCTTGTTGACGTTTTTGACGTCCATCTGCTTGAATTTGTAGTGTTTCTTCAATTGTTTGAATAATGTTGTCTTGTGTTGTTTTTAATGTTTCAATATCAACAATGCCACGTTCATTTTCTTCAGCTGTAATTCGCGCATTTTGACGCAACATTTCAGAGTTTCGGATGAGGATTTCATTGGTTGTATCCGTCACTTGTTTTTGTGCAGTGACTGCTTTATTTTGTCTGTTTAACGTTAGGGCAATTGCCATTTGATTTTTCCATAATGGAATACTCGTTAAAATTGAACTTTGAATTTTTTCAGCTAAAGCTTGGTTAATGTTTTGAATCATTCGGATTTGTGGTGCTGATTGCAAGGTGATTTGACGTGATAATTGAAGATCATAGATGCGTTTTTCTAATCGATCAACAAATTGCTCCATATCCGCCACATCTTGTACAGCCATTTGATTGTCTGATGTTCGTGCCGTTTCTCGTAATTGAGGCAGTACATTTTGCGTTAAATCTTCTTTTTTACTTTCTGCCGCTGCGATATAAAGATTTAATACATCATAATAATCCTTATTTTGCTGATACAAATCGTCAAGTAATCCCACATCTTTAATCAATTCAGACTTATTTTTATCGAGTTCAACGGAGATACGATCAACCTGTGCACTGACAGACTGCATACGTGAGAATACTTGTTGAAGAGATGATTTAGATCTTCTAAAAACTTTCTTTAAAAGATTATCATTCTTTTGCGATAATTCTTCTGGATCTACTTCTCTCAATTTTTTCATTAAGCTTTCTAGTGTATCACCAATAGGGCCAATATCTTTTGACTGAATATTATTTAGCATTTGATGCGAAAAACTTGAAAGATGTGATTGTGCATTTGAACCGAACTGCATTAAACTATTATTATTTAATGGTTCAATTTCCTTTGCCAACATCTCAATTTTTTGTTTGTCTTGCTCTGAAAATTGAGGTTTTGTCACTTCAACATTTTCATTTTCTGAAGGCATCATTTCTTGACTAACAGGTCCTTGCTCAAATGAATTAAAATATTGGTCTAAAGGATGACCTGTCGTCGTTTGTGTCTTATTGTTTTGTTCCATTAGCATGCTCCTGCTCTTTTTCATTTAAATATAGTTTTGATAGTCTCATCTCTGTGTCTAATTGATTATAATGACGTTCATTCAGACGTTTAAGATCTGCAATTAATGTACGCTTGATTTCCTCTAATGTGATGCGTGTCTGATGTAAGGCTTGTTGATCAGCAGCTGATTTCATCGGCATTTTAGCCAAGTGTGTATAACTTTCTACTAAATTCAATGCATGATCAATATGCGAATAATAGAAACTTTCAATCTGATAAAATTGGTTTGGTTTTTCTCGCACGATTTGATTAATCGTACGGGTCAATCGATAAATATCATTGACTAATTTGAAGTCTTGAATAGATCGAACTTTTATAAAAGCTTTGAAAATACGTTTAATTTTACTTTGTGCCGCATTTATTTGATGATGAATATAGCGGTAGTCTTTACGTGATAAACCTAATTCGTTTAAATAATTTTTAGACGTTAATCGCTGAGTGGGAACATATCCTAAGACAAATCCTCCTCCACCTATTAATACATCAAATATCATTTGTATATCCAACGCAAATAAACTTGCGAAGAATGATATTGTCGCAACAGGAATTCCGACAACAACACCGAATATGCGCGATAAATTATATCTCATCGTGATAACTTCCTTTATCCTAATACTTTAAATTTTTCTTCGTGTGGTACAATATTTAGTTCTTCAATTTGATGTTTTTTCACAGATGAAGCAGGGGAGGCACCATTGATAACTGCTTGCACAAACATCTCAATTTGGTTATCTTCACCTTGCGCAATCACTTCAACAAAATCATTCACATTTTGAACTGATCCAGTCACATGATATTTCAAAGCAAGACGTTCAGTAAAATAACGAAAGCCAACACCTTGTACACGACCATGAACATTAATTAAGTAACGTTTCATTTTGTATCACCTCTTACTATAAGTATACGGATTTTTGATATAAAACACTAATATTTAAGAATATCACACCGGTTTTTGTACAATTATTTTTATTAAATATCGTTTTCAAACAAAACCACCATACTTCTCAAAATAGGCAAATATCAGAAGTTATACTTCTTTTTTAAATAAAGGGATTGTAAGTTCAAAAACTTGATTTTTACTGCTAAAAGTCTTAACTTGTTGAGTAGGTTAGAAAAAAGACTTTTCGCATTACTAACACATAACGATTTAAAACGTCAGTACTAATTGGGAGGACATTTTCATGTGGGAACTCATTAAAATTCGTGCAGACTACGAAGGTTGGTGGCTTTTTGATGACTGGCCAGAACACATCGTTGAAACACAAACATTTTCAAACGATGCCGCTTTTTTTAAAGCGTACGAGTCAACAATAAAAAAAGCGAAAGAACATTATTGTAATCATTTGGTAGGAAAGCATAATATCTACGCTTTTTATAACAATTGTGATATACAATACTGTGAAGACTGTGAAGAAGATCTTCAAATTTTTTACAGTTTTATTGTGAGAAAAAATAAAGAAATTTATTTAAATATGCCATTAATAAATTGAATATAAAATTTTAATTTCTGTATTGCAAATGATACCGCCTTACTTTATAATAGAATGTAAGCAATTGCATTATTCCATATTGCAAAAAATATTGATGATAATGGAGTATTTTTTGTAATATGCGAATAGCGCATATTGAATTTTAGTCTTGGAGGTTTCACATATTATGAAACAAGGTACAGTTAAATGGTTTAACGCTGAAAAAGGTTTTGGTTTTATCGAAGTTGAAGGAGAAAACGACGTATTCGTACACTTCTCAGCTATCAACCAAGAAGGTTACAAATCATTAGAAGAAGGTCAAGCAGTTGAATTTGAAGTAGTTGAAGGCGACCGCGGCCCACAAGCTGCAAACGTTGTTAAACTATAATAAATAGATGCAATGTTGACTTAACAAAAAGACGAGCACATCCCATGTGTTCGTCTTTTTGCATTTATTGAATGATTGAAACAGTAGCAACAAAGTATATTCGAGTCCCTAAAAGAGATAGAAGACGCTATTTAAATATAGAAAATTTTGATACACCCTCATTAAATATTCCTCCTTTGACGCAATAAATACTCCAAGTTTGTTTGAATACAATAAAAAAATGAGACAGCATCTGCCATCTCATCCTCTTAATTCTATTATTTCACATCATTAATAATCAATTGACGTAATGATTGACGCTTAATCACTTCTCGTGCTTTACCATTAGCGACAAAGAATACAGCTGGTTTTTGAATTTGGTTATAGTTAGAAGCCATACTATAATGATACGCTCCCGTTGATAATACAGCCAAATAGTCACCACGAGACACACTTGAAGGAAGTGCCGCTTCATGGATTAAAATATCACCAGATTCACATAATTTCCCAGCCAGTGTGACGACTTGGTCAGCCACTTCATTACGATTAACAAGCATCACTTTATATTTAGCATCATACAGTGCTGTACGAATATGATCACTCATCCCACCATCAATAGAAATATACTTATTCACTGTAGGAATCTCTTTAATCGTACCGACTTCGTATAGTGTAACACCTGCTTCAGCCACAATAGAACGTCCTGGCTCAATACTTAATGTTGGAATAGGGTAGTTAAGTTCTCGGCACTTCTGCTTTACTGCCTGAACAATTTCTGTAATCCCATGTTCAATATCGAATGATTGATCACCTTCAACATATTCCACACTAAAACCACCGCCTAAATTCAGTAACTCAATCTCTAATGCATGTTTGTCCAACCATTCTAACACCATTTTAGCTGTTTCAATAATGCCTGTTGTTTCTTCAATTTGTGATCCAATATGGAAGTGAATCCCTTTTAAGTTTAAATGATGACTTTGTTGGATCATTTCAACAGCTTGTTCAGCCAGACCATGTTTTAATGATAAGCCAAACTTACTTTTTTCTTGGCCTGTTTGGATAAATTCATGTGTATGTGCCTCAACACCAGGGTTTACACGAATAAGCACATCTACAGAATCAGTCGCATACTCATCTAATACTGCAATTTCGTCTAATGCATCAACGACAAAATAACCAATACCTTGAGAGAGTGCATATTGAATCTCTTGTTTCGTTTTATTGTTACCATGGAAATGAATACGTTTAGGATCATAACCGGCTTCAATCGCTGTATAAAGTTCTCCTTCAGACACAACGTCTAAATCAAAATCTTCTTCTTCAACAAGTTTAATCATTTGAATGCATGTAAATGCTTTTGACGCGTAAGATAATACATAGCCAATATCATTTTGTTGAAATGCTTTATGATAGCGTCTCATTTGTTCGCGAATTTGATTTTCATCATAAACAATCGTTGGTGTCCCATAACTTTGGGCAATTGTTTTTAAGCTTGTACCATCGATTGTAAGCTCTCCAGATTTATTATAAGTAACTGTCATTTATTGATACTCCTTTGTTAAAGAATCTAGGTTTAATGCACTTAATTGTTCAGAATTTGCACCAACCCCTTTAAATGTATAATCATCTATTCTTAAATCTTCATTGTAAAGTGTCACAATATCTTGTGCTTTAACATCATCATCTACCTCAACAAACATATGACTCATCATCAGCGCTCGAATAGGGTAACGTTTCCCATTTATTAATACATCATGTTGTGCGCGTGTACGTAACACACCATCTCCATAACCAATATCAACCACTGCAAGTCTCGTATTGTCTTTCTCGGCTGTGTACGCAAAACTATAGCCACAATGTTGACCAGCTTGAACTGTTCTGACTTGTAGCACATTTGCTTGAACAGTAAGCGCCTGTAATATAGACGTTCTAGAAAGTGAAGAATAGGGACGTGACCCATATAATGCAATCCCTACACGTGCATGGGTATGATGTGGAAATATTTGTCCTTCACGAATAAAGCTCGCACTGTTCTGTGCATGAATCATATCGAACTGATAACCTTGTTTTAAAAGTGTATCTACCACTCCAATCCATGCATCACGTTCTTCTTCATAATCAACCACATCAAATTCATCTGCATAGCCAAAGTGTGTCCACAGACCTGTTATAGTCATTTTTGGTTGTGTATTTGTATGATGGTGCTCAAGTACTTCTAATATTTCATCAAGTGTTTTAAATCCAGAACGATGTAATAAATTTTCATATTCTAAATGTACCTTTACACCTGCTAGTGCTTCTTTATTTTCATAATAAAAACTTAAAGAAGGAAGTGTCATATGAATATCATGCATTCGTACTATTTCAAATTCATATGATGCATTCATTAAAAATATTGTCGCAGTAGGGGCGAGTTCTCGAATTTTTACAGCTTCTTTTAAAGATGTTGTGCTAAAACAACGAATACCTGACTTCCAAAATTGTTCAACCGCAAATGTTAACCCATAATTATATGCGTTATTTTTGACAACAGCCATTAATGGTTGACCATTTTTCACTTGCTGAACATTTTTTTGAAAGATTTCACTATCTACTTGCCAAAGGGCTGTCATTCGATCACCTCATCATAATTGAATAATAAGCGTTCATAATAATCAGCTACTCGAATTAATACACTTTCATTAAAATTAAGTTTTGGTGTATGTAATCCATGGATGTATCCTTTTGCTTCATCCTTTGTTCCAACGAAAACAAAATATGAAGGGGCGATTCGGTTATAAAAACTAAAATCTTCACCAAATAAATAGGGTGTTTTAGGTTCAATGACATTCAAATGATGATGCGTTAAACTATCCACCACATATTTTTTTAACTTTGGATCATTGATAGTAGGTGGGTAACCTTCTTCAAATTTCACGTCACATTGCACATTAAATAATAGGGTGATACTTTCGGCAATTTTTTGCATTTGTTGTTGAACTTGTTGTAAGTCATGCATATCATATGTTCGGATTGTTCCTTCTAAATAGCCATGACTCGGTACCGTATTAATGGCTTCTCCTGCATGAAATCTACCAATATGCAAAATGTTGCGTTGTAAACCATTTAAGTGATACTGTTGAATTTGTGATAATTGTATCAACAAGTGCTGCATCGCTTCTCCAGTCGAACGGCCTTGTTCTTTATTTGCAACATGACTTGATTGTCCTTCTAAGTAAAAACGATATTCTGTTGCGCTTGCGGTAATTTCTTCATCGCGTACAACGACAGAACCTTCTTCAACAAATGGCATGATATGCACACCGTATATTGCATCAATTTTGTATGCATCTAATGCACCTGTTTTAATTAATTGATTAGCACCACCGCCTGATTCCTCAGCAGGTTGGAATAAGAAGACAACATTATGTGGTAGTTTTCCTGCATCATATAGTGCTTTACATCTTCTCACATGTAACATAAGTGCTGTCGTATGGCCATCATGACCACATGCATGCATCACTTGACCTACTTCACTACGAAAGTCGATATCATTTTCTTCATGAATAGGCAGTGCATCAATATCTGCTCTAAAAGCAATTGTCTTATTTGAATTTCCTTCTAAATAAGCAACGACACCTGTTTCTAATGGTCTTTCAAAAGGAATACCTTCAGATTTTAAAAATTCAATAATATATTCAGTTGTTTTAAATTCCTGCAAACTTAATTCAGGATGTGTATGTAAATATCGTCGATGTTGTGTGACAAATTCTAACTCACTCATTTGAATCACTCCTTGGTATTTAAACAAAAAAAGTGGGGCACAAAGCTTTTGACTTTTGTCCTCCCACTTCGATCGATGTCTGCCAAGTCTTACATGCTTCGTCAGATAGACAGATAAATAATATTTCTTAGTACATCATTCACTTAATTCGTTATTCATCAAGTTTGCGCAATGCTGCTACGATTTCACGTTTTGAATCGGCAACGTCGCTTGCTTGCTTAATGACTTTGGCTGGTGTACCTGCAACAACAGCTCCTGCAGGTACATCGTGCGTCACAATGGCACCTGCCGCAACGATGGCACCTTCACCAACACGAACACCTTCTAAAACGACTGCATTCGCACCGATAAGGACATTATCTTCAATGACAACTGGAGAAGCACTTGGTGGCTCAATCACACCCGCTAGAACTGCACCTGCACCAACGTGAACATTTTTGCCTGTTGTTGCACGGCCACCTAATGTGGCATTCATATCGATCATTGTACCTTCACCAACGATGGCACCAATATTAATTGTGGCACCCATCATTACAACTGCACCGTCGCCAATAACAGCGTGTTCACGAATAAATGCACCTGGTTCAATACGTGCATTCGTATTCACTAAGTTTTTCAATGGAATTGCTGAGTTACGGCGATCCATTTCAATTTCTAATTCTGTAATTGCTGATTGATTCGCTTCATAAAATGCTTGCCAATCGCTCGCTTCACAGAAAATCACTTTAGAATCATCTGAGCCAAACACTTTAAATTGCTCTGGAAATGTCACCTCTGTAAAATTTCCGTTCGCATATACTTTAAGTGGGGTAGATTTTTTCGCATCACTAATATATTGAATAATTTCTTCAGCAGTAAAATTTTTAACCATGTTTACTTACACTCCTTATAAATTGTCAAATGTATAATACCCTGGTGATTTATGAACAAGCTTCTCAGCTGCTTTTAATGCACCATTCGCAAAGATATCTTTAGATTGTGCGCTATGTGAAAGGGTGATTGTCTCATCAACACCAGCAAACAATACATCATGTTCTCCAACAATGGTACCCCCACGTAAAGAATGAATACCGATTTCATTTTTCTCACGTTTTTCTGTAAGTTGACTTCTGTCATAGACTGGTTGTACGTTATCACGTAGTTGTTCAATGACATCATAAAGCTTAACCAATGTACCACTTGGCGCATCTACCTTTTGATTATGATGTGCTTCTGTTAACTCAATATCATACTGTTCGAGTAACGGGACAGCCACTTCCAATAACTTTGTAAGAACATGGACACCATAACTCATATTTGCACTGAAAAAGACCGGCATTTTTTCAGAAAGTGATTGCAATTTTGTTGTAATCGTTTCTTTTTCACCCGTTGTTGCCACAACTAAAGGTAGATTGAATGACTGTTCAAGTAATGGCAATAACAGGTTAGGGTGAGAAAAATCAATCGCAACATCCGCTTCTGTCGCGTCGCTAATCTCATTTACGGTAGGATAGGGGATTTCATCATGTTGCCGATTCGGTATCACTGCAACAATTTTATGACCTGCTGCTTCAGCAAGACGTGCGACACGTTGGTTCATTGCCCCGTATCCGATTAATAATATGTTCATGCTTGAACCTCCGCTTTAAATTTATCAAATGCTTCTTTTAACGTAGCCTGTTCATCATCGTCTAAAACAACTAATGGTAAGCGTACTTGATATTGGCCAAAACCTTCTAAGGCTGCTAGATATTTAACAGGAATAGGGTTGATATCTACAGACATTGCCTCTAATAATTCACTAATTGGTTCAAAGTTTTTCTCACGATTGTCTGCATCTGTATAAACACGTTGAAATGCGGCTGGAATTACATTTGCAGCAACTGAAATAAGTCCGTTACCACCTTCATTGAAATACTTAACAATATTATCGTCATTCCCGCTATATAATGCAAACTTTGTTGTATCAATACGTGATTGAACATCTGCTAAATAATCAAAATCATTGGTTGCATCTTTTAAAGCAACGATAAATGGATTTTGACTTAAATGTTCCAAAGTCTCCGGTTCAATCGTACTATTTGTTCTAGATGGTACATTATATAAAACAACAGGTAATTCAACTGCATTTGCAATTGTTTCAAAGTGTGCAATCAAGCCACGTTGACTTGTTTTTAAATAGTATGGGGTAATTAACATAATGGCATCCGCACCTAATTCTTTTGCACGTAATGATGCCTCTAAAGAACGCTGCGTATTATTCGTACCTGTTCCTACAATCACTGGTACACGTCCATTATTTTCATCAATGACTGTTTGGATAATTTGATCTTTTTCATCCTCAGTTAATGTTGGGTTTTCTGCTGTTGTCCCATTTACAATTAATGATTGAATCCCATTATCGATTAAAAAATTTACTTGTCTACGAATCGCATTAAAATCTACGCTGTTATTGTTAAAAGGGGTAATTAATGCAACACCTGTCCCTTCGAAAATATGTGTCATAATATTTACTCTCCTTTCAATTCTAGTACTTGTTCCAATACTTGTACTGCGTTTAATGCTGCACCTTTCAATAAGTTGTCTGAAGTGACCCAAATATGGAAAGTATTTTCTAATGAGTCATCTTTACGGATACGTCCAACAAATACTTCATCACGTCCTGTTGAATGAATAGCAAGTGGATATTCATTATTTGCTGGATTATCTACAAGTACGACACGAGGGTCTTTATCAAATAATGCTTGGATTTCTGCAACTGTTGCTGGTTGATCTAGCGTTACATTGATATGCACACTGTGGCTATCTTGTACAGGTACACGTACACATGTTGCAGTAACATTCAATGTTGGTTCATTTAAAATTTTCTTCGTTTCATCGATCATTTTTTGTTCTTCTTTTGTATAACCATCTTCTAGAAAGACATCAATATGTGGTAAAACGTTATTATAGATTGGATGTGGGTAGGCTTTTGGTTCAGCACCATTTGCACCATCTTCTAAATCCTTTTTACCTTGCATACCAGAACCTGATACAGCTTGATATGTTGTATAGGCAACACGCTTCAAACCAAATGTTTCTTGTAATGGTTTTAAAGGTACCACTGATTGAATTGTTGAACAGTTTGGGTTGGCGATAATACCACGAGTAAATGTCGGTTTATTTACTTCTGGAACGACTAAGTCCACATCTTCTGCCATACGCCATTGACTTGAGTTATCAATGATAATCGCTCCGTGTTGTTCAAAGAGTGGGGCGAACTGTGCACTTGTTGCACCACCTGCACTCATTAATACATAATCGAAGTTGCCATCCGTCGCTTCTTCAGTAAGTTCTTGTACCACATACGTTTTACCTTGGAACTCAACTTCTTTTCCTGCTGATCGTTTTGATGAAAATAATACGAGTTCATCAAACTGAATGCCTTTACGATCAACTGTTTCCAAAATTTTAGAACCTACTAAACCTGTTGCTCCTGCGACTGCTAATTTTACCATGTCATTCACTCCATCTTCTTCTATAATTAAATTTAATTCATGCATTTCTTATAATTCAGAAAATAAACGTAAGATTTCTTTTACAAGCTCGTTCACTTTCTTAATACCTTAAATCTTACTATCATTATTGACCTCCTCACGTTAGGGAAGGATCACATAATGATATATAAAAAAGCAAGTCCGGTGTGCGAACTTGCTTACTCTATATACAAGTGATGCACTCCATTATTTTTAGAATAATGACAGATTCTTAGCTCTTAACCTTTGAATCCAATAAACAGATTCTGCAAAGTCTGTTTACTTCGGCATCTCACCCTTTGGATATAAATTGTTTGCAGACAAATTCATTATATCTACTCATGATTGATGCGCCTCATCAATAATTATTAAATTAATATGTTTCATATTATACATACTCAACGATTCTCTGTAAACACCAAATGCATAATTTTTTAAATTAACTGATAATTTTCTTTAAAGAATAGAGATAGTATGGGGATCATCGTTTATTTTTGTATCATATTTCACGATGCCATGCTATCTCTATAGTCATTCTATCTTATATTGTATTTAAAAAGTTAAACAACACTTACATCTTATTTTACTTAGATTTCAAAATACCTTTTTCTTCTAAATAACTTTCGTATGGTATTTCTTTAGATAATCCAGTAGGGACATCTAAGTCGATGACACGATTCGCAATCGTATTGATAAATTCGAAGTCATGAGATGTAAAGATAATAGATCCTTTAAATGTTTTCAAACCTTCATTGACTGATGTGATACTTTCAAGGTCTAAGTGGTTTGTTGGTTCATCTAAAAGTAGTACGTTAGCACTTGATAACATCATTTTACTCAACATACAACGTACTTTTTCTCCACCTGATAATACGCTTGCTTTTTTCTTAACTTCTTCACCGCTGAAGAGCATACGACCTAAGAAACCACGTAAAAATGTTTCTGTTTGTTCATCTTCTGGTGCGTATTGACGTAACCAATCAACAAGGTTCATATCCACACCTTCAAAAAAGGCTGAGTTATCTTTAGGGAAGTAACTTTGAGATGTCGTTACACCCCATTTAACAGTACCTTCGTCAGGTTCTAATTCGCCCGCAAGAATTTTCAACAATGTTGTTTTCGCAATCTCGCTGCTACCCATCAATACCGCTTTATCATTTGGATTCATCGTAAATGAAATGTTATCTAATACTTTTTCACCATCTACAGTTTTTGAAATGCCTTCAACAAATAATAGGTCATTACCAATTTCACGTTCTGGTGAGAATTTTACGAATGGATAACGGCGTGATGATGGTTGAATATCATCTAATTCAATTTTTTCTAATTGCTTTTTACGACTTGTTGCTTGTTTTGACTTAGAAGCATTGGCAGAGAAACGTGCAATAAATTCTTGTAACTCTTTAATTTTATCTTCTTTTTTCTTATTTTGTTCTTGTGCCATTTTTTGTGCAAGCTGACTTGATTGATACCAGAAATCATAGTTACCAACATAGATTTTAATTTTACCAAAGTCTAAGTCAGCAATATGCGTACATATATTGTTTAAGAAATGACGGTCATGGGATACAACGATTACTGTATTATCAAAGTTAATTAAGAAATCTTCTAACCAGCTAATCGCTTGGATATCTAAACCATTGGTAGGCTCATCCAGTAATAGAACGTCTGGAGAACCAAATAAACTTTGTGCTAATAAAACCTTCACTTTTTGATTGTTTTCTAATTCCGACATTTGTTTGTCATGTAAGCTTGTATCGATACCTAAACCAGATAATAAAGTCGCCGCATCTGATTCAGCATTCCAACCATCCATCTCTGCAAACTCTCCCTCAAGTTCCGCAGCACGAATCCCATCTTCATCACTGAAGTCCGGCTTCATATAAATGGCATCTTTTTCTTGCATCACTTCATATAAGCGTTCATGACCTTTAATTACAACATCAAGTACACGGACATCTTCATAAGCAAAGTGGTCCTGCTTTAATACAGCAAGACGTTCATCTTTTCCTAATGATACATGTCCTGTTTGAGAATCCAATTCTCCTGATAAAATCTTTAAAAATGTTGACTTACCAGCGCCGTTTGCACCGATTAAGCCGTAACAGTTGCCTGGTGTGAATTTAATATTAACGTCTTCAAATAATTTACGATCACCAAATCGTAAACTAACATCCGTAACTTGTAACATGGACTGTCTCCTTTATATATAATCTACCGCATGCATTATACCATATAACACACAGGGTTTCGATATGTTGTGGCATAACATTCAATCCTTTGATGCTTATAAAACATACGCATGCTATAATAGAACTAACTTATAAATAAGAGGAGAACGTTATGTCTTTTAAAGAAAATGAAATCGTTGGGACAATAGAGTTTTTAGAAGTGAAAGCACTAGAAGATTCAACATATATTCTTGAAGGCCCAAATAAAGAGGTCATCAAGCTCAATCAATCAGAAGTCCAAGAATCAGATGAATTAGAAATAGGGGAATCTTATAGCTTCTTTATCTATCCAAACCGCTCTGGGGATTTATTCGCTACTCAAAATATGCCTGATATTACAGTGGGGCGTTATGACTTTGTACGTGTATTAAGCACAGATCGTGACGGCGCGCGTGTCGATGTTGGCTTACCACGTGAAGTGTTAATCCCATGGGAAGACCTCCCTAAAATTAAATCGCTATGGCCAGAGAAGGGGGATCATGTACTGTGTACCCTTCGTATTGACCGCGAACGTCAAATGTTTGCACGTCTCGCTTCAGAAACGACCGTGCAACAAATGTTCACACCCGTTCATGATGACAAGTTACAAAATGAAATGTTGACTGCACGTCCGTATCGTTTGCTACGTGTGGGTACATTTTTACTAACAGAAGAAGGTTATAAAATTTTTGTTCACGAATCAGAACGTCAACACGAACCACGCCTTGGACAAGAAATGTCGGTACGTATTATCGGCTTTAATGATAAAGGGGAATTGAACGGTTCATTCTTACCATTAGCGCATGAACGCTTAGATGATGATGGTGAAACGATTTTCCAATTACTCGTTGAATATGAGGGTACATTGCCATTTTGGGATAAATCAAGTCCAGAAGCGATTAAAGAAGTGTTCAATATGAGTAAAGGCGCATTTAAACGCGCGATTGGTCATTTATATAAACAACGCATTATCAACATCGAAACAGGGCAAATCTCACTAACTAAAAAAGGGTGGGCACGTGCTCAAGACCAACAAAAATAACGACAATAAAGGACGAATGGCATTTGACCACTCGTCCTTTATTTATTATGCGTTCAATTCATCTGTTAATGTTTCAAGTTGATCAACTAACGAACCAATATATGCAATTGTTTCTTTTAATGGTTGATCTGTTGTAATATCAATACCTGCGATACGCGCCAATTCAATCGGTGATACACTGTCTCCAGCACTTAAGGCTTTAAGCCAATCTTGTACAGCAGGTTGTCCTTCTTTTTGAATGCGTTGTGACATGATTGTACCAATTGTTAAGCCTGCTGAGTAAGTATATGGATAAAGCCCCATATAATAGTGAGGTTGTCGCATCCAAGTTAACTCTGCACCTTCTGTTAATACAACATCTTCACCCCAGAAATCTCGGATGACCTGGCGTTTAATATCATTTAGCAATGCGGCAGTTAATGATTCGCCTTTATCCACTTTAAGATACACTTCACGTTGATATGCAGCTTCAAGTAAGTGCGTCACCATATTATGATAATATGTACGTGCGATAATAGAGCCAATCGCCCAACGTTGAAACGCTTTTTCTTCACTACTTTCAAGAAGGTAGTTCAGCATTAACATTTCATTCATTGTCGATGGTGCCTCAACAAAGTACATAGAAGCATCAGCTTGTAAGTAATTTTGATGACTATTGGCCAAGTTAAAGTGTCCTGCATGACCTAATTCATGAGCTAATACAAAGACTTCAGTCATTTTTCCTGTCCATGAAATAAAGATATAGCTGTGTGATGCGTAAGGTGAGGCACAATACGCACCCGTTTCTTTTCCTTTATTTTGAACGAAATCAATCCAACGATCCTCGTAAGCTTTTTCAAGCATTTTTTGATAATCTGAACCTAATACACCAAGTGCACCATAAATATATTTTTTAGATTCTTCAATTGTAATATCTGGTTCGTAATTGTTATCAATCGATATCTTCAAATCTTCAAAACGCATTTCGTCCAATTGGTTTGTACGTTGGATGACTTTTGCATAGCGACGCATGATAGAGGCCAAGTCTGACATAATCGTATCAATTTGGCGATCATACATCTCTCTTGTCACATCTTGTTCAGATAATAAGAAATCAATCACAGAGTCATAACCACGCATATCTGCTTCAAGTTTCTCAGCTTGAACATGTGCATTATATGCTGCAGCTGTTGTATTTTCATATTTTTTTAATGTATCACTAAAGTGTCTAAAGCTCGCACGACGAATATCTGTATCAGCATGATCTTCATACACACCTTCAAAGGTTATATAATCCATTGCATATTTCTTGCCATTTACTTCAAATTGACCAAAATCAATATCCAACATTTTTGTAATGCCATAGATCTCACTCGGTGCGCCTAAGACAGGGGACAAACGTGCAAGTGTTTCTTCAGCTTGTGGATGTAGTTGATATGGTTTCAAACGTTTTAACTTAGTTAGAAAATGGCTGTACGTTGTTTTCTCAATGGCTTGGTCTAACTGCGCATCTTCTAATGATAATAATTCAGATGTTAAGAAAGTTAAACTACCATTAATTTTACCGTATAAAGTTTGAAATAACGCTGCTAATCTTTGACGCTCAGCATCTGTAGCATCGACACTTGCTTGAATTTCAGAAAAATTATTTGCACGGTCAATATCAATTGCTAAAGAACAATAGGCATCTAAAGCTTTTTGAATGGATTCCGCATCCTGTAAAGTGCCTGCATATTGTTCTTTAAATGCTTGTGCACGTTCAGGCAGGGCCTTTACAAAAGTCTCATAAGCTTGATTGTCTGTAAATAAGTCCGTTAAATCCCAAGTTTCTTGTTGTGGTACTTCAGATCTTTCCTTTAAAAATTCCTCCATCTTTAAACCCCCTTAAATTCGATTAATAATATCATATCATATAAACTAATAAAATTATTTAATGTATGTTTGCTTGTTTTCTTGTATAATGAATTGTAATGATTAAAAGGATTAAGGAGCATTATTAAGAATGAGTATTTTAGAAATGCCGAATTATTTATGGATGACACTAGTTGCAATGCTTGTCATCACATTATTTTGTACACTCGTATTGAATAAATGGTTTGTAAGTGCCATTATTATGTTTGTCGCATTAGGCGTCTTATCATTTATCATACCGAATTTTTATCCAATCACATATGAACCATTATTAGGGTATGCAGCATTTGTTGCGATCTTAAGCTTAATCATTAGCTTAATCATATGGTATTTAACACGTAACATGCGCAAACGTCGTCAACAGAAAAAATACGAAAAAGAACTTGCGCGTTTTGAAAAAGAACACGAACCTAAATAAGTTTAACTAACACATATGAGTATGGAGATTCCATATTCATATGTGTTTTTTTTATGGAGAGGGCTTATATTTACCTCAATATATAACTTCCTATGGAGAGGGCTTATATTTACCTCAATATATAACTTCCTATAATATATATTATGTAAACTAATAAAATGATTTAATATGCAACACATGATTTAATAGCTTATTCTAGCTTTATTACCATTTATATATATATCATGGATTTGTTCTTTATATATGCTTTTTCAACTTTTAAATACTTACAGTAAGTATTATAATCAGTCGTTAAATATACCATAGTGAACCTATGACAATAGTGAACCTATGACAATTCATTTCAAATCATAAAACTTAATAATGGCTCATATGAATGAGTAAAATAATGACATGGCTCAGTTAAATATTGATACAAAGTTTTACACTTAATAAACCAAAATACACTCGTTAGTCATTAAGAATTATCAAAAACCATTTAATTGTGCATGTTAACTCATAACTAAGCAATCAATACCTGATATAATACAATATTTCGGAACTTAATTAACAGTTGATGAACCCCTTAAATAGCCTTTATTACTAAGTAAACAACTCTATGTGTTTACATAATATTGTTATTTACTTCTTTTTATTTTTTAAAGTTCAATATTTCTAACTTTTAGTTTTATATGCAATTGCTAAATTAACGTCTTTCTCGTATATTTATGGTGTATTTGTACTATTTAAAAGTGATTGTTCTTCTTTATAACTTTTGCTAAGATGTGATTGTAGTGTTACATATTGCCTATAAAACTTACATCTCCTCTGTGGGTAATGCATATCTTTCTTCCAAATAGCCTTCCAATCTACCATATGGCTATAGATCATCAAAACATAGTTCATGCCACGGTATTACTCATAACGAACTATGTTTATTGATGTATTGAAACGATAAATGTAATCATATCCTTCTCGTGTTTTAGTAATATGCAGTATGAATACTACATGATGGTGGCTTTGATAAAATTCTGTACTTGCTACGATTGTCAGAGTATAATTTTTGTCATATTTTAACTGCCATTAAAAAGCCGATTATTATAATCTATCGCATGCCTGATCCTCACAAAAGATATGCGTCTTTGATTATAATAATCGGTAATTATTTTGCTATTGTTTAAGGTTTTTTATTGCATTTAGCTTTGATCTGACTTGATTTGTTAACTGGAATAATTGATATTTCGGCTTATTAATTGGTTTGTAGAAGTCACCAATAAGTTCTTCAATTTGTACATTGAAACCGCGTTTAAAACGGTAAACACCGTAATCTTCACTATTCTCCGTAAAATCACCAGACAGACCATAAAAGTTGTAGCGCTCATAACAATGATCAAAGCAGTAATTAATCATGTGCCAGTGCATCGCGTATGGTCCCATAAAATGATTGTACTTTTCACTAGATCCACCAGAGAAATAATTAATTTCATAGGCATTTGCAAAAAAGATACCTGATGCAAGATTTAATATCTGACCATCCGTTTTACGTAGCTCGCTTGCTTTCAACATTTCTTGTTGATCATGTGTGATTTGTTTATCAAGCTCGGCAATTTTCTTTAACTGTTTGTCGCTTTTGTTCTCTCTTGCCATCATTTGATCACGTTTTGTTTCTTTATCATTTAAGCCTTCTTGCAATGATGTGATATATGCATCTAAATCAATATAAGCCATCGGAACTATTGCCTTATCACCATAATGATGTAAGAAATTCTTCATGTATTCATCTGACTTCGATACAAAGCCTGCACGTGCTTCTGTTTCTCGATATAACTCTAAAAATTGATCAAATTCTTCAGGTTTGAGAAAACGCACTTTTACGCCATAATTCGTGGCTTTATTGATATTACGTTTACGTTGGCTATCAAATGATTTCTTTAATGTTTGTGGTGTTTGGTCTTTTAAATCTAAGACTCCCATCCATCTCACTTGACTTGATGTATCATACTTCGTTGTAAAACCATGATGTTTATAACCATGTGATTTAAATAATTGTACTAACTGTTCACCGAGTTCTGAAGTCTCTGAAGTCCCTATTGGATTAATATCTTTATCATAAACTTGATACATCCAATATGGATCTAACTTGACGTATAAACATTTATTTTTAGATAAGTAGTCGTCTAACGACTTTAAATAAAATTCAACGAGTCCTAAGTCGCTATAGTCCATTACAGGCCCTCTATTTGAGTAATAAACATAGCTACTCATTGTTAATATTTTTGAAAATAAGCTAGCTGCAATTACTTGATTATTTTCATCTTTTACACCTAGTAAAACAACTTTAAAGTTATCTGCTTCACGTGTCTCGATATTTTCCTTCACCTGAAAATAATGGCTTTCTAAAGTAGGATCTTGAACAAACTGATCAAATTCCTCAACTGTTAGTTCTGTGAATTTCATACCTTTAGTTCCCTTCTCTCTACTATAACTTCTGTTGGACCTTTTTCAATGTTGTATATAGTTTGTAAACTGGTTTATTAATCGGCTTAATAAAATCACCAATATACTCTAATACATCTGCATTATAACCTTTTTTGAATTTGATAACGCCTGCATCTTCGGCATTTTCAGTGAAATCACCACTAATACCATAAAAATTGTAACGATCAATGTTATGGTCAAGGGCATAATTAATCATTTCCCACTGTATCGCATAGCTACCAGCAAAATGACGGAATTCATTTGCTGTTCCACCTGCATAGTACACAACTTCAAACGGATTGATAATAAAGAAACCAGCAGAAATCGGCAATTCATTACCATGCTTTTCTTGTAATGTACGTGCTTCTGCAATCTTAGCTTGATTTGCTTCTAACTGTTGTTCTAAGTTTTGCTTTTTATTTAAGGCTTTTTTATTTTCTGGTCGCTTCTCAATATCTTTTTCTGCTTTATTGATTTCTTTATGGAATTGTTTTTCTTCAACTTGTAATTCTGCAATGTAATCATCAAAGTTGATGTATGCTAAAGGAACAAGCACACGATCTTTATAATGCTTCATACGATTATAGTAGAAGTCATCTTCACGATCTATAAAATCTTTTGTCTCAGATGTTTGCGCCATAAATGATCTAAAAATAGGCAGTTCATCTTCTTTAAGATATCTCACTTTTACGCCATTTTTTTGAACTTTTTTAGTATTTCTTTTACGCAAGTTGTCCATATTATTTAATATATCTTTTGATGTTTTATCCTTTAAGTCTAAAACTGAATGAAAGCGTATTTGACGTGTTGTTTCAAAACCAGTAATAAACCCTTCATGCTCAAATCCAAGTGATTTAAATTTATCAAACAACCAATTTTTATTGTAATCTTCAATAATATCGCCATCATGATTTCTTTTATAGATTAGCAAGTATGGATCAACACGTAAAAATAGTGCTTTATGTGCTTTTACATACTTTGATAATTCATTAAAGAAGAAATGGACTAACTCTGGATTTTCAAAATCAAGAATAGGTCCTCTATTTGTATAAAAATATTTAAATACTTTCAATACAGGTACAGCCGTTAATAGACACGCCGCTAGTACTTGATTATTCTTATCTTTAATACCCACAAGATGTGTTTCAACACCTTCTGCTACTTTCAACTCGTAGTTACCAGCCATCTGCGTAAAATGACTATATGGCATTTGATTTGCAAAATTTTCAAATTCTGCTGTTGTTAAATTTGTAAATTTCATATATACGCTCCTAATTTCTCTATTATTCCTTTAATCACTTTCACTTATTTACCCGTTTCTATCCATGATCATGCGATACAAACTCCCTACTGTGCTCTGTAGCATGAACCATGTGCTGTCGAACAATAAGAGTCAATCATACATGCCTCTTACATCATTCTAAATAAAACAAATAATATCTGTTTCTTTTATCATACCATTAACTTCGAAATAAGACGTCATGATTCAATGACAAGACCATGGTATATTTTAACGTATCATGGATAATTTAGCTATTATCACGGTCAAAAATTAATATTTATTAGTATTCTCATACACCCTTTATTGAATACGATACGATTTTCAAAACAACAATTGCATATTAGTGCTTTAAAATGTTAAAATGTCTGAAAATTAATTTTATTTGATGAGGTGAATTCATGTCAGAAGTATTTTTTATCGGGCTCGGCCTTATAGGAGGTAGTTTAGCAAGTAATATCAAAAATGCACATCCAGAAATAGAGGTAACTGCCTATGATGCGGACCCAAAACAGCTAGAGCGTGCCCTATCTATCGGTATTATTGATAAACCGATAGATAGCTTTGAAACAGGCGCAAAACAAGCAGATATTATGATTTTTGCGACACCGGTTCAAATAACTGTGAAATATCTTGATTTATTGCAAACTATTGAAACAAAAACAGGTCTTATTGTCACTGATACAGGTAGTACAAAATCTACTATTCAAGCACATGAGCGAACATTATTAAAGCATGGCATTCATTTAATCGGGGGCCATCCTATGGCAGGTAGTCATAAAACCGGCGTATTGAACGCTAAAAAACATTTATTTGAAAATGCTTATTATGTCCTTGTTCATGATCTGCCTGAAAACGAAGCGGCATTTCAACGTATTTCACAATTATTAGAACCAACACAGGCAAAATTATTAAAAATGACAGCTGAGGAACATGACTATGTCACAGGTGTTGTCAGTCATACACCTCACCTGATTGCGTCTAGTCTCGTTTCTTTAAATGCGCATTACGCCCCTACCACACCACTCGTACAAGAATTAGCAGCGGGTGGTTTTAGAGATATTACACGTATTGCAAGTAGTAGTCCTGAAATGTGGCGAGATATCTCTTTAGAAAATAAATCACATATCTTAAAAATTATGAAACAGTTCCAATCGCAAATCGATGAGGTCATTCACTCATTAGAAACTGAAGATGCTTCTGCACTTTATCGCTTTTTCTCTGAGAGTAAGACATATCGTGACGCCTTGCCAATTCAGAGTAAAGGCGCATTGAGAAGTACCTACGATCTTTACGTTGATATCCCCGATAAAGCGGGGACAATCTCAAAAATCACACATATTTTAAGTTCACATAATATTTCTATTAGTAACTTAAGAATCTTAGAATTACGTGAAGATATTTATGGTGCCTTGCGTATTAGTTTCAAAAGTTCTGAGGACCGTGAACAAGGTCGTGTTGTGCTAAACGAGTATGAAACTTATATTGAATAAATGCTGTTCAACCTAACTGTACCTTACATTTTATGCCCTGCCATTAACCCTAGGCGACCATGTTTTGTCGCAGCAGATGTATAAGATACGGCTTTAGATACGATGCCTTTACCATATTTTTGGTGTAAGGCATCGATTGTTTTTGCTAATCGGACTTCTCGCTCTTGTTGCTCTGGGTCAACAAATAAATTGAGTTGTTGTACTTGTTCTGGTATGAACTGTGTAGCTGACACGCTTAATGTACGGTACCATTCCGACTTATCACAATATCTATCTGCAAATCGTTTGATACCCGACATGATTACATGCTCTAAATGGGTCCCTTCTTCCATTGTATACTGCTTGGACACCCCACTATGATCTTTGTATCCAAAAGAAAAATGAATCGTTTTCGCTAATATCCCTTTTGCTCTCAGTCGGCTTGCGACATCTTCCACTAATTCTTGCATAACTATAAGCGCTTCAGAATATTGATAATCTCGCATTAATATCTGACTTTTACATATTGATGGCATTCGTGTGATATAACGTTCATTAACGCGACTCTCATCAATGCCATTAGCATGTAAGTGTAGTTCTGTTCCAATAACGCCAAACTCTCTTTTTAATCGTGCATGTGGATACATCGCGAGCTGTCCAATACTAAAAATACCGCATTTGTTCAGCTTTTTAGCTGTCCGATGACTAATTCCCCAAAAGTTTTGAAGCGGTGCAATGGGCCATAATTTTTGAGGAACATCTTCATAACGCCACTCCGCGATGAGTGTTGGATTGGATTTCGCTTCATTATCTAAAGCAATTTTGCTCAATAACATGTTAGATCCAATCCCAATTGCACAGTAAACACCCGTTTCACGATAAATCTCCGAAATCAATCGCTGACAGAACATCTGAAGATTCGGCGCGAATAGATGATAACTTTGTGTCACATCCATGAAAAATTCATCGATGCTATATTGATGTAAATCCTCAGCGGGTACATATCTCAATGCAATTTGTGAAATTTTTAAAGAAACCTCTAAATAGCGACGCATACTTGGATTAATAATATAAATATCACGTCTTTTAGGTATTTCATATAAACGTGATCCCGTTTTAATTCCTAACGCTTTCAGTGGTGGTGTTGCAGCTAAAACAACAGACCCCTGCCTCTTTGTATCCGCAACAACTGCCAGCTTCGTTTTCATTGGATCTAAGCCTTTATCAATACAAGAAACACTGGCAAAAAAACTTTTTTGATCAATACATAATATATCCCTATTCTCCAACAAATGATAATCATACATTCATATCACCTATTTCTTTTATTCTATTATAAGGATAGCGAACATACGTTCTGTTTTCAAGTGAAAATTTTTACCTGTTATAAAAGAAGGCCCAAAGATAAAACGCTTGATATGCTTTATCTTTGAGCCACCTCTATATTTATAGCTATTTAATTTTTAGAGTCATTTCCTAAGTTAGCGTTGATATGGTACTTCCGCTTCTACCTCTTCATCTATTCCTAAATCAATATAAACATGTGTATTAAGGAAAATCTTACTCGTCTCAGACTTGAAGTTAAGTGATTTTGGTTCTAATGTAAATTCAATGACTTTCTGTTCTTTCTCATCAATTAAGAACTTCTCATCCATCACAAAACGATCTAGTTCATTCGTTAAAAATGTGAATTCACTTGTTTCATCATCATTTTCATATTTTTCTAGTAATTTTAATTCAATATGTGTGACTTTTTGATCGCTCATGCCTGCTTTTAACTTAATATAACCAGTGATTGTATCATCGACTGTATAAGATTCTTGATCAAGATGAATGATGACTTTCATGCCTTCAATACCTAATGATGTTAAGATGTTATCAAAACCCATTTTTAAACCCTCCGTATCTTTATTTTCAACGATCTCTCCTCTATCATAAGGTTTTTACGCAAATGTCCGCAACCCTTATCTAAAGATGTTATAATATAAATAATCTTATGCAGAGAGGAGCATATCAAATGTCAATCGTAACAGTAAAGTTATTAGAAGGTCGTACAGACGAACAACTTAAAAATTTAGTAACAGAAGTGACAGATGCTGTTGAAAAAACAACAAATGCACAAAGAGAGGCAATCTCTGTTGTTATTGAAGAAATGAAGCCAACGCATTATGGTTTAGGTGGCACACGTAAAGCTGACCAATAAAAAGTTGTTAAAAAAAGGCTAAAAACCATTTAATGGTTTTTAGCCTTTTTTCCTATATTTAAGTAAAGAACAACAAAATGCTATCGACTGTTCTAATTTATTAGGTCTCATCCCTATTCTTCTTTTGTATGTTTTGGTAATAAGCATAAAATGGAATAAGCATCAGTATCGCTAACATAAATAGCGATAATCCCACTAACAAATTTATTTCTATTAGATAAATACCTAATGCAATAGAAACAGTTGCTAATACTAAGCTGACTGAAAAATATATCGCCACTTTTCCCACTTTTTCTTTAGGAACACTTTCTGATTGAATAGAAGCAATCATTTTAATATTTTTCGTACTGACTATATAACCAGCTAATACAAGTGATATGACGATTAATATCATTGGTATCACGATATGCATAATCAATCATTTATCCTTATTCTTCATTTAAAAAATGCTGAATGCGCTTTTTATTCGCCTTCTTATCAATACCTAAAGCAGCACCACCATCATTGGTTGTAATATCTTCATAAGTTCCCTTGACTGGGACACTTAATGTTTTGATATTTTTATCTCCACGTAATATAAAGCTAAGTCCTGTTTGGTAAATGGCCGAGTCAGGCATATCCGTACTCACATACCCACGCATAATACCTGCAAGTTTAGGCGTTTTTAGAATAGAAGATGGTTCTGTGAGTTGTTGCTTTAGTGCCACCATAACTTGTTGTTGACGTCGCACACGTCCAAAGTCACCCTCTTCATCATTACGAAATCTTGCATACCCTAAGAGCTCTTTCCCATTCAGGCGATGATGTCCTTTTTTAAGAGAGACACCAATTTTTTCTGACATATCTTTCTCAACATCAATCGGTATACCATCAGGTTCTAGCTCATCAATCATGGCTTCAAAACCTTTAAAATCTAATGTTGCATAATACTCTGGCTCAATACCTAAGTTTTCTTTCAGCGTTTTTCGCATCAACTCAGCGCCACCTAATGAATAGGCTGTATTGATTTTATAACTATTATATCCAGGAATATCTGCATAAATATCTCGCATGACTGACACAATCTTCATATCTTTTTTAATATAATCATATTGCACAACCATAATAGAGTCTGTCCGAGAGACACCACTATCCTCTAAATCAGCACCTAAAATCAGTACTGTTGCTTTACCATCATTTTTAGAAGCGCCATTAAATTTATGTATTTTAGGTGTGTCGTGATGTTTTTTTGCCACTTCTAATCCTTGATGATAGCTACTTACACTATAAATAGCTGTTAAAACGATCAGTAAAATCACTGCTAAAATAACAAATGGTAATTTACGAATACGTCTCTTTTTCACGCGCTTGAGATGTTTTTTCAATCTACTTGCGTTTTCATGTTTGACATTGTTTTCCATTATCTGATCAACCTTATATCTTCAAAATTAGATAGCTATGTACTATAATAAACACATATTAACGGTATATAAATTCATTTTAAAAAGCAAGTGAAAACATGTAAAATAATGAAAAATAATGCACTAGGAAGGGTGTTTGAATGAATATAAATACAGCTTACTTTGCTGGCGGATGTTTTTGGTGTATGGTCAAACCATTTGATCAATTTGAAGGAATCGAAGCAGTCACTTCTGGTTATATGGGAGGACACGTCCATAACCCTACGTACGAAGAAGTTAAAACGGGTGAAACAGGTCACTATGAAGTTGTTAAAATTGAATATGATGTGGCATTGTTTTCCTATCAAAAACTATTAGAAATTTTCTTCTCTGTGATTGACCCAACTGATGCAGAAGGTCAATTCCAAGATCGTGGTTCACAATATCGTACAGCTATTTTTTATACAAATGAAGATCAAAAAGAAGTTGCAGAAGCTTATATTGATCAATTAAAAGAGACGTTCGACCACGATAAAGCTTTTACTACGAAAGTCCTTCCTGTTTCTGAATTTTATAAGGCAGAAGCATATCATCAAGACTTCTATAAGAAAAATCCAGAGCGCTATGCTGAAGAACAACAACAACGCGCTGCAATTAAACAATCACGTCAATAAAAGCGGGCAGACACTTACACATTTGTAAGACGTCTGCCCTATTTTTAAACGGATGCTTTATATTTTTTTCGAATCACACGTGTCACTCTTAATAAAGAAACCCATACCGTTTGTTGACGATGATAAATCAAATAGCGTGACTCCCAATGCGGCCCAAACTTACTTTTGTATTGTCGTAAGCCTTGGAAACTGTATAACCCATTAAAATGCTCATAGAAGCGTCCGACTACTTTCTCTTTGGAATGACCATATGGTACTTGACCCACATTTGATAATGTTGCCATGCCCATATTGAATTGCGCATAACCGGCCGTCTGTGCCCATAAAATCATGTTCAGATATAGACCATCCATAAATGGTAAATCAATCTCTCGATCCCATCGAATCAAATCAACAGAAATCGTTGTTTTTTGATCTACTGGCATCAATGTAGCAAAGGCATCGATACGACCTTCAGCATTTCTTAATACGGCTACAGGGGCTGCATTGATATATTTACGATTAAAATGTCCCACTGAAAAATAGAATTCTGATTGTTGACCTAACCATGTATCACTCACTTTTCTCAAGCGTTGATATGTTTCTTCATCCAATGGTGTATCTAAAATTTCAAATGTATATCCTTGTGACTCGAATTTATTAAGTGTTGCTCTAAATCCGCGTCGTTTCTTTCCTGCAACAGTGAAGTTCGGCACATCAATTAATGCTTCTTCACCAAGCTTAAAGAATTGATTACCAAATGCATGGTACAGTGAAAGCTGTTCTTCAGAAACTTGATAGAACATGACATCTGCACCCAAATAGGTCGCATGATCATAAAACTCTGTTAATAGTGAATAAAAACCATCTGAGTCACCGATTGGATCTCCTAAAACGATGAATGACTCACGCGTATGTCGATACATGAGAAAGGCATTTTTAGCTTCATTAACAAATACATGTTTATCCCCACTATGCACTAAGTGACTGAGTAAGTGACCGCCATATGTTTGTAATATGTCTTGTGCTACTGCCATATCATTAAAAGTATGTGGTTTTAAATAATGACGTTCAAAATATTTAATAATTGCAACAACCAAAATGGTCATGCCTAAAAAAGAAAGCCAGAATGATGATCTTAATAAAAACATGTCTACTTTAGGAATCTCAATACCTAATGCCTCAATAAAGCTTTTAACTAAGATTTGATTAAAATATAAAACCATTGCAGTAATAAAGCCCATATAAACCAATGACCTGATCCGAATAGGACGTTTTAATACACGTGATTTTTGATAAGCAAAGAAGAGTGTGGCCACTAATAAAATACCTAGCACTAATGTAATAGTCACACCATAAACATAGGCATTTGAAGTAATAATAATCAGTGCTGCCACAATTGCAAAGAGTATGGCACGCTTACTTCTCAACATAATACCACGGACATTCAACAGTAACACAAGAGCTGCACTCACGTTTAAAATATACAAACTAATATAAATGATGTGGTGCTTAGATGTCGTTGCATCGAATACAATACCAAAGTTATTCAGCAAAGAAACGCCACTCATAATTAATACTAAACAACCCAATACGAATGATGGGATATAACTGATTGCATCTTTTTGAAAGGACATTAAAAATGCAGAAACTTCTTTTGCTGGCTGTATGTATTTTGATTCATAAATATATTTTTTGGCTGCCGTTCCAAATTCAAAGAACGTTAAAATTAACGCAATGAATAATGGGAAGAAGTAGTATGCAATACGATAAAGCAACAATGCCAATACAATCTTTTCTTCAGGTAAGCCAAAGTATTTAAAACCGAGTAGAATTACCAAATCAAACGCACCAAAACCACCCGGAATAAACGAAAGTAAGCCTGAAATAGCTGCTACAATGAAGACGCCTAAAACAATTGAGAAAGAGACTGAAGCATCTACTAAGTGCAAGGCAAAATAAAACACTACCGTTGCCATGAACCATTCAAAACTTGAAATAATGGTAAAACTTGCACCAAGCCAGCGTGCTGTTTTGTCGATTGGCCAAATCCAAGAAACCACAATAAATACAGGCAATAATGCCGCAATCACATATAGAAATACAGTCACCCATATCGATGTTTGATCAAGAAAACTAACATCTAAGATATGTGTCACGACGAGTAAAGATAAGAAACTCAGTCCAGTTAACATGGACGTCAACATATAAGTGACGAATTGTACCAACTTCTTCTTTTGATCTGTATACTGCTGGTAAAACCACAAACGTACACCCGCTCCAATAAATCCACCAAATCCAATGATATTATTAAATGCATTAATAATATAACCTACTCTTAATGCCTTGAATTTTGATAAATCGAGTTTGAAACGTGATTGTAATATCACATCATACAATGATAACAATACAATTGAAATGGCCCCTAATAAAAAGAGACTCATTAATTCAAAACTGTTAATTCGATTAAATAACAAGAATGTTCGTTTAAAATCAATATGTGACAGCTCTCTTACTAAAACTGAAGTCACAACAATTAATAATGCAAAAATAAAAACAACTTTTAACCCTTTCAATAGCTTATGCTTTTGGACACTCACGAAGTTCTCCTTTCTAGAGGCTCATAAAAGTGCTCAAGAGGTTGAAGCAAAAGTACTGTTGAGAATTCTAATTCCTGTTGGATTCCCAGTACATAAATTTTATAATGCCTCAACTCCTAGAGCACACATTTATAATAGGTAAACCTCTATGAATTATAATGATTAGTCTTTTTGGCCTTATCGATAATCACTTCATGATGATGCGTTTGCTCATCTTCATTCATTTCATAAGGACCTGCATCATCTGCATAATATTTGTTGTACCGTCTTTTAAATAACATGAACAGATGTGATACCCATACTTTAATAATTGCATACGCTGGGATACCTAAGATCACACCAACAATTCCTAATAAGTTACCTGCACATAACAGGACGAAAATAATGGTTAAAGGATGAATACGCATTGTTTTCCCCATAATATTAGGAGAAATGAAATGCCCCTCAATAAACTGAACAGCTGTCCAAACAATCACGAGTTTTATGAGCATAAAAGGCGATGTAATAATAGAAATAATAATCGCTGGTGAAATGGCAATTGTCGGACCTAAATATGGTACAACGCTTGTCACAGCAGCAATACTCGCAAGAATTAACGCGTAGTCCAATCCGATAATAGAGTATCCAATAAAAAGTAGGATACCGATACAGAAAGAGACAATGATTTGACCTTGGATATATGAACCGACTTGCTCGCTCATCTTATCCAATAAATCATGCACGTCTTTTCGATATTTCGGTGGGACGATATGATTGGAAAAGTCTTTAAAACGATGGCCGTCTTTAAGCATGAAGAACAAGACAAATGGTACCGTTACAATAACAACCGTCACATTCACAACTGCTTCAGCAAACACTTTTACTTTATCGCTAAATCCATCGGCTAATGTTGGAATCTTTTGTTGCAATTCTTTGAGCCAATTTACAACGTCATCATAATAATCTGACACAAACGGAATATGCATCATATTATTTACAAATCCTGTTATCTTATTAATATATGTAGGAAAATTATGCATCAACTTATCAAATTGAAATGTTACAACTGGAATCAATAAGTTGACAGCTAATGTAATCAGTCCAACAATCCCTAAGAAGAGCAATGTGATACCCCATACACGTTTAATATGATAACGCTCTAAAATGTTAATAATCGGATTGAATAAATAGTAAAGAATCAACGCGATAATAATAGGTGCTGCAATGGTGTTGAAAATAATTGTAAACGGTTGGAAAACATAAGAGACACGATCAAAAATAAAAATAACAACACCTATTAATATGAAGATGGTCAACGCAAATAATAAATCTTGCCCACCAAAAAACTTCATAAAGCGACTTTCATGAATCTGTATTCGCTTATTTTCTCCTGATTTAGGAGTGTTTTTTTCTGACATAATTTTCACCCAACCTTTTGGAAAGTAATTATAGTTTATACTTTTTCCCTCAAAAATCAAACTGCAAACTAAAAAGCTTTCATATTTCTTATTTATACGTCATGTATCTGTTTGGTAAAGTCGTGTGTATATTACCTCGATCTAACTGTTATGATGATCTGTTTCTTCTATAATAATAAAATTGAATTCACCATAAGAAAAAAGCTGAGGTATACCGTTCTTTACAGTATGCCCCAGCTTTTATTAAAAATAATTATTTTGTTTCAAAAAGTTTATCGCCTTGTGTCACAGTTTTTTCAGTTGTATAGTCTAAGTTTGTAATTTCTGCTTGTGTCACAATAATTGGCGTGATATCACTTTTTGCGTGTTCTTTAATGTAATCTAGATCAAATGTCATTAAAACATCGCCTGTTTTAATTTCTTGTCCTTCTTCCACAAGAATGTCGAAACATTTTCCTTCTAGTTTGACAGTATCTAAACCAACGTGAATCAGTAATTCTAATCCATCAGCAGATGTTAAACCAATTGCGTGTTTTGTTGGGAAGACCATTTGTACACGACCATTGAATGGTGCATACACTTTGCCTTCTGTTGGACGAATGGCAATACCGTCACCCATCATTTTTTCACTGAACACTTGGTCTGGTACTTCACTTAATGGAAGCACTTCACCTTTTAATGGTGCTGCTACGAAATGATTTACATGCGCTTTGTCTGCTGTTTCCGCATCAACTACTGTTGCTTCGTCTTTATCATTAAGATCTACTTTAGATTGAACTACTTGACCTGACATGATTTGTTGCATTTCATGTTTGATTTGGTCTGATTTTGGACCGAAGATCGCTTGCATGTTGTTACCTACTTCAAGGACACCTGACGCACCTAAGTCTTTCAAACGACCCACATCTACTTGTGCTTTGTCATTAACTTCAACACGTAAACGCGTAATACATGCATCTAAATGCTTGATGTTTTCTTGACCACCAATTGCTTCTAATACAGCATATGGTAGTTCGCCCGCTGAAGTTTTTTGTGTATTTGCTTGCTTGTCTTCACGACCTGGTGTTTTGTAGTTAAATTTCTTGATTAAGAATAGGAATAAGAAATAGTAAATCACTGCGTAAACAAGACCTACTGGAATAACTAACCACCATTGTGTTTGGTTCGGTAAAATACCGAGTAATACAAAGTCGATGAAACCACCAGAGAATGTATAACCAAGATGTAAATCAAGGAAATACAATGTAACGAATGCTAAACCATCTAACACCGCGTGTACAAAGAATAGTAACGGTGCAACGAATAAGAATGAGAATTCTAATGGTTCAGTGATACCAGTTAAGAATGACGTTAAGGCTGCTGAACCCATTAAACCTGCAACTACTTTTTTGTTTTCAGGTTTTGCTGTTTTATAGATGGCTAATGCTGCTGCTGGTAAACCGAACATCATAACAGGGAATTCACCTTGCATGAACTTACCAGCTGTTAATTTCGTACCTTCTTGAATTTGTTCTAAGAAAATACGTTGGTCACCACGAATAATTTCACCAGCGGCATTTGTGTATGAACCAAATTCAAACCAGAATGGCGCATGGAAAATATGGTGTAAACCAAATGGAATCAATAATCGTTTGATGAAACCGAATAGGAATACCGCAACGCCTGTATTCGCATCAAGTAATCCTTCACTGAATGCATTTAAACCATTTTGAATCGTTGGCCAAATCCAAGCCATTGGGAATGCTAATAAGAATGATGATGTTGCCATTACGATCGGAACGAAACGCTTACCAGCAAAGAATCCTAAGTATGATGGTAAATCGATGTTATAGAACTTGTTGTAACACCAAGCAGCTAACGCACCGATAATGATACCACCGAATACACCTGTTTGAAGTGTTGGAATCCCTAAAACACTTGCAAATCCGTTCGCAGGGTTTTCTAATTGATCAGGTGTCACATGTAAGTATGCACCCATTGTTTTGTTAATAATTAAGTAACCAACAAGTGCTGCAATCGCTGCAACACCATCTCCACCTGCTAAACCAATCGCAACACCCATGGCGAAGATAATTGGTAAGTTATCAAAAATAACACCACCGGCACCTGTTAACATTTCTGCGACACTTTGTACGCCTCCATTTTGAAGGAATGGCAGATATTGTTGTAATGCGTCCCCTTGCATTGCTGTACCGATCGCGAGTAGTAAACCGGCAGCAGGTAAAATCGCAACTGGTAACATTAAGGCTTTACCAATACGTTGCAGTTGACCAAAGAATTTCTTCCACACTGTACTAACCTCCATTTTTAATGAATTCAACACAAAAGGCATGAGTAAACAAACTGCGAATATATTATTCACAATTTTCTAACTCATGCCTAATCCTACTTAGTAACACGTTCTATATTAAGATTTTTGAGATGCGAGTAACAGTTGTTGAATGTGCATTGTCAAATATGCTACTTCAGCTTCATATACTTCTACATCCATTTGTGATTGAATCATTTTTATTATTTTTACAGCTACATTATAGCATAGCGGATATTGCGCTTTCAATAGTTTCTCAAAAGTTAATTCGATTGTCGCTCTTTCGCCTTTTTTTAAGCGTTGTAGCAAGAAATGCATATGTCTGATATAACGTTGATATTGTAATGACGCCTTATCAATGTGAATTTCAAGGTCATGTTCTATGAGTCGTATCGCACGATTAATTAATTCTGTTACTTGCTTTGTATTTTCGATGCTGATGTGCTCAATTTGGGAGGCGATATGCAATGCGATAAATCCAACTTCATCTTCTGGAAACATCACATTTAGTTGTAAATTCAAGCGTGCAACGACACGTTTTGCAATTTGATATGCTTCAGGATAACTGTACTTTGTTTCACTCAAAAATGGATTGGAAATCAATTGATTATTTTTTACACGTTTTAACGCAAAGATGAGATGGTCTGTTAAGGATACGATAAATGATTCATTGTTCTCAATATTAAAATGCGCCAAAATAATTTGTACAGATTCAATGACCACTCGAATTTCTTCTTCATTTGTCTGATCTAATAGTTGTAAATAGTGATCTTGTTCTGTTTTATTTTGCAACTTGAATACTTTCTCGACCGTATCCAAATCTTTAATTGTCGTACCCGGCTTTTTATTAAATCCAATACCCTTTCCAACTAAAACGACTTCTGTCCCGTTATCTTTACAAATCAACACATTATTGTTAAGCACTTTTGAAATTTTGTATGTGTTCATGCAATCTTCCTCTCTCGGCAGTCACTACAAATTATATCGACTATTTCATGGAAAGAAAAGTTAAAGCTTTATAACATTCTGCTTAAAGAAAAACTGAGCATCCAACAATCATTGCTGTCTACTCAGTTTTACATAAATATTATTTAACTTTTTTAATGTCTTTTGATTGGTCGCCCCAACATTCAATACCGAATAAATTAATTTCTAAATTCTCTGGTTTAAAGATAGGACGTTTACCCTCTCTACGTTGTTGTTGATAATCTTTCATTACAGCAAATGCGATATTTGACAAACCGATAATCGCAACTAAGTTGACAATCGCCATCAATCCCATAAATAAGTCTGCAGTGCTCCATACTGTTTCAGTTTTAACAACTGCACCGGTGAAGACAAGCACTACAACTAAACAACGGAAAATAAATAATGCTAATTTACTTTCTGTTAAAAACTCTAAGTTTGATTGACCATAGTAATAGTTACCGATTACTGAAGAGAATGCAAATAATGCAATCGCAACTGTTAAGAAGATACCACCGGCACTACCAAGATGTTCATTCAATGCAGATTGTGTTACTGCAACACCTTGTTTGGCATCTTCGCCAAACTCTAAACCTGAGTAAAGTAAAATCATAATCGCTGTCGCTGTACATACTAAAATCGTATCAAAGAAAACACCTAATGATTGAATTAAACCTTGTTTGACTGGGTGTGAAACGGCTGCAGTTGCTGCTGCGTTCGGCGCAGAACCCATACCAGCTTCGTTCGAGAATAAACCACGTTTAATCCCTTGTAATACCGCAAAACCTACTGCACCACCAGCTGCTTGGTCAATACCAAACGCACTCTTAATGATTGTTAAGATCATTGGGATGATTTGATCGTAATGCATGAATAAAATCACTAATACCATCACTACATAGATGATCGCCATGAAAGGTACAATCGCTGATGATAAGTTAGCGATACTACGCACACCACCGAAAATGATAATTGCTGTAAGAATCGCAAGGATGATACCTGTAATCACAGGGCTCACACTATATTGCGTTTGTAATGACTCTGCAATCGTATTTGATTGTACTGTGTTAAAGACAAATGCGAATGTTACAGTAATCAATATTGCGAATAAGACACCTAACCATTTTTGATTAAGACCTTTTGTGATGTAGTAAGCAGGACCCCCACGGAAACCGCCTTCTTCATCATGCACTTTGTACACTTGCGCTAGTGTCGCTTCGATAAATGCACTTGCTGCACCAACGATTGCAATAATCCACATCCAGAATACTGCCCCTGGACCACCTAAAACAATCGCAGTTGCAACCCCAGCAATGTTACCAGTCCCTACACGAGAACCAGCACTAATTACAAATGCTTGGAATGATGAAATCCCTTTTTCACCAGAATCTAATGTTTCCGGCTTTTCTTTAATGGCACGGAACATTTCAGGGATCCACCTGATTTGAACAAATCTAGAGCTGATTGTGAAAAATAGACCTGCAGTCAGCAAGAGTCCGATTAAATATTGTGACCAAATTAAATCGTTTCCTACCTGAACTACTGTCTTAAACCAATCAGGAATTAAACTATCGAAATCTCTCATTCATATCACTCTTTACTATTTAGATTTTCATATACTTCTTTAAATACAGCTAGTAGTATTCTACCACCAATATTTAACAGTGACTATAAAATTTTTAATTATTCACTAACAAAAAGAGTGTGAATTTCACCAAATGTACTTGTATCAACGACGAAAGAACCATTTGTATATTGTTCAGAGAGATGTATTTTGTTAATTTGCCCATCATGTACTGCTTCATCTGAAATTAAGTGATATTGTGTTTTAGAAGTGTCACAAATATGTGCATCAACAATACGATGTGGTTGTTTTTTCAATTCTTTTAACAAGGTAATACCACGTTGTGCACGTTTGGCTACTTGTAAAACATTGAAACCAATACGTTTTAATGCACCACGTTGCGTTGCGATGAGTATCGTATCTTCTTCACTTACAAGATCTGCCATGACCACATGATCCTCTGCTTTCAGATTGATGGCTTTCACACCGCCTGTACGAATACCTGTCGTTGGCAATTCAGAAAGTGGATACGTTAATGACATACCTTTATACGTTAGTAATGTGACGAGTCGTTGTATTTCTTCGACGTTTACTTTTACAGCACTTATTACAACATCTTGATCTTTTAATTTCATACCTACAAGTGGTTTAAGATGACGTGCTGTTTTATAGTGAGACAATGTGGTCATTTTAATCATGCCATTACGTGTTGCAGTCATGACCGCTTCATGATCATCAAATGTGGATACCACTTCATAATTGACAATCGCTTCGTCTTCATCAATAGAGGCAATTTGCGAAATATGCTGCCCAAGGTCTTTCCATTTAATATCCGGGATTTTATGGACAGGAATCGATAAATAACGGCCTTTATTCGTAAATACGAGTGCTGTATCTTGTGTATTGACTTCTAAAGATTTAATAACATAGTCATCTGTTTTCAAGCCAATTTCATCCTTGCCCGAAGCATTATAACTACGCAATGATGTACGCTTCATATAACCTTGATACGTCACACTCAGCATGACCACTTCACTTGGTACAAGTACCTCTTTATCAATCTTAATTTCAGCAATTTCCGCTTCAATCGTAGACAATCTCGGCTCTTTAAATTGCTTTTTAATCTCTTCTAATTCTGTTTTAATCACATTTAACAATGCATCATGATCATTTAAAATGTGTTGTAGTCCCGCAATTGTTTTTGATAACGCATCATGTTCTTCTTGTAATGCCACGATATCCGTATTCGTTAAACGATACAGTTGTAACATCACAATCGCTTCTGCTTGTGCTTCACTAAAATCATAAGTCGCAACTAAGTTTTCTTTCGCATCACGTTTATTTTTTGATTCACGGATTAAAGCAATAACCTCATATAAAATAGACAATGCCTTCATTAATCCTTCTACAATATGCATACGATCTTCTGCATGTTTCAAGTCAAATTTTGTACGGCGTGTTACGACTTCAATTTGATGGTTCAAATAGCAATCAATAATTTGTTTAATGCCCATTAATTTCGGGCGACCTTCACTAATGGCCACCATATTAAAGTTATAGGCTACTTGTAAGTCTGTGTTCTTATATAAGTAGTTGAGTATCGCTGTAGCATTAACATCTTTTTTCAATTCAATCGCGACTCTTAATCCGCTTCGATCCGTTTCATCACGAACTTCAATAATACCTTCTACTTTTTTATCAGCACGTAACTCATCAATTTTTTTGACAAGGTTTCCTTTGTTGACCTCATACGGAATTTCTGTCACAACAATTTGACTACGACCATTGCGCAATGTTTCTGTTTCAGCTTTGGCACGGACAATTACTTTGCCTTTACCAGTCTCATATGCCTTTTGAATACCATCAATCCCTTGAATAATACCGCCTGTTGGGAAATCAGGACCTTTGATATACTTCATCAATTGCTTCACAGTCATATCAGGCTTATCAATCAACTTCAATGTCGCCGTAATGACTTCAGCTAAGTTATGTGGTGGAATATCCGTTGCATAACCTGCTGAAATACCCGTAGACCCATTAATCAGTAAGTTTGGTAATCGCGCTGGTAACACCATTGGTTCCATTTGCGTATCATCATAGTTCGGTACAAAATCAACCGTTTCTTTATTTAAGTCACGTAATAATTGTTCAGACAGTTGACTTAACTTTGCTTCTGTATAACGCATCGCAGCAGGTGGGTCATTATCAATACTTCCGTTATTCCCGTGCATTTCAACAAGAACATGGCGTAGCTTCCAATCTTGACTTAAACGCACCATAGCATCATAAACAGAACTATCACCGTGTGGATGTAAGTTCCCGATGACATCACCGACTGTTTTCGCACTTTTACGGAAGTTTTTATCGTATGTATTTCCACTTGAATACATAGAATATAAAATACGTCTTTGTACAGGTTTTAATCCATCACGAACATCTGGTAATGCACGTTCTTGAATAATATATTTACTGTAACGTCCAAAGCGATCACCTATGACATCTTCTAACGGTAAACTTTGTATTACTTCAGCCATTATGCTTCCTCCCCGTCAGTTTCATCTTTAACTAATATTTGGACCTCATCATTTTCCAAAATACTTTGGTCTTCTTGCATGCCAAATTGTACGTGTCTTTCAATCCATTCACGACGTGGTGCTACTTTGTCACCCATTAATGTAGAGACGCGTTTAGATGAGCGCACTTCATCGTCAATTTGGACTTGAATTAATGTACGTGTTTCTGGGTTCATTGTTGTTTCCCACAATTGTTCAGGGTTCATTTCACCTAAACCTTTATAACGTTGTAGCATAAAACCTTTCCCCAGCTTTTTCTGTAATTTCTCTAACTCTTCATCCGTCCATGCATATTCCACACGTTTTTGCTTCCCTTTTCCTTTCTCCAACTTATAAAGAGGTGGTAAAGCAATATAAACATGCCCTTCTCGTACAAGTGGACGCATATATTTAAAGAAGAATGTCAGTAATAGTACTTGAATGTGTGCACCATCTGTATCCGCATCGGTCATGATGATCACACGATTGTAGTTACTATCTTCTAAGTTAAAGTCATTCCCAACACCTGCACCAATCGTATGAATAATGGTATTAATCTCTTCATTTTTGAAAATATCTTCAAGACGGGCTTTTTCGGTATTAATCACTTTACCACGCAACGGTAAAATGGCTTGAAACTTACGATCACGTCCCAGTTTTGCTGAGCCACCAGCTGAGTCACCCTCAACTAGGTACAATTCATTTTTCTTTGTATTTTTACTTTGCGCAGGTGTCAACTTACCAGACAACAATGTGTCCTTGCGACGATTCTTTTTACCTGAACGTGAATCTTCACGCGCTTTACGAGCTGCCTCACGTGCTTGTTGCGCTTTGATCGCCTTTTTGACCAATGCTTTTGATAATTGTCCTTTTTCTTCTAAATAAAAAGGAAGTTTTTCAGTAATTAAAGCATCTACGGCACTTCTTGCTTCAGGCGTCCCAAGTTTAGACTTTGTTTGCCCTTCAAATTGTAGAAGATGTTCTGGGATACGAACTGATACAATGGCAGTTAATCCTTCACGAATATCATTACCTTCTACATTCTTATCTTTTGGTTTTAGTTCACCAATACGGCGAGAGTAGTCATTAAATACACGTGTCATAGCTGTTTTAAATCCAACTTCATGCGTACCACCATCTTTCGTACGTACGTTATTAACGAAACTTAAAATACTCTCTGAATATTGATCATTATATTGGAACGCTACATCTACTTCGATATCATTGATTGTCCCTTGGAATAACGCAACGTCATGTAATGTTTCTTTTCCTTCATTAACATAACTTACAAACGCCTTAATACCTTCTTCATAATGATATACTTCTTGACGTTCTTTTCCAGATCGCTTATCTTCCATCACAATCTTTAAGCCTTGTAATAAGAATGAAGACTCTTGGAAACGTTCGCTTAATGTATCGAAGTTAAAAGATGTCGTACTTTTAAATATCTCTGAATCAGGTTTAAATGTAACAATCGTTCCTGTCTTTTTCGTTTTTCCTTTTTTAACAAGACTCGTTTGCGGGACACCACCATGTGCAAATTTCTGTTCAAACACTTTGCCATCACGATGAATTTCAACCGTTAACCATTCACTTAACGCGTTAACGACAGAAGCCCCGACACCATGTAGCCCACCAGATGTTTTATAACCACCTTGGCCAAACTTACCACCTGCATGTAATACCGTAAAGATAACCTCCACAGTTGGTTTGCCTGATTGATGCATTCCTGTTGGCATACCACGTCCGTTATCTGCAATGGTAATGCTCTCATCAGCATTAATCGTTACTTGGATTTCATCACCATAGCCATTTAATACTTCATCTACAGAGTTATCAACGACTTCATAGACAAGGTGATGTAACCCGCGTTTGTCTGTAGAACCTATATACATACCTGGTCTTTTACGTACCGCTTCAAGACCTTCTAATACTTGTATCGCATCATCCGAATAATTATTCTTCTTTTTCGCTGACACACAATTCCCCTCCTGCAAACATACGTTCGTTTATCAAACTATACAATAGCTATTCTTATATAAAAACTACAAAAATGCAAGTCACAATTAAAAGAAATCGCCTAAACAAAGCCATTTAAGACACGTTCATCCATGTCACTTATTTAAGGAAAATAGTTTTTTAATGGCTATTCATATTTAAAAATGATGCATGTATTCTTATTACCGTTATCCACAACAAAAAGACCTCCTATTACAATAGAGAATAGGAGGCAAATGATACAGATCGATATATCACCGAGGTGTATCTCATAATACCTAAAATGAATAACCCTACTTTATGTGTTACAGATAAGATGCTTTGCTATTCTTTGACTTAGTTTAACCTTAAACGTATATAGAAGGGAATGCAAGCGTTAATACGCTCACTCATACAAATAGGTATATATTTAGCGATGGGTAAAAGAGACATAACAAGAAAATACATGACGAAATTCAATTTTATGGTAAAATAAGAGCAGGTACTAAAAGGATGTGAAAATTCATGGCATTAAGCCTTTTATTTATTGTAAGTTATTTAATCGGTTCGATACCGAGTGGTTATTTGATAGGAAAAATATTTTTCAACAAAGACATTCGTAATTATGGCAGTGGTAATATGGGCGCAACAAACAGTTTCCGTGTACTCGGAAAGCCCGCTGGTTTTGCAGTAACATTTTTTGATATTTTAAAAGGAACTTTCGCAGTTTTTCTACCGATATGGTTTAGTGTTGATATTCATGGTCTTATTGTGGGGATCTTCGCAATTCTCGGTCATGTATACCCAATCTACTTAAAATTCAGAGGTGGGAAAGCCGTTGCTACGAGTGCTGGTGTTTTATTAGGGGTCAATCCTTTATTGTTCATTATCCTTGTAGGTGTATTCTTTATCACACTTTATTTATCTAAGTACGTGTCACTATCAAGTATTGTCGGTGCAAGTTGTTGTGTCATTGGGTCCATTATCGTACATGACTATGTCTTACTCATTGTAAGCTTTGCAGTAACTTGTCTCCTTATTTATCGACATACAAGCAATATTAAGCGTATTTTGAATGGCACAGAACCAAAAATCAAATGGATGTAAGCACGACAGTTTGATTTCAACACAAAAAACGCTAAAATAAAAGCGTACTTTACTTTTATGATGAAGGAGGCGTTTCACGCATGAATTTAGAACTAACCCCTAAAGCTATAGAATGGTTCAAAGAGGAACTTGAATTACCTGAAGCTGGTAAAGTACTCCACTTTGTCGTCCGTTACGGTGGCGAATTCCAATTAAAGCAAGGATTCAGTCCTGCATTTAATGTAGACTTTCTAAAAGATATAGATGAAGTTGGTTACGAAACAAAAGTAGACGGCCTACACGTCGTTATTGCAGAAAAAGACGTATGGTATTATGAAGACCATCAATTAACAATTGATATAGAAAATGACGAAATCATCTATCACGCTCAAATTAAAAATGAAGCATAAGATAAACCCAATCAATAAGCATTTGTGCTTATTGATTGGGTTTTTTCAATTCAAGATCTTCTCCTGCTTTATTTCGCTTATCTACTTCACTGTAAACATCGTACCATTTAGGGAATGACTTATCTAAACGGAGTGGTTTCCCACCATCTTTTGTGATAATCACGTTATCTGTATAACCTTTTGTGACAACTTCTCCCTCTGAATTATACACTTCATATTCATAACGATATCTTAATCGTGAAAACTTAGATACCCATGTCTTCACAGTTACGACATCCGGATACCCAACACTTTTCTTATATTGAACATTGAGTTCAGTCACAGGAGAGACGACACCTTGACGTTCCATCTCCATATAATCCAAACCTAACTTGCGAACATAATCCGTACGTGCCACTTCAAACCATGTTGCATAATTCCCATGGTAAACAACACCCATCTGATCTGTTTCTTGATAGCGCACTTCAATTTCTGTCAATGCATATAACATACGTCAAACCTCTCTCTAAAGTATTATTGTGATTATCTTAGCATAAAACCCCCTCTATACATAAGTAAATCGATTGGCTAAATCCAAATTAAAAAACGAGTACAGCAAACATTCACTGTACCCGTCATATTTATTGTTGTATTATGCTAATTTTTTACGTAATACAAGTTGTAAGATACCACCATGACGATAGTAATCCATTTCAACGTTAGAGTCGAAACGTGCAATCGCTTCAAACACAACTTCAGTGCCGTCCGCTTTTGTTGCAGTCACTTTAACAAGTTGTCCTGGTTGAACTGTTTCGTCAATATCCACTTTGATTGTTTCTTGACCATCTAGACCAAGTGTGTCAGCTGATTCACCAGCTTTAAATTGTAATGGTAATACACCCATCATGACTAAGTTAGAACGGTGGATACGTTCATAACTTTGTGCAATAACTGTTTTAACACCTAATAAGTTTGTACCTTTTGCAGCCCAGTCACGAGAAGATCCCATACCATAGTCGTTACCTGCTAATACAACTAAGCCTGTGCCATCTTGTTTGTACTTCATAGCCGCATCAAAGATTGGCATTACTTCATTAGTTGGCCAATATGTTGTGAATCCACCTTCAGTACCTGGCGCTAATTGGTTTTTAATACGAATGTTAGCGAATGTACCACGTACCATGACTTCGTGGTTACCACGACGAGAACCATATGAGTTGAAGTCACGTGGAGAAACGCCGTTTTCTAACAAGTATTTACCTGCTGGTGTGTCTTTACCAATTGCACCCGCTGGTGAAATGTGGTCAGTTGTTACTGAGTCTCCAAATTTACCCATGACACGTAAACCTGTTAACGGTTGGATTGTACCAGGTTCTTTTGATAAACCTTGGAAGAATGTTGGGTTTTGTATATATGTTGAACTTGGATCAAAGTCATACAATGGTTGTTCTGTTGTATCAATTTGGTTCCATAATTCGTTATTTTCATATACGTTCGCATACTCTTCTTTAAAGAGTTCAGGTGTTACAACGCTATCTACTGTATCTGAAACTTCTTGAATTGAAGGCCAGATATCTTTTAAGAATACATCGTTACCTTCTGCATCTTGACCAAGTGGTTCATTTTGTAAGTCGATATCTACTGTTCCTGCTAAAGCATATGCCACAACAAGTGGTGGTGATGCAAGATAGTTTGCTTTAACAAGTGGGTGGATACGTCCTTCAAAGTTACGGTTACCAGATAATACAGAAGTTACTAATAAGTCTTCTTTCGCAATCGCTGCTTCGATTTCTTCTAATAACGGACCTGAGTTACCGATACATGTCGTACAACCATAACCAACTAAGTTGAAACCAAGTTGATCTAAGTACTCTTGTAAACCTGCATCACGAAGGTATCCAGTTACAACTTTTGAACCTGGAGCAAGTGATGTTTTTACATAATCAGGTACTTTTAGGCCTTTAGCAACTGCTTTTTTTGCTAATAAACCTGCACCTAACATAACGTATGGGTTAGATGTATTTGTACATGATGTAATCGCAGCAATCGCGATATCACCTGTTTTCATTTCTGATTTACGGCCATCTTTAAAGTCGATTGTCGCTTTCTTATCGAATTCACTCTCATCAAAACCATGTCCTTGGTTACCTGCTGGTGCAGTGACAGATTTTTGGAAAGCTTCTTTCATATTGCTTAAGAAGATAAGATCTTGTGGACGTTTAGGACCTGATAAAGATGCTTCTACTGTTGATAAATCTAAATCAACAATATCTGTGTAGTTTGGTTCTTCTTCTACATCAAAGAATAAGTGGTTTTCTTTTAAATATTTTTCAACTGCATCGATATGCTCAGCAGAACGACCAGTTAAACGTAAATATTTAAGTGTTTCATCATCCACTGGGAAGAAACCACATGTTGCACCATATTCAGGCGCCATGTTCGCAATTGTTGCACGGTCTGCTAATGGTAACTTATCAACACCTGGACCGAAGAATTCAACAAACTTGCCTACTACACCTTTTTGACGTAATAACTCTGTTACACGTAATGCTAAGTCTGTCGCTGTTGCACCTTGTGGTAATTCGTTTGATAAACGTACACCGATGACTTCTGGAATTGGGAAGTATGAAGGTTGACCAAGCATACCTGCTTCCGCTTCGATACCACCTACACCCCAGCCTAGTACACCTAGACCGTTAATCATTGTCGTATGTGAGTCTGTACCAACTAATGTATCTGGATAAGCGACTTTTTCGCCTTCTTCGTCACGTACATGAACAACATTCGCAAGGTATTCTAAGTTAACTTGGTGAACGATACCTGTTGCTGGTGGCACTGCATTATAGTTTTGGAATGCTTTCGTTGCCCAGCTTAAGAATTGATAACGCTCATAGTTACGTTCGAATTCTAATTTCATATTGCGCTCTACAGCGTCTGGGTTACCATAGCTATCAACTTGTACTGAGTGGTCGATAACTAAGTCAACTGGTACTTCTGGATTGATTTTTGTAAGATCCCCACCTACATCATCCATTGCTTTACGTAAAGAGGCCAAGTCCACGACCGCTGGCACACCTGTAAAGTCTTGTAAAATAACACGTGAAGGCTTGAATGGCACTTCGCCTTTGTCATTTTCTTTTCCGAATGTAGCCAATGATTTAATATGGTCTTCTGTAATAACAAAACCATCTTCTTGGCGTAAAACTGATTCTAATAATACACGGATAGAATATGGTAAGCGACTGATTTTAGTTAAGCCTTTTTCCTCTAATACGTTTAGGTCATAATATGTAATATCCTGACCGTTCACTTGAAATGACTTCTTCGCTTGCTCTTTTAAATTTGCAGTCATTTGAATGTCCCCCTTGGAAATTTTATATGCCTTTGATTCAATTGTATTATTAAAACGCTTTAAAAACAACTATGTAAGCGCTAAATCACCTTGTTTTGAATTTTGTCTTTGTAATTAGATATCATAAGTACATCTTATAACATTATGAAGTATTGATAAATTTAAGTTATTAATTGAGAACGATTTTCAATTCGCAAAATAACATAAAGAAGCGGTCAAACACCTCAATGGCATTCAACCGCTTCTTTCAATCATATTATTTTATTGTTCTTGATCTCTCATTGCTTTTCTTTTTGAAATGAGTTCGTCCTCATAATCTTGTTGTGACTGAGCCACATATTCTTTTAGACGATGTTTGTTAGGTGTTAATGTTAAACCTAAGAATTTACGTTCTCTGTTTGCATCTTTATAGAAGCTGATCATCATCATGATCACAACAATTGAGAATGGCAATGCACTAATAATTGCCGCACTTTGTAATGCATTCAATCCTTCTTCACCATTACCATTACCTGATAATAATAATACAAAAGCGATCAGTGATTGGGCAATACCCCATGTTACTTTAACGAATTGACTTGGGTTCAGTGAGCCATTAGTTGTTTGCATACCTAATACGAATGTTGCTGAGTCTGCTGAAGTGATAAAGAATGATGCAATCAATAATAATGCAACCATTGATAAGACCATTCCCATTGGTAAATGATTAAACACACCAAAGAGCTGTGTCTCTACAGACATGTCTAGAATTTCTTTATGTTTTTTAGCAGTTTCAATGCCTAATACACCGAATACACTAAACCATAAGAAACTTACAATGACTGGTACAAGCATCACACCAGAGATGAATTCACGGATAGAACGTCCTTTAGATACACGGGCAATGAATACACCTACAAACGGACTCCAGCTCATCCACCAACCCCAGTAGTACAATGTCCAACCAGACATCCATTCTGCTTTTTGAGGATTTTGTGATGCTGTATCAAAACTGCTGAATAAGAAGCCATCTAACAAGCTACCCATCGAACTTGTAAACATGTTCATAATTAAAACAGTTGGTCCAATAATTAAAGCAGCAAACATTAATAGTGCACCTAGTGTAATGTTTAAGTTACTTAAGTATTGAATCCCTTTACTTAGTCCTGACCAAGCACTCATAATGAATAAGATAGTCACAACAACGATGATAACACCTTGAGTTACGATATTATTTGGAATACCGAATAAGTAATTTAAACCACCAGCAATTTGTAACGCACCCATACCAAGTGATACGGCGACACCAATTACTGTTGCGAATACTGCTAAAACATCAATAAACATACCAATTGGACCATCAACACGATCTCCCAAAATCGGTCTTAATGTTTTAGAAAGTAATCCGGGTTCACCTTTTCTAAATTGTGAATAAGCAAGTGCCAATGCAACGACACCATATACTGCCCATGCATGGAATCCCCAGTGGAAGAATGTTGAACGCAATGATTCAGCATATGCTTGCTTTGTCATCGGATCTGCTGTAGGTGGTGCTGCAAAGTGAGATAATGGTTCTGCTGCGCCATAGAACACAAGACCAATACCCATACCAGCACTAAAGAGCATCGCAAACCAAGAAATTGTATTGAATTCTGGTTTGTCATTAGGGCGACCCAATTTTAATTTACCGATTGGGCTGAAGATTAAGAAGATACAGAAGAACACGATAACAGTTGTTAAAATTAAGTAATACCAACCTAAGTTATCAGTGATCCACATTTTTATTTCATTTGCAAAGTCACCAAATTGTGATGAGACAAATACCCCAATAAGTACAATAGCAAATACGATAATAGCACTAATTGAGAAAACTGGTGAAAACTTCTTACCATTTGGTTCTGGATTTGAAGTATTCATAAATTAACATACTCCCTTTCATATTTAGTTTTTAAATATTATATATATACCTAACTAATAAAAGTTTAAAAGGTATAAAATGAAACCACTTATATACCATAACAAAATAAAACATAATAATCAACGAAGTGTAAAATGAAAACGATTTTATTCAGGAAAGAGTATTGTAATGCTACTAAAATGTTGTATAATATCATTTATCGTTTAAATAATATTTAAAAAGGAGTAATTAGAATGTTTCAAGAGTTTAAAGAATTCGCGCTAAAAGGCAATGTATTAGATTTAGCAGTCGCTGTTGTAATGGGTGCTGCCTTCAATAAAATCGTAACATCTTTAGTAGAAAACATTATCATGCCGTTAATCGGTCTATTATTTGGTGAAATTAACTTTGCTGAAAACTGGTCAGCTTTCGGTATTAAATACGGTATTTTCATCCAATCAATCATCGACTTCTTAATCGTTGCAGTAGCATTATTCATCTTCGTTAAAATTGCTAACACATTAGTAAAACCTCAAGAAGAAGAAATCGAAGAAGAAATTGAAGAAAACACAGTGATCTTAACTGAAATCCGTGATATTTTACGTAATAAATAATCGGATATAGTAAAAGCGTTAGAATTCAACTTATACGAATTCTAACGCTTTTCTTTTTATTCTCGGAATGATAACTTTGTCACACTTTGATAATTATTCGAAATCACTTCTAAAATAATTGGAATACGTTCTTTTAATTCTGTCACATGTGAAATGACACCCACTAAACGGCCACTTGATTGTAATTGAATCAGTGTATCAAGTGCTGTTTCTAATGTTTCTTGATCAAGCGTACCAAATCCTTCATCTATAAACATTGCATCAAGTGAAATACCACCTTGTTCATTTTGCACAATCTCACATAAACCAAGTGCCAAAGCTAGAGAGGCTTGGAAAGTTTCCCCGCCTGATAAAGAGTTAATCGGACGAGACTGATTGGCATAATAATCAAAAACATCAATGTCTAAGCCACTATAACCATGGCCTGCTTTTTCTCGACGCACAAGTCGATATCGACCACCCGTCATATTCGCAAGTCGTTTATTTGCTTGTACTAAAATTTGATCCAAATAATAAGTCAGCACGTAATTTTCGAGACTTAGCTTTTTATGATTAGCCCCTTTAATGATATCTGATAAAATAACCAGCTCACTCTGTTCCTCTAATTGTTCTTTTAAATACGTAATTTGATCTTTTATATCTCTAATACGGATATCATTATCTTTTAACTTTAATTCTGCCTGATGAGATATTTTTTGTTTTTCCTGATAATGTTTTTCCAATACTTCATGATTCTTTTCTAATTCAGTTAAATCTTTCACTTCGAATGAACCTATTTGCTGTTTTAACTCATCTCGTTTGGCGATTTTGACATGAAATGTTTCAACGTGTTGCGTGATAAGTGTCTTAATTTCTGCTTCTTTATCGATTTCTTGCATCACTTGCTCTAATTGTTGAACATTGTCTATATCTAAACGTTCAAGCTCTTCATATAACTCTGAGTTAAGACGTTCTATTTTTAGCTGTGACTTCTCAACCAACGTTTGGTTTGATTCTCTTGATAACATTAAATTCTCAATTCGTTTTTCACACTGTTGTTTCTTCACATCTAATCGTTCACGCGACTTATCATAGTCTTCCACCTCTTCAGATACTTGCTTAAATGCTTCTACAAAAGATTGGATTTCATCATATGACGTTTGAGATTTGAATGTTTCAAGCATCTCAGAATCGTGATTCAATTGTTCCGACTTTAAAGATTTTTCTTGCTCAACTTGTCTCATCGTTTCATTCAACTTATTTAATTGTTTCTGCGCGGCTTCTAATTCTTTATTATTGTTATGTAACGTTTCATAGGTAACAGAATATGATGACAACATTTCATTTAATTCTTCAAACTTTTCTTGATCAAACTGATGGTGCGACACCTTATCAAACATTTTTTCATTCATTGCCAACGTCGTTTGACAAGCAATCATCTTTTCTTTTGCTGTTTGTATCTCTCTTTCTAAATCTTTGTTACATTGCAATTGTTGCTTGAGTGCTTCAATAGAAATGCCATCTTCAATATGATGTACAACTTGATGACAAACTGGACAAGGTTCATCTAATATTAATTCACTTCTTAATACCTCAACCGCCTCTTCATGATTCAATAATGATTGATCATGATGTGTGATAGGCTTAATGGCACTTGTCTTCTCAGAAATTTGAGTTTGTAACTTTTGAATAATTGTTTTATTTTCTTCTATTTCATTCGTTAAACGTACTGCTTCTTGCGCATCTTTTTGTGCCTGCTTCATGGTATCAACAGCACTTCTTGTTTCTTGAATCTTATCTAAAAGTTGTCTTTCTTGTTCAAGGTCAACAACTTGCCCTTTTGTTTCAATATACAAAGCATCAACTTTTTCCTTAAGTTGCGTATATTGTATGGTTAAAGATTCAATTTCTTGTTCTCGCTTCTTCTTATTTAGCTGATGCGTTTGAAATTGATCCGCATTTTGATAAAAATAATGTGTATTTTGAATAAATGCACGTTTACTTTGAAATGTATCTTTTTGTGATATTAACTTTTCAATATCTTTTTCTAAATTTTGAATCGTTTCCTGTTCAGTTTTAATCGATTTACTTTGCTGATCAATTTGTTGTTTGTATTCAGACAACTGTTCCGTTTCAACTTGCGCATCCTGATACAGCTTCATCGCTAACTTACTATCTGTAATACGTGCGAGCTGCGCTTCATATGCTTGAATTTGTGGTTTCTCTGCTTCAAGTATATCAATTTCTTTCAGTATTGTTTCATAATGATTTTCCAATGCGATACGTTGTTTTTGTTGTTCTATGGCCAATTGGGAATCTTGTACTTTTTCCTGTAATTGTTTCGTTTCTTTTTCTAATTTTGATACAAGCTGCTTCCCTATTTCTTCATATTTTGGTAATACTTCAAGCAATCGTTCGTGTTGCTGCGGAGAAATGGATTGATAACTTTCTAGTTCCTCATTGTTAAATGCTGAAAGATTTTGCCATCTATCTTTAATTTTCTCTTGCTGCTTTTCAATCTGAACTTTAATGCCTTTTGTATTGTCTTGCAATTTAAGATTTATATACTCATATAGTTGTGTATTAAAGAGCGTTCTTAAAATTTGTTGCTTATCAGTCGTACTAGACATTAAAAATCGTTTGAACTCTCCTTGAGGCAATATAAATAATTGACGGAATTGATCATGTTTTAATTTCAACACATCTAATAAATATTGATTTCCATCACTAATCGTACTTTCTTCCAATTGATAGTCTGTGCCATCATGAATATATACTTCTATCAATGGCTTTGTTTCTGTCTTATTTCCAGGTTTTGTATACGAAGCAGTTCGAATTACTTTATAATGTTGTCCTCTCACTTCGAATTCAAAAGTGACTTTTAAGGGATTATTTGGTTCGGCAAACTGGCTACGCAAATGTTTAACCTCACGCTTTTCCGTCGATGCTTTACCGTATAGAGCGTAAACAATGCCATCAAATATCATTGTCTTACCAGAACCCGTTTTACCAGATATTAAAAACAATTGATTATCTTGTATTTGGGTAAAATCAATTTCTTCATTCAAAAAAGGACCAAAGTTTTCAAGATTTAATCGGATTGGTTTCATTCTTACATCCCCCTTTGTTCAGAAATAAGTTTTTCTAGCTGTTCTCTTTGAATGTCTGATAGAGATTGTTCTGTATGCATTTGATAGAACGAATCAATAATTTCTAAAGGTTCAAGCTGCTTGATTTCACCTGTATGTCGTTGTTCATCTGAAATCACAAAGACTTCAGGAGTTAGGGCCAATGTATTTGGATATAATTGTTTCAGTTTCTGCATCGGCTCTGTCACATGTTGCATCTCAGTCAATTTAAAGTGAAAATAACTTTCATCTGATTTCCTTTCAAAATGTCCATTCATAATATCCTCATACTTGCCTTTCACAACTTCTAATTCATGTTGTGACTTTAATGGTTTAAATGTCTGCTTCATTTGTCCATCAACAAATTCAATGGTGCGATAACCTTTTGCTTGTTTCACTTCAGAAAATGAATACTGCAATAAAGAACCACTATAAAATATATGGTCATAATCAATCGCAAATGGATGATGTATATGCCCTAGTAAAACACCATCAAAACAAGCTAAATATGTTGATGACACAGATTCAATCGTACCAATCGTTAAATCACGTTCTGAATCAGATTTAGGCGCACCATTTAACGTAAAATGACCCACTAAAAGATTCTTTTTCTGTAGATCCAATTGTGGCTTTATCAACTCAACGAAACTTTTAATTGCCTGTTCATATGTCTTAACATCACTTTCTAGAAATACACGTGCTTCAGAAACTGTAAAAAATGGTAATGTATAAATGGCAATATCATCAAAAACGATTGGTTCGAAAAACGAAGAAAGTGTTGTACGAATATATAGTTGACTATGATTGAACCATGATGCACCATAACCTAACCGTTCTTTACTATCATGATTTCCATTGATAATAACAATCGGAATACTCATTTCTAAATTTAATGTTTGCACCATCTCTTCAAATACAGTTACAACACTTTTATTAGGATGTGCTTTATCATAGATATCCCCTGCAATAATAATCAAATCAGGTTGTTCCAGCACCATTTGTTCGACAAATTGAGCAAGGACATGTCTCTGATCGTCCAAGAAACTATGTCCATTGAGTCGCTTCCCTAAATGCCAATCAGCTGTATGAATGATTTTCATTTTACCACCTCGAATTCATTATTTGTGCGTTAAAAAAGAACAAGCAGGTCACACACCTACTGGCTATGTTCGCTGCTTGCCGCTACAGTCTTTCTTATATTAAACATACTTCTTTTAGATTGTTTGATTGAGCATGCGTTTTTTTAATTGTTTATATCGCCAAAGCATTGCTAAACGCCAAGGTAACAACATACTAAAAGCAAGTAAAAAGAACATCCCTGCAAGTTCACCCGCATCAATGGAATTCCCTAAAAATACTTTAAGTACTGTTCGAATAATTAATAATGATACCAGTACTACTGGAAATGCTTTTGATTTTTTTAGATAAATCGCATTATCTTTCACTTCAAAATGCGATGTCATCATGAGGACCGTTGAGAAGATAACACCTATCACAATCGACTCTACAATTTCTGCATGTGTCAATCTAAAGTATGGCACAACATACATCAATGCCCCTGTTGACATAAAAACGGGTGGCAAAATAATTTTCTTCTCATTCACTGGAAATTGTTGTGCTTTCATTCTCACAACAATGACAATGGCACCCATAACAAAAGCCACTATAATGGAAAATACTAAATAGCTCACTGTGTTGCCTCCTCAGAGTATAGGACTTAATACGATTGGTACAATGATTAAGGTGTGTAAGCATTATAGGAATCTAAGTATCCTAAGCTCACCCACCAAACACGTGTGCCAGTCATTTTTAACTTACTCGTTTATTATAGTTATATTAAAATACACATAAAAGTAAAAAGCAAGAGAATCTATGCTGTAACAACCACCGATTCCCTTGCTTATATAAATCAATATTACATTTTTTTGTCCATATTTTTATTCATCATTGTCATCATTTGATTGATCTTTTTCTGTGATGGTTTTTGACCCATCTGCATCATCATCATACGTAACATTTCTTCATTGATAGGTGGGTTCTTTTTTAAATAGTCCATCATATATTTACGTGCTAAGAAGAATCCACCAACAAGACCGATGATAAGTGCAATGACAATTAATAAAATTGCTAACCATGTCGCCATCGTTTCACCCACTTTCTTTATCCTATAGCATTTTACTAAAAATAACCTCTGTTTTCAAGAGACGGCAAAAGAAATCTGTGCATCTGTGAAAAGTTTCGTATACATCCGTCACAAATTCTAAAATTGAAATAGGACAACAAAAGACCCTTTTGCTTTCATTGCCCTATTTTTATTCTCTCAATTTAGTTGTAATAAGTAATTAAAGTTGTTCGATTTCAGCTAAAACTCGTTCTTTTGTGAATCCATATTTTTCAATCACTAAGTCACCAGGTGCACTTGCACCAAAACGATCAATACCAATCACTTTACCATTCATACCTACATATTTATGCCAACCTAATGTTGCACCCATTTCAGCTGCAACGCGTTTTTCAACATGTGGTAATAAAATTTCATCTTTGTAAGCTTGTGATTGTTGTTCAAATGCATGCCAGTTCGGCATAGAAACAACACGTACACCTTTACCTTGCTCAGCTAATTCTTTTGCTACATCAACAAGAAGGCTCACTTCTGAACCAGTAGCTAAAAGTACATATTCTGGTGCTGTTTCAGTTTCATAAACAACATATGCACCTTTACGAACACCTTCTTCTAAGACTGTTGCGTCAACATCTAATACTGGTAAACCTTGTCTTGTTAAGACTAATGCAGTCGGTGTATTTTTAGATTCTAATGCAACTTGCCATGCTACACGTGTTTCATTACCATCTGCTGGACGAATCACGTTTAAGTTTGGAATCGCACGTAACCCTGCTAATTGTTCGATTGGCTCATGTGTTGGTCCATCTTCACCAACTGCAATTGAGTCATGTGTAAAGATAAATGTTGAACCTAATCCCATTAATGATGACAGGCGTAATGCTGGTTTTACATAGTCACTAAATACAAAGAATGTTGCTGCATATGGATGAACACCACCATGTGCTGCCATACCATTAACTGCTGCAGCCATAGCAAATTCACGCACACCAAACCAAATATTTCTACCGCTACCATCTTCAGCAGAGAAATCTCCTTCTTCTTTTACATTAGACTTGTTTGATGATGCTAAGTCAGCTGAACCACCGAAGAATGATGGAACTGCAGCACTTAATGCTTGAATAACATCTCCAGAATCAGCACGTGAAGCCGCTTTGTGCCCCACTTCAAATTGTGGTAATGATGCTGTATACTCTTCTGGAAGTTCTCCAGCAATTGCTGTTTTTAGTGTCGCTGCAAGTTCAGGGTATTTTTCTTCATACTTTTTAAATTCTGCTTCCCAAGCTGCTTCATGCGCATCTGCACGTGCAATCATCGTATCTTTGAAAATATCATAAACAACTTCATCCACGTGGAACTGTTTATTCGCATCTAATGCATAATTCTCAAAAGTTAAAGCACGTTCGTCCGCTCCAAGAGGCGCACCATGAGATGTATGGCTATTAGATTTATTTGGTGAACCATAACCAATAATTGTCTTTACTTCAATAATTGTTGGTCCTGTTTGTTCTTTAGCTGTTTCAATAGCGCGATTAATCGCTTCTAAGTCATTACCATCTTCAACTAAAAGATGATTCCAACCATATGCTTCAAATCGTTGCTTAATATTTTCAGAGAATGACTTGTTTGTTTTACCATCTAATGAAATATCATTTGAATCATATAGCGTAATCAACTTATCTAATTTTAAATGACCTGCAAGTGATGCCGCTTCATGTGAAATACCTTCCATTAAGTCACCATCAGATGCAAGAACGTATGTGTGGTGATCTACAACAGAAATATCATCTTGATTATATTTTGCTGATAAATGTTTTTCAGCCATTGCCATACCAACTGCCATTGCAAATCCTTGTCCTAATGGTCCTGTTGTAATATCTACACCTTGTGTATGGCGGAACTCAGGATGTCCAGGAGTTTTTGAATCCCATTGTCTAAAGTTCTTCAACTCGTCCATCTCTAAAGCACCTGATACATGTAATAAACTGTACAATAATGCAGATCCGTGACCAGCTGATAATACAAATCGATCTCTATTGAAATATTGATCAGCTTTTGGATTGAAATTTAGATGTCTTGTCCATAACGTGTAAGCCATTGGCGCTGCACCCATTGGTAAACCTGGGTGTCCTGAATTAGCTTTTTCAATTGCGTCAATACTCAATGCACGCAAAGTATTTACTGCTAAAGTATCATTTTTATCGAACATAAAATAACTTCCCTTCTATTTCTCTTCATATCCATATTATAACTGAAAGCCATATTGGATACCTAATAAATCCATCATAATCATTAAATATTTTTTGTGAAAAATGTGACAACTATTTACGTAGATTGTTGTGTTTTTGAATTGTTTTTAATTTCTCTGGTGTCACATCATTACCTTGGGGATCAATTACTTTTGTTTGCTCAATCTGTGCCTTAAAGCTACCACGGAATGTTTCTAAATATTCACTTCTTAACTTTGATTGTTCTTTCGCTTCAATTTCTGTTAATCCTTGTTCTTTTTTCTTTCTTGCTAATTCATTAATACGATTTAGTTTTTCTTGGCTTAACATGCTGCAACCCTCCGTCAATTTCTTTACAAAAAATATATCAGAAATAAGGGCAAAAACCAAACACTTCTACTTAATGAAATAATTGCGAAACAATCAACATCAAAATCTAGCAGGTGTTGCCTTCAATATTGTTTACTCGCTCAATGTAATTGCAAATACACTATCCTCATTACTTTGATGAGGTGCAGACTCATATTGTTCACTATTTTTTAAAGTATGATCAGTCATTTCGTACGTTTGTTCTGTTTGCCCATTGTGACTTATCATAATAAAAAAAGTGAAAAATAATACAACCGATGCTAAAAACACCATTAAAAATAAGACCATTTCAGAATATTTACGTTGTATCATCTTCATACACTCCCTCGAACATTTGTTTGTATAAGTAATTTAACAGAACGAATGTTCCGTGTCAACAAAAAGACGAACAAATGTTTGTTCATGTTCGTGTAATATGCTATAATTGTCTTAAATTTAACGGAGGAGTGCTAATTATGAGAGAATTAACAAAGAGACAGAGTGAAATATTTGAATTTATCAAACAGGTCGTACAATCTAAAGGCTATCCACCAAGTGTTCGTGAGATTGGAGAGGCCGTTGGTTTAGCTTCGAGTTCTACTGTACACGGGCACCTTTCTCGTCTAGAAGAAAAAGGATATATTCGTCGAGACCCAACTAAGCCACGTGCTATCGAAATTGTTCATGAATTAATGGGCGAACCTGTAAATATGGAAGCAACAATTTTTGTACCTGTAATAGGGAAAGTAACGGCTGGTATGCCGATTACTGCTGTTGAAAATGTTGAAGAATACTATCCACTACCAGAACATTTTACTTCAACGCACAATGGACAAATTTTCATATTAAATGTTGTGGGTGATAGTATGATTGAAGCGGGTATTTTGGATGGAGATAAAGTTATTGTACGTAGTCAATCTATTGCAGAAAATGGTGATATTATCGTTGCGATGACGGATGAAGATGAGGCAACTGTTAAACGCTTTTATAAAGAGAAAAATCGCTATCGCTTACAACCTGAAAATAGTATGCTAAGTCCGATTTATTTAGAACATGTAACAGTATTAGGGAAAGTCATTGGTCTATTTAGAGAAATGTAGTCAACAGGATCAATATGATATTTTACTCGTATAAACTTCTCAATAAAACTCCTTACTTATTATCAAAAAAGCTCAGAGGCATTGTGCCCTGAGCTTTTTCTATATCATCAATCATTATTTTAAATTAATCTCTGTCACCATTGAAAATAGAGTTTTTCACAATGACATAATCTACTTTTCTTAATGAATCAACATCTTTGCCACCTGCATAAGAAATTGAACTTTGTAAGTCTTCTTGCATTTCTTTTAACGTATCCTTAAGTGAACCTTTGTGTGCAACAAACATTTTTTTGCCTTCTACGTTTTTGCGTTCACCTTTTTGATATTCAGATGCACTACCGAAGTATTCTTTGTACTTCTTGCCATCCATTTCTACTGTTTCACCAGGAGATTCTTCATGTGCTGCAAATAAAGAACCGATCATAACCATTGATGCACCGAAACGTACAGATTTTGCGATATCACCGTGTGTTCTAATACCACCATCTGCAATAATTGGTTTACGTGCTGCTTTACTACAATGATTAATTGCTGCTAATTGCCAACCACCTGTACCAAAACCAGTTTTGATCTTAGTAATACATACGCGACCTGGTCCAATACCCACTTTCGTTGCATCTGCACCAGCATTTTCTAATTCACGAACACCCTCAGGCGTACCAACATTCCCAGCGATAACAAATGTTTCTGGTAAATGTTTTTTAATATGTTTAATCATATCGATAACTTGATCTGAATGACCATGTGCAATATCAATTGTGATATACTCAGGTTTCAAGTCTTCAGATTTAATTTTTTCAACAAAATCAAATTCAGGGTCTTTAACACCAACTGAGATTGAAGCAAATAAACCTTTTTCATGCATACGTTTAATGAATGGTATACGTGCCGCTTCATCAAAACGGTGCATAATATAGAAGTATTCATTTTCTGCAAACCATTCTGCAAGTTGCTCATTCATCACTGTTTGCATATTTGCAGGAACGACTGGTAATTTAAATCTTCTAGGTCCAAATTGGATAGATGTGTCAATTTCTGAACGACTTTTCACGATGCTTTTGTTTGGAATTAATTGTATATCTTCATAATCAAAAATTTTCATGTTTTAAAAAACCCCTCATTTATTTTATCCATATGATAATATACTATCATTAACGGATAAAGTAAACAAAGGGAATGAAATTTACCAGCTAGATTTTTTAACGCCTGGAATTTGGCCTTTATGTGCATATTCACGGAATGAAATTCTAGACATTTCAAACTTACGCATGACGCCACGAGGACGACCTGTAACTTTACATCTTCTTGTTAATCTTGTTGGTGATGAATCACGTGGAAGTTTGCGAAGTGCTTCATAATCACCTTTTGCTTTTAATTCACGTCTTAATTCAGCGTATTGTGCAACTAATGCTTCACGCTTTGCTTCTTTTGCTATTTTAGACTTTTTAGCCATTTTTATACCACCTTTTTATAAATCGTAATCATTACGTTTTACATACTAGCATATTTTCTTTCATAAACGCAAGATAAAATGTTGGCAAATCCAAAAAAGCGTGATAAAATATTAAATCGTAATGGTTTCAATTTATTTTAAAACCAAAGGAGGGAATACCATGCGTATTAATGTAACTTTAGCTTGTACTGAATGTGGTGACCGTAACTACATCACTACTAAGAATAAACGTACAAACCCAGAGCGTATCGAAATGATGAAATATTGCCCAAGATTAAATAAGCACACTTTACACAGAGAAACAAAATAATAACGGCATATCACGACTAATCAAAAAAATACGACAATGATAGAGAAATGGTGAGCGATTCGTACGCTCACCATTTTTCTTTATATATGATTATTTTAAATCTCCTAAAATCTCATCTAATTGTGCAGTCATACCTAATGCATTCGCCACACCTTTACCATATTCTGGATCAGCTTGATAACAATGACGAATATGACGGTGTTTCACTTCATCCGTTGTACCATCCATTTCATTTGCTGTGTTTTCAAAAATACGTTGCTGTTGTTCTGGTGTTTGTAAACGGAATAACTTGCCAGGTTGTTCGAAGTAATTATCATCATCTTCTCTAAAATCATGTTCAAATGCTGTGCCTTCGATGCTAAGAGGTGCACGTTTATATTCTGGTTGATCTTTAAAAGCACCTGTACTATTTGGATAGTAATGTGTAGAACCGCCACCGTTACCATCTAGGAAACGCATTTGACCATCACGGCTAAATGGGCAAATATTTTCTACACCCACACCTTTAGGTTGGTTAACAGGAATCTGCCAGTGATTGACACCTAAACGATATCTTTGCGCATCACCATATGAGAACAGTCTACCTTGCAACATTTTATCTGGTGAGAAGTCGATGCCTGGAATGATGTTCGTTGGTGCAAAAGCAGCTTGTTCCACATCCATGAAATAATTATCTGGATTTTTATTTAATTCAAATTCACCCACTTCAATTAATGGATATTCATCTTTGAACCAAACTTTAGTTAGGTCAAACGGATTATCTTTATGTTGACGTGCTTGTTCTTCCGTCATCACTTGAATGTACATTTTCCATTTTGGGAATTGGCCATTCTCTATCGCTTCAAATAAATCACGTTGAGATGACTCACGATCATTTGCGATGACTTGCGCCGCTTCTTCTGGTGATAAATTTTCAATCCCTTGTTGTGTTCTGAAGTGGAATTTCACCCATACACGCTCATTATTGCCATTAATCATGGCGTATGTGTGTGAGCCGAAACCATGCATATGTCGATAACCTTTAGGAATACCACGATCCGACATCAAAATCGTCACTTGATGTAATGCTTCTGGTAATGATGTCCAGAAGTCCCAGTTATTTTGAGGGCTACGCATGTTCGTTCTTGGATCTCTTTTAACAGCATGATTTAAACTTGCAAATAATTTTGGATCTCTAAAGAAGAACACAGGCGTGTTATTCCCTACTAAGTCCCAGTTTCCTTCTTCAGTGTAAAATTTTAGTGCAAATCCACGAATATCACGTTCTGCATCAGCAGCACCACGTTCACCTGCTACTGTTGAAAAACGTGCAAACATCTCCGTTTTTTTACCTATTTCTGAAAAAATCTTTGCTGAAGTATATTGCGTAATATCATTTGTCACAGTCAATGTACCGAAAGCGCCTGAACCTTTTGCATGCATACGTCTTTCAGGAATCACTTCACGATCAAAATGAGCCATTTGCTCTAAAAAGTACCAATCTTGCATGAGCAATGGACCACGTTGTCCAGCTGTCATAGAATTTTCTCTGTCGCCGACTGGATGTCCAAATAAGCCTGTAAGTTTTGAGTCATTATTTTGAGTCATTGCAATACCTTCTTTCTTATTTATAATAATTCTAAATTAAGTTCTACTATTATTATACCCCTTCCACATGAATTTAAAAGTAAAATGAGCTGATTGAAGTAAGAATTGTCGAAAAATTTCGCTTTTTTCCTTTAAAGTTGTAAATTACTGTTGAATATCACTTAAATTGCAAGTACAATAGATAGAAATCTTTAATTATGAGGAGCAGATGTTTATGGAAGAAAAGAATTTAAAACGTGGCCTCCAATCTCGACACATTACCATGATTGCTATCGGTGGTGCGATTGGGACTGGACTATTTGTTGCAACTGGTAGTGTAATTGCTCAAGCTGGTCCTGGAGGTGCCATTTTAGCATATTTAATTATTGGCATTATGCTTTACTTTTTAATGTCATCTATCGGGGAAATGGCAACATTTTACCCAGTCTCTGGATCATTTAGTAGCTATGCAACACGCTTTGTTGATCCATCATTAGGTTTTACCATGGGTTGGTTATATTGGACAATCTGGTCGCTTGTAACGAGTATTGATGTGATTGTCGCATCCAATGTCTTAGGATACTGGGATGCCTTCCATTTCTTCTCTCCCCTTGTATGGAGTATTATTTTCTTAGTTATCATCTTTTTATTAAATGTTTTTTCAGTAAAAGCATTCGGTGAGGCAGAATTTTGGTTATCACTCGTAAAGGTTGTAACCATTATCATTTTTATCATATTAGGGATTTTAATGATTTTTGGTATTTTAGGTGGCCACTACTACGGTTTTGAAAACTATACAGTCGGTGAAGCGCCATTCGTCGGTGGCCTTTCAGGTTTCTTAAGCGTATTACTTATTGCTGGTTTCTCTGTCGGTGGTAGTGAAGTTGTTGCTGTTGCAGCAGGAGAATCAGATAATCCTAGAAAATCAATGCCTCGTGCGATTAAACAAGTATTCTGGCGTATTTTACTATTCTATGTTCTATCTATTGCCGTTATTTCAGGAATACTTGCTTATACCGATCCAACTTTATTGAATGAAAACAGTTCGATTACGCAAAGTCCTTTTACAATTGTATTTGATAAAGTCGGTATTGCATTTGCTGCTTCAGTCATTAACGCTGTTATTCTGACAACATTATTATCTGCAGCAAACTCTGGTATTTTTACAACAAGTCGTATGCTCTATTCTTTAAGTGAAGATAGACAAGCACCGAAATTTTTAAGAAAAATCAACCGCCAAACAAAGTTACCTCTTAACGCTTTGTTAACAACATTTACATTCATTACAGCAGTGACTGTTTATGCAAATTACAATACAGATAGTGTTGTCAGATTATTAAATATCATCGGTGCGTTAATTACTGTTGTATGGGCTTCAAGTGTACTTGCACAGTTCCGTTTAAGACGTGCGATCAAGGTACAACAAAAAGATATTGATCAATTGTTACCATATAAAGCACCATTCTTCCCATTTGGCCCTATCTTAGTATTTGCAACAATTGCCTTTTTAATACTGGGAAGTTCAGCAGAAGCAATCATTCACTTTGATGTACCAAAATTATCACAAAATTTATTACCAATCTTCATTTTATTTATTATCTATATTGTTCATAAATTGATTCATAAAACAAAAGTCATTCCATTAGACCAAATTGATTTAAGTGAACATGAATCATACAAATAATATGAAAAAGTCGTTTTGTTTCATTGTGTAAATGATAATGAAACGACTTTTTTTACTATTTTATCGTTAATATAAATACGGTATAATTAAAGTAACAACAAATAAAGGTGGTTTTATTATGATTGGACAAACAAACCTTTTTGATGATGTACTCAAAACGGAAGAACGTTTCGTTATTGTTGTACAATCTTTAGAAGAAAAGCATGGTCAATTGCTCAAACGCACCTTAAGAGAATATGGTAGTTTGACTCATGAACAAATGGAAAATCTTTATCAGCATCTTAAAGAGTTATATTTAGATACACCTTTTGAAGACAATCAATCTTCATTTGCAATTACAATCTATACCAATCAAGAATATGCAGCCGATCATATATATGCTCACATCAAACGTCATCGCGGACATAAAGAGTGGACACATACAGCTAAATAAAATAAACCAGGGACAAGGCTTCAGTTGAAGCCTTGTCCCTGGTTTATTTTTATTTTTCTATTGAGATACCAATCAATTGTTCTAAAATATAAGGAATGCCATCTTCATCATGACTTTTAGTGACGACATCTGCTTTTTCTTTCACTATTTCTAATGCATTACCCATCGCAACACCTGTGCCAACTGTTTCTATCATATCTAAGTCGTTCGCACTATCACCAAATGCGATCATACGATCTATAGATAAATCTAATTGTTCTGCTAAGCGACGGATAGCAGCGCCTTTTGAAACACCTTTACTCATAAATTCAAGGAAAAATGGCTTACTAATCGTTACTGTCAATTCATCCGTAAATTGAGATGTTTGCGTAGCTAGCATTTCAGCAATTTTGTCTTCATAATCAACTGCCATCGCTTTCGGTACATCAGTTTGAACATGTGCTTTAATGTCGGACACTTGAATCATTGGCATGCCAGTCAGTTTTGATTCAACACCCATATATTCATGTTCACCTTCAATGACAATTTCACCATTATAATAAGTTAACACCATCATGTCATTTTCTCTACAGAAATCCACGATACGATCAAAATTTTCTTTTGACACACTCTTTTTTGCGATGACCGATTGATTTGAAATATCCATCGTTTGACCGCCATTATAACTCATAATATAGCTACCATATTCGTCTAACTTTAATTCTTTCGCAACTTCTAACATGCCCTCAGTAGGGCGTCCTGAAGCCAATGTTAGCTTATAACCTTGTTGCTGCACTTTTAATAAATAGTCTTTTGTTAATTGGGATACTTTATTTTGAGATGTTAATAACGTATCATCCATATCAAAAATGATTAAATCCGTCTTCATATTTATCCTACTCCTTTTCTTTCTCTATCTTACCTTAACCGCCTCTATTTTAATATAAATGAGCGAATAAAGTCATGAAATTATAAGAAATCATAATGTTGTGAAAGGTGCGGTTTGAGTTTGAGTAGAACACAAGTGATTTCTGAAATAGCTTTTTTATTTTGGGTCATTGCGAAGTTCTGTCGAGAAGCCTGTGCCTTGAATACTAACATCAAGTGGTTATGAGAGAAGTGTTTAGAATTCTAATGGAACTTGAGGACAATCAAAATGAATTTTCAAATTTTTAAGAGCTGTGAGGTTCTGTTGTGAATTCTGCTTCTCGAAAACTGACAAGCGATTCTCAGAACCCAAGCGTAGAATGTCTTAACCCTAATAAAAGATGGGACAGAAATTTTTGTCACTTTAAAAGATTTCAACGTTCCACCCCGTCAGGACAACTAGGAGTTTTGCAATGGCTTTTTTAAACGTATTTTCACTTTATACGCTCACTGACGTTAAATTGATTTCTATAACCAAAATGAACGAGCTAAGCACTATGTCTCAGCTCGTTCATTTTTATGATTTAATTTTTATGATTCACTTGACTGATGACACCTTCAGTATTCACTGTAACAAGCTCTGAATGACAATTATCAAATGATTGACGGAGAGCACGAACTAATGGGCCACTCTGTTCTTTTTTAATCATTGTCATAATGGTTGATCCCGCGCCAGACATCACTGTCGTATATGCATCAAAATCGTGTGCCATGTCTTTCACGGCAGCAAACTCTTCAATCAAATGTTGACGATATGGTTCGTGAAGGCCATCTTGTTCCATCATCTTACCAGCTAGTTCATAATTATGCTGAATCAATGCACTAATCATTGTATTGCTGATTGCACTATACTTCACAGCATCTTTATGGCTGATTTGTTCTGGAAGGACAGAGCGTGATTTTTCAGTTTCCAATTCATATTCGGGGATTGTCAGGATGAAGTCTACATCAGGTATATCAATGTGTGCTACATCAGTGACGTTTGTTTCAGCATTGTGATATCCAACAACGAGCCCACCATAGATCGTAGGTGCTACATTGTCAGGGTGACCCTCAATTTCTGTTGCTAGTTGCAATAATTCATATTTGGAGAGTTCAATATCACCAAAATAGTTCGCAATATAGAGTGCTGCAACCAACGCTGAAGCAGATGAACCAAGTCCACGTGCAAGTGGAATATCACTGTATAATCTAATCTCTAACGTTGGCAATTGAACATCAAACTTTTTTGCAACCCATTGTGCCGTTTTATAAATATAGTTTGTCTCGTCTTCAGGAAGTCCACAAAGATTTGGCCCTTCATGATGGAACTTCCATTTTCGCGCACGGATAGGTTGTGCATCGATATAAAGAAATTTATTTAACGCCATACCTACAGAATCAAAACCGCTTCCTAAGTTAGCAGTTGATGCTGGTACCTTTAAGCTCAGCTTATTTTTCATCATTTTAATGCATCCTTAATGTATTGAATAATTTCTGTTTTATTATTTGGTAATGCTTGGATTGGATTTTCTAATAATCCAATAGCTGTATCTGGATCTTTCAAGCCGTTACCTGTTAATACAGCAACTACTTTTTGACCTTTTTCTAACTTACCTTGACGGTGTAATTTGATAAGTCCCGCAATTGAGGCGTTACTTGCTGGTTCACTGAAGACGCCCTCTTTAGATGTCATCAATTGATATGCTTCAAGAATTTCTTCATCTGTCACTGAATCGATCAGACCTTCAGATGTTTCAATGGCATCTACAGCTTTATCCCAACTTGCTGGATTTCCGATACGAATCGCTGTCGCAATTGTTTCAGGATTTTTAACAACTTTGTTTTGTACGATAGGTGATGCACCTTCTGCTTGGAAGCCAAACATTTTTGGTAAATCACTTTGTAGTTTATCGTTGTACTCCTTGAAACCTTTCCAATATGCAGTGATATTTCCCGCATTTCCTACTGGTATCGCTAATACATCAGGTGCTTGGCCATCTAATTGTTCAACTACTTCAAATGACGCTGTTTTTTGACCTTCAATACGGTACGGGTTCACTGAGTTTACAAGTTCGATTTCACCATCTTGTGCGATTTCTTTTACAATTTCTAGAGCTTCATCAAAGTTTCCTTCAATTGAAATAATTTGTGCACCATACATCACGGCTTGAGATAATTTACCTAATGCAATTTTCCCTTCAGGTATGACAACAATAGCTTTCATACCTGCTCTTGCTGCATAGGCTGCTGCTGAAGCGGAAGTATTCCCAGTTGAAGCACAGATGACCATCTTACGTCCCTGTTCTTTTGCTTTAGTCACTGCCATTACCATACCTCGGTCTTTAAATGAACCTGTTGGATTGGCACCTTCATATTTTACATATAATTCAATGCCTAACATTTCAGACATTTTGTCGCAATAAATTAATGGTGTATGCCCCTCATTCAAAGTAACATTAGGTGTGTTTTCATCAACGGGTAAAAAAGATTCATATTCCTTTACGAGACCTTGCCATAATTTCATCATTCATCAAACTCCTTCAACTGAATAAATTTTTTCCACTTTATAACCATCTAAAGTATCTATTGTTGTTGGTAATTCATCTACACCAATGACAACAACTGCATATTGATTATCCTTTAATTGTTTTAATTGTAATGTTTTATGGAATGGTAGATTTCCTTTGATGTCTGCTTCCACTTGTTTTTCCGAAACATCTGGACATGTCACGACTAAATAGAAACTTTCTTTTTCTTTAATTGTTTCAGGTTCATTCGTATCCATCATTTGTTTTGTTTTTTCTGTTGCTAATTCAAAATGTGGTGGCAACGTATGCAAGTTAGATTCAAATTGTAACGAAACATTCAACAAGTCACTGACTACAGCCGAACCAGTTGCTAAACTACCCGCACCTTTACCGTAGAACATCGTTTCTCCAACAGCATCCCCAATGACATAAATCGCATTATACTCATTCTCAACTGCTGCAAGTTGATGACTATTGGCAATCAAAGTTGGTTTAACAGATGCTTGAACTTGTCCATTTTCATAAGTCCCTTTACCAATTAACTTGATTTTATAGCCAAGCGCTGTTGCTGCATTAATATCATCCGTTGTTACTTGGCTAATACCTTCTGTAGCAACATCTGCCAATTTAATCACTTGGTTAAACGATAGGTATGATGTAATCACAACTTTACGTGCCGCATCAATACCTTCTACATCATCTGTAGGATCCGCTTCCGCAAAACCTAATGCTTGTGCTTCTTGTAATGCATCTTCATATGCTGCACCATCTTCAGTCATCTTCGTTAAAATAAAGTTAGATGTTCCGTTGAAAATACCCATAAACTTACTAATATTATTGGCATTCAATCCATTATTAATCGCATTAACGATAGGTATTCCACCTGCAACACTGGCTTCATATTTAAGTGCAACGCCATTCTCTTGTGCCAAATCTTCTAGTACACGTAAATGAACGGCTAATAAGTCTTTATTCGCTGTTATTACATGTTTTTTCTGAGACAATGCTGCTTTCAACCAATCAACGGTCGGTTCAATCCCGCCCATCACTTCTACAACGATATCCACATCATCATCATTTAAAATATCATTCACATCTTCCGTTAAATGATATTGTGAAATATTAAGTGGGCGCTTTTTAGATTTATCACGAACAAGAATATGTTTGATCTGAATGTCTTTTTGAATGGTGTCTTTAATCTGCTGATGGTTCTCTTCAATAATTTTTACAACACCAGATCCTACAGTACCTAGTCCTAATAATGCAACATTGAGCTGTTTCATGTAATATCCCTCCGATAGTTTTAAACTAAATTATTCACTACATATTGAAATATCAATAAATATAGTTTAGTATATGTTCATTCCCAAAGTTTGTAAAGTTCAAAAAATTTAAAAAAGACATCTTAATCATACCATTTTTCAGTATAAAACTGAATAGGTAATCCCATTAGTTAGAAAGGTTGTAATATCTTATGAAAGTATCTAAATTTGGTGGAAGTTCAGTTGCGTCTGCTGAACAAATTAAAAAAGTATTAAACATTGTCAACAGTGATGATGAGAGGAAAATTATTATCGTGTCAGCTCCAGGTAAGCGACATGATGAAGACATTAAGGCGACCGACCTTTTAATTAGACTATATGAGAAAGTCATCAATGGGTTAGATTATCAAGATAAAAAACAGGAAATCCTTAAGCGTTTTGAAGATATTATCAGTGAACTTGATTTACAAACAGATCTTTTACAAAAAATCGACGATACGCTTGAACAACACATTAACCAACTGGCAGATCAGCCGGCGCGTTTACTAGATGCATTGAAATCTTCTGGTGAAAACTTCAATGCACAGATCATTGCCGCATATAATACAGCTCAAGGTGTGCCTACGATTTACTTATCACCAAAAGATGCCGGCATTATTGTGACAGATGAACCCGAAAATGCTCAAATCTTAGAATCAAGTTACGATAAGATTGAACACATTCGACATTACTCTGAAAAAATTATTATCCCTGGCTTTTTTGGATATTCCGAGACGAATCATATCGTGACCTTCCCACGTGGTGGTTCAGACATTACAGGTGCCATCGTTGCACGTGGTGTGAAAGCAGACTTATATGAGAACTTCACAGATGTATCTGGTATTTATCGCGCAAATCCTACAGTGATAAAATCACCGGAAATTATTAGTGAGATTACATACCGAGAAATGCGAGAGTTATCATATGCTGGTTTCGGTGTATTCCACGATGAAGCTTTACAACCTTTGTATCGCTACCGTATTCCCGTTGTAATTAAAAATACAAATCGTCCTGAAGATCCAGGAACATACATTGTTCATGATCGTGAAATCAATCGCCAAAAAGTAGTAACGGGTATCAGTTGCGATAAAGGTTTCACTAGTATCAACATTAAAAAGTATTTAATGAACAGACAAGTTGGTTTCTCTTTAAAAATCTTGAGTATTTTAGCAGAAAATGACATCTCATATGACCATATGCCATCAGGTATCGATAATATCAGTATTATCATGCGTACGTCCCAATTAGCTGGCAAAGAGGAAAAAGTTTTAAATGCGATTCGTACACAATGTGAAATTGATGAATTGAATGTCGAACATGATTTAGCAATCCTAATGGTCGTTGGGGAAGGTATGAGTGCCGTTGTCGGAACAGCTAATAAAATTACAACTGCCCTTGCCCAATCAAACATCAACTTAAAAATGATTACCCAAGGTTCTTCAGAAATTTCTATGATGTTCGGTATTTCAAACAAAGATGCCGACGCAGCTGTTAAAGCCTGCTATCAAAACTGTTATATGTAAGAAAAAGTGCGATTCTTGTAATTTCAGGAATCGCACTTTTTTTGTACTTTGATCCAAATTTCAGTCACATTTTTATTCATATAAATCATTTGTAAATATTATGGATATATTATATTAAAATAACTTCGATTATAGGCCTAATTAATATACGTTTAAACTACTTGTTTTTTAATTTTATATTTAAGATTTTCTTTTTATTAATAAATTATTGAAATTCTTTAATTTTTTGGGTAAACTTCCATATGTAAAGTGTAAACTAACTCTCAATATTTTAATGATATATGTCTTTCTTTTAGTAATATTGAAAGTTTGGCTTTTAAAAGTATAAATTATTTAATATAATAAGTTGTACAGTGCATTTGATATGTTTAAGGAGTGAAAAAATGAATAACGGTTACAAAATGGATTCGGATCAAATTTTCTTATATGAATCCTATCGAAAAAAAATTATTAGTGAAATCAAAAAGCAATTTGGCCTTAAATTTAATGATATTTTGTTTCTCTATCACCTTAAATCAGCAAATAGTAAACGTATTTCACTTCATAAAGTGAAACAATCCATTGATTTTAGTCTCATGGAAGTACACAAATCATTAACTGCACTTTCTGAAATGGAGATTATTGGAAAAGAGCGCTCTACTGAAGATGAACGAAAAGTATATATTACATTTACTGATGATCAATATCAGCGAATGAATGAAATACTTAAAGAATTTGATCAAATCCAAAAATCTATCCTGAATGAATCATAAATCTTTTTCTATACAACAAAAAAGTCTTTGAACAACACACGTTAGGTATGTTATTCAAAGACTTTTTAACGTTCCCAAATATTAAGTTGCTTGTCTTGTGCTTCTTTTTGAGCTTGTTCAATAAGACTACGATATTTATCATTTGGTGCGTAGAACTTTGCACGTGCAAGACCTTCTTTTGCTAGTACAACATTAAACATTTCATCATCTAGCCAAACATATGCAAGTGTTCTTCCATAACGATCTGTCTTTTCTTTATCGTATTCCAAAGTAACTTGTTGATTCGTCAAATGTTTTTTCGTAAAATCAGACGCTTCTTTTCCATATGGTTGGACAGGCGTGTTTGGTTTGACCGTTTCTGGTGTATCCACACCAATTAAACGCACACGTTCATCCTCTTGACCTGACTTTCCTACAATAATTGTATCACCATCGATGACACGTTTAACTGTATATGTTTCACCATTAGCATCAGGTTTTGCTTCTGAGAACGGCCCTGATTGATTGATATATTGAAAACCTAATACACCTATCGCAATAATCGCTACAATAATAAATGATAATTTTTTATCCATAATGTCACCTTCACTTTATATTCTGAATAAGCATATTAGATTTTTGGCAGTGGGTCAAGCGCAATTTTTACTTCAACTTAATAGAATGATTTACCTTTATTCAAGAGATGTTATAATATATATGATTGGAGTGAATCGAATGAAAACACTTAAAGAGAACTATCTTTCATTGTCTATTATTATTTTTGCAATCGTTATGAGTTTTGTATTGCAATCGTACTTTAACTTACCACTCATTGCAGGCGCCTTCATTGGTGTCTTACTTGGTATTATATGTGGTTTCCTCATTGAATTTATCAAAAGTAAACGTAACAAAAAAAACAAGTCCGAACCATCTTAAATATTTGGTTTGGACTTTTTGTATGATAAAGAAAGCAAGCGTTTCATGGTTATATCGCTTCTTTAGCGAATATATTCCTTTCAAAGCTTGCTTTTTATATGCGAGATTCATATGATGCACGACCTTATGACTTATTACTATTCCATATTCTTACACCCATCGCAATCGTTGGGAAAATCATCAGTACCAAGACAATATAATATAGCGTTACAACAAGATTTTCTTTTGAAACAGGTACGACGTAACCAAGCAGATGAATTAATAGTAAAATACCTAAATTTATCATTAAACAGATGATTAATTCCGTTACGTTAGAAACACCTTTATAATCAAAAGACTTCAACCAATATTGTTTATACATACGATCACCTCCTTAAAATATCCTTTTAAAAGTAAAAAAAGCATTTCTCTGTTTCATTAACTATAACAGAGAAACGCTTATCATTTAAATATTAGTCATTTTATGAATGTACAATTTAAAATCTTATAATTCACCAAAAGTGATTACATCGCGAGCGATCATAACCTCTTCGTCAGTTGGGATCACTAAAACTTTAACTGGAGAATGAGGATAGTTTAATTCAGCCTCTTTACCGCGTAATCCTTCATTTTTACGTGGATCCCAATAAACGCCCATGAATTCTAAGCCTTCTAATACACGTGCACGAACAACATCAGAGTTTTCACCAACACCAGCAGTGAAGATAATGACGTCTACTCCGTGCATACGTGAAGCATACGTACCCATATATTTATGGATGCGTGAAGCGAAGATTTCTAATGCAAGTGCTGCACGTTCATCGCCTTCATTTGCTGCTTGTTCAATGTCACGTAAGTCAGATGAAGTACCAGTAATACCTAATAAACCAGATTCTTTATTAAATACATTGATAACTTCTTCAGCTGTTTTACCAGTTTTTTCCATGATGAATGGAATTAAAGCTGGGTCAAGGTTACCTGAACGTGTACCCATTGTAACACCTGCTAATGGTGTGAAGCCCATTGACGTATCGATAGATTCTCCACCATCAATTGCAGTAATAGAAGCACCATTACCAATATGGCAAGAAATCATGCGTAACTCTTCAATCGGTTTACCTAACATTTCAGCTGCACGTTGTGAAACGTATTTGTGGCTTGTACCGTGGAAACCATATTTACGGATACCATAATCTTTGTAGTAGTTGTATGGTAAGCTGTAAAGATAAGCTGATTCAGGCATTGTTTGATGGAATGATGTATCAAACACTGCCACGTGTGGAATGTTTGGTAAAAGTTTTCTAAATGCGTTAATACCCATTAAGTTTGCTGGGTTATGTAACGGTGCTAAGTCCGCTAACGCTTCAATATCTTTAGCAACTTGATCTGTAACAAGTGCTGATTCAGGGAATGTTTCACCACCGTGTACAACGCGGTGACCTGTTCCATCGATATCATTAATGTCATTGATAACACTATGTTTTTGGAAGCTATCTAACATAATGTTTACTGCTTCTTCATGGTCTTTAATATCTTTTACATCTTTAATTTTTTCACCGTTTACTTCGATTGTAAAAATTGAATCTTTAAGCCCAATACGCTCTACTAAACCTTTTGTGACTAATTTTTCTTCTGGCATTTCAATTAATTGAAATTTTAAAGATGAACTACCAGCATTAATCGCCAAAATTAACTTTGACATAGGAACGTCCTCCAGTATATATAAATTTATCCACATCTATTTAACCATTAATACAGTTGTAATTCAAGCGTATTACAGGTTATTTTTTTAATGATTTTCAGAATGCCATTCTTTCAACTCTGCTAAGAAGTTTTGGAATAATTGTGGATTCTTAAAATCAGGGATATTCGCTAAGAAAACCTCTACAGGCTTAGTAACGCCTTGCTGTTTGCGCTGTAATACAAGAATAGATTTTTGTGCATTTTTATTTTTAAATAAATTCTTAGGCAAGTTCAAAAATGCTTGCATTTCTGTCTCTGTAGCAATGAAATTTTCTAACTGTTTCACATGTTCGCCTTCAAAAAGTTGTGTTGGTATAACAAGAAATGCATATCCAGATGGTTTCAATGCCTGAACAGCTTGTTCAATAAATAAATAATGTGAATAGCTGTGACCTTCTTCAAAACCAAGCGCCATTTGTGCACTTCTATCATCGACTGGATAATAACCAATCGGTAAATCTCCTACAACAATGTCTGCATCCTCAAATGGCAATGGCATAATCGCATCTTGTGGGTAAACATCAAATGGAATTTCTAAAAAGTTGGCTAAATGAATACTTAAACGTGACAATACTGGATCCACTTCAACAAGATGATGCATCACAGTGATATCTTTCAGTACATCGTGAACAGTCGCACTTAAATGTCCAGAACCACTTCCTAAGTCAGCAATATGCATCGCTTTTGCTTCCGATTCAAATTGTGAAACGAGGAAACCAACCACTAAACCAATTGTATCAGGTGTAATCTGATGATTCGCTTGTACCTCTTCTTGCTGCAATTGACTTAAATATGCAAATTGAAAAGCTTTTCGTCTATCTTGAAAACTTGCTTTTTCAAGCAATTCTCGTTCGTTCATATAAAAATATTCCATGGCTAACCCTAAGTTCTCAATAAAACTTTGGCCATTTTCTTCGTTTAAATCTTTTGTCTTTTCATCAAGTCGCTGAAATAATTGCTCCATGATTGACGGTGATTGTGTCATAAGTTACGCCCTTTCAATATGCCTCATCTATTCTGTGTATTCTTTTAATCATATTAGTAATACTACGAGAGGTTTATGATAAATAATAATTCGAGAATGACTACTATGTATATATCTACCGAGTCTTTCCTTTTATTCTCTACCTATTTTCTAGGATAATAAAAAATAAAGGTTGAGACAAGTAGAACAAACTAATGTCTCAACCTTTATTTATCATATTAAATGTTGCGATATGCTTCTAATGCTGCATCAAAGTTTGGGAAATCAGTACCTTCAGGAACAATCTCCTTATAAACAACTTTATTGTTTTCGTCTAAAACAAAAACAGCGCGTGCTAATAACATTAAGCCATCCATTAAAACACCATAGTTTTTAGCAAATGAATGTGCTTGGTAGTCACTTAAAGTAATGACATTATCTAAGCCGTTACTTGCACACCATCTTTTTTGTGCAAATGGTAAATCTGCAGAGATTGTTAATACATAACCATCTTCATCATTTGCTGATTCATTAAATTGACGTGTTTGTTGATCACATACGCCAGTATCAATAGAAGGTACCACACTGATTAACTTCTTCTTGCCATCGTAGTCTGCAAGTGTTACTGGGTTTAATCCTTGATCAACTACCGTAAAATCTGGAGCTTGATCGTTTACGTTAACTTCATTCCCAATCAAGTCAATAGGTGATTGTTTAAATGTAATTTGTGCCATTTGAGTTCCTCCTTAAATATACGTTTCTTTCTCATTATAACGACTTTGCTTTGAATACGCATCCATTTCCGTTCTATTTTCAATAATTTGCTTGAGATATTTTTGTCTCACAACAACAGTGTCTGCAAAATAATCATGAACACCAATATGTTTCGGTGTAAAGATAACAGCCAAATATGGTAAACCTAGCATCACATTCGAGATAATGCGTCCAATCCACTCTCTCATTAAGACATCCGCCCATGATAAGGTCTTAATTTGCTTCGTATACACCTTAATTCCCATGATTATCTTACCTAACGTTTGTTGGAAGAAACGAGTCATAAGTACAAAATATAGGAAGTAAAAGAGTGCTTCTATCATATTTGCCATATTGAAGTAAGAAATCCAAAGTTGCCATTCATCCATGCCAGTCAAAGCAAACAAAGGTTTTAATAACATTTGTTTAACCGCCCATAAAACCATAATATCAATGACATAACTTAAAAAACGACGACCAAAACCTGCATACAAAAAGGCATCTAATTCATATGGACTTAACGACAAAGTGACGTCTCTTTGATGTGCTGTTTTACTTCTTTGACTTGTCGGGTTGGTATTTTCAATATACTTCTCTTCATTCATATATTACACCTACCCTTCATATTTATACATCGGTCTTGTTTGTGATTCGTTATTTAAAATAGATTTGATTTGTTCAACATCAGCTCGAATGCCTTTGAAAAAGCTCTTCGCACCGAATAATGAGCCGAATCCCATGTCTGATTCATCATAGCTAATCACTTGTGCATCTTTTGCTTTAATTGCTTTTTTCAAATCTTTTAATGTCGCTTCCTCATAACCAATTTCATCAATAAGGCCATTGCCTTTTGCTTGTTGTGCACTATAGATACGTCCATCTGCTAACTGTCGCACTTTTGATTCAGACATATCGCGTCCTTTTACGATGACATCGATAAACTGATCATAGCTATCTTTATTAATCGATTGTAAAATCTCACGCTCTTCTTGTGTCATTTCTTTCGTTGGACTCATGATATCTTTATGTTCGCCTGATTTGATTGTATTTGATTTCACACCGATGTTGCTCAATAACTCTGAATAATCAACTGCTTGAGAAATTACACCGATAGATCCAGTCATGGTTTGTGGTCCTGCATAAATTTTATCTGCAGGTGCGGATATGTAATAACCTCCTGATGCTGCCATCGTTTCCATTTGTACATAGATTTTTTTACCAGAATCTTTAACATCTTTTAATTTCTGATAAAATTCATCACTAGCATATGTACTGCCACCCGGGCTATCAACTGTTAAAAGGACACCTTTAATTGTATCATCTTTCTTAATTGCTTCTAATTTTTTGAGTGCCGCTTGATGATCATAACCTTGTGCGGCAAATAAACCACCACTCACCATATCAACAATTTCACCTTTTACTGATATTTTAGCAATTTGTTTGCTACCATTTCCTTCTTCAACTACAGTACTTGTTGGTTCATTTAATGATGAAATATTAGAATTAAACACAGATGATGCAAGCGTTGTAACCGCACTGGTCAAGATACCACTTAGTACAATTACAACAGCAATAATGATTGCTACAATGCGTTTCGACATATAAATACTCACTCCTTAAATTTTTGTTTGGTCATATCATAACAAACCTCGTGTCATTGTAATACCCTTATTCAAAAAATAAGTAATCGTTTTCTTGCCTTAAAGTTATTAAAGTTTCGATAACCATACGATACACGCTTAATAAGCTTAATTTTATTATTGATACCTTCAATCGCTCCATTATTAAACTGAGGGTGCTTGATTGTTGCGTAAAGGACATACTCGTATTTCTTATAAAATCGAATCACACGCCAAACACCACGTGATACCTGCTTCTTTTCTACACCTCGCAGTATTTCTTTGAAACGTAACCAATCACATTGTTTCAATGCTTCTCGAAGTTGGTGGACTAACATATATGTGTCATAGAGCTGTTGATCAAGATTTAATAGATACCCTAAAATATCTCTTGATGTCGTATACGTTTTGAAGGATTTTGACCAGAAGTATTCATAGCTATTAATATCTTGTCTGTCAGAAAGGAAGAGTTTCCAGTGTTTTTTCAATTTCGTGTAATCGGTTGAAGACTTATAACGATAAGCATTCATAACAGAAATACGTTGCTTATTAAGTTCACGGTTAAGGTGCTGAACGATATGAAAACGATCAAATATTAAAATCGCATTTGGGAATACTTCATGAACGAAGTTAATATATGGCTCATACATATCCGCTGTTACAGTTCTAACAGCTAGTCTTTCACGTCGGTCAAAACGATAAAAGTACTCTTTCAGTTTATGAATACGTCTATCTTCTAAGATATCGATAATCTGATTCGTTTCATTATTTACAAACAGAAAACTCACAGCTGTTGTCACGTTCTTAACGCTTTTAAACTCATCTATGGAGATATGTTTGGGTAAGCCTGATGAAGGTTTGACTGTCAGTGATTGTGAAAGTTTATGAAGACACCTTTTAACTGTACTCGGAGAAACACTACAATCATTGGCGATGTCTAGTTCAGATTGTACACGAGTGAGTCTATCTTGAATCGCTAACTTCACGCGATTCGTAATAAAACAGTGACTATCAACAATGCTTGTTTGAGCCGTAAAAGTCTTTGAACAGTGTAAACATTTAAAGCGTTCTTTCGCTAAGTTAAGATAAACATTAGACTCTTGAGATTTTAACAATGTCAAACGCGAAACACGTTTACCGTGCTTATGTATTTGCCCGTCATTGACACAACCACACTTCATACAAGCTTCAGGTTTATAAGAAATAGTTCCATAAACAACTGTAGAAAGCTGACCACGCACTTCTACATCTGCCTCCACCTTCATAACTTGAATATTTTCATCTTTTATTTTTAGTAGTTTTAATATATCATTACACATAGGCGCATCATGTCTCCTCTTGATTTTTTGTTTAGGCACTTAAAATTATAGAGGCATGAGCGCTTTTTTTGTATCTAAAATGATTCAAAAATCGACTTGGAGAATAGCCATTAGTTGACTATTTTTACATATAAGTAATGGTTTTACAAAGAAAACTGAATGATATATAATAAAGTTAACAAGTAGAAATTCCATGGAAACACCGAACCCCCTAACTGCTAGGAACAGTTAGGGGGTTTTTAGGTGCCGGTATGCCGTCTTACGACTTACGCTGATCTAACCAGTGAGAAAACAACGCAAGGATGACACCGACTATAATCGGTGCGATTACGTTAACAAGTAAAAAATCCATGGAGATCACCTCCTTCCATAAGATCTCGCCTATGGAAGGAAAGACGGCTTACTCATTATACCGAATAACTATGATTTCTTCTATAGTGCTTACCTTATCCATTTTATCTCTCAAAAACACGTGGCATAATAAGGATAACGATAAACATCAGGAGGTTATACGATCACAAATATTGATTATGAAAAAGAACTACAAGCGTTAGAACAAAACCATTGGATTATGATGACGAAAGTGGTCAGCATTTTCAAATAATTGGAGATATTAAAAAGCCTCTCATGACAAAAAAGTCTGAGAGGTCATTTTCTATTATATTAAAAAACATGTGTAGATAGATAATCAAATAAGTTTTTAAGAATCAGTATGCCCGTTACAGCAACAAAAAGGACCTTTACATAGCCGACACCATATTTCAAAGCAAACCATGCGCCAAAATAAGAGCCGACGACCATGCTTGCTGCCATCGAAAGTCCAAAGACATAATCAACATGTCCAAGGTAAATAAATAGTAATAATGCGCCTAAATTCGATGCAAAATTTAATACTTTCGCATTGCCAGCAGCACTTAGAAAGTCAAAACCAATCATTAAGAAAGCAAACATTAAAAAGGAACCTGTTCCTCCTCCTAGAAAACCATCATAAAATCCAATCATTGCTAGGACGACCACAAAGAGTATTAACTTCTTCATAGATAACTTTTTATATGTACGGATACTGCCCCAATCTTTTTTTAACAATGTATAAATTAATACTGTTGTTAGTATGACGATAACTAATGGTTTTAGTAACTCTGCAGGTAGATAAACAGCAAGTATGGCACCACATATGGATGCAACAAAAGAAATCGGAAATAACTTTGCAACAATTCGAAGGTCTACTTTACCATAACGTAAATAACGAATTGCACTCGTAAAGGAACCAAAAGCACTGGCTAATTTATTTGTACCTAATGCTGTAGCCGGTGGTAAACCGATTGCTAACAGTGCCGGTATCGAAATCAGCCCACCTCCCCCTACGACAGCATCAATAAATGCAGCTAAAAAACCAAATGCTAAAATAATTGCGATAAGTGTCCAATCCCATTCCATCAACATTTAACCATCCCCTTTATTTTGGTTAATTATATTAGAATAAGTCTTCTTCCCAAGTATTCTTATCTTCTTCATGTACTTGGTAGTTTTTATCAATCACTAATGTTTCAATATTTTCAACAGCTTTGTTTAACATGTCTTCAAAATCAAAGCCAGATTCATATTTCAATACTTTATCATATTGTGGTTCAGTCACAGGATGTTTTGGTGTGAAAATTGTACAGCAATCTTCGTACGGTTGAATTGATGTTTCAAATGTACCAATTGCTTTTGCTTTTGCGACAATCTCTTCTTTATCTAATGACAGAAGCGGTCTTAAAATAGGTGTAGAAGTTACGGCATTAATAGCATACATACTCTTTAATGTTTGACTTGCCACTTGTCCTAAGTTTTCACCATTTACAATCGCATCCGCTTCAATTTGATGCGCTAACTTATCTGCAATACGCAACATCATTCGACGTGTAGAAGTCATTGTGTAACGCTCATGTACAACTTTATGAATTTGTTTTTGAACTTCAGTAAATGGTACGATATGTAATTTAATCGTACCAACGCGTTCTGCCATAATACGCGTTAATTCAATCACCTTTTGTTTTGCTTTTTCACTCGTAAATGGCGGACTATGGAAATGAACGGCTTCAATGGTTACGCCACGGCGCATGACTTCCATACCTGCAACTGGTGAGTCGATACCACCTGAAAGCATTAAAAGTGTTTTTCCACCTGTTCCAACTGGTAAGCCACCAATTGCTTCAATCGTACGATCATACATGTAAATAGCATCTAAACGTACTTCTACCATAATTTGATGGTCAGGTTTACGAACGTCCACGTGTAATCCAGGAACATTTTTAAGCACTTCACCACCAACCATACGTTGAATAGCAAATGTCTCATATTCAAATTGTTTATCGCTACGTTTTACTTCAACTTTAAAACTATCTCCATCTGTATATTTTTCTGCAAACTGAACTGCGTGCTTATAGACAGCATCCATATTTTTTTCGATTTTAAGTACTGGGCTGATAGAATGAACGCCGAACACTTTTGAAATACGTGACATCATTTCCTCTACATCAGCATGTGGTTCTAATTCGATATACATGCGGTCACGATTGGCTTTCACTTCATATCCTTTTAATGGCATGAGTGATCGTTTTACGTTGGAACGCAGCTGATTAACAAAGACTTTTCGGTTGCCTCCCTTGAGCGTTAACTCTCCATATCTTACTAATAGATGATCATATATCATTATTCTAATAACTCCTTCACTTCTTTATATACTTCGTCTAACGCATGTTTAAATGCTTGAATATCTTCATAACGTGTATTGTAATCAAACGATAAACGAATACTGCCTAAAATGCTAGATGTTGAAATCCCCATCGCTTGAAGTACTTCATTTACTTTTGAATGTTTTGATGAACATGCGCTTGTTGTTGAAACCATCACACCTTGTTTAGAAAAGGCATTAACAACAACTTCCCCACGTACACCTGGGAATGCGATGTTAAGTATATGTGGCGATGCATCTTCAGGCGAATTAATAGATACGCCTTTGTATTGTGAGATGATATCTCTTAATGCTTGATTTACTTTAGAAAGTTCCGTCATCATTTCTGTTCGGCGATCTTCTGCTAAGCGAATTGCTTTAGCACTGGCTACATCAATCGGTACATTGACCGTACCACTACGCAGTGAAAATTCTTGTCCTCCACCATGAATGATCGGTTGAATTTGATGCATATTATTCAATATAAGCACACCTTGTCCTTTTAAGCCATTAAATTTATGTGCACTTAATGCAATACTATCCACACCTTGTGTAATGAGTGGCAACTTCCCTAGTGCTTGCACCGCATCTACATGGAAATGAACTTTCGGATAATCTTGCAGTACTTCAACTATTTCTTCTATCGGTTGTACTTGTCCCATAATGTTATTGACGTGCATACAAGTCACAAGTATGACATCCGACGACATCATTGATTTTAAATGATCAATATCAATACGCCCTTCTTTTGTGACATTGACATATTTCAATATAAAGCCTTCTGTTTCAAGTGCACGTAAGACTTCTAATACTGAAGGATGTTCAAGTACAGATGTAATCAATGTTCGACCAAAATGTTTCTTTTGATAAGCCGCACCTTTCAAAGCCATATTATTCGATTCAGTTGCACCACTTGTAAAAACAACTGTTTCATCATTTAGCTTTAAAGTCTTTTTAATTTGATTTCGCGCTTGTTGTAATAGCCGACTTACCTCAACACCCTTTTCATGTGGGCTATTTGGATTAAAATAATATTGCTGATTGACCTTCATATAACTCTCTAAAACGGATGCATCCGGTTTTGTCGTTGCAGCATTGTCAAAATATAGCATGCTTAGGACTCCTTCATTCATTAATCATTATTACATTGTACTATAATTACAATTGAAATGAATAGCTAAAAATCTTGATTATTTTTGCATCATATATCTCTTTAAGTAGTAAGAGACATTGGTGAGTTTGTCTCTAATCATTATTCATTATGAAATCAGCCTTACATGTATGAATGTACCCATTACTACGCATGATGATGATAGTTTTTGAACAATCTAGTTTTCACAAAAAACAATTTAAAAAAGCCATGATGCGCTCCTCACATCATGGCTTCCATTCTTTAAACTTGTTCAGACATTACTTCTCGTTCAATATGTTGACTGATACCTGGTTCAATTCGTTCAAGTGCTTGTGCTGAAATCTCGCTTGAACGTTTGTAACGGTTATTTTTGAATAGGCGTTCCGCTTCATTTAGACTCTTATCTAAATCATGGTTATCTTTACGATAGCGGTTACCGTGCTGAATCAGTTTTTCTGCATAAACAGCATTAATTAATACGTCGTTTGCTTCATCTTCAAATTTATTCATTTGAAGTACCACTTTATTCACTTTGTCTTTAAGTTGTTGAACATTGATTGGGCGCTCACTGAAACGTTTATTTACATCTCTCACTTCATAATCAATTTCATTTTTCAAGATAATGAAACGTTCTGGCACACTTGTTAAGTTAGAAGCTAAAAGACGACGATAAATCTCTTCTTTTTTACTTTGAACGCGTAAAATATGTTCCTCTGCTTCCGCCTCATCTTCTCGTAATGAGATAAGATGATTTTGTAACTTCTCTTGTTTTTCATTGATGACAACAACATGGTCTTCAATATATTTCAAGTTATCTTGAACTTCACTATATCTTACCGCTGATTTTGACATTTCTAATAAGATTTCATCATAGACAGCAATCAAATTCTGAATTTCATTTTCAAATTGACGGACATTTTGCACGTCACTTTCATTGATATAGTAGTTTTCACGTACATATTCAATTTCAGTTTGTAATGTGTAATTCATATCTTTAGCATGGAACAATTCATCTGTAATACGCTCTTTTGATTCTTCAACCGCATTTTTAGCTTTCACTTCATGTTCAATTAAATCATACATGACATCAAGTTGATTATTGATCTCTTCAAGCTTTTGGTTTGCAGAATCTAATTCCAGCTTACTAATCATAGGTTCAACAAAACTTAACTCTGTTTTTAAGCTTTGTAATGTACTATCAACTTTAACATGGTCAAGGTCATAACCTTCTACTTTTAAATCACGCACACCATATTTTAAGTCTTGGAACTGCCCTGGTAATTCTTTTTGTGCTTCACGGATAAGATCCGGAATTTCGACCATATCTTGTTGAAGATACGTAATGTCATCATTTAAAGCTTTAATATGTGTATGTGCTTCTTGATAGTTACCCGCATCTTTCAATTCTTGATAATGTTCAATCTCTGGTTCCATTGATTCGATTTCTTGTTCTAATGGTGCTGCAGCTTCACCAAATTGATGACGATTCGCTAAAACATCACGCTTCATTTTGCGGTGATTTTCTTTTGTTTGTTCATAAATAGAATCACTTTCTTGATGAAGTTGAATCACTTCATCTGCTTGTTCAGTTAATGCTTGATGTTTCGCTTCGTACTCATCCATTAAACTATGTGCATCATCAATCTCAACTTGCGCTTGAGAAAACTTAAATTTATCGAGCGTCACTTCTGCCTCATGGATTTTCTCATCAACTGGCGCCAATAAATCATTTGTTGTTTGTGTCCATTCTGAACGCAAGCTGTCATATCGTTGCTTTGTTTCCCCTGAAAGATGAAGTTGTTTTAACTTTTCTAAACTTTCATCATAAGACAACGCATTCAATTTCTCTCGACGCGATTCTGCTTCTTGGATGATCGTTCGTTTTTGAGAACGCATATAGAACAGGATACCAATGCCAATTAAAATAATAATAATAACCGCTAGTATGATATACAATAACATGTTCATTCTTCTCCTCCTAAATACATAAAACTATTATAACGTAAATTATCACGTCATAAAATCAAAATCTTAAAAAATATGTAACATCTATTATTTATATGTAAATATCGATTCTTTGCATGAATACAAACATGAGGCTATAATATCCTTAAAATTGTGAAAAAGTGAGTGGATAACATGGCGATTAAACCAACAAATTATGATTTATTAGCAAGACAATTAGATGCTTTATTAGAAGGAGAAACAGATCTTATTGCCAATTTAAGTAATGCATCAGCTCTCTTGAACGAAAATTTGGACGAAATCAACTGGGTTGGCTTTTATTTAATGAAAAATGGTGCCTTGATTTTGGGTCCTTTCCAAGGTAAACCTGCTTGCGTACATATTGCGGTAGGAAGCGGTGTTTGTGGGACAGCGGTTCAAGAAAACAAGATTCAACGTGTTGCAGATGTTAACGCTTTTCCTGGTCATATCGCTTGTGACGCCGCAAGTCAATCAGAAATTGTTGTCCCTATTCATAAAGGAGAAGAAGTCATTGGCGTCTTAGATATTGACGCTCCTATTACTGAAAGATTTTCTCAAGAAGATGAAGATGGATTAGCAAAGTTTGTTGAGATCTTGGAAAAACATCTTGGATAAATAATCATTGACAAAAGCATTCAAAGTGTTACAATTGATTTTGTGTGAATAAACGAAAGTAGCAGTTAAATATTGATAGGCGCTATAGTGTTCCCAAAGAGGGCGTGCCGTGTAACCGTAGCTATGAGGCGAGGACACACAAAACACCATATCCTATCGAGCATTTAACACTCTTTTTTGTTATTCATAACTACAAAAAAGAAAAAGGAGGAGTCAATTATGGCTCGTTTCAGAGGTTCAAGCTGGAAAAAATCACGTCGTTTAGGTATTTCATTATCAGGTACTGGTAAAGAATTAGATAAACGTCCATATGCACCAGGACAACACGGTCCTACTCAACGTAAAAAATTATCAGAGTATGGTTTACAATTACGTGAAAAACAAAAATTACGTTACTTATATGGAATGACTGAACGTCAATTCCGTAACACTTTCAACATCGCTGGTAAACAAGGTGGTGTACACGGTGAAAACTTCATGGTATTACTTGCTAGTCGTTTAGACGCAGTTGTATACTCATTAGGTTTAGCACGTACACGTCGTCAAGCACGTCAATTAGTTAACCACGGTCATATCTTAGTAGATGGTAAACGTGTAGATATCCCATCTTACTCATTAAAACCAGGTCAAGAAATTGCAGTTCGTGAAAAATCACAAAAACTTGCAATCATCGCTGAATCAGTAGAAATCAGTAACTTTGTTCCTGACTACTTAGAATTCGATACAGACAACCTTAAAGGTACTTTCGTTCGTTTACCAGAACGCAGTGAATTACCTGCAGAAATCAACGAACAATTAATCGTTGAGTACTACTCACGTTAAGATTTTGTTTATTTCAAAAGCCAAGTATCGGCAGTTATTGCCAGCTTGGCTTTTTTATTATCCCCTTTTTCAGTAGGACGACATATTTCATATTCCCTACTCACTTTACCTCTCTTTCTATTGAACTGCTTTTCAATCGTGTTATTCTTTCCTATACTAAAAGAAACAAGAGTTATTCAAAGGGAGATGTTACTGTGAAAGTATTTACAGAAAATGAAGTAATGACAACATATCATATGTCTGATGCTATCCAAGATATTGAAAATCTTTTCCAAAATATTGATGAAGTAAGTCAAACATCACGTATTGTGATCCCGACTGGTGAAGGTGCAAAATCCATGCTTTATATGCCTTGTATTCATCAAGGAAAACAACAAGGAATTATTAAAATTACTTCCATTACTCCAGAGAATCCAAAACATCATAGACCCACCACACAAGCAAATATCGTGATTACCGATTTAACGACGGGTGAACATGTCGCGAGTATGGATGGGAGTTATTTAACACGATTACGTACAGGTGCTTTAAGTGGGATTGCTACAAAATATATGAGTCGACCAGATAGTGAAGTTCTTGGTATGATTGGCACGGGTGGGATGGCTTATGAACAATTGTTAGGAAACCTAGCCGTTCGCCCTATTAAAAAGGTATTACTTTTCAATCGGACTACAGAAAAAGCACATGACTTTAAATCACGTATTGCAGATAAGCACTCAAATATTACATTTGAAGTCGTATCCGATGTATCAGAACTTGTTAAGCAATCTGATATCATTAATTGTCAAACAAAATCATTAACACCAGTATTTAATGCAAATGATGTAAAAGATGGCACACATATTAACGGTATCGGTTCATATCGTCCAGAAATGAAGGAAATGGATAATGAACTGTTCCCTCAAGCCACACAAATTGTATTTGATGATTTAGAAGGTGTAAAAGAAGAAGCCGGTGAATTTATTGAGGCAGATGAAAAAGGGCTTTTCTCCTTTGATGCACATAATGATGATCTTAAAGGGGTTTCGTTAAAAGGAGAAATCCAACGCCAAGATAAAGATATTACGATTTTCAAATGTGTCGGTGCTGCCCACTTTGACCTTGCTGTCGCACTTGGAGCATGGGAAAAATTCAATAAATAGATCGTTAACCTAAAATAAGGGAGTAGGACAGAAATCTTTTATAGCAACAAAGATTTCTGCCCTACTCTCATATCTTTTAGTTATTAAAATGAATCTCTTATTACAACTTGAATAATTCATCAGGTACGTCCGATATCACACCATCCACACCTAGCAACATTAATTTTTTAGCTGTTTGTGCATCATTGACTGTGTATGGTAAAACTTTAAGGCCTTCAGCATGTGCACGTTTTATAAATTTCTTATTCACTAATTGATAATTAGGATTTACATAATCTGCGTACTGCGCAATCTCATGGAAATCTGGCTGTTTTAGCCAATATTTTCGTTTACTGATGAGTACACCATAATTTAAATATGGTACTTGTTGTTGTATTTCTTTAATAAATGACTGATCAAAAGATTGGATGATTATACGGTTGATTGGAAAGGCATGGTAATTAATTTTTTGGATAATTTGTTCACCAATATTTGGATATTTGTTTGGCTTTTTTACTTCTACCAACAATGTTTTAGAATAATTCTTACAAAGTGTTAGTATTTCATCAAAAGTCATAATATCCGCTTCAGCTATTTCTTCATTCCCACTATTAAAATTAAAAGTTCTTAAATCTTCTAAAGTAAAATCTTTAATTGCCCCTTTTCCATTCGATGTACGGTCAATCGTATCATCATGAATACCCACGAGGACACCATCTTTTGTTAAATGTAAATCTATTTCTAACATATCAATATGTTGACTGAGTGCCGCTTGATATGCAAGTTTGGTATTTTCAGGAAATCTTTGGGATAACCCTCTATGTGCAATGACTTGAAACAATCGATTTGGCCTTGATAATTTCATAAACTGTCCTACTTTTTTTTAATAAAACTTTGTCTACACTTAATTTAACATATTTAGAATCGGAGTGAATCAAATTGGTACAACATGATTTTAAAACAAAAGTCACTTGGCACGGTGGACGTGACGAGGTCGGTCATTTAACAGGAGATATTCTGTCACATGATGTTTCCATCCCTAGTTCATTAGGTGGTAAAGGACAAGGTACAAATCCTGATGAATTACTTGTCGGCGCAGCATCCAGCTGTATGACCATATCACTTGCTGCTGCTTTAGAACGTGCACATTTGACTCCCTTAAAAATTGATATGCAATCAGCAGGCACAGCGACATTTGAAAACCGACGTTTTACAATGACCAAAATTACGCATCGCCCTATTATTCAAGTAGCAGATGAACAAACGATGTTGAAATTAAAACAACGCATCGACTCATTAATTCAAATCGCTGATAAAAATTGCATGGTTTCTAATAGCTTAAGAGGAAATGTGGAAATTGAAGTCTTTCCTGAAATTACCTATTAAAGTTCTATAATATATTAAACAAAAATTTTTTAAAAATCGCCTCTGCCACTTTTAGATATAGTCTAAAATGCAGAGGCTTTTTATAAATAAATCAGTTATCATCGTTATCTGTTACGTCTCCAAATACACTCTGTTGTTTTATCTGAAAATTTGTTAAAATGAAAAAACATACTCATGAGGGGAGATAAATTATGTACACACACCATTTTTTATTATTAACACCTGGACCCACACCTGTTCCACAAGAAATTCAAAATGCAATGAACACACCTATGGTTGGACATCGCTCAAAAGCTTTTGAAAAAGTTGCTAAAAAAGCTTTTTCTGGGTTAAAAACTGTTTTCGGATCATCCAACGAAGTCATCATTCTTACTTCTAGTGGGACAAGTGCATTAGAAGCAAGTATGCGTAACTTAATAAATCCCGATGACCACATAGTTGTCATTGTTTCAGGTGCATTTGGTGCACGATTCCAACAAATTGCAGAAGCTTATTCACATAACCTCCATGTATTTCATGTTGAATGGGGTGAAGCTTTTGAAACAGAAGCGGTGCTCAACTTTATTCAATCTATCGAACATCCTATCTCTGCTGTGTTTACGCAATATTGTGAAACATCGACTTCAGTGTTACACCCAGTTGCTGAACTCGGACAAGCATTAAAACAAATCAATCCAGAACTCTTCTATATTGTTGATGGCGTCAGTTGCATTGGTGCCGTTGATGTCAATATGGATCGAGATAAAATTGATGTTCTTGTTGCAGGAAGTCAAAAAGCAATGATGCTGCCACCTGGACTTGCATTTGTCGCATATAATGACCGAGCTAAAAATCAATTTTCTGAAGTAGAAAGCCCAAGTTTTTACTTAAATCTAACAAAGCACTTAAAATCTTTAGAAGCAGATACCACACCATACACGCCGAATGTACCAGGATTTCAAGGTGTTGTTCAGTACTGTCAAATGGTTGAAAATGAAGGTTTTGAACATGTTATTCAACGTCATGACTTCATTCGAAATGCTGTGCGCAATGCTTTAAAAGCACTGTCGCTCAACTTACTTGTTACTGATGAAGCGGCCTCTCCTACTGTTACTGCATTTGTACCAAGAGATGCAGATGAATTAACTTATATTAAGTCACAATTAAGTGAGAAATTTAATATCACAATTGCTGGTGGACAAGGTAAACTAAAAGGTCACATATTACGTGTCGGTCACATGGGATTTATTTCACCTTTTGATCTTTTACCTTTCATCGCAAGTCTAGAGATGATTTTAAGTGCATATCGCCAAGAAGATTATATTGGTAAAGGAACAAAAGCATTTTTGGAGGTTATAAATAATGAATTATAAAGTACTCGTAGCAGATCCTATTTCTGATGATGGATTACATCAATTACATGAGGATGACGCTTTTGAAGTTGTCCACAAAACTGGATTAACTGAAAATGAACTCGTTGATATTATTAATGATTACGACGCTCTCATCGTTAGAAGTCAAACGCAAGTAACAGCCAAAATTTTAAAAAGTGCCACAAATTTAAAAGTGGTTGCGAGAGCTGGTGTAGGCGTTGATAATATTGACATTGATACAGCAACTAAAGAAGGTATCGTTGTCATCAATGCACCTGATGGGAATACGATTTCAGCGACAGAACACTCTGTAGCAATGCTTTTAAGTATGTCTCGTAATATACCACAGGCACATGCATCATTAAAAAATGGAGAATGGGATCGCAAAACATTCCGTGGTACTGAACTCTACCAAAAAACACTGGGTGTGATTGGGACAGGTCGAATTGGAATTGGTGTTGCGAAACGCATGCAGAGTTTCGGTATGCAAATTCTCGCATTTGACCCCTATCTTACAGAGTCACAAGCCAATGAATTAGGCTTTAAACGTGCATCTGTTGAAGAAATTGCACAGTCTGCAGATTTTGTAACGGTACATACGCCATTAACTGAAAAAACACGTGGATTAGTAAATGATGACTTTTTCAATCTTGCAAAGCCAAATTTAAGAATTATCAATGTAGCGCGTGGCGGTATTATTGATGAAGCAGCTTTAATTCGTGCACTTGATGAAGATAAAATTGCTGGCGCCGCTCTAGATGTATTTGAAAATGAACCTGCTGTCGGTACACCCGTCACGCAACATCCAAAAATCATTGTCACACCTCATTTAGGTGCATCAACGATAGAAGCACAAGAAAAAGTCGCTTTATCTGTCGCTGAGGAAATTATTGAAATTCTTAAATATCAAAAAGTATCACATGCTGTCAATGCACCAAAAGTTATCTTTGATCACTCAGAAGATATACAACCATTTGTAGAATTAGCACAAACAACAGGTGAACTTGCAATTCAATTACTCCCTAAAGCACCACGGACTATGAATATTACCTATAGTGGTGACTTAGCTTTAGATGATACAAGCTTATTAACACGTACATTAGCAAAAGGTGTTTTACAAGAAGATATGGGCGATCACGTCAACTTAATTAATGCGTTAATGTTACTGAATGAACAAAACGTCTCATATACGATTGAAAAAACAAAAGGTGTGCAAGGCTTTAGCAATTACATCGAGGTCGAGTTAATTAATAAAGAAGACCGTGCCAAAATTGGTATGACGGTATTGAGTGGTTTTGGACCACGAATTGTTAGAATAGATGACTACGCTGTGGATTTTAAACCAGAACGTTATCAACTCTTTGTTCAACATACTGACCAACCTGGTATGATAGGAAGAACCGGTCAAATATTAGGTGAACACGATATCAACATTGCATCAATGTATGTCGGACGAAAACAAATTGGTGGACGTGCCATGATGATTTTATCTATTGATCACCCTATCAATTCAGATGTACATCAAGCATTATTAGGTATTCCTGGTATTAAGAGCATACAACTCGTGACACTGAATGAATAATATGGTGAAACATAGACTATTTAAGATTAAAACTATGACTTTCGTCTTAATATCATAAATATAATATTGATTTATTGATACTTAAAATTTAATGCTAATAAAAGAAACACTTTATCGATATTTCTGTGTTAATATGAGGACAAAGACATTTTAACTTAAGGAGATAATTATGAATACTATTTTTCTTACTAGCAGGTTAGATAGAGACCATGGAGGGCTAACTGCCTCATTACTCAACAAAGCAAGAATATTATATGACTATAAAGGTCTTAAATCTAAAATTCTAACATTTCATGCTGATCATAATTTTAATGATGTCAAAAATGAAATTGTGAAACGATATGATCTTGAAAATAAAACAGATATTTTAAATATTAATGATTATTATCGCGAACGTGGACTACAAAATTCACCAGTTCGATACACATTAGATACGAGCGAATTATCATCTGTTAATTTAAAAGGTAATGTAAAAGAGTTTTATAATAATGTTGTCAAAGTTTTAGAAATAACATATGACAACAATTCTATAAAAGAAGCGAAGTATTTTACTGAAAACAATTTATGCATTAAAAAAGATGTTATTGATAAAGACGGTTATTTATATTGGACAACACACTATCTCAATAAAAACTTATCCCGACAAGTATTTTATAGAAAAGATGGTACAGCATTCCAAGCCAGAGAATATGATGCTACTAATAATAAGAAAAATATTAAAAATGTTGTGTTATTCGATGAAACTATAACTAGATTTAATTCTTTTGATGCTTTTAAAAGACACTTCGTTGAGGAATTCATCACTGATAGTTGTAATTATTTAGTTGGAGAAGCAAGAGCACAAGATTCAGTTATCTTGAGTATTAAAGATAGCAGAGTTAGAAAAATATTTATGACACATAGTATTCACATACGTCCTGGTACTGATATTGTCCGAGCTGGGAATAGAAAAGTTTTATATAACCTAAATGAAGTGGATGCTTTAGTTTTACTTACAGAAAAACAAAAAGCAGATGTTATCAATCGATTCGGTGAAAGAACCAATTACTTTGTACTCCCTCATTCAATAGAAATACCTGAAAATACACAAACAAGAGATCACAATAAAATAGTTATGATAGCAAGATTGCATGAAGAAAAACGATTAGAACATGCAATTCAAGCTTTCAAAAAAGTATCTAAAGAAAAGCCTAAAGCACAGTTATTGATTTATGGCGATGGGGACCAAAAAGAAAATCTGCAAAAATTAATAGATAAACTTCAGTTGAAAGAAAATGTAAAATTAATGGGATATGCAAACAATATCGATGAAATTTTACAAAGTGCGACATGTTCACTTATAACATCTAAGTATGAAGGATTCCCACTAGCTATACAAGAAAGTATTGCAAACGGTACACCGGTCATTGCATATGATATTAGATATGGCCCTTCAGCAATGATTGATCATGGAAAGAATGGCTACTTAGTTGAGGAAGGAAATATAAATAAATTAGCATCTACTATTATTAAATATTTAAGTGGCTCAAAAAATGAACGAAAAAAATTCTCTGAAAATTCCATAGCGAAAGCAAAAACTTTTTCTGACGAACGTTTTGCAATTTCTTGGATTAATTTGTTCGAAAAGTTAAAATCACCTAAAGTTGAAGTAACACCTAACGTAAAATTAATTAAACTCGAGAAGAAATTAATGCCAAAAAATACTTTTAAAATTCAAGTTGAAGTTAAAGTGAATGATCACAGAAAGCATATAAAACCACAATTCTGGGGTACTTTCTATAATAGATCTACTATAAAAAGTGATGGAACTAGAAAACATAAAAAAGTAAATGCAGTTGTAAAAGAAAGAAAAGATGATTTATATAAACTTGAATTTCTTTTTAAATCTAACGAATTTGAAATCAATGAAGTTTATGATGTATTTTTAACTATGCAATATGACACATATTATTTTGAATTGCGTGTTGGAAATGACAGAAATCCTGTGAAAGTTGAAACTCTTAAAACTAAAAAAGCAAAACCATACTTCACAAAACCTCATGATAATTTAAGCTTTAAACTATAAAGACAGGATATTAACCCTGCTTTTAAGCGTACAGTTAATCATTAATTGTACGCTTTCTTAAGTACCATCATTTCTTTAATATTTATTTACCAAGGCGATTCACTTCACATAATTTGGCTTTGTTAAACAATGGGAGCCAAAATGGATTTTCAGTTCGACCTGTTGCCTGGGCGTCTCACATTAGAAATGATGGTTACACCATATAGTTATATGAGTGTTGAGTCATGAATAGTTTATAGATTTAAAAAAACGGGACAGCATATCATGCCATCCCACCATAAAACGAAAACTTATAATAAATGTTGTCGAATTTCAAGAACATGATTAACGAGCTTATCTGCCCCTTTAGCATCTAATTCATCTGCCGCATCTGTTCCTTTTAACCCTGTTAATGTCCCAATGAATGTTGCATTCACTTTTTGTGCGCTTAATAAATCAGCTAGTGAATCACCAACAATAGTCACCTCATTACGATTCATACAATTTGTCTGTTTTGTCGCATACTCATGGTATTTATCTTTTTGATTTCCATTATACGTTGCGACATAGCTGAATGGATTAGGTTTGCCCAGTGGTTTTAACTCAGGATATTGCTTTTCAGCCTCGATAACTTCACTAGCAGTCACAATATGTGCATCATCAAAATAAGATAACAATCCAAGTGCTTCAAATGGAATTAATGTTTCTACACGTGTACGTCCTGTTGCAATCGCAAGTAAATAGCCCGCATATTTTAAATCTTGAAGCAGATGACGAATTCCTTCAATTGGCGCAAGGACAACTTCATCATAGATATAACCATTTTTATAGTTGGTTTTTGCTGTCTTCTTCTCTACTTCTTCATAAAGTTTTGTACCTAAATACCATTCTTGATATAATTCTTGCGCTAGTTGCCACATCACACTATTGATATCAAATAAGGCTGTTTGCTCAGTTTGAAGCACCTCTCCAGCATATTTTTTTAGTGCTTCATAAATTTGTTCTTTCCCATCTGTTAAACCATTTAAAAAGTCTAATGGTAATGCATAGTCAATACCTTTATATTCAATATGTGACTGCAATTCCTTTAAAGATGTCACTGAAAAAGTAGATTCATCTAAAAATGCTTCTCTTACATTTTTAGGTAATGTCTTCAAGACATCAATCAAATGTACTGAAAATACAATGAACAACATATCCCAGTTAGAATTGATTCCTAATGACTTTAGACGATGTAATATTTGATCATTTTCAAATAATTCACTTCGAATCGCCATAATTTGAGACTCAGTTAAAGTCTCTAATGCGATACCGTTTTTTAGATTCAAATAGGCTTCATCATACAATAGTTCATAAACGGTTAATGCTGATACATCAAAACATCTTGCTTCATCTAAAAATACACCATCTACATCAAATAATACTGCCTTTGTCATAATCAATCCCTCTTCCCGAATATTCAGATAATATCATTATATCACGCTATGCAGTGAACACCAACCTGTTCTACAAAACAAAAAATAGTGTAAACCACTATGATACATAGCAATTACACTATTTTTTAAGGACTATTTTGTTTTAACGTATTCATTCAGTTCTTTTTGTAATTGTTTCGTACGTTCGCCAATTAAGTTTGTAAGATATTCTACTTTTTCTTGGCGTTTCATACCTTCTGGAAAAGTTGTTGTATCAATCGGTTCTCCAAACTTAATATATGCTTTACCTGTTAACATACCAATGATTTTAGTCGGTCCAACGTATGCTGCAGGTAAAATTGGTTTCTTCGCTAACATAGCAATGGTAGCCGCACCGCGTTTTAACGGTACTTCTTCTTTTGTTCTATGTCCTGATGGAAAAATCCCTACTGTTTTATTAGAATTCAATAATTTAACAGGAATTTTCAACGTACTTGGCCCTGGATTTTCACGATTTACTGGAAAGGCATTCAATGCAGATAAAAACTTCCCAAAAAGTTTATTTTCAAACAGTTCTTGCTTTGCCATAAAATGAATTTGATTTGGGAGCAAGGCAACTCCTAATAAGACAATTTCATTATAACTTTCATGATTACATGTTACGAGATACTCATGGTTATCTGGTTCATGTTCTTTTCCAATGACTTCTAAATTTTTCAATCTTTTAACTATCAAAAAGTTTAAGACTGACCCGATAAAATTGTAGAGCATGTTGGCACCTCTTTTATTTATTAAAATTAGCTCTTTAGATTTTATCACTTCCTTTTCATTTCAACAAGTTTTCATCGGCTACAACTATAGTCTGATACCATGTGACTAGAAATATCATTGGAAAAACCGCATAATATAAGGGAAGGAGGCATACTATGAATTCAAACGACAATCATCAAAATTCACAAACACAACCTTATCAAACACCACCACCTCGACAACAAAAACCTAGCTGGTTACGTCTAATTATTTCGGCACTTATTGCTGGCCTTGTTGGAGGTATGATTGCATTTGGCGCAATGAACGGTGTGTCAAAATGGTTGCCCTCTGATAATCGATCAGGCGCAAACGTAAATGTGGCAGAAAATGAAAAAGGTGGCAATCTACAAGATAATAAATCTAAATCTTACGCATCAGTTAATGAAATGATTCAAGATAAATCACCTTCTATCGTTGGTGTTATCAATGAACAAAAAGCGGAGAGTTTAGAGGATTTACTTCGAGGCAAATCAACAGATGCCCAACCGTCTGGAATTGGTTCAGGTGTGATTTATCAACTCAATCAAAAAGATGCTTATATCGTTACAAATAATCATGTGATTGACGGTGCAACGTCAATTAAAGTTCAACTACATAACTCAAAACAAGTGAGTGCTGAGCTTGTAGGCACAGATCCACTGACAGATATCGCTGTTCTTAAAATCAAAAATCGCAATGATATTAAAGCCATTGACTTTGCCGATTCTTCAAAAGTAAAAACAGGTGATAGCGTCTTCGCAATGGGGAACCCACTTGGTTTAGAATTTGCGAACACGGTCACTTCAGGTATTATCTCAGCAAGTGAACGTACAATTGACGCAGAAACATCAGCTGGTACAAATAAAGTAACTGTACTTCAAACAGATGCTGCCATCAACCCTGGTAACTCTGGTGGTGCACTTGTAGATCTTAACGGAAACTTAGTCGGTATTAACTCTATGAAAATCTCTGCCCCACAAGTTGAAGGGATTGGTTTTGCTATTCCAAGTAATGAAGTAAAATTAGTGATTGAACAATTGGTTAAACATGGAGAAGTAAAACGTCCTTCAGTCGGTATCGGCATGTTAAATGTGGCAGATATTCCCGCTTCATATAAAAAGAAATTGGATGCAGATAGCGGTGTGTATGTCGCTGAAGTTCAACGTAGCAATAGTAGCCTAAAAAGTGGTGACATCATCACTGAAATTGATGGCAAAAAAGTTGAAAATGATTCAGATCTACGCGCTTATCTGTATAAAAATAAACAGCCTGGTGATACTGTAACATTTACAATTAAACGTAATGGACAGACTCAAAAAGTAGATGTCGCATTAGCTGAATCTCGATAATTAGATAAAACCATTGAAATGTCAGACTCGACACTTCAATGGTTTTTTATGATTTCATGATTAATACATACCAAATTCTGTATATGATGAAATATTTCATTTACTAGTATCTATACTACGATCATTTCCACATGTTAATTCTCTCAACCGATCACTGCTCAACCTCAGCATCTCATTCTCAACTTCGCTCCATTGTCCAAAAAGGCACTCCTTAAGGATTTCTACCGCTGAAGCATCATCTATTGCAGAATCATACACACAATGTTTGTCTCTTTGGTAAATTTGTATTCGCTTAAAAATTTGATCATTTTCTAGTTCTTTTAATCGCATAGGCAAGTTTTTAACTATCTCATCATGATGTTCCATAGGAGTTGCTCTAGCATTAGTTGGATCAATTCTATAAAGTTCTTCGTATCGAATCAAAGTGCTGAGATATGACAATTCTGGTTTCGTCGCAATTAATGCTAAAGATACTTCATACCCGAGAGACTTCAGAAGTTGAGCAGTTTCTCTAGGAACAGCCGTTGTTCTTAATGTCCCTTCGATTAATAGATGATAACTTTGTTTACTTAATTCCTCAATTAATAACTCAACCATCTTACCTGCAAACTTCTTGGTATAATGAACACTTTCTTTTCCAAATTCCTTTTGTAAATTTAGATAATTAGGATGTAATGATTGGTAACTATTCACATCAATGATAATAATATTTCCTTGAAATTCTTTTTGTTTCATTCTATGCAACGTTGTCTTCCCTGCACCACTCTGTCCGCCCAGTAAGATCGCTTTAGGCTGAGTGGAGATCGTTTTTCCGCGTGTTAAAGAGCGAGTAAGTCGTTTAAATGCAAGGTTAATTTCACTTTGACTAAATTTTTTCAATGTCATTAAGCTACCACCTGATGACGAGCAATCTCTAACATACGTTCAATACCATCTAAGTAACCATTGAAACGCTCTATCTCGTCAAATGTTTCAACAAGATAAATTTTGGTATTGATAATATCCGACAAATCATCACTCATTAGAACCCATGGATTTGACTCATCATCATATGATATGTCTTGATGATCTTGATAACGATATAATTGAGATAAAATACCAGCACCACGTTCTTTAATCATCTCAATTTTAAGTGTTATTTCATCATCTTCAACAGGTATTAACAATTTTTCTTTCCCTACGATATCAATATATGTCACATTAAATTTATGACATATACTATCTACGAGCTCTATCGATACGTTACTTGTCCCATTTTCATAACGGCTCAGGCTATTTATTGAAATACCCAAAATTTACGCGAATTCTGGTTGTGTCAGATTATATGTGTTACGTAAAGTTTTAATGTTTTTTCCAATCATATAAATCCCCCTCTATTCATATGATTATACCCTCATGTAAGATAAACGGACCAAAAATGGTACGCGTCAGCTTAATTATAATCGCAAATAATAAAAATCATTGAGAAAATCGTAACCATAGCATGATTTTCATACAACCTAAAAAAGCCAGCGACGGCTCAAAGAGAACACATCACTGACTTATTCATCTTATTGGTAATTCACCATGAAATATTTTTTCTTACCACGACGAATAATTGTAAAAGCATTATCGTATTTATCTTCTTCAGACAATTCGTATGCTAAATCTGTTTGACGTTCACCATTAATATAAATGGCACCATTTTGTACATCTTCACGTGCTTGGCGTTTAGATGATGAGATTTTTGCTTCAACAAGTGCATCCACAATATTTGTTGTGTCATTTGATACTGTTACTTGAGGTACATCTTTGAAACCTGCTTTAATTTCTTTTGTTGACAATGCTTTTAAGTCACCTTTGAAGAGTGCTACTGAAATACGTTGTGCTTCTTCTAATGCTTCTTGACCATGAATTAAAGCTGTTACATTTTCAGCAAGTGCTTGTTGTGCCTTACGTAAATGTGGTTCTGTTTCAACTGATTGTTCAAGTTCAGCAATCTCTTCTTTAGATAAGAACGTAAAGTATTTTAAGAATTTCACAACATCATCATCACTTGTATTGATCCAGAATTGGTAGAATTCATATGGACTTGTTTTCTCACTATCTAACCAAACAGCACCTGATTCAGATTTACCAAACTTTTTGCCGTCTGCTTTAGTTACAAGTGGAATTGTAAAGCCGTACGCATCAGTCGTACCATACATACGTCTCATTAATTCAATACCTGTTGTGATATTACCCCATTGGTCTGATCCACCAATTTGCATTTTACAATCATACTCACGATTTAAGTAACCAAAGTCAATCGCTTGTAAAATTGTGTATGTGAACTCTGTATATGAAATACCATGTTCTAATCGTGATTGAATCGAATCTTTCCCTAACATGTAGTTCACACCAACATGTTTCCCATAGTCACGTAAAAATTCAATCAAGCTGATTTGACTTAACCAATCTTTATTATTTACTAAAATGGGACCATTTTCTTTATCGAAGTCAAAAAGCATTTCCATTTGTTTTTGAATGCCTCGTACATTTTGTTCTACTTGTTCTTCAGTTTGTAAAACACGTTCTTCTGATTTACCTGAAGGGTCACCAATCATGCCTGTTCCCCCACCAACAAGTACAACTGGGCGATGTCCTGCGTTTTGGAAACGGCGTAACGTTAAAAATGGTAATAAATGTCCGATGTGTAAACTATCTGCCGTTGGGTCCGCACCACAGTAAATTTTCACTTCTTCTTTATTTAATAATTCTTCAATCGCTGTTTCATCTGTTTGTTGGTAAATAAGACCTCTCCATTTTAAGTCTTCAATTAATGCATTTTTCATATGACTGTCCTCCTTGAGTTTTTAAACATAAAAAAAACACCACTCACATAAACGTAAGGGCGCAATATTGTATGCACGGTACCACCATACTTGGATCTCATACGATGATACGTTCATCGTCAAACGTTGGAATTAACTATGGAGGTGTATTCACATATTATTATACGTTAGTTCTCACCAACCACTAACTCTCTGCACTGTATAGTTAATTGCTACTTGTCCTCTATCCCAATAAATATATTTTTTAAATCATTATATATGAACTTTAACATATGTCAACCGTAATATCCAATAAAAATATTCCGAAAAAGATATGCTATAATATGGACAACTGGAGGTGCGATTGTGATGAGTGAAAAACAGGAATCAACCAAAAACTTAACTTTTTTCATTGCACGATTTGATCAACTTTTTGATCGCATGAAACGTATTATTTTCACATCACTTGCACTCTTCATATTCGTCTGCCTCGTTATGATTGGTATTATGTTTATTTACTTTACAAGTCTTGTATCCGAATCACAATCATTAGATGATGTGACATTGATACAGAATGTGACAAAGTTACCTGAAATGCCCCCTGTCAAAACAGTACATACAGATCTTATCGCACTATACGATGCACCAGAACCCGCATTGATCGCTGGTCCTTCTGAGGTTTCCCCTTATGTGACATCAGCACTTGTAGCTGCTGAAGATGATCAATTTTATTTACATAATGGTGTCTTACCTAAAGCAGTCTTGCGTGCCATATATCAAGATGTATTCCAACATCAATATGCAACGGGAGGCAGTACCATCACCCAACAATTAATTAAAAATCAATTACTATCTAGTGAACGCACATATGATAGAAAGGCAAAAGAAATTGTCTATGCATTACGTGTTGAAAAACTGATGACAAAGGAAGAAATCATATACACATACCTAAACCGTGTACCTTTTGGCTTGGATACGAATGGTCAGCATATTACCGGGATTACGTCTGCATCATACGGTATCTTTGGCAAACCTCCAAGTACTTTGAACTTAGCAGAATCTGCATATCTTACTGGTCTATTGCAAAGCCCTTATTACTACACGCCGTTCGACGCCAATGGTAACATACGTTCCAAAGAAGAATTAGCGCCTTCTATCCATAGACAGCACTATGTTTTAAAACGTATGCTGATTGAAAATATGATTAGTTCAAAAGAATATCAAAGTGCTTTAAACTACGATATTCCAAAACATTTCCAACCTTAATAATAAAGAAGCGATACCATCTTGGTATCGCTTCTTTATTATTATATTTTATTTTAATTAATTAGAATAAACCAATCGCATGTCCATCTTCTGTTACGCCCATCTTAAGTGCTGCTGGTTGTTTTGGTAAACCAGGCATTGTCATAATCGCACCTGTTAATGCAACGATAAATCCTGCACCTGTTTTCGCTTCGAGTTCACGAATTGTAATTTCGAAATCTGAAGGTGCACCCAATCTTGTTTGATCATCTGAGAATGAATATTGCGTTTTAGCCATACAGATTGGATAATGGTCCCAACCATTTTCTTTAAATTGTTTTAATTGTTTTTGTGCTTTTGATGTGAATGTAACTTTTGAACCACCATAGATTTCTTTTACGATTGTTTCAATTTTGTCTTCTAACGGTTGTTCTAATTCATATAAGTGTTTGAATGTTTGTGGCTGTTCTACAACTTCAAGTACTTTTTTCGCTAAGTCAACGCCACCTGCACCACCTTTTTCCCATACTTCTGTTAATGATAAGCGCACGTCATTGTCTTTTGCCCATTGTTGTACAGCTTCAAATTCAGCATCTGTGTCATGAATAAATGCATTTAAAGCAATGACTGGTTCAACACCAAATTTACGGATATTGTTAACGTGACGGTCTAAGTTGGCAATACCTGCTTTTACCGCTTCAACGTTTTCTTCTTTTAAGTTATCTTTAGCTACGCCACCATGCATTTTAAGCGCACGAATTGTTGCCACAAGTACAACTGCATCTGGTTCAAATTCAGCTTTACGTGCTTTAATATCAATGAATTTCTCAGCACCTAAATCTGAACCAAAACCTGCTTCTGTTACAACGATATCTGCCAAGTCACGTGCAGTTTCTGTCGCGATAATTGAGTTACAACCGTGTGCAATGTTCGCGAATGGTCCACCATGGATTAAAGCTGGTGTCCCTTCCATAGTTTGTACTAAGTTAGGCTTAATCGCATCTTTTAAAATCATGGCTAATGCGCCTTCAACACCTAAATCTTCAACAGTAACTGGTTGGCGATCGCGTGTATAACCGATAGTAATTTTAGCAATACTTGCTTTTAAGTCCATAATGTCAGTACTTAAGCATAAAATCGCCATAATTTCAGATGCAACCGTAATATTAAATCCATCCTCACGTGGCACACCTTGAGTTGGACCACCAAGGCCAACTACAACATTACGTAATGCACGATCATTCATATCTAATACACGTTTCCATTCAATACGTCTTTGATCAATACCTAAAGCATTTCCTTGATGAATATGGTTGTCTATAAATGCAGATAATGCATTGTTCGCTGTTGTGATCGCATGAAAGTCACCATTGAAATGTAAATTGATATCTTCCATAGGTAATACTTGTGCATAACCGCCACCTGTTGCGCCACCTTTAATACCAAAAGTAGGTCCAAGTGCAGGTTCACGTAGTGCTACCATAACATTTTGATCAATGTGTTGGAATGCGTCAGCTAAACCTACAGTTACTGTTGATTTCCCTTCTCCAGCAGGTGTTGGGCTCATCGCTGTGACAAGAACAACTTTCCCCTTTTTACCTTTTGTTTGGATTTTAGAAATATCAATTTTAGCTTTGTAATGCCCGTACTGTTCTAAAGCTTCTTCAGCAATTCCAGCTTTATCAGCAATCTCCTTAATTGGTTTAAGTGTTGCTTGATTTGCAATTTCTAAATCTGATAAATGACTCACAATATTCAGCCCCTTAATTCATCTTTTAGATATGTAAACGTTTTACATATCTATCTAATCATATAATAACGGACTCACTGCCAATTGTCGAACAATATCAGCATATTCTGATCAAGAAAGATTTGAACGAACAAATAAACCGTAAATATCATATGTGTTGTTCGTTTTCGGACATAAAAAAACAATGCTGCTTTTCAGCAAACATTGCTTCTCTATGAATTATTTTGTTGTTCCTCTATAGCGGATTGTATGAGGTAATGTCACATTTTTATCTGTAACATCTTCTTTATTCATGTATTTAGTAAGTAATCTCATACCAACTGCACCGATATCATAAAGTGGTTGAATGACACTGGATAATTGCGGACGTACCATTTCTACAAGTCGTGTATTATTGAAACTTACCACTTGAATATCTTCTGGAACGCTTAATCCGTTATCTAATGCACCGTGAACAACACCAATGGCCTGTTCATCACTTATAGATAAGACGGCATCTGGTTTAGAATCTTTAATGACTTCAAAAGCACGTAAGCCATCTTTATATGTTTCATCACCAACATATACAAGATGATCGTCTACTGAAAGACCATGTTTTTCTAAAGTATTTCTTAAGCCTTTACCGACTTCTTCTTGAGCAACTTTTGAATAGCCTCCGCCAATAAAAGCAAACTTTTCCGCACCTGAATCAAGCAACTTTTCAGTCACTTCTTCACTTGCTTTTACAAAATCGATGTTAACCGAAGAAATATCTGCTTCTTTACCATTTGTCCCTGAAACGACAACTGGAATAGACGCTTGCTTAATTTGCTCTTGTATAGCATCTGTAATTGTTCCACCAAGGAAAATGATGCCATCTACTTGTTTGCTTAATAGATTATTGAATATTTCTTCCTCTTTTTTCGGATCATCATCTGAATTAGAGATGATTGTATGATATTTATACATCATCGCTATATCTTCAATACCGCGAGCCAATTCTGAATAATAAATATTAGAAATATCAGGAATAATGACACCTACAGTAGTTGTTTTTTTGCTTGCAAGACCTCTTGCAACAGCATTAGGATGATAATTTAATCGTTTAATTACTTCATTAACTTTATCACGTGTTGCTGGTTTTACATTTTGGTTACCATTGACAACTCGTGAAACCGTTGCCATAGAAACATTTGCTTCACGTGCAACATCATATATAGTGACAGTCATATTTTTAAACCCTCCTTGTAAGCGTTATCTATGTTATTATAACTTGTTTTCATATCATTTTCATAGTTTAGCACAACTTTGTATAGGATAAAATATAAAACGCTTTCTTGTCAAATTTTTGTCACTATTAATTTAAAAAACACAACGAAATCTTTACATCGACTTCATTGCGTTTTTAAAACAAATTATTTAATTTATTATTTTAGTTTCTTTTGGTTGTACATATCAGATAATGGCTTAATCTCATTGTAAAAAGCATTGAATTCATTTAAGTCCATTTGCTGACCACTATCACTTAATGCCACTGATGGATCTGGATGTACTTCTGCCATCACACCGTCTGCACCAATCGCTAAAGCTGCTTTTGCTGCAGGAAGCATAATATCTTTACGTCCTGTACTATGTGTAACGTCTACAAGGACTGGAAGATGTGTCCCTTGTTTTAAAATTGGAACAGCTGAAATATCTAATGTATTACGTGTTGCTTTTTCATATGTTCGAATACCACGTTCACAAAGAATAATGTTTTGATTGCCTTGAGAAGCAATATATTCAGCTGCATAGATAAACTCTTCAATCGTTGCACTCAAGCCCCTTTTTAATAAAATAGGCTTATTCGTGCGTCCTGCCTCTTTTAAAAGTTCAAAGTTCTGCATATTACGTGCACCAATTTGGAATACATCTAAATATTGATCTGCAATTTCAAAGTGATTTGGGTGTACAATTTCACTGACAACGTTTAAGTCGTATTTATCTTTCACTTGTTTTAAAATCTTCAGACCTTCTTCTCCTAGCCCTTGGAAATCATATGGAGATGTTCTTGGTTTAAATGCACCACCGCGAATGAACTTCTCACCTTTTGCATGTAAATCTTTTGCGACAGCTTCTACTTGATCATATGATTCAACTGAACATGGTCCAAATACGAATGATTTATGTCCTTCACCAATCAAACCACCATTTTCAAAGTGAACGATTGTATCTTCAGGTTTTAACTTACGCGATACATATAAGTGTTTTTCATTATCTGATTTTTGTAAATCAGTTGATGCTTTAAAAATTTCTTTAAATAATTGTTTGATTACATTATCATTAAACGGCCCTTGGTTTTTATCAATCAAAGTATTTAGCATTTCTTTTTCACGTTGTGGGTCATAGATTACTGTACTTTGCTTGCGTTTTTCTTCACCTATTTTTTGTGCCAAATGACCTCTTTTTGAGAGTAATTCAAGTATTTGGTCATTAATTTCTTCTATTTCTGCTCTGTATTGTTCTAACTTATTTACCATATGTGTCACCTCAACGGATTTCTTATATACTTTAAAGCGATAAAATGTTCTATCGGATATTTAGTATCTTAACAGGTATAAACGCCTTTTGCAACCTTTGGAAACAATATTTATTAAATTTTTAGAAAATTCACATTAAAAGTCACTGCTATATCCCGTATTAGAATACAACAATGACTTTTACAGTACTTCATTATTTTTTAAATGTATGTTTTTCTACTTTACTATTACGTTTTTTAGCCGTAGCTTTATTATTTGTTGTTTTTTTCGTATTTGAAGATGCTTTTTTCGTTTGTTTCTTCACTGGTTTCTTCGGTGATTTCGCTGCTTCATGCGTAATCACACCATTTTCAAATCTAGCTTCACGATGTGTCTGTGGATTTCTTTGTTCAACAGATTGTGTTTTAGGTTGTTCTGTTTTAGCTTTTTCTTCTACTTTTGGTGTTTTATCTGCAGCCATTGCTTGGCGCATTGCTGCTAATGACGACACCGATGTTTCTTCTTTCTTCGCTGCTTTTGGTGCTTCTACTACAGTTTTTTCTTCTGCTATTGGCGTCTTGTCTGCGGCCATTGCTTGGCGCATTGCTGCTAATGATGATACTGACGTTTCTTCTTTCTTCGCTGCTTTTGGTGCTTCTACTACAGGTTTATCTTCTGCTTTTGACGTCTTATCTACGGCCATGGCTTGACGCATTGCTGCTAATGATGATACTGACGTTTCTTCTTTCTTCGCTGCTTTTACTTCAGACGTTTCACCTGAGAACGGTCTTGCTTTTAATTCAGATAATGAAACAGGTTTGTCTTTTTCAGCAGTAAAGTGATATGTCGCTGCTTTTGGTGCTTCTAATTTATCTGAATCAATTTCCTGTTTAATTGCGCGTTTTTGTGCTTCACGCTCAGCATTGCTAGGTGAGTCATCTTTGCTATTACCAAGCGCTTGTTCTTTAATCTGTTGTGCTTTCACTTTGATGTCGTCTGCTTTTCGTTGTGCTTCTTGGCGAATTCTTTTTGTTTGCTTATCAAAATTAGTTAATTCATGTTCTTGTGTATAGTCAACTGCACGATTCACAAAAGGTTTAATGGCATAACCAACAGCACTACCAATCAATGTACCTGCAATAAAACTCACAGCAAAGTCCATATTCTTCGCTTGATTTTGATATTTTGAATTTAACTTTTGATCCTTTTTTTTCATCTTAACATCCTCCTCAACTACTCCATCTAAAAACTTAATTCCCCCGCATCTATAGATGTATACTTACTAATAGAATAGCACCTTTTGCGCTTAAAAAAAATAGGACTGCATAGAATTTTATAGCAGCCCTACTTTAAAAAATTATTTTTTAGTAACGTGATCTCTACGTGCTTGTCTATTTTGCCATTTGTCAGCAATTTCCATTGCCACATTTGACCATTGAACAACTTGAGAAATCTTGTCTTCATTTTGTGAAATATTGTGTGTGATCGAATGTGTCACACGATCAACTGAACCATTTAATGTTTGAACTGAATTACCAATACCTTTAACAGCATCAACAACTGAGTTTAAGCTGTCTGCTTTACCTTGGATATCTTCAGTTAAACGATTGGCTTTGTGTAATAAGTCTGTAGATTCACGTGTAATACCTTGGATTTGTCCTTCAACACCATCAAGTGTTTTTGCTACATGATCTAAGTTCTTTTTGACAGATACTAATACCACAACAATACCGATACATAAAATTAAAAATGCGATTGCTGCGATAATCCCTGCGATTGGTAAAATCCATTCCATTCGAAAACGCCTCCTAATGACATTTAATTATGCTATTTATTTTATATAATTACCCGTCCTTGTCAAGGTCAAACATTAAAAAACGGGGTCAATCCCAACTTCTTCCATATATGCTTTTAAAACTTTTTGAATATCTCCTGCACCCATGAACAGTAGTACTGCATCATCATGCTGCTTTAATATTGAAACATCCGATTCAGAAATTAATTGACCATTGTCAACAAGTGCTAATAGGTCATTAATTGTTAGTTCCCCTGAGTCTTCACGAATCGAACCGAAAATATCGCATAAATAAGTTTGATCTGCAAGATTCAATACATCAGCAAATTCTTGTAAAAATGCTTTTGTTCTTGAAAAAGTATGCGGTTGGAAAATCGCAACGACTTCTTTATTCGGATATTTTTTTCTAGCTGTTTCGATTGTTGCACTCACTTCTCTTGGATGATGTGCATAATCATCTACAAGCACTTGTTGGTGTACCACTGTTTCATTAAAGCGACGTTTTACACCACCAAATGTAATAAGCGCATCTTTAATATTTTCAACATTCAGCTTTTCTAAATATACAATTGTAAAAACTGCTAAAGTATTCAATACTGTGTGATCACCATATTGTGGAGAAACAAAATGATCAAAGAATTCTCCTCTCACATAAACATCAAAGGCTGTCCCTTGATCTGTAATTTTAATATTTTTAGCATAGACATCCATAGATTCATCAAATCCATAATAATAGACTGGAACGTCTACATCGATTGATTTGACATAAGGGTCATCTCCCCAAGCAATCAATGCTTTTCTCACATTTTTCGCCATGCCTTGGAACGCATCAACGACATCGTTCACATCTTTAAAATAATCTGGATGATCAAAATCAATGTTTGTAATAATGGCATAGTCTGGTGCATAGCTTAAGAAGTGACGACGATATTCACAAGCTTCAAATGCAAAATATTCACTTTGCGGAAGCCCCATACCTGTCCCATCACCAATTAAAAATGATGTTTTCTTATCTCCATTCATCACGTGTGATAATAAGCCGGTTGTGGATGTCTTACCATGTGCACCTGTTACTGCGACTGAAATATATTGATTTGCTACTTCACTTAAAAAGTCATGATAGCGAATGACTTTAAGTCCGAGTTCATGTGCTCGAGCGATTTCTTCATGTGTATCAGCGAAAGCATTCCCCTGTATTACGGTTAACCCCTCTTTAATATTGTCTGCCGTGAAGGGTAAAATCGTAATCCCTTTGTTTTTTAATGCGATTTCCGTAAATACGTACTGTTGGATATCTGAACCTTGTACTTCATGACCTAAATCAAATAAAATTTGGGCCAATGAACTCATTCCAGATCCTTTGATACCAACAAAATGGTATTTCGTCATGACACAATCGCTCCTTTCCTCTTTTATAGTTCGTTTAACTCAGTTTCTGTTAGATACACATCTCTCGGTTTTGATCCATTTGCACCAGAAATGTAACCTAATTGTTCTAATTGATCGATAATACGTGCCGCTCGATTGTATCCAATTTGGAAATGACGTTGTATTAACGACGTTGAAATACTTTGCTCACGGACCATGAACTCACATACTTCATAAAATAAATCATCTTTTGGTGGTGTTTCTGTTTTCTTGAGTAACTCTTCTTCCTGGAATAAATATTCCGGTCCGCGTTGTGCCTTAATGAAGTCAACAACGCGATCGATTTCCTCATCTGAAACGAACGTTCCTTGAACACGTATAGGTTTGTTCATACCGCCACCTAGATAAAGCATATCACCATATCCAAGTAATCGTTCTGCACCACCACTATCTAAAATTGTTCTTGAATCCACACTTGATGATACCATAAATGCGATTCTAGTAGGAATATTTGCTTTGATAAGACCTGTGATAACGTTTACAGATGGACGTTGTGTTGCCACAAGCATATGAATACCACATGCACGTGCTTTTTGTGCTATACGTGCAATAGATTGTTCCACTTCTTGCGGTGCCATCATCATTAAGTCTGCTAATTCATCGATGACAATGACAATTTTAGGAATACGCTTATCATGGCTTACTTTTTTATTAAATGCTGTGATATTTCGGACATGTGCTTGTGCGAATAGTTTGTAACGTCTTTCCATCTCTTCTACAGCCCACTTCAAGCTTTGTGTCGCTGCTTTAACATCTGTAATAACAGGTGCGACAAGATGTGGCAAGCCATTATACGGCGCTAACTCGACCATCTTTGGATCAATGAGTAGTAGCTTCAGTTCTTCTGGATGATTTCGATATAGTAATGACACCAAAATACTATTAATAGAAACTGATTTACCTGAACCGGTTGCACCTGCAATCAATGCATGCGGGGTTTTAGCAATATCCATGAGTAATGGATCATTATTAATTCGATTCCCCATTGCCACTGTTAGTTTTGAAGAAGCACTTTTGAAACTATCGGATTCAATAATTGCACGCAAATTCACTTTTGTTGGGTTCTGATTAGGCACTTCAATACCAACAAGGCTTGTACCAGGAATTGGCGCCTCAATACGAATATCTTTAGCAGCTAATGCCATTTTAATATCGTCTTGTAAGGCTGTGATACGTGATACTTTTACACCTTTTTCAACAGAAAGTTCAAAACGTGTCACACTAGGTCCTTCGATTACATTCACAACTTCTGCTGGCACATTAAAGTAATAAAAAGCATCGTTTAATTCTTGTTTCTTCTCAGAAATCCATGATTCGTCGCGCTCGTGCACTTCAGGTGCATCTAATAAATCTAAACTTGGCAATTGAATCATTGGGCCTCTACGAATTTTTTTCTCAGGTGTTTGTGATTCTTGTTGCTGATGAGAAGTTTGAGCAGTCGGTTCAACAATTTCTGGACTTGATACGCGCTCAGAACTTTGTTGAGACGTGTTCTGCACTTCCGTTGGTTCAGTTACAGGTACAGTTCTAGTTTGAGCTGCCTGCTTTTGACGTTCCATATGTTTTTTCTTATCAGATGGTGTCATGACAACATTGAACGGTTTTGATTTGCGTCGTACAGGACGTTCTCCTGATGAATGAGATATCTCTGTTTTTGACGTTACATTATTTGAGCTTTCATGCGTTTTTGTTACATCTTGTACTTGTTCATCTTTAGTAGTTTCATTATCAGTGTCATCTTCAGAAACTACTGAATTTTGATTCTCTGTTGTTTCATTATTTATTACAGTTTCTGATTCACCATCGTGACCTGTTTCAACTTTACTTGAAAGCGTTGGTTTCAATACTGGCGCAACCACCGTTTGTTTTTCATCAATAGTATTACGTTGCTGATCTTCTTCCGATTCAGCCGCATTATCAATTTCTTCAGTAATCGTGTCACTAGACTTTCTATCAATGAAATCATCATGTGCTTCCGCTTCATCAACCTGCGATACGTCATTTGTTTCAAAATCATCTGGCTGTATTTCTTCTAGTGATCTTTCAACATTATCTTGATCTACTTCAGAAGTGTTAGTATGTACCTCAATTTCACTTTGAGCCGTTTCAAAATCATCTGATCCCTCTGTTTCAGATGCGACATGACTCCTATTATTGATATCAGACACATCACTTTCTTCCACTGATTCATCTTCATACTGTGACAAATCAACTTCTTCATAGTGATAATCATCATGTACTGCCACATCTGAACGATCATCAACCATTTCAGCTTGTTGATTGCCTATTTCTAATGAATCATCAGTATGTGAATCGATTATTTCATAAGATTCATATTTTGAGCCCAATAACTGTTTTGCTTGTTGGGCATACATGTTATCAATTGCATTTTGAATATCAGAGTCATCTTCCTGTTTTTGTGCAGCTCTCTTTTGCTCTAAAGATGCTTTAAAACGTTTCTTTTGTAATGCTTTTTTCTCTCTCTCACGCCTAATTTCTTCCACGATTTGAGAGGCATAGATATTCTCAATATTAATTGTATTATCACGCTTAGAGTAGTTTGGTGTTTGCTTCTTACTACTTGTCTTATCATTTGAAGATAAATGGGACGAAGCAGAACGCGTAGCTATCATTGAACCATCACTTTGTTTTTGTGATTGTGTATGTAATGGTTTTCTAAGCCCACTATTTTTGATTTCACGTCGTTCCTTTGTTCCAAAAATAGCTGATGGTACTTCTGATGCTCTAAATTCTGGACGATGATATTGCGGCCTTGTCTCATCCTCACGTTGACGCTCACGTTTACCATTTGCACGATAAACATCTGTTTTTCGATAATTATAGCTATCTACAGTCTGATTTCTTGAATTCTGTCGTGGCGTCTCTTGTGGTTCATAAGCATTTTTGATACGCACGCCATGACGATGCCTTCTTTGTGTCCTATCTAATGTATACGACGGGCGCTCCGAGGCACGTTGTTGTGTTTCATGATGATACTTTTGTTGTTGTGACATTGGTTCAGAGCTTTCATCATGATTAAAGTCATCATGCATATCAATCGGAAATCGAAACTTGCCTCTCGGACGTTGATATATATCATTTGTTTGTGGAATGAGTTCACGAGATGTTTCTCGTTTAGACGGGTGTTGTGAACGCTTTTGGGATGAATGTTGCGTTTTTGATGACGTTTCATCTTCGCCAAATAATTTATCAAACCAGCTCATTTGTTCACACCCTCTCCTTATTCTTCAAAAAATGATTGACCTACTTGATATGAATCTTCTAATACCATAATACCTTTTTCTTGAGGTGCATTTGGTAAATCTAGTTCTTTCATAGAACATACCATGCCACTTGATGGGACACCACGTAGTTCTGCATCTTTAATAATCATACCACTTGGCATCACAGCACCTACTTTAGCAACTACAACTTTTTGGCCTTGTTCAATGTTTAGTGCACTACAAACGATTTGTAAAACTTCAGTTCCGACATCAATTTTACAAACACTTAATTTATCCGCATTTGGATGTTTTTCTTTTTCTTGAACATAACCAATCACAAATTTAGGTGATAAGTCCACTTCTAATTCTGTCTCAACACCTGATGATTGAAGTGCAGATTGAATTTCTGACAATAATGCATCCGTCATTTTAATGTGTCCTGTTCCATCAATATTTAGTGATTCAGATGCATTAAAAATATTGAATCCAACGACTTTATCGTCTTTTTTAATTGTTACAACATCACCTGATTTTTCATAATCAAATGGACCTTCTACCACTTCTAATTGTACAAATGCCACGTTACCAACACCTGTTGGATTATAAAATAAATTCATTTCGCAATTGCTCCTATTCTTCAGTATTTATATCTTTAGTTGCACGTAAATGTTGAACCACATTTGGCTCTTGTGCAGATTTTTTCTTATTATTTTTGCCCAATATAAAGATTGGTTCGAATTTTCCATCTTGATAACTCAATGAAAGTGAAGTGATCGGTACAAGACCGTTCGTAAAGAATGACATAGTCATATGTGCCATCACATCATAGCCTGTATGATTACGGATATCCGCAATGATGAGTACATCTTGATGCGGAACAGCAACAAGCATCTCACCTTCACATTTCTCTTCAAATTCTTGTAGTAATTTTTTATTTAGGATACGACTTGCATCATATCCATCATTCGTATTAAAGAAATAAAATAAATTCCCTTTAACTTCATCCGTTTTATAATTAATATCTAATTTACGGACATTGAATGTGGCCATCTCACGTACTTGTTGTTCTGTAAGATTTAAATCTTTAAGTACTTTATCATCGATGAGACGATAAGATTTCCCAAGATCTAAAGCATAGTAAATACGCGTTTCTGCTGTGTGTTCATCAGTCATAAACTGATGGCCATCCGGTGTTTTTTCATGAAAACTTGTCGCACGAATGACTGGTAAAATTTTAATATCATCGAGTGTCTTTGTCGCTTCATCTTGCATTTGAGAAATTGTTTCTTCTACATAATAAATGATTTCATCAACAATTTCTTGTTGGCCTTTATTATATTTTGCAACAATTGGCGATAGTTTTACTGTAACACCTTTTTGATTATCTGTTCGATAAATTCTTAGTGATTCTTTATCGCGATTAAATTGATAAGCAACTTCTAAATGATTTAATCGTGTTTTTAATAAATCCCTCATTTTAAAGACATTCATTTTTTCACTCCTAATTTCATGCCTTATACTAGTTTACAATAAATATACCCTTAGGACTAGAAAAAACGTACGTCCTAAGGGTTGAAATCTTGCTTTATCATTGTGGAATTTCATCTCATCTTGAATATCAGTGTATGACTCATCCAAATGACATGATATCGAAATTTTAAATGGCTTATTTTTGATGAGGTTTGAGATAAGAAAAATCTCGATTATGTGAAATTGCCCCAACCTCGAATTCTGATGTATGAAAAGAGGCTCGTCAAAGATACGCTTTACTTTGGATTCTACACAAACCTAGAGCGTTCCTCCACGAGCTAAATACTTAAAATTGACTTAAAAAAGTATCAATTTGTTCGATTGATTTACGTTCTTTACCGATGTAATCACCGACACGTTCACCATTTTTATATACTAAGAAACTTGGAATACCCATTACGCCTTCTTCAATGGCTAAATCTACAAATTGATCACGATCGACTTTTACAAAATTGAATTGTGAATACTTTTCTTCAATTTCTGGTAATCCTGGTTCAATCACACGGCAATCAGGACACCAATCTGCTGAATATAAGAAAACAGTTTCTTCTTGTTTTAATGATTGATATTGTTCTAGTGTTTCTAAATTTTTCATCTTGATCACAACTCCTTAAAATTATATTTCGTATTGTAACTTCGTTATGACTTGTTCGTCCAATGATTGAACTGATTTAAGAAGCCAGGTTCTCGCAGCTTCGTAATCTCGAATATCAAAAACTGCATCGCTACTGTGAATGTATCTTGCACAAACACCAATTACCGCAGTTGGTACACCAATACCAGATTGATGAATTGCCCCACCATCTGTACCTCCTGGTGAAATATAATGTTGATAGTTAATATCATGTTGTTCTGCAACGTTCATTAAAAATCGTTTGAATGCTGGCTTTAATAACATTGTTCCATCTTTAATGCGAAGTAATGCACCATCACCCAATACACCTGATAATCCTTGACGCCCCTTCATGTCATTAGCAGGTGAACAGTCAACGACAAAAGCAATATCAGGCTGAATTAAGTTTGCGGCAGCACGCGCACCTCTTAGTCCAACTTCTTCCTGCACATTAGCACCAACATATAAGTCAAAATCTAATTCTACATCTTTGAGTTGTTCTAATAATTCAATCGCAATCACACAGCCGTAACGGTTATCCCAAGCTTTAGTAGCATAGCGATGTTCTGATAATTGGATTAACTCTGTTTGTGGAACAATCGGGTCCCCAATAGCAATGCCTCGTTCATTCACTTCTTCTGGAGAACTTGCACCAATATCCAAAAGTAAATCTTCAATTTTCGGAGCGCCTTCTTGTCCAGTTCTAAAATGTTTTGGGATATTCGCCACAACACCAACAATTTCTTCATCCTGTTGTGTTAAAACTTTTAAACGCTGCCCTTGCCATATATCATTAGCGACACCACCTAATGCCGTAAACTTTATGAAGCCTTGTTTTGTGATTTCTGTAATCATAAAACCAATTTCATCCATATGTGCCGCAACCATCACACGTTGTGCATTTGGATTCTTACTTTTTTTTACACCATAAAATCCACCCATGCGATCATCAACAAATCCGTCAACAAATGGTGTCATAGCTTGTTTCATATAATCTCGTACACGATGCTCAAAGTTAGGGGCACCATGCATTTCAGTTAACTTTTTTATATGTGTCATTGTATTTTCTGTCATAGACACGCCCTCCTCTTTATTTTTCTGATAAGTTCTCACTTTAGTATAACATCTTAGCTGTGGTACACTAGAATTATGTTTTTATGGGGGGCGATATCATTGACAAATTTTAAAAAGAATTGGCCTTTAATGATTCCAATTACAATTGGTATTATTATGACTGGTAGTTATTTTTATACACTAAATAAAAATAAACAAAGCTACTACCCTGCTGAAAAAGTCATCGAATCTGTTAAAGAATACTTTCAAGATGTGAGCGGATCATTTATTGTTTATGAGCCGACGCTTTATCGTAAGTTTGGTATTGAATATGAAGTTTATAAAGGCGGTATTAGTGCCATACGCAATGGAAAAACTTATCAGTACACTTTCATTGCTGATGCCTATGACGGCCAAGTTATCGATATTATTGAAGTATAGTATCAACTGAATATAATGCTAAAAAGACATTCGCTACGAAACACTAGAGATTTCGATACCGAATGTCTTTTTTATCTTTATGCCTCTTCCTCACCAAATTTTGGACGTTCAATAGTTTCTTTCAATGACTTACCATCCGTATCAAACTTCACAGCGAGGTAATTCACATCATGGTAAAATAAAAACCAGTAGTCATCTAAAATATATTTTTGCGTTAAACGCTCTTTCGCACGTATCGATTGCATCGGATAATCATCATACGCTGACACCCATAAAGGATTCGCATGTGCTGCAGTACATAAAATATCTGCCATATGAACTGCTTTCTCACCCTCACTCTCAAGTTCGATCACAGCATGTCCAAAACTATGTCCCCCAGTATGATGCATCGTAATACCCGGATATGGTGTACACGTCTTCTCAAATAAAATCATGCGTTTTTCGTAATCTCCACGGTTCGCAGGCCAATAGGTTGCTTTGCTACGGATATTTGGACTTACAAACTCGTGCCACTCATCTTGTTGAATATAATGACGCGCATTAGGAAACGTTGCATGACCCGCTTCATCTACCAATCCTGTCGCATGATCAAAATGCATATGTGTCATCAATACCATATCAATATCTTCAACAGTCAATCCAAATTTTGCTAAACTGCTTTCAATCGCACCCTCTTGACCCACACCATAATTGCGTTTTTGCTTATCTGTAAGACGGTCCTTACCAATGCCTGCATCAATCACAATTCGACAATCATCCGTTCTAATTAAAAGTGGGTGTGTTGTCAAAGGCACTTGATTCTTCTCATTGAATGGATATCTTTTTGACCATAACGGCTTAGGTACTACACCAAAAATAGCACCACCATCCATCTGTACATCTCCCCCATTCAATACATCAATCTGAAATTTACCTAATTTCATTGCGCATCCCCCCTTATGGTTAACTCTATTTTATCTTTAAAGTAAGCTATTCTTCAAATAAAAATAAAAAAGTACCACTCTCTCATTGAAGAGTGATACTACATGACATTACGATTCATTATAAGGTGAATGAAACTTAGCTTCCATTCGATAGATACGTGAGCCTTTTTGTGAAAACTTATGTTCATATTCTGTTTCAATATTGTTTTCTGCATCTTCTTCATGCAAATTTAAGTTTATCTTTGTGAAATACATACCGTACTGAGACATACTTTCTAGACTATAAGCAAACAGTCCCCTGTTATCAGTCTTGAAATGAATGTCACCATCTGGATGCAGGATTTGTTGGTAGATAGTTAAAAATGTGTGATAAGTTAACCTTCTCTTTGCATGACGTGTCTTAGGCCATGGATCAGAGAAGTTTAGATAAATACGTGCCACTTCGTCTGTCTCAAAATAATCAGTTAGTACGACAGCATCATTACAAAGTAGTTTGATGTTGGTTAATCCTTTTTCTCTTACTTTATCTAATACACGAATCATGACATTTTTATCGCGTTCAATCGCAATATAATTGATATCTGGATTTTGAGCAGCAAGTGTTGTAATAAATTGGCCCATACCTGATCCAACTTCGATATGAATTGGTTGACCATTATCAAACCATTTCGTTACGGACTTTGCATGGTTACAATCAATATCTACAATGTCTGGATGCTCACGCAAATAATCTTCTGCCCATGGCTTATGTCGCATTCTCATGATTGTTAACTCCTTATATGAATAAATTACTTTTCATGACATCATTTAAAAATTCAAGCCATGTGTTCATCTCTTTAAATCGCTTATGTTCTTCGCTCCATTGAATCATACCAATTGATTGAATCACAGTATACCACTTCATACGTTTTTTAAGATCAAGTGTTTCTTTGACGCCATATGTTTCTAACCACTGTGCCCATTGACTTTCTGGAACATAGTTGTAGAGCAACATACCAATGTCAATTGCCCAGTCAGCAATCATTGCGCCTTCCCAGTCAACAAGATATAACTCGTCCTTATCTGACAATAACCAGTTATTATGATTCACATCTCCGTGTACGACTGTGAAGAATCTTGGATCTAAGTCAGGCATGTGGTCTTCTAAATAAATGAGTGCTTTTCGAACAACATGATGTGTTAATACTTCCCTTGATAGAGAGGCATTAATTTTATGCAGCATGATTTCCGGTGTAATCGGCGCCATTTCCATGCGTTTTAACATTGTCAGTAATGGTTGGGAACGATGTATTTTCTTTAATAATTGTGCAACGCGTGCTTGCCCCATTTCATCGGCATCTAATTCTCTGCCATTTTTCCAGTGCTGTGCTGTAACAACCTCACCGGTTTCGATTCTTTTAGTCCATACAAGCTTAGGGACAATCCCCTCAGCTGATAAGGCAGCAATAAATGGGTTAGAATTTCTTTTTAAGAATAATTTTTGACCATCTTGTTCAGCCATGTATGCTTCTCCAGATACACCACCTGCTGAATCTAACGTCCAACCTAACTGATAAAACTGCTCCACAACATGTTCACCTCACTTTCAAAGAGAAAAGGGAGTGGGACAAATATCTCATAGTTGATATGAGTAATTAATGTCCCACCCCGGCATATATCATGCATATCATACATTATCACTCATCTGATACGACACGTTATTGCCATTTACTATAATTGAATTTATTTTAAATATAGTCATTTCATTTTTCGTTTTTTTATATACGTACTATTTTTAGACTCATTAATAAGTGTATAGTTATTACGCAATTTTTTCAACCAAAAATGAAACACAAAATGTGTCTTTTTACTTGAGTATCTCAAAGATATGTCATGAAACAGTTGTATTTATTTTATTTGTGTCTAATTTAAATATTTTTAATGTGAATGTGAAGCAATATAACGTTCAAATCCTGCTTGTAGTTTACGTGTAATTGGACCCACTTCGCCATCATTTACAACATCACCATCAATTTTTACAACAGGCATGACTTCATCTGAAGTGTTAGAAAAAATCACTTCATCTGCTTGTTTTAAAAATTCCACTGTAAAAGGTTCTTCATTTAAAGTGATATTTTCATCTTCACAAACCCATTGAATCACACGTCGAGTAATACCATTTAAAATGAGATTGTTTGCAGGGTGTGTGTGCACGACACCATCTTTCACTGCAAAGACATTACTCGAAGCACCTTCTGTTACTGTGCCGTCACGGTGTAAAACCGCTTCTGCCGCATTATATTTCGTTGCATACTCTTTCGCAAGTACATTGCCTAATAAATTTAAGCTTTTAATGTCGCAACGTAACCATCGAATATCTTCAGTTGTCACCACTGATACCCCATTCTGAAGTTTTTCAGTTGGACGTTCATACTCTTTAACAAATGCAGTAAAGACTGGTTCAACAGAAGGCGTTGGGAAAGCATGATCTCTTGGTGCAGCCCCTCTTGTAATTTGCATATATACACCACCATCTGTCACACCATTTGCTTCAGCAAGCTTACGCACTAATTCTGTTAATGACTCGACAGTGTAATCAATATCTAGCCCAATTTCTTGAGCGCTTCTTAATAAACGTTCAAAGTGCTCTTTCGCTGTAAATAATTTATTATCATAGAGACGTACATATTCATAAATACCATCTCCAAAATTATACCCTCTGTCATTAAAAGCTACCTTTGCTTCTTGTTCATCAACCAATACATCATTGACTAAAACTTTTGTCATCCTCATCCCTCCACACAAATTGAATAAATCGCTTCTAAATAAATACTCGTCGCATTAAATAATTGCTTTTTCGTAATATATTCATTTTTTTGATGCATTAAATCTTCTGAGTCGTCAAACATCGCACCAAATGCAACCCCTTTATCAAGATTTCGTGCGTATGTCCCACCACCGATTGTATATGAAGGTGACATATCTCCTGTTTGATTACGATATGCTGTTAAAAGTTTTTGAATAAATGGATCACTTGGATCAACAAAATGAGGTTGTTGGACTTTTCCTATTTTTAATTCAAAACCAAGTGCCTTCACTTCATCTTTAAACTTACGGATTTCCGTATCAAAGTCAAAGCCTTCCGGATAGCGTAAGTTAACACCAAATGAACCACCTTGTGATTTATCATATGTTAAAATTCCAATATTCGTTGTTAAATCACCCATTTGGTCTGTATGATATTTCATACCTAACTTTTCACCAAAATGAGATTCATAAAGGTAACGTTCGCTAAAGGCTGTCCAATTAAGTGCTGTTTGATCAAGGTTGAGTGTGTTAAGGAAATGAATTAAAAATAGTCCCGCATTCACACCAATAGATGGATCCATACCATGCACTGCTTTACCGTAAACTGTTAATTTTAGAATACCATTCTCTACTTCATGACTACCCTCAAGTTGATGTTCTGTTAAAAATGCCTCAAATTGTTGGATCGTATGCGTCATATTTTCCTTCACTAGCAACTGTGCATATGCTTCATCTGGTACCATATTATAACGTTCCCCTGCTTTGAAGTGATGTAACTCAATCTCTGGTTCATCATCATCTTGTGCAAGCGCACTTTGTTGGATGTCAAATGTTGTAATCCCTTTTTCACCATGAATGAGTGGGAATTCTGCATCAGGTGCAATACCAATTGAAGGCATTTCTTCCGTTTGGAAATAACGGTCCGTACATTTCCAATCAGACTCTTCATCTGTACCAATAATGATATGAATACGCTTTTTCCAATCTACTTTCATATCATTTAAAATTTTAACTGCGTAATACGCTGCAATGGTTGGACCTTTATCATCTAAAGTTCCTCTGGCAATAATTCGATCTTCTGTGACAACTGGTGTAAATGGATCAGAATCCCAGCCGTCTCCAGCAGGTACAACATCAACATGACCTAATATACCAAACAGGTCATCCCCTTTACCTACTTCAATACGACCAGCCAAGTGATCTGTATCAAACGTTTCGAAGCCATCGCGCTTAGCAAGTTGATACATGTATTCAAGCGCCTCTTTGGGACCTGGACCTACCGGTGCATCTTCCGTTGCTTCATCATCATTTCTAACCGATGGGATCGCTAGCAGTCCTTTTAAGTCTTCGATCATTTGATCTTCATATTCTTTAACTTTTTCTCTCCACATATGTCTCAGCTTCTTTCTAATCGAGTTGTATCTTTCATTTTACATGATTTTTATTTGAAACGATACTAAAAATGTATCACATGTTACAATTTTCTGACAAATAAATATAAAAGAAGTGCTTATGATATAGAACAAATAACAAAAACTGGAACCTTTTTATCAGGCTCCAGTCCATTAATCATTACTTATTATTCTCTTCTTTGTTTTTTAAAACTTCTTTTGTTTTCTCATTAAGATTTTGTGACGCATCTCCGCCACCTTCAGATACAAAGTCAGCCTCATTTACTGCTGGCACTTGGTCTTTTTCATCTAATAATTGTGATTTCTTATCGTTAATAAAGGCTTTTGGATCTTGTTTAATTGAATCAACATAAGCTTTTGGATCTTCTTTTACTTTATTAATTTCTTCAGTAGCAATTGATCCAAATTTCGCTGCTTTTTCTTGAGCAAGTTGTTTATACTCTTCAGGATTTTCCTTATATTGATCATATGTTTCTTTTACTTTATCACGACGGTTTTTATTAGAAAGAACAACTGCAGCAACTGCGCCACCAATACCGATTGCTGCTTTTAATACATTTTTAGAATTTGCCATAATTATCACCTCTATTGTTTTGATATGTTTTCCCTATATCTAAAGGTTTAAACATTTCTTTATAAACTTAATCAAAAAAACTAAGTTCTTTTTCTGTAAGTTTACGATATTCACCTAGATGCAATAATGGGTCAAGCTCTAACTGGCCAATCGCTTCCCTTTTCAAATAAACGACTTCATTGTCCACTTCATGAAACATACGTTTAACTTGATGATATTTCCCTTCAGTTATTGTAACAAGCGCTTGATTTGTATTTGGTAAAATTTCTAGATGCGCGGGTTGCAAAAGCCCTTCTTTCAAAGTAATACCTTCTTCAAATCGTTGTATCGCACTTTTATCAACAGCATGTGCTAACTCTGCAAAGTAACGTTTCGGAACATGTTTGTTCGGACTCATAATACGATGATTAAAATTTCCATCGTTTGTAATCAATAATAAGCCTTCTGTATCTTTATCTAATCGTCCAACAGGAAATAAATCCAAATGGTCATACCCATCAATTAAATCAATCACTGTTTGATGACGATCATCTTCAGTAGCAGAAATCACACCTGCTGGCTTATTTAACATCAAATAAACAAACGGTTCATATATAATGCGATCTCCCGCTACCTCTACTTGATCACTAATTGGATCAATTTGTTGCTTCGGTGATTTTATAACCACATCGTTAACAACAACCTGACCTTTTTTTAATAAATTTTTAACTTCTGAACGTGTGCCCACTCCCATATTTGCTAAAAACTTATCAATTCGCATTAAGCAAAACCTAACTTTCTTCTAATTCTATTTGCTGTATCACCAAGAAACTTATCAGCAAGTCTTGTTTTAAATGTAAGAACTGTGTACACGATCACACCTTCTAATGCGCATATAATCGTAATAACTAATGCACCGAATTGACTTGCCGGAGAAATTAAGAATTGTAACCCAAAGTAAACAACTTCTACAATAATCATCATTAAAAATCCACAAATCAATATTTTACCAATATCATAGAACGTATCTGAGAAATGGAAACGTGCGTACTTTCTTAGAACGACAAAACTTGCAATAATCGCAAACGAGAGTGCAATGGCTGTACTAAGTATTGCCCCCGCAGTATGGAACATAACAATTAATGGGTGGTTCAATAACAATTTAATCAAGACAGCACCTAATATAATAGAAACTGTGAGTTTTTGCTTATTGATTCCTTGTAACATAGAAGCGATCACGCTTAACAATGATATCAATATTGCCACAGGTGCATAAATGAATAACAAGCGACTTCCTTCAAGGCTGTATTCATAAAAGACAGTGTATAACGGTACTGCTAACGCCATGATCCCTAATGATGCTGGAACTGTGATAAACATTAAAACACCGATAGATGTTTGAATCTGCTTATGCATTTCCGCGTAATTACCTTCTTCATATGTTTTCGTAATAAATGGAATTAAGCTAATTGCAAATCCTGCCGCTAGTGATGTCGGTATCATGACAATTTTATTTGTTGTCATATTCAAAATAGTGAAATACATATCTTGCATACCAGATGAAATACCAGCCACATCTAATGCATTGTTGTGTGTTAATTGGTCTACAATCATAAACAATGGATAGTTTAAGCTCACAATTACAAAAGGAATACTGTATGAAATGATCTCTTTATACATATTTTTATAAGAGACATCAATACCTGTTGTATCAGATGCAACCATTTCTTGAATACCTTTACGACGTTTAATCCAATACCACCATAGCGTTAGAATCGCTGCAATGGCACCAATTGCCGCACCGAATGTTGCAATACTGTTCGCTAATAACATAGAACCATCAAAAACATTTAAGACTAGATAACTTCCTACTAAAATAAAAATAATTCGTGCAATTTGTTCAATGACTTCAGAAACTGCTGTTGGTCCCATAGACTTATATCCTTGGAAAACCCCTCGCCAAGTCGCAAGAATCGGAATAAAGATAACAACAAAACTAATGGTACGAATAACACTTGTAATTTGATCTGCTGTCCAACCTGCACTTTGATCCGAATTATTTGTAACTGTTATTGCTGCAATGGTTGGAGATAATGCATACAACATTACAAAACCAAGTACACCTGTAATTCCCATTACAATAAAACTCGATTTATACAATTTTTGACTGACACGATACGCGCCAAGCGCATTATACTTTGCAACATATTTTGATGCTGCCAATGGAACACCAGCTGTTGCAACTGCTATCGCAATATTATAAGGGCCGTAAGCATAGTTATAAGGTGCTAAATTATCAGCGCCTCCTATAATACGGTAAAACGGAATTACATAAAGAATCCCAAGTATTTTAGTGATTAAAATACTTACCGTTAATAGAAACGTCCCCCGTACTAACTCCTTATTTTCACTCATAAAATCATCAACCTACTTTTTGATTTTTAATATTTTTGTGCATAACAATATAATTATACACATAATCTGATTGTGTTAAAATTAAAATATACAAAATTGAAGGAGAATTCCATATATGTATCAAACAATCGTTATTGGTGGTGGTCCTAGTGGCATTATGGCTGCAATCTCTGCCAGTCAAAACCATCAACGTGTTTTACTTATCGAAAAAAAGAAAGGTCTCGGTCGTAAACTAAAAATTTCTGGTGGTGGCCGATGTAATGTAACCAACAACCTCCCTTATGAAGAAATTATAAAAAACATTCCTGGTAATGGGAAATTTTTGTATAGTCCTTTTACACTTTTTGATAACCAATCGATTATACAATTTTTCGAATCACGTGGACTTAAACTGAAAGAAGAAGATCACGGTCGAATGTTCCCGATAACTGATAAATCTCAAGACGTATTAGATATTTTAATTGCAGAAATGAACAAACAACAAGTAGAAGTTATTGAAAATAGTCCTGTGACATCCGTAGCTTTTTCTGACGCACATTATACAGTTACTTTAGAAGATGGTCACACACATCGTGCCAAATCTGTTGTCATTGCAACGGGTGGTACAAGTGTGCCACATACTGGTTCTACGGGTGATGGCTATCCATTTGCTAAATCTTTTGGTCATACCATTACAGAATTATTCCCTACTGAAGTACCCATCAAATCCAATGAAGCTTTTATTAAAGCACAAACGTTAAAAGGTTTAAGTTTAAAAGATGTCGGTCTATCCGTCTTAAAAAAGAATGGAAAAAAGCGTATCACGCATCAAATGGATATGATTTTTACTCATTTTGGTATCAGTGGACCTGTAGCACTTCGCTGTAGTCAATTTATCTATAAAGAACAAAAACAACAAAAGCGACAAGATATTCAAATACAGCTAGATGTTTTTCCTTCCATAAATGAAGAACAACTCAAACAAAAAATCATCAGTTTATTAAAAGATCAACCGGATAAAATCATTAAAAACGCGCTTAAAGGTCTCATTGAAACACGTTATTTACATTTTATGATTGAACGTGCAGAAATTGATTTAGAAACAACCTATCATCATCTTAGCGCACAACAAATTAATCAATTAGCACATTTATTCAAAGCATTCACTTTTACAGTAAATGGCACATTACCAATAGAAAAGGCTTTTGTCACTGGTGGTGGTGTCTCAATTAAAGAAATCGTTCCAACAACGATGGGCTCAAAACTACAAGATGGTTTATTCTTATGTGGAGAGGTACTTGATATCCACGGATATACAGGTGGTTACAATATTACAAGTGCCCTTGTAACAGGTTATGTTGCAGGCTATCATGCTGGACAATTTGAACCTATCACTACTTAAAAACAAACCTCTTAAAAGGAAGAGGGGGCTGAGACAATCATGCTCAGCTCCCTCTTTTCATCCTATTTTGTTATTAAATACCGTCGTATGTTAAACCACCGTCGCCCCATGCTTTCATGCCGCCTTCAACATTAACTGCATCGATATTGTGATCTGTTAAATAATCAACCACTCTCGCACTTCTTGCACCAGCAGCACAAACAATATAATATGTTTTGTTTGTATCAAATTCATCTAAATGATTTGGTACTTCTTGCATCGGAATATGTTTAGCATCAGGAATCATCCCTAAAGCTACCTCTTCGTCTTCTCTCACGTCAACAACGTGTACTGGTTCATTGCTTAATAACTTTTCTTTAAGCTGATCCATTTGTATTTCTTTCATCGTCTCACTCCTATTATTTCGCAACAATATTGACTAGTTTTTGTGGTACCGCAATGACTTTTTTAATTTCTTTGCCTTCTAAGTTTGCTTGAACATTCTCATCTTCTAATGCAATACGTTCCATTTCTTCTCTTGATGTATCTTTTGAGATTTCAAGTTTCGCACGTACTTTACCATTGATTTGTACTACGATTTCAACATTATCTGCTTGTAACAATGCTTCATCAAATGTAGGCCATGGTTGGTACGTAATTGTACTTTCATGTCCTAAAATAGACCACAATTCTTCACCGATATGCGGTGCGATTGGTGCAATCATTTTTACAAAACCTTCAACATAGACACGGTTAATCGCATCTGCTTTGTATCCTTCGTTAATAAATACCATCAGCTGACTAATCGCTGTATTGAAGTTCAATGATTCAAAGTCTTCTGTGACTTTCTTAACAGTTTGATGATACACTTGTTCTAATTTTGGTGTTGCTTCATCAACCACTTTGTCAGATAACTTATGATCTTCTGTAACGAATAAACGCCAAATACGATCTAAGAATCGACGTGCACCATCTAAGCCAGTTTCACTCCATGCAATGGAAGCATCAAGTGGTCCCATAAACATTTCATATAGGCGTAATGTATCCGCCCCATGTGATGCAACGATTTCATCAGGGTTTACAACATTACCTTTAGACTTACTCATTTTTTCATTACCTTCACCAAGAATCATACCTTGGTTGAAAAGTTTCTGGAATGGCTCTTTTGTTGGTACAACACCTAAATCGTATAATACTTTGTGCCAGAAACGTGCATACAATAAGTGAAGCACGGCATGTTCAACACCACCGATATATAAGTCAACAGGCAACCAATGTTTTAATTTTTCAGGGTCTGCAAGCATTTGATCATTTTTAGGATCAATATAGCGTAAGTAGTACCAGCAGCTACCTGCCCATTGTGGCATCGTATTTGTTTCACGACGTCCCTTCATACCTGTCTTTTCATCGACAACATTTACAAATTCTTCACTGTTCGCAAGTGGTGATTCACCAGTACCTGATGGCTTGATTTGATCCATTTTTGGTAACAATAGTGGTAATTCAGATTCAGGAACTGTTGTCATAGATCCATCTTCCCAGTGGATAACTGGAATTGGTTCACCCCAATAACGTTGACGACTGAATAACCAATCACGTAGTTTATAGTTAACTTTACGCTCACCAGCACCTTTTTCTTCTAAAATTGCAATGGCTTTTTCGATTGCTTCAGCATTATTCAATCCGTCTAAGTCACCTGAATTCACATGACGACCGTCTCCTGTATAAACAGGCGTATCTTCTTCGTGTTCGATGACATTGACAACATCCAAGTTAAATGTTTCAGCAAATTCATAATCACGTTCATCATGACCTGGTACTGCCATCACAGCACCTGTTCCGTATGATGCAAGCACGTAATCAGCAATCCATACAGGAATTTGTGCACCAGATAATGGATGGATCGCATAAGCACCTGTAAATACACCTGTTTTTTCTTTTGCTAAGTCAGTACGTTCTAAGTCAGATTTTTTAGCTGCTTCTTGTTGATAAGCACGTACTTTTTCAATTTGTTCATCTGTTGTAATTTCATCCACAAGCTGGTGTTCCGGGCTTAATACGATAAACGTTGCACCATATAGTGTGTCAGGACGTGTTGTGAATACTTCTACATTTTCATTTGTTGATGCAATATCAAAGCGAACACGTGCCCCTTCTGAACGACCAATCCAGTTACGTTGCATATCTTTAATTGATTCAGGCCAATCTAAATCTTCTAAGTCTTCTAATAGACGATCTGCATATTCAGTGATTTTTAAAACCCATTGTTTCATCGGACGACGAACAACTGGATGGCCACCACGTTCAGATACACCATCAATGACTTCTTCGTTTGATAAAACTGTGCCAAGCGCTTCACACCAGTTTACTGGAATTTCATCGATGTAAGCTAATCCTTTTTTATAAAGTTGAATGAAAATCCATTGTGTCCATTTATAGTATTCAGGGTCAGTTGTGCTGACTTCTCGATCCCAATCATAACTAAATCCAAGTTCTTGAATTTGACGCTTAAATGTTTGGATATTCGCTTTTGTAAAATCAGCTGGATCATTTCCAGTATCTAACGCATATTGTTCTGCAGGTAAACCAAACGCATCCCAACCCATTGGGTGTAATACATTGTACCCTTGCATACGCTTATATCGTGAAATAATATCTGTAGCTGTGTAGCCTTCAGGATGACCTACATGTAATCCTGCACCTGATGGATATGGAAACATATCTAATGCATAAAATTTCTTTTGTCCCAAGTTATCCTCTGTTTTAAATGTTTTGTTTTCTAACCAATATTTTTGCCACTTCTTTTCAATTTGCTTATGATCATAGTTCACAGCAGAGACCTCCTAAAATACAAAAAACACCTCAAACTACTGTTATTCTATAGAGGGACGACAAATTTGCCGCGGTACCACCCTCATTCACATATGTGCACTTCATTTTAATAGTTGAGATGTTTTATTATTTATTTTTATGATGGCAAGTTCATTTAACTGTAAACGTTAGTTCGCACCCCCACTAACTCTCTGTAGATTACATATTAAATTACTACTCCGAAATTTAATTATCAATATAATGAATATATCATACTCTATAATAGGCAATTTAATGCGTTGTTGCAAGTATAAAGTGGGACAGAGATCATTTTCACAATAAAAGGTTTCGTCATTCCTTATTAGCAAAGCTTACTAAATGTTTTGCAGGGAAGCACTACGACAAAATCATTGCAAATGTTTATGGCTCTCTAGTTCTCCCATAGTTTTTAATACACATGGTTAATTCATTCATCTTCTTTCATTATACTCGTTACTAAATTGAAAGGAAGACCGTGCACTTTACATTTCAGCTTTCGATTCTCGATTGCGAATTCCTCGATCAAATATCGCCAAGAAAAATCCAGCAATTACTAACAGACCAATCATTGATAAAAACATTGTCTGCATGTCAAAGTAGTCTACGATTAACCCACCAAGCAATGGTCCTAATGCCTTACCTACTGTTGAAGCCGCATTGACAATTCCTTGATACACACCTTGTCTTCCAATCGGTGCCAATTGATCTGCAATCGTCGGTACTGCTGGCCAAATAAACATTTCTGCAAATGTCATAATCACCATACCGACAACAAAAATTGAGAACGACATAGCAAAGCTCGTGACAAAAAATGAAATGATAAGAATAAACAAGCCTACATAAAGTTGTTTTTTCATCTGTCCACGTAACATTTGAATCACTGGTAAAATGAGTGGTTGTCCAAGAAGAATCATCACACCATTAATCGTCCATAATAAACTGTATTGTGGCATTGAAATGCCAATTTGTTGTGTGAAAGATGCAATGGTTGTTTGCCACTGTACGTATGCAATCCAACAAAAAGCGAACATCACACATAGCAGAATTAGCGCAATAAAATTCTTTTTATCTTGAATAGATGTGACCTCATCTAACATATGTGGTTGCTTAACTTTTGCTTCATATGTCACATTAAATTTAAATACAGCAATGACAAAAAAGGCAACATACATTAATAAGTTTGCAAGAAATATATAATCAAAACTAAAGTTCGCTACAATACCACCTAATGCTGCACCAAGCGCTACACCAATATTCTGCGCTAAATAAACGGCATTAAATGTTTTACGTCCCCCTTGTGGCCACACTGCCCCCGCCATTGCATAAATTGCAGGGATAATCATCCCTCCTCCAAAGCCCAGCATAATAAGCCAAATAGCATACCAAGGCCAACCGTGAAAAAAGTTCAGTAAACAAGTCGCTACTAAACTAAAAATGGTTCCTATCATAATTGTGCTATAAACACCTAATCGGTCAAACATCGTTCCACCAAGCAGATTGCCACCTATCATTCCAATTGAGTTGATCATAAGTACCAATCCAGCTGTACTCAGTGACTTATCCAACTCCTGTGCCATATATATTGTATTAAGTGGCCATAAGAAACTCGCTCCTGTAATATTGATTGCCATACCGATCACTAACCACCAAATTGCACTCGGCATACGCATTGAAATCGCCTCTTTCTTTTTCAGTCTCATGCACCAATATAACATGACATTGAAAAATATGGTAAAATCTTTGAATATATTGCCATAAATAGAAGGGACATAGAAGGGACGAGAAACATGGGAACAGTTTTTCCATATGCTTTTGAAAATAAACGCTACCATACATTAAACTACCATTTAAAAAATCAATTTGGTCAAAAAATCTTTAAAGTCGCACTTGATGGTGGTTTCGACTGCCCCAACCGTGACGGCACTGTTGCACACGGTGGCTGTACTTTTTGTTCAGCTGCAGGAAGTGGTGACTTTGCAGGTAATCGTGCAGATGCAATCCCTATTCAATTCCAAGAAATAAAATCTCGCATGCATGAAAAATGGTATGAAGGCAAATATATTGCCTACTTCCAAGCATTTACAAATACGCATGCACCAGTGGAAGTATTGCGTGAAAAATTTGAAGCGGCATTACAAGAAGAAGGCGTTGTTGGGCTTTCAATCGGGACACGCCCAGATTGTTTGCCAGATGATGTGGTAGAATACCTTGCCGAATTGAATGAACGCACATATCTATGGGTGGAGTTAGGTCTTCAAACCGTTCATCAAACGACTTCAGACTTGATCAATCGTGCACACGATATGGATGTTTACTATGAAGGCGTCGCTAAATTACGTAAGCATGGCATTCGTGTATGTAGCCATATTATTAACGGCTTACCTGGAGAAGACTATGACATGATGATGGAAACAGCAAAAGCCGTTGCTGAAATGGATGTTCAAGGAATAAAAATCCACTTACTACATTTATTAAAAGGCACACCAATGGTCAAACAATACGACAAAGGCTTGTTAAAATTTATGACCAAAGAAGAATATATCAACCTCGTTTGTGATCAACTTGAAATTCTGCCACCTGAAATGATTGTACACCGCATCACAGGAGACGGACCGATAGACCTGATGGTAGGTCCCATGTGGAGTGTTAATAAATGGGAAGTTCTCAATGATATTGATGCAGAACTTGCGCGTCGTGGCACTGTTCAAGGAACACATTATTCAAAAGAGGCTATAAAATAATGATTCTAAAACGAATTCTTCCATTCGCTAAAGAGCTCATCACCACACATATTAAAAGTGATAGTACCGTGATTGATGCAACTTGTGGAAATGGTCATGACACTTTATTTTTAGCACAGTCAGTACCTGAAGGACAGGTATATGGTTGTGATATTCAACAAGCTGCCATCGATGCAACAAAAGAAAAAATAGCTGATTATAAACAGGTATCACTAATTCAAACAGGTCATGAGCACATTATTGACCATATCCACCCCGATCACCTTGAAAAATTGGATGCCGCGATTTTTAATTTGGGGTATTTACCTAAAGGTGACAAATCCGTTGTCACACAGCCTGAAACGACTATTTTAGCCATTACACGTATTTTTGAACATCTAAGACAAGAAGGTATCATTGTTTTAGTGGTTTATCCAGGTCATCCTGAAGGCAAAATAGAAAGTGATCATCTGCTTAAGTATTTGAAAAACTTCGATCAACAGCAAGCACATATTTTACAATACGGGTTTCTTAACCAACAAAATAACCCGCCTTATATTGTTGCAATTGAAAAAAGATAAAAAACTGGTGAGATCTGTTTATAGATCTCACCAGTTTTTTATCTGATTGAAATGGTTAGACCCTTATGGGAATAGTTAGACTTGCGCCATATCCAATACTTTTTTAAAACTTTGGCTCATTTTCATTTTATGTTGCTTAATTTCAGTTGCAATATCCGTTACAAGTTCATGCTGCTTATCACGCATGTCTTCATTGTAATATATCAACACCGTACGTTCATCATTGACTGGTCGCTCTTTGTAAATCCATTTCATATTAACAAGGTGATTATATGTTTTTGAGCGTTTATAAGACTTTATTGGCACAAACTGATCCATCTCTTTAAGTGTCATACCACCTTTTTCCCATAGCGTTAATAGTATGAGCAACTCTTCCTTAGTTAATTCGTATTTTTCTGCGATAGTAACAAAAACTGATTCAATTTCGGATTGCAATGAAAATAGAGCTTTAATCCCACTTTTTTGTTCTACTTTACTGTCTTCCATCAATAATTCTCCCATCTACAATACATATTCATCACTAATTATATACCCGTCAAATTTTCATCAAAACAAAATAACATAGTTCAATTTAAAATTTATTTTTAAATTGTATGATGTAACATCAAAAATACACCTAGAGTTCTTTTGTATATTTTAAGTTGTTTTTACACTTACATTCACAGTCAATCATCATTATAATATATTTCAAAAAACACTCATTTAAATAAAAAAAGACACACCCAATATAGGAGTGTGCCTTTCAATCGTGTCACTATTAGAATAAGTGGCTAATTGAATCTTGCATATCTTTAAGAATCTTAGAAGATTTTTCAAATTTAGCTTGTTCTTCTTCATTTAATGGTGTTTCGATAATACGAACTGCACCTTCTCCATTAACAACAGTTGGCACACCAGTATAAACACCTTCTACACCGTACTCACCTTCTAAGTAACTAGAAACAGTTAATACTACATTTTGGTTACGTAAAATTGCTTTAGAAATATGCATTAAGCCCATTGCTACACCATAGTAAGTAGCACCTTTTGCTTTAATGATATCGTAAGCTGCGTCACGTGTATTTACATAGATATCTTCAATAAGATGTTCTTTTTCTGGATCATTTTTTAATAAATCATATAGTGGTTGACCTGCGATTGTTGCACTTGACCATACTGGTACTTCTGAGTCACCATGCTCACCAATAATATTTGCGTGTACACTTGATGGTGCAACATCGAATACTTCACTTAATAAGTGTTTGAAACGTGCTGTATCTAAGATTGTACCTGAACCAATGACTTTGTGTTTTGGTAAACCTGAGTATTTTAAAGTAACGTAAGTTAAAACGTCTACTGGATTTGCAGCAATTAAGAAGATACCGTCAAATCCACTTTCCATAATTGGTGTGATGATACCTTTATAAATTTTAGCGTTCTTTTCAACTAAGTCTAAACGTGTTTCACCAACTTTTTGTGGTGCACCAGCACAGATGACAATTAAATCTGCATCGCCACAGTCAGAGTATTGGCCCGCTTTAACTTTTACAGGAGACATTGCATAAGGTGCCCCGTGACTTAAGTCAAGTACATCACCAAGTACTTTGTCTTCGTTAATATCAATAATTACTAATTCGTCTGCTACACCTTGACTCACCATTGTGAATGCATAGCTTGCACCTACTGCACCGTTCCCTACTAATACTACTTTATTACCTTTTTTCGCCATGAAGATTCTCTCCAATCTATCTATTTTAAAATTATTAATCTCGAAATATATGTGAAGCATTTCACATATATAATTTATCACGCTTCAACTTGAAGTTCAAGCAGAATCAAATATTCATAAATAATTTTAAAATAGTAGTGTCACTTAATTGTTGAAATTAGTAGATATTTACAAGAAAAACGTTAAATATTAAAGTTCAACTCTTTTTTTTCTAAACCAAATATTAATAACCCAATTACAACTGGTAATAAAATAGGTAGGAAAATTGATCCAATTAAAAAACCTAATATCATTACCAACCAAAATGAGTCTATTTGATAGTTTCCAAATGTCAAAGTTATTCCTCCTCTATTTTATATTTATAATTATATTCAATAAAAAGTAAATCATACTCACTAATATTGAATATAATATAGAAAAAGTAAATACAACTCTACTATTTCTATATAAAATTAAACTTTTCAAGATGATAAAAAGTAAAATATTAAGTATAATAGATAACCAAGTAATCTCAGCGCCTATTATATATTCAAATAAGTAGTATACTAAAGATATTATAACATTGAGTGTAATAAATATTAATTGAGAGTTTAAGACTAAACTCAAAGTTTTTTTTAAATATTGTTTCACCTCAAATTCGAATTATAATTCCATCAGTACCAATAGTTCCAGTAATTAATTTATAACTTAAAACTCCTGAAAAAATCGATTTAACATTAGCATTTACCTATCGTTTTATAAAACTATCTAGCGTTAGCACTATTTCTTTATTATTAAAACTTATGTCAATGTATTTTCATCTTCTACTACAAATCCTGCAGTAAACACACGATTGTTTAAAAAGCTCAAAATATAGCGCATCACCGCTTCACGTTCTGGTTCATTATGGACTTCATGCGCAAGACCTTGCCATGCCTTAAAGTATAATTCTTCATGATCGCACACAGATACGATTTGACGTGTCACATGAATATCAGTCACACGATCCTCAGTTCCGTACATCAAGCAAAGTGGGACAGTTTTCATTTCTTTAATATGATCTGTTGTTTCTTTCATATTTTTAATGACTTCTTGGTACCAATGATAACTCACTTTTTTCAGCATCAAGGCATCATTTAATGTTTCTTCTTGTACTTCTTTATTTGATGTTAAATCCGTTACATCAAACCCTAAATCAAATTTCGCTGACTTCGATACGTCACCAACATTTGAAGCTAAAATATTTTTACGTGTGCGTGCATTATTTTGAAATGCTAAAAGTGGAGAAATTAATACAAGCCCTTCAATATCTAATTCTACTTTTTCAAGTAAATTCATAGATATTAAACCACCCAAACCTACGCCAATCATAAATATAGGAAGATTGTAGCCTTCAGCAATTTTCAGCCACTCTAAAACTGATTCATGATATAATTCAAAACTTTCAACTTGTCCTTTATTCATTCGTGATGTTTGACCTTGACCTGGTAAGTCACCCATAATCACGTGATAACCGTTTCTTCTTAAGTGTGTAATCACATATGCATATCGTCCTGTATGTTCTAAAATATTGTGAACAATCACAACGACACCTTTTACTTCACTAACTGTTTCCCATTTCCACATATCATATCTAACCTTTCTTACTTAACACTTTACATTTCATTATAGCTTGTACAATCATAGAAATGCTAATAAAACCAAATCTTACCTACAAAAAATACGATTATTTAATTTCGCAAATCACTTTATAAAAAAATTAATTACCCGCCATATTTGCGCTTGAACTATTTTGTTGTAAAAATTCATTATAAAAACGTTTTCATCACATTATTGTTCGTGATACACTATTATTAATTAGCAAAACAAAGTAATGGGAGGAATAGAAATGAGCTTATTCAAAGATTTTTTCATCGCATTATCAAATAATGCTTTTCTCAATGCATCAGCTAAAAAGGTAGGACCTTCTTTAGGTGCTAATAAGGTAGTAGCTGGTAATACGATTGACGATGTGGTGAAGACAATTCGTCGTCTGAACAAAAAAAATATTGCAGCAACTGTAGATAACTTGGGAGAATTTGTTAACTCAAAACAAGAAGCAATCGCTGCGAAAGACGATATTTTAAAAATTATGTCAGCGATACATAAAAATGGATTAGATGCACATGTATCTATTAAGTTAAGTCAATTAGGTGCTGAGTTTGATCAACAGCTTGCTTATGATAATGCTTATGAAATCGTGAAACAAGCAGCTGAATACGATCAAATGCATATTAATTTTGATACTGAAAAATATGATAGTCTATCAGATATTACGCATACACTTGACCAATTAAAATCTGAATTTTCAAATGTAGGTACAGTGATTCAAGCATATTTATTCAAAGCTGACGAACTCATTGATAAATATCCTGACTTGCGATTACGTTTAGTTAAGGGTGCCTATAAAGAATCTTCACACATTGCTTACCAAACACGTGAAGAAATTGATGCTAATTATATTCGTCTTATTGAAAAACGCTTATTAAATGCCAAAAACTTTACATCTATTGCAACACATGACCACAACGTCATTAATCACGTAAAAGCATTTGTTGAAAAACATAATATTGATAAATCTAAGTTTGAATTCCAAATGTTATATGGCTTCCGTTCTGAGCTTGCAGAATCAATCGCTAAAGAAGGTTACAACTTCACTATTTATGTACCATACGGTGATGACTGGTTCGGCTACTTTATGAGACGTCTTGCTGAACGTCCTCAAAACTTAGCACTTGCCTTCAAAGAATTCGTAAAACCAAAACCACTTTTCGTTGTGGCTGCATTAGGTTTAACAGCATTACTTTTAGGTAGAGGTAACAAAAAATAATTTTACGTTAAAATCCCCTTGAAGTTTTCATGCTTCAAGGGGATTACTTTTTTCATTATCCAATTGCTTTTAGTAAGTTCGCCATTTCAATTGCACCTACTGCGACTTCCGCACCTTTATTACCTGCTTTAGTACCTGCACGTTCAATTGCTTGTTCGATATTTTCTGTTGTTAATACGCCGAAGATAACTGGAATGCCTGTATCATCACTTGCTTTTGCAATACCTTTTGCCGCTTCATTACATACATAGTCATAATGTGTTGTTGCACCACGAATGACACAGCCTAATGTGATCACTGCATCATATTTATCAGATTGCGCCATTTTTTTGGCAACAATGGGTAATTCAAAAGCACCTGGTACATAGGCAACATCGATATCATTCTCATCCACTTGATGACGTTTCAGTGCATCTAAAGCACCATCTAATAAACGTCCTGTAATAAAATCATTAAAGCGGCTTACCACAATACCAATTTTTAATCCTTGTCCAACTAATTGTCCTTCAAAGTTCATCATTAATTCCTCCAATTATATTAAATGTCTCATTTGATTTTTTTTAACTTGCATATAGTCATGGTTATGTTCATTTGTCTCAGTAATAACAGGAATACGCGTAGCCATTGATATACCATAATGATCTAAGCCTTCAAATTTCTCTGGATTATTTGTCATTAGGTTCACTGATTGTATGCCAAAATATTTTAAAATTTGTGCTGCATTATCATAATCACGCATGTCTGGTGCAAAACCTAATGCTTCATTTGCTGAAACTGTGTCATGACCTTGTTCAATCAATTCATACGCTTTGAGTTTATTCATTAAGCCAATGCCACGACCTTCTTGAGGTAAATAGATAATCATACCCCCATTTTCATTAATATATGACATAGCAAATTCTAATTGTTCACCACAATCACAGCGGGCACTGTGAAAAATATCGCCTGTCGCACAAGCAGAGTGGATACGTACATTCATCTCATCATGTATCTCACCATTAACAATCGCAATCAGTTCTGAACCATCAATCTTAGATGTAAAACCATACATGTCAAATGTGCCATAGCGTGTTGGTAATTCCACCTTTGCTTCTTTTGAAATCAATGACTGCGTTGTTTTGATATATGTGACTAAATCTTCAATATTAATCATGCATAAACCATGCTGTTGCTTAAATAATAGTAAATCATCACCTCTAGCCATCGTACCGTCTTCATTCATGATTTCACAAATGACACCCGCCGGTTTTGCTCCAGTCAATTTTGCGAGTTCAACTGCTGCTTCTGTATGACCCCGACGACCTAACACACCTTTTTCATGTGCAATAAGCGGGAAAATATGACCCGGACGGTTAAACGTTGCCGACGTTGAATTTTCATCAATTAACGCTCTTACAGTATGTGTACGCTCAAATGCACTGATACCTGTCGTTGATGCCACATGGTCAATGCTTACTGTAAATGCGGTAGAATGTGGATCCGTATTATTTTGTACCATTGGATCGATACCCACTTGTTCTGCAATCGACCGATCAATTGGGGTACAAATAAGACCACGGCCATAACGTGCCATAAAATTAATCGTGTCGTCATTCATCCATTCAGTAATAGCGAGTAAGTCACCTTCATTTTCTCTATCATCATCATCACATACAATAATCGATTCACCTTTTTTTAAAGCAATCAATGCGTCTTCTATTTTATCAAATTGCATAATATGTCCTCCTTGGATTCTCTATGCTGTTAAAAACCTGCACGTAATAAGCTATCCATTGATACACCGTTATTTTGACGAGTAATATTTTCAACATATTTAAATAACATATCTGTTTCTAAATGTACGGGATCTCCTTGTCGTTTCATTGACAAAATGGTTGCCTTTCGTGTCTCCGGTATTAAATGAATATCAAAACTTGTTGTTCCTTTTTTGAATACTGTTAAGCTAACACCATCTACAGCAATAGCGCCTTGTGGTATCATCTGCTTCAAAATATGATCCGGTGCTTTAATCGTATAGATCCATTCATTTTGAGATTGCTTAATATTCAGGATTGTCCCTTTGTCATCAACATGTCCTTGTACAAAATGGCCCCCTAAACGACCTGTCGCTAATAAAGCACGTTCAAGATTGACCGGTTGACCTGTGGACAGTGTCCCTAAATATGTTTTATTTTCAGTACCTGTTATGACTTGAACTGTAAACGATGTAGCATCAAATCTTACAACGGTTAAACAAGTACCATTGACACTTATAGAATCACCAATATGCATATCACTTAATATTTTCTCGCATTGAATTGTTAGTTCAGTTGTGGGGTTTTGCTTTTTGATTGATTGAATGGTTCCAATTTCTTCAACGATACCTGTAAACATGACATCATTTCCTTTTCATTTGTAATTTCATGTCAGTATCTATCATTTCAGAATGGACAATTTCAAAATTTGTAAGTTGGTCAAGTGGTGTCACACCATCTGTTTGAAAATATTGGTATTTCCCTCGACCACCTATTATTTTCGGGGCTAAATAAAGGATGAAGGTTGAAATAAATTCAGAAGCTAAAAATTGTGAAGTCAGCTTTGGCCCAGCTTCAACTAATACACGACCAAAACCTCTTTTATATAAATCTTGTAATACACTCTTTACGTCAGTTGTTGGTAGATAAATAATTTGGACATGTGCTAAAGATGTCGTCAATGCACGATTATCTGTATAAATATAGACAGGTGCAAGTTGATCATGAAATATTGCGGCATCCCAGTTAATATGACCAGAATGCGTCATGATAATACGTGCAGGATGACGTCCTTCAGGGATACGTACTGTGAGACTCGGATTATCCGCTTCTAATGTTCCGTTTCCAGTAATAATTGCATCGTGCATATGCCGTAATTGAAAGACATCTTCTTTCACAGCTTTAGACGTAATCCACTGGCTTTCTTGATCATCCGTTGCTTGTTTGCCATCCATACTTGCACTGACTTTCACAGTGACAATAGGGACTTCAGATGTCTTAGATGCAAAAAATGGTGCATATAAGTCTTCGGCAAGTGGGTGTGGCACATATTGCACCTCGATCCCTTTTTCTGACATCATCTCATGTCCTGTTGCTGGAAGTGTGATATCTCTCGCAGCATAAACAACTTTTTGTATGCCTGTTTCGATAATCTTTTGCGCACAGGGTGGTGTTGCACCAAAGTGTGAACATGGTTCTAATGAAACATAAATTGTTGCACCACTCACATTTTGTTCACCCGCCATATCAATTGCTTGAATTTCAGCATGCTTGTCACCTTTTTGAAGATGCGCACCCATGCCAATAATACGACCATCTTTTACGACAACAGCACCTACTGGTGGATTAACACCTGTTTGTCCTTCTACCATTTCAGCTAAACGAATTGCATGTTCTAAATAGTTATTTATTTGGATCACCTCAAATCTAAACAAAAAACCACCCGATTGTTGGTTTCGAGTGGTTGGTTTTATCTTATACTGCTTAAAGTACAAAGCAGATAAATTCAGTAATTTTTCCATCACAAAATAAGCAATAGCTTTATGTTATTTTACACAAAGTATAGCATGTCATGGTCTACTGATTATTCTTCCTCCCATCCAGACTTTTACTGTCGGCTCTAGATTCTCACTAGATCAGCCATAGTCAACGTATCATCGTTCACTACAGGTCGCAGGCTTAAATTACTGCCGGTTGGGATTTCCACCCAGCCCCGAAAGAATATCATTATGAAATTGTTTGAGATTCAAGATACGACACAGTGGTTATTAAAATCAATGTTTTCTTACACTTACGATATGTATCAAACAAAGCGTGAAATGTATTCAACATGGCCACTGTTCGAATATAGCTTAACGCATTTTAAGAATCTTGACAATCGATTTGCAACTAAATTTTATAATATAGAGGTAGTAAGAAAAGCGTTTAGAATTTGAGCAGTATCGAAGCAATGAAGTAAAATCGTTTTTTGATTTTGTCTCATTGCAACATTCTGACGAGAATGCTATTTGTCAAATACTGATATCATGAGGTTGTAAGTGGTGCGCTTTGGGCTTAAGCGGAACACAAGCCATTTTTTTTAATAAATTGTGGTGTTCTGTCGAAAATCTTGCGCCTTGAACAGCGACACCACAAAGTTGAAAAAAGAATATTTGGGATTCTATTGAATATTCTGCTCCTTAAATACTGACATTTATTCACTATAATAGCCATAAACGTTTATACCGTTTCTTGGCATTGTTCTAATTCTGAATAAAGCTGTTTCACGCTATTGACTACTTGTTGTACAATCATTGTAACCCCATTACGTTCAAAATTAACACCATTTGTCATTTGTCCAAATGCACGTAGATTTGATAAAGTTCCATATCTTGGGCTAATTACTTCATTTGTTTCTGGCACAATTTGAATCCCTCCTGTTGGATGTGCTTGCACAATATGCTTATCTGCCATATCAAGTAACAATCCATCTGACGCATCCAATTGATCCAGTTTTGTTTTCGGCCCTGTCGCATTGATGACAACATCTACAACTGTATTATGCTGTTTATCTTCAAATGCTAATTGATATCTTCCGTCTATATTTTCTACTTTTTCTAAACCCGAATAAATTTTAAGCTTTTTATTCTCTATTGCTTCTATAATAAACTGCGCTGTATCTCTCGGCATGGGATTCATATTTTCTTTGAAGTAGTGATGATATCGATCTAGAAATAACATCTGATCCTCATAGGTGAAACTATTCCAAATCCAGTTCATATTGTCTTTCAGCGTCATCAAAAAGCTTTGTAAGCGGCCTAATGATTCGGCGTGAGACAAATCATAACTTAAGTCTTCTACAACATCCCCTGTTCTGCGATCCAGTAAAGATGAGAGTGGAATATCTAATAATTCACATTCCTGATGAACGAGTTCGATGGCCTTTTGTAAGGGAACGACACCCATATTTTCTGATTTTATTTCATCAAATGCTGATTTAGTTAAAAATTGTAATGTAATAGGCACCATTTCTCCCCGAACGCTTGGTAACTTTCCACCTCTACTTGCTAGTGTTAGCGATTGATTATGATGATTTAACACATATCGAATGACATCTAAACTGGCAAGACCTGTTCCAATCACAGCAACTTTATCGTGTTCTGATACTTCATCTAATGTGTGGTTGGCTGGATAGGGTTCATGGATATAACGTGGTAATCCTTTTAACTGATATGGATCATGATATGATAGCGTTCCAATTGTAAGAAAAACATAATCATATGTAGCTGTAAACTTATCTTTTTGTCCTGCACTGACAATGATCTTTTTAGCATGAATATGTCTCGATTGCTCAACAATACCGATTTTTGTCACTTCATGAGGAATCACACGAATATTATTATAATGATTGATATATTTATCTAAGTAACTCTTCATATAATGACCAAATACAAAACGTGGTAAATATTCTGCATCATCATAGTCAAAATCCTTCTGCGTATCATACCACTCATGAAATTCTTTTATGTTATCTATATTGAGTGACAACATATCTGCTGGTACATTAATCAGTAAATCATCGCTATCATTTTGGAACGGTTCCCCTTGTCCCATATTTTTTGTATTATCAAAGATGTCAATTTCCAATTGCTCAAATTTTTCGTTTTTGACAAGTTGTCTCAAAACACTGACACCTGCCGTGCCCATCCCAATAATTGCTACTTTCATATTTCATCACCTTCAAAATTTCATTTCATTCATTTATACCCTAATTCAAACAAAATTGTACATAACCTTTTAAATTTATTCCTTCAATATGATCATATTTGTTGTCATGTTATAATGATTAAAAGGACATCTATAAAACTTTAACCTCTATATGATTCAAACAAATTTAAACTTAAAAATCTAAACTGCGAGGTGTTTTCATGTTTAAATTTTTAATGAAAGTTGCAATTTCAACAGTCATTCTTTTTTTCACACTCGGACGTAAAAACAAAGCACAATAAAGCGTTAGTCGCTCTATTGTGCTTTGTTTATGTTAATAATTTTTTCCATCTTGATGTTTCGTATCGCCTTTATAAACATACCAGTTAAAATATTTACCTTCTGTTTTTAAATCTTTATAGAAATCAGCGATAATCGTTGCATTACTTTTTGCCCAATTGATATCTGTGGCATATTGATGTTCCCCAGGATCTTTAGGATTCCATCTCATACTATATAATGTATTTTGATCTTCATGCGATAAGTAATGGTCATGAATAAACTTCGCACCACCATCAATAGCCTTTTCAGGTGTATCCCAACCTTGTTTCTTGGCGTACTCTGCACCTGTCTTAATTGGGTCTTCATCTAAAGCACCCACACCATAAAAGTTGTAGTACTTTTTACCATCAATTTCAACACCATTAGATAATTCTGATACAACAGAACCTGTTTCTAAAAGTGCATGTGAAATGAGATAAATCTCATTCACATGTTGCTTTTTCGCGGCTTTAATAAAGTCATCTGTATGATTTAATAATGTTGGATGTTCATAAAGCATACGTTTTATTCTGTTTTTATCAATCCCTTGATATTTTGATAAATCTAGGAATTGATATTTTTGACGCTCATCATCCATAAATACTGAACTATCCATTGCATCTTTTATCTCAGCATCTGACGCATCACGCCAGTTTGTATTATCTTTATTTGATACTTGTTGACTTGTGTAATTATTAATCTGTTTTTTTGCGGCTTCTTCTAATGTTACATTTAATGTTTCCACTGATTCGACTTGGTCAACTGATTCAAAGAAAATCTGATCCTTTATCATATTGAAAAAAGTATAAGCTGCTAAAACAGTGATAACCAAAAGCCCCACAATCACAATGATTGAACTTTTGTTATGTTGCTTCATCGACACACCTCTTCAGAATGTACTTATAATGATTTCACACTCGAACTCAAATTTTACCATTATCTTATATTTTTCACAATTCTATTTAAGTGATGTTACAGATAAATAAAAGAACAGTAATATCTATGTAACTTTATGCATACACTGTTCTATAGGATAACGGTTTTTTGTAAATTACAATGGTCGTTGATAATCCATTAGAATATAACTCATCGCTTGTGAACGGCTTTTATAATAATACTTTGTCAAATCAACAGTACCTTCTACATCCCCATCACGGTACATCATTTCTCGTTGAATGTTATTGATCATAATAAAATCTGCATTATCACGAATCTTATCTAAATCTTCGTTGCGTGCAAAAAAGTGTACTAAGTTGAAATGTTCGTAATCCATTACGATTCCCCCATCAATTGATATATTAAAAATAACAAATTCATTTGAAATGCATCATTTCTTACCATTTTACGCTTATTTATTGGTAATAATCAATGTTTAAAACATAAAATACCATATATCAACATATGCAACAATCTTGAACTTATGATAGAAATACTGTGACCGGTCAAAAAGATGGAAGGAGACTCACTTTATGAACTTTAATGACACTTTCGAACGCTATCACAAGTATATTCACTACTTGCTACATTCTTTTCATATTCGCTATCATTATGATGAATTTTATCAACTTTTACTGATAAAATTATGGGAACTACATGTCTCTTTTGACGCCTCACGAGATACAAAATTTCATTCTTATATCACTTATCGCCTCAGATATTATCTGATTGACCTCTTACGACAATCCAATCGTTCTCCTCAAATAGAATCATTAGATACCGCAGACATACCACTTCAAAAAACACATGATAACGACTTATTATTTTCCATTCAGCAATGGGCATTAAAACTCCCTTATACACATCGTCACTGGCTTTTACTTTACTTACGTGGCTATACTCAAGTAGAAATAGCAGCACGGTTAAATCGTTCAACCTCATCTATTAAAAACTATAAAAAAGCGACCCTCAAAGCTTTACGACAATCTTACTTTACCGAATACTAGGAGGATACACTGTGCATTCATATTCAAATATGGCTTTTGAATCATTGCTTTATATTAAAACATCACAACATTCAAATCAAAATCTAGATTTATATTTTTTAACGCATCAAACACATACGTCTATAACACTTTCTAAACTAATAAAACACATTTTAAAATCTCACAATAAGCACGGTTACACTCAAAAAGAACTCATACATCAACATCTAGGGACACATCATCTCACGCCAATATACATTTCCCCACGCCTTATTTTATGTCCTTTACAATCACATCGTGCGCCCATCCAATATATCATCAATATGCCCCGTGTAGTAGGCATGACTTCACAACAATCTGAAACAATCATTGTATTTAAACACAACCATCGCATTACCGTTCCTTATCCAATAGCTGTATGTTTAAAACAATGGAAAGCTGCTCAAATCCTCTCACAACTATCAGATATTTAGTTTACCTTATTATATTTATATTCAACTAAACGCTTCGTAAAGAATGCATTTGCTACCTTCATCATGACTATGGCACCTACCATTAATAATACACCACCTAATAATGCAGCAATAACTGTCAATGTTGAAAGTGATACTTGTGGATTAATAAAGTAATTTGCCGCATTTAAACTTAGCAACATACCTGTAATTAAAACACCTAGTAAAAGGATGTTTGTAATAAACAGTCCTAATAAGGTCATGAATAAATGACTAGAATCGACAACTTTATCCTTAAAGACATGTTCTTTTAAATAAAAACTCGCAAATCTCCCAGGTGTTTTAAATTTGTTTTGAATATCAGCAATATGTTCTTCACTCAGTAATTCAGCAAGTTTTGATTTCTCTTTGCGATTCAAGTACCATAATTGCTTTTCCACTTTATATTTATATATCTTATGTTCCATTTCTTACTCCTTGTCTCTATTCTTTAAAGTCAATCATCACATAAAAAAACGGGAGCGACAAGTACCAATTTGATATTTCATAGGTACACGTCGTTCCCATTTCAATTTATAAAATACTTAAACCAGACGCTTGAATATCTTTCGCAAATCCTTTAACCGTATCAACAGATAATGATTCAATATCACGACCGATATTCGAAACTTTTTTCACGACATCAGCTGGACAAGTAATAATGTCTGCACCGATTTCGTCTGCTTGAATGACATTAAATAACTCACGGCAGCTTGCCCATAATAATTGCACGCCTTTTTTGCTGTGCGTGATGCGAACTGACTCTTTCATAAGTGGTAGAGGATCAACACCTGTATCTGCAATACGTCCTGCGAATACAGAGACATATGTTTCAACACCCTCTGTAACTGCATCTGTAATCGCTTGTACTTGTTCGATTGTATAAACTGCAGTGACATTTAATTTAACACCTTGTGCTGATAACTTTTCAATCAATGGTAACATCGATTCACCTTTTGTGTTAACAATTGGAATTTTAACAAAAATATTTTCACCAAATTGCTGAATCACTTTAGCTTCTTTTTCCATTGTTTCCATATCGTCACCGAAAACTTCGAATGAAATTGAAGCATCTGGAATTGCTTTGACAACATCTTGTGCGAAGGCAGTATAATCTTTAACCCCTGCTTTAGCCATTAAACTCGGGTTCGTTGTGAATCCGTCTACTTCTTTATTCTGATATGCTTGTTTCATCTGTTCGATGTCTGCACCATCAGCAAATACTTGTACTTTTAATTCAGTCATAAATTTGCCTCCTAATGATTGATACATTTTATTTATTTTAGTTATAACATTTTACCTCATTAAAAGCTATTTTTAAGCTTTAATTAAATAATAAAAATACGCTAAACCTTTATTCTTAGTTCATAAATATGCTATTATTACAAGCGATCATAAAGGAGGCAGTCACATGTCTAAATCGAAAAAATATTTCTACTTAACCATATTATTAATATTAGCAAGCTTTTATTTTAATGCTCAGAATCCTATTTTAAATCATCATTTTGACTCAATTATTAAAATTATTATTGTGAGCAGTGTCATTAATGCACTGATTCTTATCTTCGCCATTCGCTTTGCTGATAAATCCATTAAACATTTACCTGAAAAGAGAAGTTGGATTCATCGTGCAGCAAAATTTCTTCCATGGCTGCTTCTTATTGTACTATTGATTCATTTAATTGCTGCAATCCATACATTTGGCATTATTTAATAAGGAATGAGGCAGAGATTCTTGAAATATTTTATGATATTTATCGGTGGTAGTTTTGGGGCCTTGTTGAGATATACTTTATCTTTTTTGCCACAAATGTACTCACTTCCAATCGGTACATTTGTAGCTAATTTATTAGGCGCCTTTTTAATGGGCTTTTTCACTGCAACAACATTGCGACTTCTCACAACGCATCCGCACATAAAAAAAGGACTAACAACTGGTTTCATCGGGGCGCTGACAACATTTTCAACTTTCCAATATGAATTGATACAACTATTTGATACACAATCATGGGTAATACTCATTTTCTATGGATTGTTGAGTTATATCGGTGGCCTGATAAGTTGCTTTTGGGGATATCGTTTAGGAGTGGCAGCATCATGACAATACTTCTAATACTGCTAGGTGGTGGTATGGGTGCTACCTTGCGTGCCATGCTAACTGATATAATTAACCATTATGTGAAAACACCATTCCCTGTCGCAACAAGTTTAATTAATTTGTTAGGAAGTTGTCTTATTGGATTTCTAGGTGGTGTGTTCATCACCACAATGCCGTTATACAGTTTATTTATTACTGGTATTTTAGGAGGATTCACAACATTTTCTACTTTCCAACTTGATCTTGTTCAGCAACTCAAAAAGCGTCAATGGATACAATTTGGCTGTTATAGCCTCTTACAATTTTTCGGTTGTTTTATTAGCTGCTATATTGGAACACAAATATTATAAAAAACCTGCATGCCTTAAAATTGGCATACAGGTTTTTTGATTAATTATAAGATTCAATTTCATCCATAATTGCTTGCAAATCATTCACATCATATTGAATACGACCATGGAATACATATTTGTTAAAGAATTCATTCAGTTGTTCAGGTCCAACAAGTACCTTTGTTTTACTTTGTGGTGCATAACTTGATAATGTCACATCACCATCATGTTTTGGGTTGAAGTATAAAATCGGTGTTGGTGTATATTTATCATTAAGTTGATGTTGTAACTTAGCCGCCACCGCTTCAAGGCGTTCAATATGCTTAGAATAATCAACGATAGAAAGTTGATGTGCTTGATCATCACTTTCATCCAATACAATCGTTTGAGATGTCGTTTCGTCTAATTGCAGTGTTTTGAAAACTTGTGCCATCATTGGGTTTTCTTCAAACTGATTGCGCGTCACACCTTGATAGACATGCCCTTTTAACAATTGAGAATCGATGATATACAATCCCGTACGTGTAAGGACTAAATGACTAATACGTGTAATATCATTCAAATCATCAGTTGGCATAAAAATGTTGGCCATGATGTGCATATCTTCTGGTCGAATACGTTTCTCTTTGACTAAACGTTCACGAATACCTAATAAACGCATATCTGTAACATATTCACTACTATTGTTTGAAAATAACTTCAACGCATCGATTTCTCTGTTTTTAGAAGAAACCATTGTTTGGTAATCTTCTTTATGTTGCGTTTCTGCTTTTTTCTTTTCAATACGAATTTTTTCTAACTCTTCTTCATGTGACTTTGTTAACTGTTCTTCTTTTTCTTTGTATTGTGTTTCATATCTTTCCTGTGCTTTCTTTTTTCGATTAAGCGCAATCAAGAATAAAATAAAACATATGATTGCAATACCTACAGCAACAAATAAGCCTATTTCCATCGGGCCAAACTGTGTCATATTTAAAATCCTTTCTTTTATTTACATTTATACGTTGATTGCGGTAAAAACACTAAAGATTTTAGCAGAACCAAACTGCTCGCAAAATTACTATATTATTTTCATAGAGATCGTTTCAGTTCTACCGAAACCCTTACCTTTGAACACCATTAATCTGTATCTTTAAATATACATCAATCATAAGTGATTTATTTAGCTGTTTGTGCATGAACAGCTTCTTTTAATACACCCACTTTATCCGTGTTCTCCCATGGTAACTCAACATCTGTACGACCAAAATGTCCATATGCAGCAGTCTGTTTATAGATAGGACGTTGTAAGTCTAGCATTTGAATAATACCCGCTGGTCTCAAATCAAAGTGTTCACTTACTGCTTGAATTAACGCTTCTTCTGGGACTGTTCCTGTTCCAAATGTGTCAATGGCGATAGAAACTGGTTGTGCGACACCAATTGCATACGCTAACTGTACCTCGCATTTTTCAGCAAATCCTGCTGCAACAATATTTTTGGCAACATAACGTGCAGCATACGCTGCAGAACGGTCTACTTTTGTAGGATCCTTACCAGAGAATGCACCTCCACCGTGACGTGCATAACCACCGTACGTATCAACAATTATTTTTCTTCCAGTTAATCCTGCATCACCTTGTGGTCCACCAATCACAAATCGGCCAGTAGGATTAATGAAGAATTTTGTTTTATCATCTAATAATGCTTCAGGTACGATTGGATAAATTACATGTTCCTTAATGTCACGTTGAATTTGTTCAAGTTCAACTTCTTCATGGTGTTGTGAAGAAATAACAATCGTATCAATACGTTTGGGTTGATCATTTTCATCGTATTCAACCGTCACTTGAACTTTACCGTCTGGACGTAAGTAATCCAATGTTCCATCTTTTCTAACATCAGTGAGACGTTTTGCTAATTTATGTGATAAGTCAATTGGTAGTGGCATAAATGAATCTGTTTCATTTGTCGCGTAACCAAACATTAGTCCTTGGTCACCTGCACCAATATTTAACACTTCATCATTAGAAGCATTTCGATATTCCAATGCACGATCTACACCTTGTGCAATATCTGGAGACTGTTCGTCTATCGCAGTTAAAACGGACATTGTTTTATAATCATAACCATACTTGGCACGTGTATATCCAATCTCCTTAACTGTTTCTCGTACTACTTTAGGGATATCAACATATGTCGACGTAGATATCTCACCTGCAATCAGTGCCATCCCAGTTGTTACTGTTGTTTCACAAGCAACACGTGCGTGGGAATCTCCTTTTAAAATCTCATCAAGTATTGCATCTGAAATTTGGTCAGCAATCTTATCCGGATGACCTTCAGTTACTGATTCTGAAGTAAATAATCGTTTATTATTTGTCATAATATGCTCCTTTAAAAATAGATTACGAACACTCTCTTTATCTGAGCTCAAATAAAAAGAGCCTTTCACCACTACAGCACATACATAGAGTGAAGGCTCAACGTCCATTCGCTCTTATCGTTCAGGTTCATCACCTGCAAACGGTTTGGCACCTTTCTTCGTTAAAAAGAGGTTGCTGGGTTTCATTGGGTCCATGTCCCTCCACCACTCAGGATAAGAGAATCCGTTGCTTTTATATTACATAAGTTTTGTGCGCATGTCAATTTCATAAATCTATTTGAATATAGAATTACAATTATAATGAAAGCGCCGTCAAAAAGCGATAATTCTCGCTAAATACAAATAAAAATCCACTATAAAATTACTCAAAAACATATGACATTTTTTTGGATTTTTTGTGGGGATTATGTGCTAAATATGTTATACTTTTTAATTGTAAAGGCTTACATTAAAGAACAAACTATTGGAGGGATTCATCATGTCATTTGATACAAGTGCATTGAATGCATTAATTGACAAACCTACTTCTCATCTGCAACTTACAAAAACTGAACTTTATAATAAGATTTTAAGTCGCAATGAGGCAGAATTGACAGAACTTGGGGCGATTAACGCAAAAACTGGAGAATATACGGGGCGTTCTCCAAAAGACAAGTACATCGTCAATAATCCACAAGTCATCGATGACATCGACTGGGGTACTGTAAACCAAGCCATTTCAGAAGATAAATTTTTAAATCTTTACCATCAAGTTTTAGAATACTTAGATGCAAAAGATGAAGTATTCGTATTTAATGGCTATGCTGGTAGCGATAAAGATTCCCAACTTAAGTTAACTGTCGTGAACGAATTTGCATGGCACAACCTGTTCGCACAAAACATGTTTATTCGTCCGAACTCAAAAAGCGAAGCAGAAAAAATAAAAGCAGACTTCACTATTATCTCTGCACCAACATTTAAAGCTGATCCTGAAAAAGATGGCACACGTTCAGAAACATTCGTTATCGTATCATTCAAACATAAAACAGTCTTAATTGGTGGTACTGAATACGCTGGAGAAATGAAAAAATCTATCTTCTCTGTCATGAACTACCTATTACCAAAACGTGACATCATGAGTATGCACTGTTCTGCAAACGTAGGCCGCAAAGGCGATGTTGCTTTATTCTTCGGTTTATCTGGTACTGGTAAAACAACATTATCAGCTGACCCTGATCGTAAGTTAATCGGTGATGACGAACACGGTTGGAACGAAAATGGTGTATTTAATATTGAAGGTGGTTGCTATGCGAAAGCAATCAACTTATCAGCTGAAAAAGAACCACAAATTTTTGATGCCATCCGTTATGGTACAGTACTAGAAAACTTGGTTGTTGATGAACATGGTTACATTGACTTTGATGATAATAAATATACAGAAAATACACGTGCAGCATATCCTATCGAACATATTGATAATATTGTTGTACCATCAAAAGCATCACATCCAAACACAATTATTTTCTTAACTGCCGATGCTTTCGGTGTATTACCACCGATTTCTAAGTTAAGCAAAGATCAAGCGATGTATCACTTCTTAAGTGGTTTCACATCTAAACTTGCAGGAACTGAACGTGGCATTACTGAGCCACAACCATCATTCTCTACATGTTTCGGCGCACCTTTCCTTCCATTAAATGCGAAAGTTTATGCAGACTTACTTGGTGACTTAATCGATAAACATGAAGTAGACGTATACTTAGTGAACACTGGTTGGACTGGTGGCGTATATGGTAAAGGTAACCGTATCGAATTGAAATATACACGTAAAATGGTTAACAGTGCCATCAATGGTTCACTGAAAAATAGTACATTTGAAGAAGATGAGATTTTTGGTTTGAGCATTCCAACTGAAATCGAAGGCGTACCAACAACAATCTTACAACCTAAAAATGCGTGGCATGATAAAGATGCCTATGACAAACAAGCAACTGACTTAATTGAACGTTTCCGTGAAAACTTCAAAAAATTTGGCGAAGAAACACAACAATTACAACAAACTGGTGGTTTCAAAGGCTAATAACATCCAAAAAAGAGAGACAATGCGATTGTCTCTCTTTTTTTTAATCTTTTCCTTCAACTTTATTCATCCAATTTTGAATGTGTTCTAAAACCTCAGCTAATGCATCCGGTCTTGGTACATGCCCTTCCAACATTTGATAATATGTCTCATAGCGTGCCCTTTTTTCTTCTAAATGATTAGCTAAGTGATAAGCTTGGTGAATCCCTACTTGTTCATCCAAACCCCCATGTACAATGAGAATCGGTGGCGCAGTGTGGTCAATGATACTCAGTGCATCGCGTTGTTGATAGGCTTCTGGATGCTTTTTAGGATGACCTACCATCCGACGTAACATGCCTCTCAAATCAACACGTTCTTCATACATAAGACGTATATCAGAAACACCACCCCAAATAATGTAACTCGTCGCATTGACAGCTTGAAACGTTAACAAGCCTTGAATACCCCCACGTGAGAAACCAATTAGATGAACTGGGGTATCTGGATACATTTCTTTAAGAATAGCCACACCAGCAATCACATCTTGTAGATCATCACCTGCAAACGCATCACGTCCATGACTGCCGTTATTCCCACGATAATAAGGCGCAAATACAAGTGTAGACTCATTGGTAAACTGTAACATTCTACCCAATCGGACACGACCTACTTGTCCCTTTCCACCACGAAGGTATACAACGATACGGTTTATTGGTTCCACTGGTGTGACTAACAAACCACGAACAAGCACACCATCCGCTTCATATTGGACCTCTTCAACACGATGAGAACCAATATCTGCTGGCATACGTTTATAACTGATAAAATCCAAGTGACACCATCCTTTCTACACAAACTAATATCGCCTCATCAGATAATAAAGTACTTTTTTTATTGTCAGGAATTTCATCAATATGAGATACAGTGATTGGACCATTCGTCTCTAAGTAATTTGATTTTTTCTCAATGTCCTTCACAATCACTACATAGACATCTTTTTTGAATGAAGTTGGTTGTGCATGAACCGTATATTGTGCGATGTAATAAAATGTTTCAATGGTTGCCCCTGTTTCTTCATATAATTCTCGCTGTAGTGCATCTTCACTCGTTTCCCCTGCTTCACACTTACCACCCGGAAACTCTATGCCTCGAACTTGATGGTCCGTCATTAACAATTGCCGATTATAAATCGGTAACGCTAGTACATGATCCCCATCAGCCACGTCATGTTGTGCACAAAATTTTAATGTCACACGTTGATTTGTCGCATCTATAAACTCCACAATCCAATCTCCCTTCATTCTATGTTACAATATCTCTAATCATTCATATGGAGGCCATTGCATGAAAACTTTATTTATTAAATGTATTCGTTTCTATCAGCGATTTATTTCACCTCTTACACCGCCGTCATGTCGCTTTTATCCAACATGTTCGAATTATGCTGTAGAAGCCATTCAAGTACACGGTGCACTTAAAGGAAGTTGGTTGGCCATCAATCGTATTTTACGATGTCATCCTTTTCATAAAGGTGGGTTTGATCCCGTACCATTAAAGAAAGACAAACATGATCATAAATAACGCTTTAACATAGATTGTTTAACAACAGGTGGTTCAAAATGCAATCGCCCGTTGTTTAAACTTCCTGACTTTTCAACAATATCCTCTTCAAAATAATAACCTGTCGGCGATATATCTCCAGCATAGTCACCGTATTGACTTACCAAAGCCGTAAAGTAACGGCTAAGCCCCAATTCATACATACCACCTACAACCACTGTTACACCTTGTTTGTGTAGCATCTCAATTAACGATAAAGCACGATCAATACCACCTACTCTAAATGGTTTGATCACGACTACCTGCACATCAAACTGATTAACAGCATTTAAAATTTCATTTTCATCTGTTGCATGTTCATCGATCGCAATAGCTGGCATATTCTGTATTCCTTGTCCATCAATTAAATATGGAAAAGGTTCTTCAATATATGCTAAACGATATGATGACAATTGTTCTAATAATGGCAAATCTTCCTCACATAATGTTTGATTGGCATCCGTGCTAATTGGAATCTCCGGATACATGACCGTTAACATTTTCACCTGTTCTACGATATGTCGATTCCACTTAATTTTGATACGTGCCACATGATCCAAACGCAAGAGACGCTTTTGCATATCCCCATTAACCGTTACTGTCATTGGTACATCAAATGAAGGCAAATCATGAAACATTTGGTATAACACCATCATGATAGTTGCCCGTGCAGCCGGTGTATCATTTAACATGTCTGCTATTTTCTGTGCTTCATTAAAATCACGTATTTCCTGGTCTTTTATTCTCTCAAACCAATCTGTTAGGTTTTTTTTGACTGAATCAATTGTCTCAAAATGATACCAATCAGTATCAAACGCATTGCATTCCCCATACCATTCTTTCCCAGTCTCATCTACGACACCGATTAGTAGCGTCTTTCGTACAATCATTGTTGTTTTCGGTGTTTGAATTTTATGTTTAAAAGCTGGTGCATAATCATAAAAATGTAACTCCGATAATTTCATCGTTATTCTCCATTCAATAACTGTCTTTTTAATTTGCCTGTACTTGTATAAGGCAATGATTGAACATATTTTATTTCTTTTGGCAACTTATACTTTGCAAGATGTTGTGATAAAAATGCATACATCTTTTCAATTTGTATATCTCCCACCAAATATAGAATTGGGCGTTGCCCCCAATAATCATCTCTAATACCTACGCACATTGCATCTGATACTTCAGCATGCATCTTAGCAACACGCTCTATTTCATTCGGATAGATATTTTCACCACCACTAATGATTAAATCTTTTCGTCTATCATGGATTACAACGTATCCATTCGAATCCACACTAGCGATATCACCCGTTTTGAAATAGCCTTCCTCATCAAATGTATTTTGCAAGCCTTCAGGATAAAGATAACCATCCATTACATTATCTGCACGCACACATAGTTCGCCATGGCCCTCTGAATTAGGCTGTACAATTTTAAGTTCACCATCAAAACGTCCGACAGCCTCCGGATTTATTGCGAGCATATCTGGACTTGCTGTTAAAAATTGTGAACATGTCTCTGTCATGCCAAACGAATTATATATTGGCAGTTGATATGATAAAGCTAATGAGACAAAATCACGCTCTAACTTCGCGCCGCCTAACAAAATCTTTTCAAGTTGGTAAGGCTCTGTCAGCCCATTATCCATTAACCGTTTTAAAGTTAATGGTACCAATGACATATGTGTTATATTTTTATGTTTTACAGCATCCAACACCTGTTGTTCATCAAACTTCGACATTAAATAAACTGTGAAACCATACAGAACACTACGTATCACAATACTTAATCCAGAAATATGATAAATTGGCAATACTGTTAGCCAACGCGTTTCACTATCAAAGCCCAGATCTGACAAACATCTTTCAGCACTTGATTGGTGATTTGAAAATCTTTGAGGTACTGCTTTTTGTGTTCCTGTTGTACCAGACGTAAACATGATGGATGCAATAGATTTCACATCAAAAGGTGCTAAACTTCGCGTCCCTTCTTTTACTAATATATTTGAAGCAACGTAGCAATTAAAATACTGAGGGAATTGGCTATCCATGTAACGCGATTGATAATTATCACTCACTACAATCGTTTTAACTTTAATAGACTGCATCTGTTTAATCACTTCTTCATCCGTTAAACGATTATTAATCATCGCAATTTCAATTTGGTACAACCAAGCACCGTGAATCAATGCAATTGCTTCTATTGAATTATCAACAAGTAGCCCAATTCTTTTTTCTTGCAAGGCTGCGAGACCACTTCCATACTGCATTGCTAAATTCAATAATGACTTAAATGTCAGTTGCTCTCGCGCAGTTTCAACAGCTATTGCATTTGGTGTTTGATATGCACGTTGTACAAGCCAATGTTCCATGAATCTTCCTCCAAAAATAATGTTCCTTCCTTATTATAGACACAATTGAAAGCGAATGCATGATTCATGATTATCTTACTCAAACTATTTATATCGATATATTACAAAAGTGCCATACATAGTAAAAACCACAAGAATTCTGTAACTTTATATCTATTGTTATTTTAAAACATTTATATCAATTATCTCCTATATTGTTGCAAATAAGTTATACAAAGACTCGCATAGACAGGCTCTAAAAAATCATAATATCTTAATATTTTAATAAATTACTAGATCTCCTGATGATATAATTAAATTGATAAAATATTATTTGTTTTTCAAAATAAATTTTGGGGTGAATCATATGAAACGAATAGGAAGTCTTGCACTAGCAACACTTTTAATTCTTAGTGCTTGTAATCATGATCAGCAAGAAAACCAATCTTCTAACAATGAACACGAAAAATCAAAATCTACACAACATGCAAGTAAGAAACCAGAAAAAACATCGACAAATACTGAAGATGTACAAAAAGTTGAAAGTAATAATCAAGCAACTGCTTCTAATCAGAATACAACGACTATTGATGTTTCAAATATTAAAGACAGAACAACATTAGAATCAGTTATTTATGGAAATTATAGTGAATTTGATAAAATCAAAGCATACAATAGTGCCGTTGCGAATGGCGTGATTCCACAAGGTAATGTGTTAGAGGGTCCAGCTTGGGCAGCCTATGAAAGTTCACTAAAAGTTGAAAGTGGAGAAGAAAAATCTATCTATGATTATCCTCCAGAAGACGTCGATTATATAGATGATGATTTTGAAAGCACCACCGAGGAGCAAGCAGCAGATGAACAATGGATAGATGATCAATTTGAATGGAATCAAAATGCAGATGACTATGAAGACGAAATGGATGAAAATACATCATACGAATAATAAATAGCATAAAAGTTAAATCCCACCTAATTTTAGACGGGATTTTTTTAAATTTATTGCTTAATTTGTTTATATGCATTTTGATAAATATAATATCTTCTTACTAATTCAATCACCATCATCCATACAATATGACCGAAGAATTCCGAAACATGTTCAAGGAATGGTTGATCAAACATACTTGGCACCACATGCATTAACGGCATAAGTATTAAATGGAACCCAATCCATACAACGATACCAAATACTGAACCGTAACCCATCGCAACTTTTGCATAGCGTTTAACAAGTAAAATATAGATAAGTGCCACAGCTACTGAAAAGCTAAAATGTATAATAAAACTTACCCATGGCATTGACTGCTCTGAAAATTGATATGTCATATGTGTAAAATCATGACTAAAACCAAATTTCTGTAATAATTCTTGTGGTGGATTCGTTGCATTTCGTTCCGGTGTTCTTGGCGGTAACATAACCTCCCATCCTAGTTTCACAATTCCAGAAATGACTCCACCAATTATCGCAGCACAGATAACCTGGATAAATGTTAATTTATCTTTCATGATAAAATCTCCTCTACTTGTCGCTAGACATTTATTTTAAAAGCATTTTATCAAATAAACTTATTATAAACTATAAATTTTTAGTATATATTTTGTCTGTTTTTCGACATGTTCGTAGTCCTGCTTATTTTAATTTTTAAAAGTGTCGTATTTAAATATTTACGCAAATTAAAATTAAATAGGAGTTATCAATGCCCCAATTAATAAATCGTACAGAATAACAAAAAAAGAGCAAGGTCAATGTGTCATAGAATTATTTTCTCGACACTTTTTTTAACACTTGCTTTTCAGAAATCCCATTAAATCAATGGTTTCAAGCTATATATACCGGAAGATGGGGGATTCGAACCCCCGAGACGCTTGTGGCGCCTACACACTTTCCAGGCGTGCTCCTTCGGCCAACTCGGACAATCTTCCATAATAACACAAAAAATCAGAAGCGATATTTCACTTCTGATTATATGACCCCTACGGGACTCGAACCCGTGTTACCGCCGTGAAAGGGCGGTGTCTTAACCGCTTGACCAAGGGGCCATGGCTCCACAGGTAGGACTCGAACCTACGACCGATCGGTTAACAGCCGATAGCTCTACCACTGAGCTACTGTGGAATAATTAAAATGGAGCGGGTGATGGGAATCGAACCCACAACATCAGCTTGGAAGGCTGAGGTTTTGCCATTAAACTACACCCGCATTACAACGATATGGGCGGTTGATGGGAATCGAACCCACGAATGTCGGAACCACAATCCGATGCGTTAACCACTTCGCCACAACCGCCGTAATAAGAAGTGGTTCAGGACGGAATCGAACCGCCGACACAAGGATTTTCAGTCCTTTGCTCTACCGACTGAGCTACTGAACCATAATAATGGCGGTCCCGACGGGAATCGAACCCGCGATCTCCTGCGTGACAGGCAGGCGTGTTAAACCGCTCCACTACGGGACCACTCAAAAATATTGCGGGAGGCGGATTTGAACCACCGACCTTCGGGTTATGAGCCCGACGAGCTACCGAACTGCTCCATCCCGCGACAATATTATTTAAAAGCAATTACTTAATTATATTATCACTTATCTAACAAGATGTCAATACAATTTTTATATTTTTTATCTCGCTAAGTACAAACAAAGATTGTTTAACAACTTAACGACTTAGTCAGTATATATTTAATTTATTAAAAGGTCAACTCCCCTATCACAAGAATTTTGTGGAATAAAACACCTTTACAGTATTTATTGAATTATTGTATCTAATTAGACTATAAAATATCAGTATTTATTTACTAAAGTCTAAAATGTTACTTTGTTTTATCATATATATTCAACTACTTGAAAATTACATTAACGTAATTTAACTCAACTAACGATAATACTTTCAAAATTCTAATAGACATAACATCTACTCGGGGCTGAGACATAGTGCTAGGTTCCTTCCTTTTGAATATAGATATAAGTTTAGTGGCAGTAGGTGTCTGAAGTGAAAATACGTTTTTAAAAACTTTTTTCACTCCTAGTCACCCTTGCCGGGGTGGGACGACGAAATCTTTTATAGTAATAAAGATTTCTGTCCCACTCCCTTTTAACTAATATAGAATTCTAGAATCCCTCCCTAACATCAAGACCACATTGATATGTGATGTTAGCGAGGGATTGCTCATAATATCATTTTTTAAACTTTTATAAATTGTCCAACCTGAATTTTATATTTTTCTTCGTTATATGCATTGTTTACATCATCCGTGATTAATACATCTATTGATGATATTGGACAAATATTGTGTAATGAAACCTTATCAAATTTTGAACTATCAGCTAAAAGGAAAATTTCTTTAGATTGTTCAACCATTATCCTTTTAGCTGGTGAAAGCTCTTCACTATAATGTGTAATTCCTTTTTCAAAATGTAGTGCAGGTGTTGCAAGAAACAATTTTGTTGGATTTAGGTCAGCCAATGTGCGATCTGTAATATGCCCATTTAAAATATAATTATCTTTATATAAAATTCCACCTGTAACAATAATTTTGTTTTGCGAAGAATTTAAGATTGAGGCAATATGAATATCATTCGTTATAATCGTTAGATTTTGTTTATTGATTAAATGCTTAGCGAATTGTAACGTGGTTGAACCTGAATCGATGATAATAGTATCACCTTCATTTACGAATGTTGCTGCTTTTTTACCAATATTTCTTTTTTCAGTGAAATGCGTTGATTCTCTTTCATGAAAATTAAGTTCATCTTTTACTTCATCATGCTGAAGAACGACTCCACCATGTGTTCGCTTGATTTGATTATATTTTTCTAGATTTTTAAGGTCTCTTCTAATAGTAGCATCATGCACATCAAATATAGTTGATAATTCGTGAACTGTTGCTGTTTTATTTTGCCTTAAATAATCGACTATATTCTGTTCTCTTTCAGCTGGCAACACTGTTAGCACCCCTAATTTGTGAATTTATTACATTATATCAAATATATAACTTTTTGTTAGAGGTTTTTAGTCCATAGACGTTTTGGCATTGTTTGGTAATTTGATGAAATATGTCAAAATTGAACTAAAGAAATAAAGTAATGCTAATATCCAAATGACACCTCTAGCTTCAACAACATCGATAAATAAATTTACAATCATAGGGCCAACAAACACAGGTAAACCAGCACCTAAATTCAATACCGCAAGTGCTGCCCCTTTATCTTTTTTAACAAGCGAAGGTACGAGAGCTGAAAGTGGGACATAAGCTGCTAAAAATGCTCCCCATAAAACACCTACTACAGTAAGGATAACCAAATTCCCATCTGTCCATAAAGGAATATAACCGATTAATAGTGTTGTTATACCACATCCTACACCGCCAAATAGCATAATTGTATTTCTCCATCCAAACTTATCTCCAACGATACCAAAAATAAGATTAAATGCGATATTTGATATAAAAATTCCAGACCAGACACCTAACCATTTTGAAGTCGGAATACCAAATGAAGCAAGGTAAATAGGTAAGAATACTGGAAATGCAAATTGAGCTGTTGTATTAATGATTCGTACGATACCACCTAATAATACTTTGGGCTCGTCTTTCATAATTGTAATACCTTTTAAAAGTTCAGCTACTTTTTCTTTGGAGTTACCTTTATTCGCTGGTAGCGTATCTCTATTCACAAATAATGCAAACAGACCACCTAATAGCACCCAAAATAGAGAACTCCAAAGCGTATTGATGTGACCTAGTACTTCAATAGCAACGATAGAATATAAAGCACCCAAAACGTTTAAACCACCTGTAAATACAAACCAAAACCAACCAACAGCAGCTCCTAAATGTTTCTTCTCAGCTCTATATGAAATCCAAACTAAAAATGAATAAGCAAACAATGGATAACCAAACCCTCTTAATGCATATGCAGGTATCATTAATGCGAGGTTCTCTGATGGAATCGCAAATCCAACAAAGAATATTGTTCCTAAAACGTATAACAATAATCCAAGTGACATTGTTTTCTTGCCACCAAGTGATTCAGCAAGTACCCCACTGAACCAACTTGATATTGCTATTGTCACACCATAACTTGCAAATAGCATACTTGTTTCTTTAATAGAAAAACCATGACTATGTAACCATGGACTAAGCCATCCAATCTCTAACCCGTCCCCCATCATAAAAATAAGAATTCCTATATAACCCCATATAATTTTCTTAGGCATACCTATTACAGTTAGATTTGTATTCATAATAATTAACCCCCTTTTTTCCTTTTACCAGTTGTATTTTAAGTAAGTTTTTTTCCAACCTTTATGAGCGGCTGCATCATCCATTGCTCGATTTAAATCTTTGATTTCTCTAATATCATAATATGTCTCAGGAATTAATTTACGCAATGCTTTTTGATAGTTTGGATTATCAAAATGAGAAATTAATTGTTCAAATTCTTTCTTTGTACTTCGTGAACTTCCTGATAGAGTAAGGCCTTTTTCAAGAACATCTCTTGTATTAATTCCTACCAAATCCTCTGTTACACCCATTAACACAATTTGTCCTTGTCGATCTATTAAATCAATTGCTTGGTTAATCGCTGATTCTGAGAATTTTCCACCTGTACACTCAAATACCGTATGAACACCTGATTCATTGGTAAAATCATAATCAAATACTAAATGTGTTGTGGCAAAATCATTAAATTCTTTTAATTTTTCTTCAACAGCTCCAAAAACAATTAAATTTTCTTTTTCAATACCGTGTATAAAATGTAGTGCTGTTGCTGATAAATAGCCTACTGGGCCATCACCAAATACTGCAACTTTTGGTGAATTTTTAGTTGTAATGTCCTGAAGCTGATTAATTGGAAATAAAGATACTGAACATAATTCCGCTAAAAGTGCTACATCTTCATCTAAATCACTAGGAATTTTTACAACATTATCACCATGAATAACAAGTTTGCTTTGGCAAATACCATCAAATCCACTTCCCATAAACAAAGCATTTTCATCATAGTTATCTTGTAAATCTGTACTTGCAAATTCTCCTTTTTGTAAGCGTGAAGGAATGTTAGGAACGATAACAACTTTATCTCCTATTTTAATATCCTCATGATTTGACGCCTCCACTATTCCAATACCTTCATGAAATAATGCCATAGGTAGTTTTTTCTTCAAAGCTTCTGGTCGACGATTTCCTGTATAATAACGTAAATCAGCATGACACACACTAGCTTTTGTGGGTTTGACAATAATATCTTTATCTGAAAAATCATGCTCTATCATCATTTCTTCAAATTGTCCCGGTTTTATCAATCGATAAGCCTTAGATTCTATTTTTTTGCTCATTTATGTTCACTCTCCTATTTTTTGTTCATTTAAGCTTGTAAACACATAATATACGCTCATTTATGCGTTTGTCAAACTTATTTTGCTCATTTGCGTTGATTTTATGTTTGTTTTTACTTATTATAAAGGTATCCCATTCAAATGGAGGTATAATATGACGTATAGTATAGGAATTGATTATGGAACAGGTTCTGGAAGAGTTTTTTTAGTTCAAACAAAAACTGGTAAGATAGTTTCTCAATATATAAAGCCTTATACACACGGTACAATTGATCAGGAACTCTTTGGCGAGAAATTGCCACATGGATTTTCATTACAAAATGCGAATGATTACTTAGAAGTTTTAGAAGAAGGTATCCCTCATGTCTTAAAAGAAGCGGAAATTAATTCAAATGACGTACTTGGAATCGGTATAGATTTTACTGCCTCAACTGTTATCTTTGTTGATAAAGATATGAACCCTATTCACAATAAAATAGGATTTGAGGAAAATCCTCACGCTTATGTAAAACTATGGAAACATCATGGAGCAGAAGAAGAAGCAAACTTACTTTTTAACACCGCTATTAAAAAGAAAAAAAGATGGCTAGGTAATTATGGTTATAACGTAAGTAGTGAATGGATGATTCCAAAAATTATGGAAGTTATGAATAAAGCACCAGAAGTAATGGATGAAACATTTGCTATTATGGAAGCTGGTGATTGGATTGTTAACAAATTAACTAACCAAAATATACGATCAAATTGTGGCATTGGCTTCAAAGCATTCTGGGAAGCGGAAAATGGCTTTCATTATGATTTATTTGACGAAATAGATAAGAATTTATCAAAAGTAATACGAGATAAAGTAGATACAACTATCATTAATATTGGAGATTCAGCTGGACATTTGTCTAGTGAAATAGCTAGCAAGCTTGGATTGTCAACAAACACGCAAGTTAGTCCATTCATTATAGATGCACATTCAAGTTTATTAGGGATTGGTGCAGAAAAAGAAAGACAAATGACTATGGTTATGGGTACAAGTACTTGTCATTTAATGTTAAATAAAAAACAAAAAAGAATTCCTGGTATTTCTGGTTCTGTTAAAGGTGCAATAATTCCTGACCTATATGCATATGAAGCTGGTCAGTCTGCAGTAGGAGATCTATTCGAATATGCTGTCAAGCAAGCACCTAAATCATATATAGATGAAGCGGAATCACGTAATATATCCATTCATCATTTATTTGAAGAAAAAGCTGCAATGGCAAAGCCAGGTGAAAGTGGTTTGATTGCTTTAGATTGGCACAATGGTAACCGAAGTGTATTAAGCGATAGTAGTTTACGTGGCAGCATATTTGGTCTAACATTACATACCAAACCTGAGGAAATTTATCGTGCTTATTTAGAAGCTACAGCATTCGGGGCAAAAATGATTATGCAACAATATGAAGATTGGGGTTTACATGTTGAAGATGTGTTCGCTTGTAGTGGTATTCCAAAACGCAATAAATTATTGATGGACATATATGCTAATGTTTTAAATAAAAAAATAGTAGTCATCGATAGTGAGTATACGCCAGCCATAGGTTCTGCTGTATTAGGAGCTGTTGTAGGTGGTGCTTATGAAACGATTCAAGAAGCAACACAAAATATGAAAGAACCCGTTTTATACGAAATTGAGCCAGATACTGAAAAAGTCGAACGCTATGAAGTACTCTTTAAAGCATATAAAGAATTACATGATATCCACGGGTATAAAAAAGCACGTATCATGAGATCTATTTCTAAATTATATACAGAATAAATTGTAATATTGTATGTTGTTTAAATATATTATACTAGGATTCAAGACTACCTAGAAAAAACATGTTATCATGATTGAACTTCCTCGTTCATATCACAATCACAACGCAGTAATGTAAAAAGTGGTTCATTTAAATTAAACTATTTCTTAAGGTGAGATTTCTGGTTTCTCCAGGATTCTTGCCTTTTAAATTCTCATTCATTTTTACTTTTGTGTAGTAACTCATGTAATTACATATTTTCAGTCCTATATATTCGTTCAAAATGAATCCTCCTTTATCCAATTAAAACAATAAAAACCTAACAAATAAACGCCCAAGGACAATGACGGAAGATAAGTCATACCTTGAGCGCTTTGGAATCGAAACATTATTAGGAAAATATCATATTCATACCGACAGTTTTATTACTGTCTATAAACATTATATTTAGGTTAACCTAAAAATTCAAGTGATATCTATTATCTTAATCAAAATTTTTCAAGATTTTCTTTTTCAAGAACATAAATGTGTCATATCCGTCTTCTTTACAGAAATGACCTCCTGTTTCTTCTTCATATAATTTACAGTCTAATACTTCACAAAGTTTTCGTGATGCATCAATTGGCACGACATAGTCATCCTTAGCTGCTACCCCAAACATATGAAGCACTTTATTATGTATTAATTCATAATCCAAATCCCATTTAAAAAATGAGTCTAATACATCATCATCAGGTAATAACTCATTTTGAGGTAAGTCCCCTTTGAAACCAGAAATCATAGCTAAGCTACCTACTCTTGGTACATCTAACTCATTAATAAATTTCAATGTTGTAATGACACCTAAACTATGAGAAATAAAAATGGTATCTCTATCTACATCTTTGATATGTTCTTGCATATATGATAGCCATTCATCTCCATTTGGTCTATCTGTATGAGGTAAATCTAAAACTGTTACGTTATGTCCTTCAATTTCTAAAGTCTTTTTTAACCATGGAAACCAATGATCTTGGCTATTCGCTTGATAACCATGTATGATGTAAACATTTGTCATAATGATGCCTCCTAGTTAATACTGTACTCCTATCATATCACACGTTAAAGCATTATTGACTTTTCATATAGGATTGTAGTAATTTTGTTGAAATTTCTGAATATTTCTTCTTTACATATTCAAAATGAGAAGTAGCACTAAAGAATCTATTTGAATCCTTAATGCTACCACTCATTTATCGAATATGTGTCATAAGATTTTCTACAGCTTTATGCGCTTGACTAATGCAATCTGGTAAACCGACTGCCTCAAACGGTGCACCTGTAATTTGTAAATGCTGATAATTTTCTAAGATATGTTGCTGAATCCGTTTAATATTATCAATATGCCCTACATGATATTGTGGACTGGCGTATGGCATTTTATTAACGATTGTAAACTCAGGTTCTCCTTTAAACGTCATCATCTGTTCTAAATCACGACGTGCAATAGCAACCAATTCTTCGTCTGTTTTTTCATTGACAATATTATCACCTTGTTTACCGACATATGCACGAATTAATACTTTGCCTTCAGGTGTTGTATGTGGCCATTTCTTTGAAGTCCAAGTACAGGCAGTAATATCTGTTTGACTTGTACGTGCAATGACAAATCCTGTACCGTCATGAATGTTTTCAATATCTTTTTCATCAAATGCGTATACAATTGTTGCAACAGATGAAGCTTGCAACTCATTGAAATAATCAAATACTGGATCTTTCGCAAACCATTTACGAAATACTTGATGCGGTGTTGCAACGATCACACCATCATAGTATGGTTCAGACCCATCGTCCAACTTCACATGATATCCTTGTTGTGTTGAAGTTAAATCTTCCACCTTCGTATTGTATTGTATTTGCACATCGTGTTGAATTAACCATTTTTCAACATGAACAATAAAGTCATATAGGCCACGTCTAAATTGTTTAAATTGTCCTTGTGGTCCAGACTGATTATGATCTTCTTTTTCAAGACGTGCTCTACGCACTTGTTGCATACCTTTAATAATACTGCCATGTGTTTCTTCCAACGACTTAAAGTGTGGGAATGTACTCATCAAACTGAGTTCGTCAATGTCCGTCCCATAGATACCACTCAACAATGGTTCTATCAAATTCTCTAGCAGCTCATCACCTAGACGTGCACGGAAAAACATCCCTACTGACATGTCGCTTTCTGGCATATCCATTGGTTTAATTGTTAAATCTTTTAATGCACGTAGTTTCCCTTTCATAGAGATCAATTGCGTTGTCATAAATGGTTTAATATCTGTAGGTATCCCTAGAATTGCACCACCTGGAATTGGATATAATTCGTTGTTCGCATAGATATATGATTGACCTGTTTGGTTCGTCACAATATCTTCATCAGCAATTCCAACATCTTTTGCAACGTCAGTCATAATTGTTTTACGACCTAAATAAGATTCTGGTCCTAGTTCAATAACATATCCGTCACGATACGTAGTCTTCACTTTCCCACCAGGTCTATCTGTTGCTTCATAAATCGTTACTTCTATATTTGGATATTGTTTCTTAATAAAATACGCACTTGTTAAACCTGTGATTCCAGCACCTACAATTGCTACCTTAGTCATTGTCCTCACGCTTTCTTATAAATGTTAGAAATTTCATCTACAATTGCACCGATAAATAGCGGATGTGTATCCGGCATAGGTGGGCGATGGTAAGTAGCCCCTACCTCATCACAAACAACTTTACATTCATAATCATTGTCATATAAAACTTCAAGGTGTTCAGCTACGAAACCTACTGGTGTGTAAATAAAATGTTTGCTGCCTAATAAACCATGCAATTCACGTGTTAAGTCTTGAACATCTGGTTCCAGCCAAGGCATACCTGTATTACCTGCTGATTGCCAACCAACTGATATCTGTTTTAATGGAATGTGCTCAGCAATGAGTCGAGCAGTTTTTGAAATTTGTTCTGGATATGGGTCATGACTTTCTACAATCATCTTTTCCGGTAAACTATGTGCTGATACGACTAGCATTGTCTCTTTATGTTCATCAGTTGGAATGTTTTCCAAAACTTCATTAATACGCATTGACCAATAATCAATAAATTTAGGTTGTTCAAAATAACTATTCACATGATGTAGTATCATACCGTATTCATCCGCTTTGTCTTTTGCACGTTTATTATAAGAGCCGATTGAGAACTTGGAATAATGTGGCGCTAATACAACAGTAACCGCTTCAGTAATACCATCTTGATGCATTTGCGCAACTGTGTCTTCAATAAATGGATGTATATGTTTTAAACCAATATACAACTTAAATTCGACATCTTTATATAAGCCACTTTCATTAAGTGCTGTCACAAGTTCCTCACCTTGGCGTTCTGTCGTTCCAGCTAATGGAGACAATCCCCCAATTGCCTCATAACGTTGCGTTAAGTCATCTAACTCTTCTTGACTAGGTTTTCTACCACGTCTAATATCCGTATAGTAAGGTTCAATATCACTTTTTTTATATGGCGTTCCATAAGCCATTACTAACAAACCAATTGTTGTTGTCATTTTCTATCCGTCCTTTTACACACGTATTCAATATTACTTTATTTTTGAGCCGTATAATCATGAACAAATTGCGCTACACGACGTAACGTATCAGGTGACACTTCAGGAAATACACCATGCCCCAGATTAAAGATATGTCCACCAGTATGTGCCAACCCTTGATCTAAGATTGGTTTAAGACGCGCTTCAATCACATCCCATGGTGCCAGTAAAATACTAGGGTCTAAATTACCTTGTACCGTTTTTGTCACACCTTGTTGGCCCGCTTCATGAATAGAAGTACGCCAATCAAGGCCTAATACATCAATAGGCAGTTCGTGCCATGCATCGATTAAATGACTCGCCCCTACACCAAATAAAATGACTGGCGTATCTAAAGCTTTAATCCCTGTAACTAACTTATTCATACATGGTTGAATGTAGTATTTGTAATCTTTTTCGTTCAAAGCACCCACCCAAGAATCAAAAATTTGAATAATTTGAGCACCTGCTTCTACTTGTCCTTTTACATATGTAATAGACATTTCTGCCAGTGTGTCCATCAACTTAAACCAAGTCGCTTCATCACTGTACATCATTGCTTTTGTTTTATTGTAGTTTTTAGATGGGCCACCTTCAATCATATAGCTTGCTAATGTAAATGGCGCCCCTGTAAAACCAATTAAAGGCACATTAAGTTGTTCTTGTGTCAATAACTCAATAGTATCCAGTACATACGGTACATCTCTTTTAGGATCGATTTGTCCCAATGCTGTGACATCTGAATACTGACGAATTGGATTAGAAATCACTGGGCCAATACCTGATTTAATTTCTACATCTACACCAATCGCTTTTAACGGTGTCATAATATCTTTGTATAATACTGCTGCATCTGTGTTATATTGATCCACTGGTAACTTTGTCACATAAGCACAAATCTCTGGCTGATGTGTAATATCAAATAAAGAATATTTTTCTTTTAACTTTCGATATTCTGGCTGAGAACGACCCGCTTGGCGCATAAACCAAACCGGTGTATGCGTAGCCTTCTCCCCTTTAATCACTCGCAACATTGTATCGTTAAACGTATTATTCATGTCGTCCTCCTTGACTTTACTCATTCATATAAAGATTAGCACGCTTACATTAAAGAACTCTGTGAAAACATTGTCTTCTATAACTTTTTATTAGCATTATTTGTTTCATAATATAGTCATTTTAATGTGAACGTATTCTATTAGTTAGTTTCAATTACATACATCATTAAGTATATCATGTAGGAATTAAAACCGTCTAAGTATGAATTCTCTACAATTTAAAAATAAAAACCACTAAAGTGACATCAATTAAGTATTAAAATCAATACAATGAATTCATATTGTAAAAAGACTTGCTAATGTGCTCTGAACTTTTGTATGCGCCTTTCTTATACGTTGCATATTCACTTTTTTAAATTTTATGTATATGATATTAATAGATATTGGTTTAAAAGACATTTATAGGGGGATAAGGATGAACTTTTATATTACTTATGGTACTTTTGGTTTTTTACAACAAATTCAAAACAAACATGAAGATCGTGAATTACTTATTTTTGCTGGTGAAGGTCAAGCGATTATATTAGAAGAAACAGAATCAGCAACTATTTTCCAACAACCAAATGAATATCTCGTATTATCTCGTTTGGGTCATTTATCAGAATCTGATTTTCAAGTTTTAATTACAATTCCAACTTCAGAAGATCATAAATACCAACTTGAAAAACAATTAGAGATGTACCAACCTGAATTAGATGACAATTCAGAATATCACAGCTATCGTTTATTAAAATCAACACATCAAAATGTTTATAAAGTACTTCTAGGATTTACGTCTCGAGAAGCTTATGAAGATTATAAAAAATCAAGTGCGTTCCGAAACAATTTATCTTTAGAAGCCACTAAACCATTAGCTGGTGCTGCTACAGTACATACACCATATATCGAACAATATTTCTATCCAAGTGACGATTTATCAGAAGAATAAATTTAATGTGAGCATTTAAGAAACCCACCAAGTGCCATTTCAGCATTCGGTGGGTTTTAACAATTATTTATATTAATCACGCAGTAAGGATTCTTTATATTTTAATTTCTTAATCGTACGATGGATGGTTATATAGCCAACAATAAAGAACAATACGACAAAATAGCCATGTGACAGATTAAATATGAAATATACAATACTTAATAAAATTGCCATGATACTCGTTGTATGTGTGAGAAACTTTTGGTATCCCTGAATCACTAAATCTTCAGATGGTGGCCAAACTTGTGGCCATAAACCGTACGCTTCTTGTGTATAAAATTGAGACATCTGTAGGATTAAAATATACATTGCCATACAACCTATGATTAAACTAACGTATGGATGATTCAACCATGACATGAGTAGAACTGCAATAATAATCAGTCGCAACGTTAGGTTAAACGCATCTTTCCCACGTACAAAGTTTCTTTTAAATAAATACGGGTACATCGTTGTTTCATTGAACTTTTTCGGAGTTGCTAATAAAAAGTCTAAATAACGTCTACGAACTGCCCCTTCTTGCAACCCTTTTACATCTGTAAACATACTTACAAATTTATAATAATTCGCTTGATGCTGATGCGCTTGTTTGATTAAGAAAGTCCACGGTAATTGATGTTTGACAGTCAGTTTCTTTAACAGAAGGTAAATGATGATTAACGCGGCTGGACTTCCGAAACTATGTGAACTACCTGATGACAGCATCACATAAATACCCGATAGATTTAAAATACCAAGCACCACATTGACCGTCCAACCTTCAAGGCCATATAAAAACCAATGCCATTTGATCATTAAACCAATCAGTGGAAAGAATAAAGCATAGATTCCTACTATCATAAAATGTAGCATTTGATTCGGTTCTAACGTATGTACCAATGGATAAGCAATCACGAGTAACACAATTTGTAGTGGTAGTCGTGTATAGTAGCTTGTCCAAATACCTTTGTGTATATAGTCCTGCATTTGTGATTCAAAAGGTAATAAAAATAAACTATCTGCTTCGACCAAATACGTTTTCAACGGGAAAATAGAACTCACAGCTAATACAATAGATATCATCAGATAATAATTAATACCTGTTGGAATATCTTTTAGCCATTCACCATAACCTAAAATAAAAGCACCAATCAATATGACTAGAAAAACAGTAAAATGACCATTAAATATAAATTTATTATAATATTGTGCTTCTTTTCGCTTTGCACGATATCTCTCATTAAACAGTTTCTTTGCTGTCATCATTGTCTGACTCCTTGCGTTGTACGAATGTAGATATCATCTAAAGTGGCATTTGGCATATTAAATTGTTCGCGTAATGTTTCTAAGTTACCTAGTCCAACGACTTCCCCTTGGTCTAAAATGATAAAACGATCACAATAGCGTTCTGCAGTTGCCAATATATGTGTGCTCATCAACACAGTGCGCCCTTCATGCTTCTTAGCTTCCATCAAATCTAACATCGACTGTATACCTAGTGGGTCCAACCCTAAAAATGGCTCATCAATAATATAAAGATCTGGATCAACAATAAAAGCACATATGATCATTACTTTCTGCTTCATTCCTTTAGAAAAGTGGCTTGGGAAAACTTCCAGCTGTTCTTCAAGTCGGAATATTTTGAGAAGCGGCAACGCACGTTCCATTGCTGTTTCTTGATCAATGCCATATGCCATCGCTGTCATATAAATATGTTCTTTTAATGTCAATGTTTCATATATAACTGGGGATTCTGGAATATATGATAATTTTTTTCGATAAGCTTGTATATCTTCGTTGATATCAATACCAGAAATCGACATCTTTCCTTCATTCGGTGTTAATAATCCTAAAATATGTTTAATTGTCGTACTTTTCCCCGCACCATTGAGTCCAATCAGTCCAACAATCTCACCTGGTTCGAGTGCAAAAGATATATCTTTAATAACAGGCTTTTTTCCATATCCACCTGATAAATTTTCAACTTTCACTGTCATGTGTGCTGCACCTCCATAAAATGTATTGTACCAAATAGACATATGTTTACGCTATTTATGAGATAACCATAAAATAGTTACACGTGTTTCTCGTCATGCTATAATATTAACAAATGATCGGAGGGAGCAAATATTTATGTCAGAAACAATTTTTTCTAAAATCATCGCCGGAGACATCCCAAGTTATAAGGTTTATGAGAATGATTATGTTTATGCCTTCTTAGATATTTCACAAGTCTCAAAAGGACACACACTGCTCATTCCTAAAAAACCATCTGCAAATATTTTCGAAACAGATGCGGAAACAATGAAACATATCGGTGAGGCATTACCTATTGTTGCAAATGCGATTAAAGCAGCTTTTAACCCGGATGGCTTGAATATCATTCAAAACAATGGTTCTTACGCATCACAATCTGTTTTCCATATCCACTTCCACCTGATTCCACGCTATGAAAATGATATCGATGGATTTGACTACAAATGGGAAACACACGAAGACGTCATTGACGATTCACAAAAAGAACAAATTGCCAACCAAATCGCATCACAGATTCAATAATCATGTGAATATTCCAACATATAAAGGGTATAGCATTTAGGAGATAATGATAGGAGGATTTTTATGAAATTAGCAAACATTACGCTAGGTTTAGCTGTTGGTGTTCTTACAGGCGTTAGTCTCGTATTATCAGAAAGACAACAACAATCACTTGGGACTAAAGCGCAAGTCGATCACAAAGCAACATCAGATATTTCAAGTGAATTAGATTTAATGGGCTTACAAATGAGTGACATCAAAACAAATGCAGTCACAATTAAAGAAGATGGTACTGAATTTGCAAAAACAATTGGTGACGACATTAAAAAAATTATTGGAGAATTCAAGGCCGATATTACACCTAATATTGAAAGATTACAAGGTCATATTGAGAACCTTCAAAACCGTGGAGAAGAAATGACAAACTTTCCAACAAAAAAATGAATTTATGTCATATAAATTAAAAATATTTGATATTTTTAGTGAGTAAAATCAAATAATCAGATATACTATAATTAAGCATGATACAATATATTGTATCATGCTTTTATACAGTTGAAAGGAGATAGTAGCATGAACGACAAACAGCACCAAATTGAGAGTATTTTATACACACATAAAGCTGCTATGCTATCTAAAGTCATCTGGAAAAATGCAAAAAATGACTGGCAAGCTTGGCTTAAAAAATCCGGCATTACAATGAATGAACATTTAATTCTAATGACTATCTATGCATTTAATAAAGTAACAATATCTGATATTTCACGTTACGGTGTGATGCATGTATCAACTGCTTACAATTTCGCAAAGCGCTTAGAGTCACAAGGATTACTTAAACTTGAAAAAGATACAAATGATAAGCGTAATACATTTATCGTTTTAACTGATGAAGGTCATTCACTTGTGGAAAATATTTTTGAACAATATGATATGTCTAAAAATAATATTTATCGTGTTGCTCAAGATTATAATGAGCAAATGTTTCACTTCCCTAGCTTTAGTGATGAGCACTACCTTGTTTCACAATTACAGGGTAAAGGCTTCTTAGATGGTATCAATCAATGCCATGATCACTTAAGAAAAAATTTACTTGACGAGGAATAGATTGCAGTAGATAATACGTATTATCAAACTTAGCATAAAGGAGTTTCAACGATGCTTAATTGTTCAAGATCGATTGACATTCATTCACGGTTTGGTATTCCACGTATTGCATTTATTAGTTGTGTCACTGTAATTATCACATTTCTTATCAGTTTTGAAGTGTTTCATTATTACTCAAATGTGCCATTTACGGATAGACATTTTTTGATATTTATCTTTTCAATGCTATGTTTATATCCATTGCACAAACTGATTCATGTTATAACGGTATTACCTTATTTTAAATATATAAAAATGTATAAATTAATGCCTCAAAAATGGATACCTATATATAATATCTTTTTAGATAAACCTGTGCGCAAATTTTACTTTTGTGTTTGTTTAATTGCGCCTCTTATTGTTATTTCTATTGGGTGTGTGCTAATCGCAACAACATTACCACACTATGGCCATTATTTTATGTTTTTGTTAGCATTAAATGCTGGGTATTCTGTAATGGACATTCTTTATTTGAAAGTGATATTATTCTGTAAAAGAGGACAATATGTTGAAGAACATGTAAACGGTTTTGTTCTTTTAGAAAAAAATGGTACATCGGATTATATGTCTATTGGCTGAGCCGTCATTGCTTAGCCAATTTTTTTATTCTCTTTTTTATAGAAGGCCCTCTCCTCTCCCTCTTCCTTCTCATACATTAGTCGTATTCACCCCATATTTCGTTGGTTAACCCTTGTGATTATGGTATATTATGTTTGTTACTTTTATAAAAAGGAGACAACACAATGAAAAAAGGCTTACAAAAACTGATTATTCCATTAACAGCAAGTGCGGTACTTCTTGGCGCTTGTGGTAACGGCGCACCAGCATCAAAAGACGAAACTTTAATTTCATCAAAAGCAGGCGATGTTAAAGTAGAAGATGTTTTAAAAGACATTGGTAACAATCAAGTAGCGAGTAGTTCATTTAAACTCTTACTCGGTAAAATTTTAGAAGATAAGTATGCTGATAAAGTAGATGAAAAAAAACTTGATAAAGATCTCGACCAACAAATTGAAAAATACGGTGGTAAAAAACGTGTTGAAAGCTTACTAAAGCAACAAAACTTAACAATGGATGAATACAAAGAACAGCGTAAACTTGTTGAATATCAAAAACTTTTACTCAATGAAAAAATAGGGGTCTCTGATAAAGAAATTAAAAATCAGACTAAAAAAGCTTCTCATATTTTAATTAAAGTGAAGAAGAATGACGATGATAAAGAAGGCCTATCTGATAAAGAAGCGAAAAAGAAAATTAATGAAATCAAATCACAATTAGATAAGAATCCTAAAGCATTCGATAAATTAGCTAAAGAAGAATCAATGGATTCAAGTAGCGAAAATAACGGTAGCCTTGGGTACGTTGTTAAAGGACAAATGGTAGAACCGTTTGAAAAAGCACTTTTCAAATTAAAAGAAAACAAAATTTCAGATGTTGTAAAAACAGATTACGGCTATCATATTATTCATGCTGATAAACAATCTGACTTTAATCAAGAAAAAGGTAAATTAAAAACAAAATTAATCCAAAACAAAATTCAAAAAGAACCTGAATTGCTTACAGATGCTTATAAATCATTATTAGATGAATATAATGTAGACTATAAAGATCGTGACATCAAAAAGGCAATTGAGGACTCTATTTTAAATCCTGAAGCACTACAGAAAGCAGCTAGAGGCTCTCAAAGTGGTCAAGGCTTAGGTATGTAGAATGAAGAAAAGGTGAGATAGCATAATGAGATGCTGTCTCACCTTTTTTATAGTGAATATGATTAGAAGCATTACATTACCAAAAACTTTTAATTTTCCCCTGCGCCTTTACTAAAAATAAACAGTATATATACACAGCTAGACATACTAAATGACAATAAAAACTAAATGAATGAATTGTCTGCATGACATCTCCAGTTAGCGCAAATGACAATAAACGCCCTAAAATAATTATAATGATTAGACTAATTAATATATAACCATTCATTATTTTCTCTACACTCATAGATTTTCACTTCCTTATGTTCTCTTTCACATTCTATTTTTCAAATTCCCATCTATTCTCAGTCTAACAAAACAAATATTTAGTATGTTAATCAATTCCTAAGTGTTAATAATTCATTCCTAAATGTTTATCAATATTTATCTTTACGAAAAACACCCTAAAAGTTAGACGTAAATCTAACTTTTAGGGTGTTTTGAATAACTAATTTAGCTTTTCTGGCTTATAGAAGCGTCGATTTTCAAGACCTCTAATTTTTTGTGTCATTGTGCCATCTTCTGTAGACTTTAATGCTTTATCAAACATGTTCATACGTGCATCAATGTTATCAATAAAGTGCAAAATTTCAGCCTCTTTCACTTGTGGTAATTTAGGTGATCCAAACTCTAATTTCCCATGGTGCGCCAGGATAAGATGTCTTAACAATAAAACTTCTTCACCTTCAATGCTTAATTGTCTTGCCGCATCTGCAATCTCATCACTAGCAATAGGAATGTGACCTAACAAATTACCTTCTAAAGTATATGTTATGGCAACAGGTCCAGACAATTCAACAACCTTGCCAATATCATGTAAAATAATACCACTGTATAACAAACTCTTATTAATTGACGGATAAATGGCACTTAATTGCTTTGCTACTTCTAACATGGTAATCACATGATAAGCTAACCCTCCGACAAAGTTATGATGCATAGAACTTGCAGCCGGATAAATAAAAAATGATTGCTCATATTTATTTAAAATATGACGTGTGATTCGTTGTAAAGGTGCATTTTCAATATCAAAGATA